>JAIVJI010000063.1 GCA_020200135.1 Acidobacteriota bacterium | reverse complement strand
GAGCAGGATGAGGTCGGGGCGCATCGACTGGACGGCCTCGATGGCCTCGGCGCCGTTCGTACATTCGCCGACGACGCGCAAATCGGGGTCGTCGGCCGCCATGCCGCGAATCTTCTCTCGCGCGAGCGGCTCGTCGTCGACGACGAGCACGCGGATGGGCGCCTGTGCGGCTTCGGTCATAGAGTCGGTGGGCGGCGGGTCAGTCGTCGGTACGGCCTCGGCGGCGGTCGGCCTTGACCCTTACGCAAAGAAAACACCGCGCCGTAAAGGTTTGTGGCAAAAAACGCCTTCGGGTTTCAGATTTATTAACGCGGGGGCTGGCGGCGGGTTCCGCTGGGTCTCAGGCGGCGGCGCGTCTCGGGGCCGGAATCTCCAGCGTCACGAGCAGCCCGCCCTGGGGCGCGTTCTCCAGCTCTAAGCGGTGCGAGGCGCCGTAGAGCTGTTCGAGCCGCGCGCGCGTGTTCGACAGCCCGAGCCCAATTTTCAACCCGTCGTCCGGCCGTGTGATGGCTTTTAGCCCCGGCCCGTTGTCCCAGACCCGTATACGCAGCGAGCCGCTCTCACGTTTCGCCGAAATCTCGACGCGGCCGGGGCCGCGGGTCTGTGCCACGCCGTGGCGCAGGGCGTTCTCGACGATGGGCTGGAGGATGAGGTTGGGGACGGGCGTGTCGAGCGCGTCGGGCTCGACTTCGAGGCTGGTGGTCAGGCGGTCCTGGAAGCGCACGCGCTCGATCTCCAGGTAGCAGGTCAAAAACTCAAGCTCCTTCCGGAGCGAGACCTCGCGCGCGCCCGAGTTCTCGAGCGTCAGGCGCAGGAAGTCTCCGAGACGCGCGATCATGCGGTCGGCCGCGTCCGGGTCGCGGTGGACGAGCGCCGAGATGGAGTGGAGCGTGTTAAAGAGGAAGTGCGGCTGGAGCTGCATCTTCAAGGCTTCGAGCTGCGCGCTCGCGAGCTGCGTCTGGAGCCGTGATGAGCGCAGCTCGCCCTCGCGGAAGCGCCGGTAGTAGCGGAAGACCTGGTTGAGCAGGATCAGCAGGCCGTAGATGCCGTAGTTCTCGGACGAGTTGTAGATGATCCACTGGAGCGTCGTCCACGGCTCGTAGTGCTTGCCGGGGCCGTGCAGGAAGAGGAAGTGGTAGACGAGCTGGAACGTGCCGGAGACGACGAAGACGAAGGCCGTGGCGAAGAGGAGGTGGAGCAGCGTGTGCCCCGCCCAGCGCGCGCCCTCGACGGGGAAGCGGTTGGCGAGCCAGAGCACGAAGATGGTGCCCGCCGCCCAGAGGTACGGGTAGATGAACTGCTGCGAGGCGGCGGCGCCCCACGTGATGGGCCGCTCGCTCAAAAGCCGCGTGTAGTAGAGCTGCCCCGTGAAGAAGAAGGCGAGCGCCGTCCACACGGCGAAGATGATTCCCCAGCGCGCCAGACGGCCCCTCCACACGCGCTCGCCCCCGGCCTCGGCCTCGCCCGGGACGGCGAGCCGCACTCCCTCCAAAGTCTCCGCTTCAGTCATCTCGTCGGACTTTCCTGCCGTCCTTTCAGCACACCCGCGCCCGCCCTCGCGCCCTCCCCGGCGGGGAGGCGCGTGCTGAAGGCGCACGTTTGTCGGTTTGACCTGTCGGCGCGGGTTTAGAGCGCGGTCGGGCGCGAAAAGCGAGGATAAGGGGCGCGGGCGGGTTTGTGAAGGGTTGTGTGACAAAACGGACTGCGAGCGGGACGAGTGGGCACCGGCGGTGACGGCTTCGCGGTCGCGCTGTGGCAGAATCTGTGCATGAAGCGCGGGCCGAGATTCGTCGTGCAGGAGCACCACGCGAGCCGTTTGCACTGGGACTTCCGTCTGGAGATGGCGGGGACGCTCAAGTCTTGGGCGGTGCCGAAGGGGCCTTCGCTCGACCCTTCGGCGAAGCGCCTCGCCGTCCAGGTGCCCGACCACGCGCTCTCGTACATCAACTTCGAGGGCGTGCTGCCCGAGGGCACTTACGGCGCCGGGCGCGTCTACCGCTGGGACATCGGGGGATTCTTCCCCGAGGGCGACCCCGTGGAGGGCTGGCGCGCGGGCTCGCTCCGCTTCCGGCTCGAAGGCGCGCGCCTCGGCGGCGGCTGGCGTCTCTTCAGGATGAAGGGGCGCGAGGAGCGCGGCCGCCCGCTCTGGCTCCTCCAAAAACTTCCCGACGACTTCGCCGTCCCCGGCCACGAGGCCGAGACCGTCGGCGAGCCCGACCGCCCGAAGCCGGCGGCTACGAAGACAGCTAAGAAAGCGGCGAAGAAGCGCGCGAGGAAGAGGGGATGACGTTCAGACGGCCGTCACTTCAACATTCATCCTTCCCGCTTCGTCCTTTACGGAAAAGGGCTGAGGCGTGAGTCCTGACAGGCGCCGGCACAGGGGCGCGCACCCCGAGGACGCGCGGCTGTTCGGAGAGGCGCGGCTCCCGGCGCTGCGCGTCGCCACGTCCGAGCTGTCGTGGCTCCTCAGCCGCGGCTACCAGACGAAGTCCGCGCTCAAGCTCGTCGGCGACCGCTACAACCTGCGCGAGCGGCAGCGGCTGGCGGTGGCGCGCGCGGCTTGTTCGGACGAGAGCCTCGGGCGCCGTCGCGCGCGCCGCGCGGGCGAGGTCGCGGGCGAGGGGTTGATAGTTGACGGCTTCAACCTCGTCATCACTCTGGAGGCGGCGCTCGCGGGCGGCGTGCTCGTCACGGGGCGCGACGGCTGCGTGCGCGACCTCTCATCCGTCCACGGCTCGTACCGCGCGGTCGAGGAGACCGGGCGCGCTGTCGTGCTCGCGGGCGAGGCGCTCGGGGCGCTCTCGCCCGCGTCGGTGCTGTGGCTGCTGGACAAGCCGGTCTCGAACAGCGGGCGGCTGGCCGAGCGCGTCCGTACGGTCGCGCGGGAGCGCGGCTGGCCGTGGGAGGTCGAGGTGGAGTTCAACCCCGACCGCGAGATAGTCAACTCGAACCGAGTCGCCGTCACCTCGGACTCCCACGTCCTCGACGGCGCCGCGCGCTGGCTCAACCTCGGCCGGCTCATCGTCGAGCGCCACGTCCCCGAAGCGTGGGTGATTGATTTGAGCGACGAGGGCGGAGAGAATTTCAAATTTCAAATCTGAAATTTCAAATCTTCACGGGTGCATCTGCCTGTAGAGCCGCTTGAGCCGCGCGAGGTCGTCGGCCTCGCGCGTGCTCTTGTCGGTGCGGACGCGCTTGAAGCGCGGGATGCGCAGCGCGTAGCCGGCGCGGTAGCGCGCGGTCTTCTGGATGTCCTGGAAGTCCACCTCGATGACGACCTCGGGCTCGAGCTCCACGTCGCGCCCGCGCGTCGAGATGACGCGCGGCTCGAGTCGCGCCGTCAGCTCGCGCAGCGCCTCCTCGGAAAACCCGGTGCCGACCTTGCCGACGGTCTTGAACCCCTGGCGGTCGCGCACGGCGACGATAAGGCTTGAGAGCAATCCCTTCCTGCGCCCCGAGCCCCAGATGCCGCCGGTGACGACCACGTCGAGCGTCTCGAACGCCGGCTTGAGCTTCATCCACTTCTCGGCGCGGCGGCCGGGGACGTACGCGGCGTCGGGGTCTTTCGCCATCAGACCCTCGTGCCCCTCTTCGAGCGCACGCCGGAAGAACGCGGCCTGCTCCTCCATCGAGTCGGTCACGACGCTCTCGGTCATCTTCACGCGTTCGGTCGGGCGGAAGAGTTTTCCGAGCCGCGCGCGGCGCTCTCCTTGCGGGACGTTCATCAGGTCCTCGCCGTCGTGGTAGACCATCTCGAAGAGGTGTAGGACGAGCGGAATCTCGCGCGCCTTCTCCTCGATGCCGTGGACGCGGCCGAGCCGCTGGAGCACGGCCTGGAACGGCCGCCTCTCCCTGAGCGCGGGGTCGTAGGCGACGGCCTCGCCTTCGAGGATGGCGTCGCCGCCCTTCCACGCGCGCGCGAGCGCGGCCGCCACGTCGGGCATCGCCGCCGTGTCGTCGTTCAGGCGGCGCGAGTAGGCGCGTATCTCGGGCGGCCGGCCCTTCTTCAAGTGGATTTGCAGACGCGCGCCGTCGTACTTCACCTCGAAGATGATTCTCCTGCCTTTCAGCTTCTCGAAAATCTCCTCGGGGCGGTCAACCTTCTGCGCGTTCATGAACTGGTACGGGCGGAAGAGCGTGAGGCCGGCGCGCGCCAGCGCCCGCTGACCTTTGCGCGCCTGCGCCGCGACCAGCCCGATGTCGTTCGTCATCGCGTAGAGGTGCTCGACCGCCGCCGGCTCGACGCCGAAGGCCGAGGCCAGCGCGCGCGCGACGGTGCCCAGCCCTGCGCCGATGCGCATCTGGTTGAGCACCATCCGCGTGAAGTACTTCGCGCCCGACGCCGTCGTGTTGCGGAAGACGTGTTCGACGAGCGACTCGCGGCTCTCGTCGCGCTCGACGCCCCGGTTCAGGCGTCGCCAGAGCTTGCCCACCTCAAGCGTGTCCGTGCCGCCGACGCGCGCGGCGACGACCTCGCTCATGTCGCCGGTGCGCCGGACCTCTTCGTCCACGGCGGCTGCTTCGAGACCGTACAGTCGCGCCAGGACCGTGCGGAGCGTCGCCGGCCCGATGCCGAGGCGTTCTGAGAGGCGCGTGTCCACGACCTCGCCCAGCGTGAAGTGCGCCGCCGCGGCGAGCGTGCGCGGGTCCGCGCCGCGGAACATCTCGGCGAGGAGCCGCACGCGCGCCGGGTCGCCCGAGGCCCCGCCGACGCGCTCGTAAGTCTTCGCCAGTTCCGAGAACTTCACCTGGGTTCGCCGCCGGACAAGCGTGGTTTGAGAGAGCTTCCTCGGCTTGAGTATGCAAGTTGCAAGCCTCTGACGATGAAACTGGTGCCATCGGGCGAGGTGGCCGGGGAAGTCTTAAAAAATACGCGGGGTTTGTTTGAGCAGGGCCGCGCGGGGCAGGGTCTGCACGCGGCGGCGCGTGAACGGGTCGCGTACACAGGCTGTACCGTCAGGCGGCAAGCGTGCGCGGGGGGAAGTTTGTCGATGGGGCTTGGGACCTACCGGAAGATGCGCGACTTCAGGCGGACGCCGGAGCCGAAGGGCGCGGTGTCGAAGGCGAGCCGGCGGCGCTTCGTCGTGCAGGAGCACCACGCGTCGAAGCTCCACTTCGACTTCCGCCTGGAGGTCGGCGGCGTCCTGAAGTCGTGGTCCGTCCCGCGCGGGCCTTCGCTCGACCCTTCGGAGAAGCGCCTGGCCGTCGAGACCGAAGACCACCCCGTCGAGTATCTGAAGTTCGAGGGGCTCATCCCCGAGGGCGAGTACGGCGCGGGCGAGCACATGAGGTGGGACGGCGGCACGTACGTCGCGCTCGGCGAGGGCTCGGCGGCCGAGCAGTTGGAAGCCGGCCGCCTCGACTTCGAGCTGAAGGGCGAGAAGCTGCGCGGGGCCTTCACGCTCGTCAGGATGAAGCGGCGCGCGGGCGAGTGGCTGCTGTTCAAGCGGAGCGACGAGTTCGCCGAAGCCGACTGGGAGCTGCGGCTGCGCAAGCCCGTTGACGGTGTTGAGACGATAAAGGGCAAGAGCAAAAAGGCGAAGGGGAGAAGTGAGGGCGGCGGCGCGGGGCGCGTGAGGCAGTTCGACGCCGCGAAGAAGGCCGGGGGCGGGAAGGTCGTGCCGGTGGCGCGTGCGTTGAAGGCGAAGGCGCCCGAGGGCGATTTGAACGTGCGCGTGGGGCGCGAGGTCGTGCCGCTGACGCACCTGGAGCGCGTCTACTGGCCGGAGGAGGGTTACACGAAGGGCGACCTCATACGCTACTACTACGAGGTCGCCGACTACATCCTGCCCTACCTGAAAGACCGGCCGCTCATCATGAAGAGGTACCCGACGGGCGTCGGCGGGCCTTCCTTCCACCAGCACGACGTGAACGAGGCGCCGTCCTTCGCCCGCACCGTGCCGCTCGAAGTCGAAGACGGCGGCGCCCACGAGGTCGACTACGTCGTCGGCGACAACCTGGCGACGCTCCTCTACATGGCGAACCTCGGCGCGGTCGAGCGGCACCCGTGGCACTCGCGCGTCGCCGACCTCGGGCACCCCGACTGGTTCGTCTTCGACCTCGACCCGGCCGAGGGCGTCACGTTCGAGACCATCTGCGACGTGGCGCTCACCACGCGCGACGTGCTCGCGCGGCTCGGGCTCGACTCGTACCCGAAGACCTCGGGCTCGCGCGGCATCCACGTCTACGTGCCGGTCGAGCCGGTCTACGACTACGAACAGATCGCCGAGCTGGCCGAGCAGGTGGCGACGGCCGTCGCGCGCGAGCAGGCACGGGTGGCGACCGTCGAGCGGTCGAAGCGCAGGCGCGGGGCGGGGATGATCTACGTCGACCACATGCAGAACGCGCGCGGCAAGTCGGTCGTCGCGCCCTACTCGGTGAGGCCGAAGCCGGGCGCGACCGTCTCGGCGCCGCTCGAATGGAGGGAGGTCGAGCGCAGGAAGGTCAGAACGTCCGACTTCCACATCAGGAACATGCTCCGGCGGCTGGAGCGCAAGGGCGACCTCTTCGCGCCGGTGCTCAGGAAGGGTCAGCAGCTAGAAGGCGTCTTCGAGCAGGCGCGCGAGCTTTCGGCCCGCCGGAAGAAGAGAGCGACTTAAAGACGCAGACGATTAGAAGGAGGTTGATGATGTCAAAACGTTACGGTGACAGAGGGTTCGGGCGCTACGGCGACCCCGAAGAAGACCGCACCGAGGACAGGGGCTACGGCGAGCGCGACGTCTCGCGCGGCTACGGCGAGACGGGCGAGCGCTACGGGCGCGAGTACGGCGCGGCGCGGCGCGGCGGCGGCTACCCGGCCGTGCGCGGCGAGTACGGGCGCGAGCGCGAGCCCGGGGCGCGTGACTACTTCGCGCGCGAGTACGGCCCGCGCCCCGGCGCGCGCGAGTACGGCGCGGGCGAGTACGTCCCGCGCTCCGGGCGCGAGGGGCTCGCGGGCGGCTACGCAGGCTCGGCCGCGCCGCGCCGCCCGGAGGGCGAGGACTACGGGCGCGGCTACGCGCAGCGCCCGTACGGCCGCGACGCGGGGCGCGCCTACGAGCAGCGCGTGCGCGCGCCGCGCGTCCACGAGGACGAGGGCGTGCGCGACTACGACACGGACTACGGCCGCACGACGAGCCGCTTCTACGGGCGCAGCGGCTACGAGTACGGGCGCGAGGACTACGACCGCGACGACGACGACCGCGACGACCGCCGCGCCTACGGCGCACGCGCCTACGCGGGGCGCGACGACGACCGCGCCGGCGGCAGTTGGCTCGACCGCGCGGCCGACCAGGTGCGCTCGTGGTTCGGCGGCGAAGACGACGCGGACGACGACGACCGCGGGCGGCGCGGCCCCCGCGAAGAGTTTCGCGCGCGGGGCGCGCGCGGCGAGGGCAAGTTCCGCGGGCGCGGGCCGAGGAACTACCGCCGCTCCGACGAGCGCGTCCGCGAGGAGGTGTGCGACCGCCTGACCGACAACGAGTGGCTCGACGCCTCGGACGTGGAGGTGGGCGTCGTGGCCGGCGAGGTCATCCTGACGGGGACGGTGGACAGCCGCTACGCCAAGCGCCTGGCCGAGAACGTCGCCGAGTCGGTGGGCGGCGTCTCGAACGTGCAGAACAGCCTGCGCGTCCACAGCTACCAGTCCGGCACGGACACGGCGCTCCCCGCGCCCGTCACGCCGGCGGGCGAGATCACGGCCGCGGGGACGACCGACACGACCGCCGTGTCCTCGCCCGACCCCGACCCCGGCCTCTCGTCATCGAGGGCCGCCGGCAGGAGCTGAGAAGGGGGCGGCGAGGGCGGAAGGCGGAAGGATGAAGTGACGGCTGTCGAGCGTCCCCTTCATCCTTCCGCCCTCACCCTTCAGCCCTGAGGTGGTGCGTTATGGCCGAGGCGAAGGTGGCGAAGGTGGCGGAGGCGGTGCGCCGTGCGGCGCGGCCGCTCGAAGGCGCGGGCGCAGACTACGACTCGCTGCTGGGGTTGGTCGGCGCGGCGCGCTTCGCGCTGCTGGGCGAGGCGTCGCACGGCACGCACGAGTTCTACGCCGAGCGCGCCGAGATAACGAAGCGGCTCATCACCGAGAAGGATTTTACGGCCGTCGCGGTCGAGGCCGACTGGCCGGACGCGTACCGCGTTAACCGCTACGTGCGCGGGGAGTCGGACGACCGGGACGCGCGCGAGGCGCTCGGCGGCTTCAGGCGCTTCCCCGTGTGGATGTGGCGCAACACGGTCGTCGTCGAGTTCGTCGAGTGGCTGCGCGCCCACAACGAAGCGCTCCCCGCCGGCGCGCACAAGGTCGGCTTCTACGGGCTCGACCTCTACAGCCTCTACGCGTCCATCGAGGCCGTGCTCGGCTATCTGGAGAAAGTCGACCCCGAGGCCGCGCGCCGCGCGCGGAGTCGTTACTCGTGCTTCGAGCACTTCGGCGAGGACGCGCAGTCTTACGCCTACGCGGCGGCCTACGGCGCGGCCGAGTCGTGCGAGCCGGGCGTGGTCGAGCAGCTGGTCGAGCTGCGCCGGCGCGCCACGGAGCTGGCGAACCGCGACGGGCGCGTCGAGCGCGACGAGTTCTTTTACGCCGAGCAGAACGCGCGGCTCGTCAGGAACGCGGAGGAGTACTACCGCTCGATGTTCCGCGGCCGCGTCAGCTCGTGGAACATGCGCGACGGGCACATGGCCGAGACTCTGGACGCGCTCGTCACGCACCTGAGCGCCGAAGGGCCGGCCGCGAAGGTCGCCGTGTGGGAGCACAACTCGCACCTCGGCGACGCGCGCGCGACCGAGATGGGCGAGGGCGGCGAGTGGAACGTCGGGCAGTTGGTGCGCGAGCGGTACGCGCGCGATTGTGTGCTCGTCGGGTTCACGACGTACACCGGGACGGTCACCGCCTCGTCCGACTGGGACGAGCCGGGCCGCCGCAAGCGCGTGCGACCCGCGCTCGAAGGCAGCTACGAGGCGCTCTTCCACGAGGCGGGGCTCGGGCGCTTCGTGCTCGACCTGCGCGCCGAAGGACCGGCGCGCGACCTTCTGGCGCGGCCGCGGCTGGAGCGCGCCATCGGCGTCATCTACCGCCCGGAGACAGAGCGCCAGAGCCACTACTTCCGCGCGCGGCTCGCCGAGCAGTTCGACGCCGTGCTCCACTTCGACGAGACGCGCGCGGTCGAGCCGCTCGAACCCGCCGCGCGCTGGACGGCGGGCGAAGAGCCGCCCGAAACTTACCCGTCAGGGTTCTAGCAGCGAACTAATTTCAAGGGGGAATTCATGCCCGACTTAAACATACGCATCCGCGCCGGGAGCGACGAGACGAAGACGCAGCAGATTTTCAACCAGATCGCGAGCGCCATCCTCGCCGGCAAGTTCACGCGCGGCGACGCCATCACGTCCGAGCGCGGGCTCGCCGAACGGCTCGGCGTCAGCCGCAACATCGTGCGCAACGCCTACCGCCGCCTGGAAGAGCACGGGCTCATCGAGACGTTCAGCACTTCGGGGCGGCGCGTGCGCGGCGCGAAGAAGAGCCGCACGGCGGGCGGTCAGGCCGGAGTCGCCAGCGGCGACCGGCGCTCGATGCGGGCGGCGGACTCGGCCGCGCCCGGCTACCCCGCCTCGGACACGGGCGGCGGCGCGGCGTCAAAGAAGGCGGGCGGGCGGCGGCGCGGCTGAGGCGTCGAAAGGGAGGAGACCATGCCACGGCGTAAAGACACGGCGGGCAAGGACGAGGAGCGACAGGCGCGCGGCCGGGCCGGCCCCCCGAGCCAGTCGAGGGCCGAGAAGAACCGGAGCCCCTCGCGCAAGGGCGGCGGCGGCGGCGCCAGGAAGCGCACCGTCCCCAAATTAGGCAAGCACGACTCGTCGCGCGGCGACACCTCGGGCGACGGGCTGCACTGAAGGAAGTAGTCAGTAGACAGTAGTCAGGAGTCAGTAGAAAAGCAGTTCGTCAGTCGAAGCGTCCGGCTGCTGGCGTCAGCGCCCGCGACGCGGAGCGCTACTGGCTCCTGACTCCTGACTCCTGACTCCTGACTTCTTCTTCTTCCGCCGCGACCAGAAGAGGCGGTAGAGCGTGACGGCGCTGCCGGCGACGGCGACGAGCGTGAGGCCGTAGACGACGTAGTTGAAGGCGTCGGAGTTCATGAGGTCGAGGAAGCGGCGGCCGAAGTAGAGGATGAGCAGCGCCTCGGCGGCGAAGCGGAGCGTGCGCCCCAAAAAGACTGAGACGAACATCCGCGCGCGGTCGCACTGGAGCGCCGAGGCCGTCATCATCGTAAAGCGGAACGGGAACGGCGGCGGCAGCGCCGAGGCCAGCATCACCACCCAGCCCGTGTTCCGCTCCAGCTTCTTTTTGAGCCTCCCGAACTGTCCGCGCCCGACCACACGCTCGACGCCGTCCGCGCCGGCGCGCCGCACCAGGAGGTCTAAGAGCGCGACGCCCGCCACCGTCCCCGCCGCGCCCGACACCGCGTAGGCCGCCCACATCCAGCGCGAGGGCTCGCCGCCGGAGTGGATGAGCATGAAGAGCAGCAGCTCGTTCGCCAGCGGGATGTAGAAGAATGACGAGTCGAAGGCTTCGAGCAGGAAGGGGCCGAGGACGCCGAGCCTGACGAAGAAGTTGATGAGCCCGCGCGCCCAGGAGGAGGCCGCCAGCGGCAGGAGCAGTGTCAGCGTTGTCGGCACGCGCGGGATGCTAGCCGAACTCCTTCCGCTCTTCGCGGATTCTTTGTGCGCTTTGCGTTACGAAAGGGCGGGCGCGGGGCGGGCGGCGCTAACGCCCGACGACCTCCACGCCCTCGTCGGTGGCGACGACGGCCGTGTCGGCCATCCCGACGAAGAGGCCGGACTCGACGACGCCGGCGAGCGACTTCAGCTCGCGCTCGGCGCGCGCCGGGTCGGGTATCTCGCCGCAGCGGCAGTCGAGGATGAAGTTGCCGTTGTCCGTGACGTAAGCGCCGCCGCCCGCGCCGCGCCGCAGCTCGGGCTCGACGCGCGTCACGGCGGCGACGCGGCGCGCGGTCAGCTCCCAGGCGAACTGCACGACCTCGACGGGGAGCGGGAAGCGGCCGAGCACGTCCACCCTCTTCGACGCGTCGGCGATGACGACGAAGCGGCGCGCGGCCGAGGCCACGAGCTTCTCGCGCAGCAGCGCGCCGCCGCCGCCCTTGATGAGCGCGAGGTCGGGGCCTATCTCGTCCGCGCCGTCGATGGCGAGGTCGAGCTCGCCGACCTCGCCGAGCGAGACGAGCGGGATGCCCAGGCTCCGAGCCTGCTCCTCCGTCCGCCGCGAGGTCGGGACGCAGCGCACGCGCAGGCCCTCTTCGCGCACGCGCTCGCCCACGCGCTCGACCAGCCAGTAGGCGGTCGAGCCCGTCCCCAGCCCGACGCTCATCCCGTCTTCGACGTACTCGGCCGCCTTGAACCCCGCCCGCTGTTTCGCGTCCATCGTGTGCCTTGTTCCCCCGCGAGTCAGAAGACGAACTTGACGGCCAACTGGATGATGCGCGGGTCGCCGACGCCCTGGCGCAGGAAGCCGTCGAAGTTGAAGAGGCCGGGCGTGACGAGCGGGTTGATGTTGTTCTCGGTGTTGAAGGTATTGAACATCTCGAAGATGGGGATGATCGCCATCGACTCCGAGAAACGGAAGGGGCGCTGGAGGCGCCAGTCGAACGAGAAGAACTCGTTGTCCTTCCTGAGCGTGTTGCGGTTGGTCGCGGTGCGCACCGTGGGAGTGATGGGCTGCGCGGTGCGCGCCTGGACGCGCGCGTTCAGCTCGAAGGCCGCCGGCAGCTCGACGTTCGAGTAGAAGTTGAAGCGGTGGCGGATGTCTCGGTCGGAGAGCGCGTAGTCGAGCTGGAGGTTGTTGATGTCGAAGGCGCGGTCGGTGAACGGGTCGCGCTCGTTCGAGTCGTCGTCCATGTCCTTGGAGAAGACGTAGTTGCCCTCGAACTGGTAGCGGTCGCTGAAGCGCTTGCGCACGCCGACGGTGAAGGCGCGGTAGAGCGACTTGCCGTTGGCGCTCGTCACCATCACCTCGCCGAGGAAGGGGCTGAAGAAGTTGTTGCGGTTGACGTTGAGGAAGCGCGTCAGGTGGACGCCCTTCGCGTGCGTGAAGTCGAAGTAGACCGAAATGTTCTGCGCCAGCGCCTGCTCGAAGGCGACGTTGGCGGTGTAGACGCGCGGGTTGGCGTAGTCGCGGCTGAAGACGCGCACGCCCGAGAAGCACGGGAACGGGTTCGAGACCGCGCCCGCCGCGCAAGGGCTGACGGTCGAGGGCGGGGTGACGAGCCCCGGCCAGGCCGGCGCGGGGACGCCGAACAGGCGGACGAGGTCGGTGTTGACGAAGATGGTCTGCTGCTGGACGCCGTTGGTGGTGATGGAGCCGACCTGGCTGAGCATGTTCTGGCGCGCGAAGTAGACGCCGTAGTTGGCGCGGAGCACTGACTTGCCGTTACCGCCCACGTCCCAGGCGAAGCCGACGCGCGGCTGGAACTGCTTCTTCGGGCTGGGGAGCGTGCCGTCGGAGGGGAAGCGCGGGTCGCCCAGGAAGATGCCGTAGGCCGTGTCCTCGGGCGCGACGACCGGCTCGGGGAAGATTTGCGCCTCCCAGCGCAAGCCCAGCGTCGCGGTGAAGTTGGGCCGTATCTTCCAGGTGTCCTGCGCGAAGAGCGCGAGGTCTTCGTTCGCGATGTCGGAGAAGCCGGCGGCGTCGGTCGCGGGCCCCGTGAGCCCCGCGCCCTGCAAGTAGAGAAGCAGCGGGCCGCCGGTCGGAGTCGTCCCGGCGGGGCAGGCGGCGGGCGCGGTGACGTACGTGCCGTTCGAGCAGCCGACGGTGCTCGGGCCGAAGCCGCCCGCGGCCGCGGGCGAGGCGTAGCGCAGGAAGCCGGTCACGCTGTCGAAGATGTAGCGCCCCTGGAAGAAGCCCCGGAAGACCTGCGAGTTGCGGCTGTGCACCCACTCGCCGCCGAACTTGGCGGTGTGGTTGCCCGAGACGACGGAGAAGTTGTCCTTCAGCTGCGTGCGCCAGAACAGCTCGTCGATGGCGGGCTGGATGAAGAAGGGCTGGCCGAAGCGGAAGGTGGTGGCGAAGCCCATCGCCGTGTCGGCCGGGACGTTCGACTCGACGGCCGAGCGCGGGCGGTCTTCGCGCCCGTAGGTGAAGTGGAACTCGTTGACCTTCGTCGGCGAGAGCGTCGAGAAGAGGTTGGCGTTGAAGGCGTGAATCTTCGACGGCCCCTCGACGCCGTTGGCCGAGTTGCCGTAGGTCGCCACGTCGAAGGTCTGGTTCTCGTTCTTCGAGTAGTCGAAGTTGTGCGAGAGCGCGAGGTGGTTGTTGGCGGTCAGGTGCCAGTCCACCTTGCCGAGGATGGCGGAGTTGCGGACGGGGCGCTTGGTGGGCAAGCCCTCCTCCTGGTTGCGCGTCGCGCGGAAGAAGCCGAGGAGCGCGAGGCGCTGGCAGTCGGTGTTCGAGTTGATAAGCGACTCGTTGGCGAGGATGCTCGGCGCGGCCGCGGGGCAGGGCGTGTCGCCGACCTGCTCGGAGAGGTTGGCGCGCGTCAGGTTCTCGAAGATCTGCTCGTAGGCGACGAAGAAGAATGCCTTGTCGCGCTTGAAGGGGCCGCCGACGTTGGCGCCGAACTGCTCGCGGTGGAAGTCCTGCAGGGGTTTGCCGTCGGAGGTGTTGGCGGTGAGCGCTTCGAGCCGCTGGAAGTGGAAGAGCGAGCCGTGGAACTCGTTGGTGCCCGACTTGGTGACGACGTTGACGACGCCGCCGGCGGTGCGGCCGAACTCGGCGGTCGCGCCGGTGGCGATGACCTGAAACTCCTTGACCGCGTCGAGGGGGATGTCGATGGCGGCGCGCTGGCCGCCGGCCTGCTCGCCGAAGAAGCCGTTCATGTAGTCGCCGCCGTCGAGGCTGATGTTGTTGAAGACGCCGCGCTGCCCCGCGAAGTTTATCTCGTCGCCGTCGGGCCCCTGCGTGACCGAGACGTTGGGCGTGAGCGTCAGCAGGTCCTCGAACTTGCGGCCGAGGACGGGGAGGTTCGAGACCGCGCGCTCGTTGATAGTGGTGGAGGTCTGCGTGCTCGCGGTGTCCACGGTCTGGACGGCGGAGACGGTGATGGTCTCGTTCACGCCCGAGACCTTCATCTTCAGGTCGAGGTTGGCGGCCTGCCCGACCGTGAGCGCGAACTCCTCCTGCTTGAGCGTGGCGAAGCCCTGCTTCGTGACGGAGAGCGTGTAGCGGCCGGGGGGGAGCTGGAGGAAGACGAAGCGGCCGCCCTCGTCGGACAAGAGCGTGCGCGTGAGGTTGGTGCCGACGTTCCTGACCTCGACCGTGGCGCCGGGGACGGTCGCGCCCTGCTCGTCCGTGACGGTGCCCTGGACGGTGCCGGTCGTGATCTGAGTCTGCGCGCCCGCGGGCGCGGCGGCGAGCGCGAGAAGGACGAGGAGGCAGAAGGCGTTGAGAAAGATGGAGGTCGGACGCTTCGTTTTCTGGGGGGGACGCATGTTCTCTCCTGTTCTTAGGACGGTTGAACGGGCGCACGCCGGGAGCGGCCACAAACCTGCGCGAGGGGGCGGGGAACTGACGTGACGGCTCCGGCGCGTGCGCGAATCCATACGAACAAGTCGGCAGATGTTAATGACGCGCCGCGCCGCGTGTCAACAAAATAACTCTGGAGGGGCGCGTTCGGACGCGTTTCAGGCGCGCGGCCTAAAAATTCTCCTTGCCGCAGGGCAGCGCGTCGAAGCGCGCGACCACGCGTCGGAAGAGCGGGTCGCAGAGTTCGGGCAGGACGGGGCCGACCCAGCGGGGGACGCCCGCGCCGCCGGCGTAGTAGGCGGGCAGGTGCGCGAGCAGCGGCCCGGCGCCGCCCGTGGTGTCGCTCGCGCCGAAGACGACGCGGCCGACGCCGGCCGCCGGCCTCCGCTTCGAGCGCGAGTTGTATCGCGCGGCGCAGGTGAGTTAAGTCAGTCTCGTCGGTCGTCATAGGAGCGTAAACCGTGAACCGTAAACCGTGACAAGACGTGAAACGTGAACCGTGATGAGAGAAGAGCAGGATTTATCTCGTCACGGTTTACAGTTCACGGTTCACGCCTCTAAACCATCACCGACCGGACGCCGAGGAAGGTCTCGCGCAGGCTCTCGTCGCCCGACGCTTCGACCAGGCGCGCGGCCTCGTCCCGCGAGAGCGCGTTGAAGAAGAGGCGCCAGGCGGCGTCCGCGTCGAGGCGGACGCGCGCGGACGGGTCGGCCGCCTCGCCCTCGCGCAGCTCCCAGCGGTCGCGCCCGCGCAGGATGTGCCAGTCGCCGCCCGCCTCGCCGTTGATGCGGACGGAGAGGGCGCTGCCCGGCTCGGCGCGCGCGTGGCGGAAGGCGTGCGGGAGCGCGTACATCGAAAGCTCGATGACAGGGCCGAGCCAGCGGCGCGAGTCGAGCGCGGGGGCGCCGACCGCGTCGCGTATCTGCGCCTGGTGGTGCCACTTCTCCGTGTACTCGCGCCCCACGTCCATCCAGTTGGCCGAGCGCTGCTCGCCCGCCCAGGCGACGGCGACCGCCGCCTCTGCGTCGGGCGCGAGCGAGGCGAAGAGTGCGGCCACCTGCGGCCCCGTCCATTCGAGCAGGTCCGTGACGACGCGCGGGCTCAGTCGCCGCGCCGTCTCGACCCACGCGGCGTTGAGGCGGTTGATGAAGGCGACGATCTCTTCGTAGCCGCCAAGTTTGGCGGCTGACGGCCTGTGCGCGTCGCGGTGCCCCGACAGTCTTCGCAGGTCCGTGTCGAGGAGGTGTGCGGCCACGTCCTTCACAGTCCAGTCGCGCGCCAGCGTCGGGCGCGACCAGTCGTCTTCTGCCAGCCCGCGCAGCAGCGCGACCAGCTCGCGCTGGAGCGGGAGGAAGAGTTCGGCCGTCTCGGGTCTCTTCATACGGCAGTTCGCCGCCGGGATGCTGTACGCACGGCGTAGGAAAACGCGCTATTATGTGTGCCGCTCCCAATCCCCGCAACAGATTTGTTTGCTGGCGGACACAGTTGTCCAAAGGCGTGGCCGGTAAGATGGACGTTTGATGACGACCGAGGTGTACCAGCCGAGGCAGGAGGGGCGCGAGGCGCGCGAGGCGGGCGTCGACACGGCCGAGCTGGCGCCCGTGCGCCGCGTCGTCGAGCAGGCGTACGCGCGCGCGACCGGCTCGCCGCTCATCCCCGGCAACGGCGTCCGCCTCCTCGTCGACGCCAAAGAGAACTACCCCGCCTGGCTCGAAGCCATCGCCGGCGCTCGACGCACGATACACTTCGAGAGCTTCATCATCCACGAGGACGAGGTCGGGCGCGAGTTCGCCGAGGCGCTCAGCGTGAAGGCGCGCGAGGGCGTGCGCGTCCGCGTCGTCTACGACTGGCTGGGCGGGGTCGGCAAGACCTCGCGCCGCTTCTGGCGGAACCTGCGCGACGCGGGCGTCGAGGTCACGGGCTTTAACCCGCCGCGCTACGACGAGCCGTTCGGCTGGCTCAACCGCGACCACCGCAAGATGATCTCGGTGGACGGGCGCGTCGGTTACGTGATGGGCTTGTGCGTCGGGCGCGACTGGGTCGGGCGCCCCCAGAAGAACATCGAGCCGTGGCGCGACACCGGCGTCGAGATACGCGGCCCGGCGGTGGCCGACATGGAGGCGGCCTTCGCGCGCGTGTGGGAGACCTCCTCCGGCGAGCGGATTCCGGCGGAGGACTTGCCCGGGCGCGAAGACATCGGGCAGGGCGGCGAGGTACCCGTGCGCGTCATCGCGACCGAGCCGAACACGGTCGGGCTCTACCGCCTCGAACAGCTCGTCGCGGCGGGCGCGCGCAAGTACCTGTGGCTCACGGACGCCTACTTCGTCGGGACGACGATGTACGTCCAGGCGCTGCGCGCGGCGGCGCAGGACGGCGTGGACGTGCGGCTCCTCGTCCCGAGCGCGAGCGACATCCCCGTGGTGAGCGCGCTCTCGCGCGCCAACTACCGCGCGCTGCTCGAAGCCGGCGTGCGCGTCTTCGAGTGGAACGGCCCGATGATCCACGCCAAGACCTCGGTGGTGGACGGCCGCTGGGCGCGCGTCGGCTCGACCAACCTCAACGTCGCGAGCTGGATGGGCAACTGGGAGCTGGACGTGACCATCGAGGACGAGGGCTTCGCCGGGCAGATGGAGGAGATGTACTGCCGCGACCTCGAACACTCGACCGAGATAGTCATGAGCGAGCGGCGGAAGGTGAGACCCATCGGCCCGCCGCGTCCGCGCAGGCCGCGGGGTCAGCGCACGAGCCGGAAGGGGAGCACCAGCCGCGCGGCCGCCGGCGTCATCGGGGTGGGGAGCGCCGTCGGCGCGGCCATCACCAACCGGCGCGTGCTCGGGCCGGCCGAGGCGCGGCTGATGGCGATGGCCGGCGTGACGCTGCTCGTGCTCTCGATGGTCGCGATGAAGTGGCCGCGCGGCATCACCTTCCCGCTGGCCTTCATCGGCACGTGGGTCGCGCTCGCGCTCTTCATCCGCGCCTACAAGCTGCACAAGGGGACGCCCGTCGGCCTGGCGGCGCAGAACGAACACGGCAAAACGCCCTCGCAGAAGGAGCGCGGCGACCCGCCCCCGCCGCCCGCGCCCGAGCGCGAAGGCCCGGGAGAAGCTTCCCCCTTAACTTAGAACCCCGAATCATTCCCCGTCGGATGGCACCCGGCCCGAGGAGTCCGGCGGCCGGCTGAAACGTAAGCGGAGGAGAGTTTAAAAAAATGAGACTAGGCGGCCAGCGTGAGAGCGGAAACGTGGAAGACCGGCGCGGGATCGGCGGCGGGGGCATCGCGGTCGGCGGCGGGCTGGGGACGATAGCGATCGTCGTCCTCGCGCTCCTCTTCGGCGTGGACCCGAGCCAGTTGCTCGGCGGCGGGGAGGCGGGGCCGGGGGGGCCGGCGCCGGCCTCGCGGCCGGGCGGCGCGCCGGGGCAGCCGCCGGCCGACGACGAGGACGCGCGCTTCATCAGGCGCGTGCTCGGCAGCACCGAGGACGCCTGGAACGACATCTTCCAGCGCAACGGGAGCCAGTACCGCGCGCCGAACCTCGTGCTCTTCACGCGGCAGGTGCAGTCGGCGTGCGGCGCGGCGAGCGCGGCGGTCGGGCCGTTCTACTGCCCCGGCGACCAGAAGGTCTACATCGACCTCTCCTTCTACGACGACCTCCAGTCGAAACTGGGCGCGCCGGGCGACTTCGCGCAGGCTTACGTCATCGCGCATGAGGTCGGCCACCACGTCCAGAACCTTCTGGGCACGTCCGACAAGGTGACGAACCTCCAGCGGCGCGCGCGGAGCGAGGCGCAGGCCAACGACCTCTCCGTCCGGCTTGAGCTACAGGCCGACTGCTACGCGGGCGTCTGGGGCTTCCACTCGAAGCAGCGCGACCAGCTCGACCCCGGCGACGCCGAGGAGGCGCTCGGCGCGGCCTCGGCCATCGGCGACGACCGGCTCCAGCGCCAGTCGCAGGGCCACGTCGTCCCCGACTCGTTCACGCACGGCTCGTCCGAGCAGCGCATGCGCTGGTTCCGCCAGGGCTTCGACAGCGGCGACGTGCGCCGCTGCGACACCTTCAGCGCGCGCAGCCTTTAACGGAAGAAGAGCGAGACGCTCATGGCGAGGCCGATGGCGATGACGGCGAGGCGGACGTAGCGGCGGCCGAGGCGGTAGGCGAGGCGCGCGCCGGAGTAGCCGCCCGCGATGGCCGCGAACGTCATCAACAGCACGTCCGACCAGATGACCGCGCCCGAGAGGATGAAGTAGACGGCGGCCACGCCGTTGATGCAGATGGCGAGCAGGTTCTTCAGCGCGTTCATCCGATGGATGTCCGCGAAGCCCAGCAGCCCCAGCGCCGCCAGCATCAGGATGCCTATCCCGGCGCCGAAGTAGCCGCCGTAGACCCCGACGCAGAACTGGAAGGCGACGGCGCCCGCCCACCACGCGCGCGTCGGCTCGCCCGCCTCTTCGCCGTCCCCGCGCAGGCGCCGCGAGATGGGCTCCTGCGCCGCGAGCAGTAAGGTGGCGAAGAGGATGAGGAAGGGGACGAGGCGGCCGAACGTCTCCGAGGGCGTGCGCAGCAGCAGCGCCGCGCCGAGCACGCCGCCCAGGAGCGAAGGCGCGCCGAAGAGCAGGAACGTGCGCGTTCCTCCTTTCAGCTCGCGCCGGAAGCCGTAGACTCCCGCCAGCGACGCGGGCCAGAGCGCGACCGTGCTCGTCGCGTTCGCCAGCACCGGGTCGCGCCCCACCCACAGCAGCGCCGGGAACGAGACGAGCGTGCCGCCGCCCGCGATAGAGTTGATGAGACCCGCCGCGAACGCCGCCGCCGCGATGACCACTTCCTGCCACAGGTTCACGCGCCCGAGACTAACACAGCGAACGTCCGCCTTGTGAGCAAACGCGCCGCCGATGCTTTATCATCCGGGCGTGCCGTCAAAAGTATCTTCAGCCTGCCTCCTCATCATCGCGCTCGTCTGTGCGGCGGGCGGCGAGGCGCGCGCGCAGGGCGGGTCGCCGACGCCGTCGCCGCGGCCGACGCTGCGCGGCGTCGTCGTTGACCAGAACGGCGCGCCCGTGGCCGGCGCCGAGGTATGGATGCAGGGCGGAGGGGCCTTCGACCCCCTCATCCTCCAAACGGACGCGGAGGGGCGCTTCGCGGTCGGCCCCGTGCGCCTCTACGGCTTCCGGCTGCGGGTCGGCGCGCAGGGGTTCGAGAAGTTCGAGCGGCGCTGGAAAGCCGACGAGTGGGACGGCCGGGAAGAGCTGCGCGTCGTGCTCGCGCCGGCCCCCTTCGACGAGCGCGTGTCGGTGTCGGCCGCGCGGACGGAGACGCGTCTGGCGGAGACGGCGGCCAGCGTCGTCGTGCTCGGCGCGGACGAGCTTGAGACGGCCGCCGCGCTCACGGCCGACGAAGTGCTCAGGCAGGTGCCCGGCTTCCAGCTCTTCCGGCGCACTTCGAGCCGCGCGGCCAACCCGACGGCGCAGGGCGTCTCTCTGCGCGGCGTCGGCGCGAGCGGCGCGAGCCGCGCGGTCGTGCTCTACGGCGGCGTGCCCTTGAACGACCCGTTCGGCGGCTGGGTCTACTGGGGGCGCGTCCCGCGCGAGGGGCTCGAACGCGCCGAGGTGCTGCGCGGCGCCTCCTCGGCGCTCTACGGGAGCGGGGCGCTGGGCGGCGTCGTGCATTTCGTCCCGCGCGAGGCCAACGACACGCAGCTGCGTTTCGAGACTTCCTACGGCACGCAGCGCACGCCGGACGCTTCCCTGTACGCGAGCACGCTGCGCGGCCGCTGGGGGCTCGCCGTCTCGGCGCAGGCTTTCAACACGGACGGCTACGTCCTCGTCGGCCGGCGCGAGCGCGGCCCCGTGGACACGCCCGCCGCGTCGCGCTGGCGCAACGGCGAGCTGTACGTCAGGCGGAATTTCGCCAACGGCCTTTTCATCTTCGCGCGCCCCTCCTACTACGGCGAGTCGCGCCGCAACGGCACGCCGCAACAGTTCAACCGCACGCACGTCCGGCAGCTCGCCGCAGGGCTCTCCTGGGACGCGACGCGCGCCGGCCTCTTCGACCTGCGCGCGCACGCCTCCGCGCAGGTCCTGGACCAGAGCTTCACGGCGGTCGCGGCCGACCGCGCGAGCGAGACCCTGACGCGGCTCCAGCGCGTGCCGGCTCAAGGCTCGGGGCTCTCGTCCCAGTGGTCGCGCGCGTTCGGCACGCGCCACTCGGTCGTCCTGGGGCTGGAGGCGTCGGAGGCGCGCGGCGCGAGCGACGAGCTGGTCTACGTCGCGGGGCGCCCGTCCGCGTCGGTCGGCGCGGGCGGGCGGGCGCGCGCCGTCGGGTTTTACGCGCGCGACGCGTTGCGTCTGACCGATAGGCTGGTCGTCACGCCCGGCGCGCGCTTCGACCGTTGGCTCAACCACCGCGCGCAGCAGACGACGCGCACGCTCGCCGGCGCGGTCTCGACCGCCGGCTTTGCGGAGCGGGCGGAGACGGCCTTCAGCCCGCAGCTCGCGGCCGTCTTCAAGGCGTCGGACTCCGTCTCGCTCAACGCGACGTTCGCGCGCGCGTTCCGCGCGCCGACGTTGAACGAGCTGTACCGCTCGTTCCGCGTCGGCAACGTCGTCACGCTCGCCGACGCGTCCTTGCGCGCCGAGCGTCTGACGAGCGGCGAGGCCGGACTCATCTACGCCGACACGCGGCGGGGGATCACGGCGCGCGCCGGCCTCTTCCGCGCGGACGTGACGCGCCCCGTCGCCAACGTGACGCTCTCGGTCACGCCCGCGCTCATCACACGGCAAAGACGGAACCTCGGCCGCACGCGCACCGTCGGCTTCGAGGCCGAGTTCGAGAAGCGCATCGGCAACGGCTGGACGGCTTCGGCCGGGTACCTCTTCGCGGAGGCGCGCGTCGCGAGCTTCCCCGTGGACGACGTGCTCGAAGGCCGACGCCTCCCGCAGGTCGCGCGGCACCAGCTCGGCTTTCAACTGCGCTACGTCGCGCGCCGCCGCGCCGTGACCTTCGGCGTGCAGGGTCGCGCCTCGGGCGCGCAGTTCGACGACGACCAGAACCGACTGCGGCTCGGCCGCTACTTTACGCTCGACGCCTTCGCCTCGCGCCGCCTCGCGCGCGGCGTCGAAGCCTTCGCCGCCGCCGAGAATTTAACGGGCCGGCGCTACGAGGTCGGCCGCACGCCCGTCCTCACGCTCGGCCCGCCCGCCTTCGTGCGAGTGGGCATCAGGCTCCGTCTTGGAGACAGTAGTCAGTAGGAAAGAAACGGGCGGCGCGTCTCAGGCATCAACCGGGACGCGCCGCCGCTGTTCTTCTACTGACTACTGACTACTGTCTACTCTCCTTCAGAGTCGCCCGGTGGCGACGAGGAGTTCGGCGTTGAGGATGGCCGCGCCGGCTGCGCCGCGGACGGTGTTGTGGCTGAGCGCGACGAAGCGGTAGTCGAGCACCTTGTCGGCGAGGATGCGTCCGACGGTGACGCTCATGCCGCGCCCGGCGTCGCGGTCGAGCCTGGGCTGCGGGCGGTCGGGCTCGTCGCGGACGATGATGGGGCTACGGGGCGCCGTGTGCAGCTTCAGCTCCTGCGGGAGCGAGGTGAAGGAGGCGAACGCCTCGCGCAGCTCTCCCTGCGAGGCCGGGCGCGCGAGCTTGACGCGGACGGCGGCCATGTGGCCGTCGCTGACGTTGACGCGGTGCACCTGCGCGCTCACCTTGAACGGCGCTGGCTGGATGCGCCCGCCCTCGTGGCGGCCGAGAATCTTGAGCGTCTCGGTCTCTATCTTCTCCTCCTCGCCGCCGATGAAGGGGAGCACGTTGTCGGCGGCGTCGAGCGAGGCGACGCCCGGGTAGCCCGCGCCCGAGAGCGCCTGCAAGGTCGTCGCCACGCACGCCTCTATCCCGAAGCGCGCGTGCAGGGGCGCGAGCGCGAGCGCGAGCATGATGGTCGAGCAGTTCGGGTTCGTCACTATCATCCCGCGGTCGAGCGAGCGCGAAGCTTTCTGCGCGTCGAGCTGCGCGAGGTGTTCGTGGTTGACCTCGGGGATGAGCAGCGGCACGTCCTCGTCCATCCGGAGCGCTGAGGAGTTGCTGATGACGGCGTAGCCCGCGCGCGCGAAAGACTCCTCGGTCTCGCGCGCGATGTCGCCGGGCAGGCTGGAGAAGACCAGCTCGCAGTCCATCGGCGGCGCGGGCGCGCCGACCTTCAGGCCGCGCACAGCCTCGGGCATCTCGCCCGGCAGTCGCCACGAGCAGGCCGCGCCGTACGTCTTACCCTGCGAGCGGTCTGAGGCCGCCAGCGCCGACACCTCGAACTGCGGGTGGCTCTCCAGAAGCTGTATGAAGCGCTGCCCGACCGTCCCCGTCGCGCCCAGAATCCCGACCCGATACTTCTTGCCCATGACGCCTCCGAAGAAGTGATAAGTGATAAGTTAAAACACTCGGCCTTTCTTGTCACTCGTCACTCATCACTTGTCACCCCCCGAGCGCTCCCTTCATCCGGCGGACGCCCTCGGCGATGACGGGCAGGTCGGCGCAGAAGGAGACGCGCAAAAAACCTTCGCCCTCGGGGCCGAAGGCCGAGCCGGGGACGGTGATGACGCCGCCTTCGAGCAGGCGCTCGGCCACCGCCATCGAGTCGCCGTGCGCCGAGACGTCGGCCATCGCGTAGAAGGCGCCCTCGGGCTCGACGGCGCGCAGGCCCAATTCGGTCGAGAGGAGTCTGAGCAGGTGGTCGCGCCGCTCGCGGAACGTGCGGCGCGCCGCCTCGCGCGCCGACTCGGCCTCGTCCGTCCACGCGGCGAGCGCCGACTTCTGCGAGACGGTCGAGGCGCACGTCGTCGTGTAGCCGTGCAGGACGAGCGCGCTGCGCACCACGCCCGCGTCGCCGCAGAGCCAGCCCAGACGCCAGCCCGTCATGCTCATCGACTTCGACAGACCGCCGATGACGACCGCGCGCCCGGCGCGGAACTCGGAGACCGAAGCGGGGCGCTCGCCGCCGAAGTAGAGGTCGCGGTAAATCTCGTCGCTCACGACGTAGACGCCCGCGCCTTCGAGCGCCTCCGCCATCTCGGCCAGCTCCGCGCGCGCGAGCACGCGCCCCGTCGGGTTCGAAGGGCTGATGCAGACGACGACCTTCGTGCGCGGCGTCAGTTGTCGGCGGAAGTCTTCAAGGTCGAACGAGAAATCTCTCGACGCGGGCAGCCTGTAAAACTTCGGCACGCCGCCCGCCATCCGCACGATGGCCGGGTAGGCGACGAAGCCGGGGTCGGGGATGAGCACCTCGTCGCCCTCGTCCACCAGCGTCATCAGCGCGAGGTAGAGCGCCTCCTGAGAGCCGGCGGTGACGACGACCTGCTCGGGCGTGAGCTTGAGGTGCGAATAGTCTGCGGCGACGCGCTCGCGCAGGGCCGGGAGGCCGGCGTGCGTAGTGTAGCCGTTCTGCTCCTCGGTGACGACGCGCGCGGCCTCGCGCCTTATCACGTCGGGCGTCGGCAGGTCGGGCTCGCCCAGGCCGAGGTTGATGCTCCCCGGTCGCGCGCGGTCGAAGATTTGTCGGATGACGCTCTTCCGTATGCCGCGCAGGCGCCGCGCCGGCTCGAAGTCGGTCAACGCAGGTAGTCCTCCAGTTGCACCGCGCGGTCGGTCTTCTCGTCGCGGTACTTGACGATGACGGGCGCGTAGAGCGACAAGCCCCACTCGCGCCCGCGCTCGGTCGTCACCGCGCGCGAGCCGGGGACGACGACCGCGCCGGCCGGAATCTCCAGCGGCGAGTCCCCCGTCCGGCGGTAGACGAGCCCGCGCACGAGGTCGTAGACGGGCGTCGCGCCCGTCAGGATCGTCCCCGGCGCGAGCACCGCGCCCGCGCGCACGATTGTCCCCTCGTAGACGCCGCAGTTGCCGCCGACCAGCACGTCGTCTTCAATCACCACGGGGACGGCGCCGACGGGTTCGAGCACGCCGCCGATTTGCGCCGCCGCCGAGAGGTGTACGCGCCTTCCGACCTGCGCGCACGAGCCGACGAGCGCGTGGCTGTCTATCATCGTCCCCTCGTCCACGTACGCGCCCGCGTTGACGTACATCGGCGGCATGCAGACGACCCCCGGCGCGAGGTACGCGCCGTCGCGCACCGAGGAGCCGCCGGGGACGATGCGCACGCCCTCCCCGATGGTCGTCGGGCGGACGGGATAGGTGTCCTTGTCGAAGAAACGAAGCGACGCGTGCGCGCTCATGTCGGCGAGCGCGCCGAGCCGGAAGCCGGCGAGGATGCCGCTCTTGACCCAGGAGTTGACGCGCCAGCGTCCGTCCTCGCCGCGCTCGGCGGCGCGCACCTCGCCGCGGTTGAGCGCCTGCTTGAACGACTCGAAGACCTCTCGGTCGGCCGCGTTGAAGTCGCCGCGCTTCGCGTACAGCCCTTCGACCTGCTCACGCAGCGACATGCGAAGTCTCCTCTAAAAGCCCGAGTTCGCCCAGCACCTCGCGCACGCGCTCGCGCGTACCCTCCGTGACGGGCACGAGCGGCAGGCGCAGGTTCTCTTCGAGCAGACCCATCAGCGCCAGCGCGGCCTTGACCGGACCGGGGCTCGACTCGACGAAGTTCACGTCCATCAGCGGCAGCAGCCTGTAATGCTCGCGCCGCGCCTCGTCCCAGCGACCCGCGAGCGCGGCGCCGACCATCCGCGACATCTGTGCGGGCGCCTCGTTCGACGCGACCGAGATGAGACCGTCGGCCCCGAGCGCAATCATCGCCAGCGTCAGCGCGTCGTCGCCCGAAAGGACGAGAAAGCCTTCGGGGCGGCCGCGCAGGATTTTCATGATCTGCGAGAGGTCGCCCGAAGCCTCCTTGACCGCGACGACGTTCGCGCAGTCTCGCGCGAGCCGGAGCGTCGTCTCGGCCGTGATGTTCGACGAGGTGCGCCCCGGCACGTTGTAGAGCACGACGGGCGTCTCGGGCACCGCCTCGGCCACCACGCGGAAGTGCCGGTACAGGCCCTCCTGCGTCGGCTTGTTGTAGTAGGGCGCGACGACGAGCACGGCGTCGGCGCCAAGCTCGGCCGCGCGGCGCGACTGCTCGACCGCGTGCGCGGTGCTGTTGCTCCCCGTCCCGGCGATGACGTGCGCCCGCCCGCCGGCCGCGTCCCGCGTAGCCGTGATGACGGCCTCGCGCTCCCGCGTGGACATCGTCACGCTCTCGCCCGTCGTCCCGCACGGCACGAGCAGCGAGACGCCGCCCACGACCTGCCGCCCGACGAGCGCCTGCATCCTCTCGATGTCAACGCCGCCGTCCGCCCTGAACGGCGTCACCAGAGCCGTCGCGCACCCGCGCATCCATTCGACGTTCATTCGGCACCTCCGTCAAGGTCTTTAAGAATTTCCTCAAGAGTCTCGGAGAACTCGTAGACGCCCGTCCGCCCCTGAATCCAGCGTGCGGCGACCAGGGCCCCCGAGGCGAAGCCCTCGCGCGAGCGCGCCGCGTGCGTGAGCGTGACCGTGTCGGCCGCCGAGTCGAAGCCGACGCGGTGCGTGCCCGGAATGTGGCCGGCGCGCGTCGAGGCGACGGGCGGCTCCGCGCCGTAAGCCCCGGCGACGATGTCGCGCAGGCGCAGCGCCGTGCCCGAGGGCGCGTCGCGCTTGCGCGAGTGGTGCGCCTCCTCGACGAACGCCGCGTAGTCGAAGCCGTGGAACAGCTCGGCGGCGTGCGCGACGACGCGGTAGAAGAGGTTGACGCCGACCGAGAAGTTCGCGCCGTAGATGAGCGCGCCGCCCTCGCGCTCTACACTGCGCCGCACGTCGTCCAACCGGGCGTGCCAGCCGGTCGTGCCTTCGACGAGCGGGACGCGCGCGAGCGCGCAGGCTGCGGCGTGGCGCGGGACGGCGTCGGCGACCGTGAAGTCGACGGCCGCGTCGTGGCCGGCGAGAATCTCGGCCAGCTCCTCGGCCGAGAACGCGGCCTCGCGCGAGCCGAGCACGGTCGCCACCTCGTCGCCCGCCTCGCGCGCCAGGCGCTCGACCAGTTGCCCCATCGCGCCGTGACCGAGTAGAGCCAGCTTCATGGGATTCAGCTTCGAGACATCAAATTCAGCTTCGCGACAGGAGCGACTTCGCCAGCCGCGCGTAGATTTCGACCGACTCCTCAAGCTCTTGCTTCTGGACGCGCTCGCCGTCGGTGTGCGCGTCGAGGATGGAGCCGGGGCCGACGAGCAGCGGCCGGCCCCAGTTCGAGAGGTACGGGATGTCGGTCGTGAACCGCACGACCTCGCGCTCGAAGCCCTCGACCGAGTGCATCCGCGCGGGCTCTGCCGCCGAAAGATACTCGACGCGCGCGCGCCCGGCCACCGCCCCTTCGAGGATTTTTTTGACAGTCTCGGACGGCGTCACCAGCCTGATTTGCAGCTCGGCCTCCGCGGCGGCCGGGATGACGTTGGGGCGCGTGCCGCCTTTGACGGTGCCGACGTTGCACGTCGTCTCGCCGAAGAACTCGTCGCGCGGCCAGGCGAGGGCGCGCACGTCCGCCAGCACGTCGAGCAGCTTCTCGATGGCCGACTCGCCCCGCTCCGGGTAGGCCGAGTGCGCCGCGCGACCCTCTGCCGAGAGGCGCAGACGGAGCGAGCCCTTCGAGCCGACCGCGAGCCTGTTGTCGGTCGGCTCGCCGTTGACCATGAACTCGCACCCGCGCGCGAGCGCGTGCGTGTTGGCGGCGCGCGCGCCGAGGCTGCCCAGCTCCTCGTCCACGGTGAAGAGCAGCCCCAGCTCCTCTACTCCCTCTGCGCGCAGGCGTTGGGCCGCTGCGATCTGCGCGGCAATGATGCCCTTCGCGTCGCACGAGCCGCGCCCGCGGATGTGCGTCGCGTCCTCGGACGAGGCGATGAACGGCGGCACCGTGTCCATGTGCGTCGAGAGCACGACCCGCGCCCGCGGCGCGAGAGTCGCCAGCACGTTCGCGCGCCCCGGCCCGACCTCCTGCGACTCGACGCGCCAGCCGAGCCCTTCCAGGTGGGACGCCAGGAAGCGCCCCACCTCGGCCTCGTCGCCCGAGACGGAAGGGATGTCGATCAGCGTCCTCGTCAGCTCGAAGAGGTTCATCTGCTACTCATGCGCCGCCGATGTCGGCGAGCAGCTCCGAGGTGGCGCACTCGAAGAAGGCCGCGTGGAGGAGGCGGACGGCCTCGGCGGCGTGCCGCTCCTCGACGACGAAGGTCAGGTTGATGTTCGACGCGCCCTGCGAGATGAGCAGGACGTTGATGTCCCTGATGGTCGAGAAGACGCGGCCGGCGATGCCCGGCGTCGAGCGCAACCCCTCGCCGACGATGCAGACGATGGCGCGCCCGCTCTCGACCCTGACGGCGGCGATGTGCTTGAGGTCTTCGGTGATGGCGTCCAGCGCGCCCACGTCTTCGAGCGAGAGCGAGACCGAGACCTCGGACGTGGTCACGATGTCGACGGCCGTGCGGTGGCGCTCGAAGACCTCGAAGATGGCGCGCAGGAAGCCGTAGGCGCCGAGCATCCGCGCCGAGGTGACGTGGACGATGTGGACGCCCGTCTTGTGCGCGATGGCCTTGACGGTGCGCGGCGTCATCTCGGCGTCGAAGTAGACGGCGGTGCCGGACGCCCCCGGCTCGCGCGAGTTGCAGATGCGCACGGGGACGTCGCGCACCACGGCCGGCAGGATGGTCTTCGGGTGCAGAACCTTCGCGCCGAAGTAGGCCAGCTCGGCCGCCTCGGCGAAAGACAGGCGCGGGATGGGGCGCGCCTCGGGGACGACGCGCGGGTCGGCGGTGAGGACGCCCGAAACGTCCGTCCAGATTTGAATCTCCCGCGAGCGCAGTGCCGCGCCGACGAGCCCCGCCGTGTAGTCCGACCCGCCGCGCCCGAGCGTCGTCGTCTCGCCCGACGCGGCCGAAGAGGCGATGAAGCCGCCCAGGACGGGCGTGACGCCTTCGGCGATGACGGGCTCGATCTGTTCGCGCGTGTGGCGCTCGGTCTCCTCCTTGAGCGGAGTCGCGCGGCCGTGCTCGTCGTCCGTGATGACGCAGCGGCGCGCGTCCACCTGCCGCGCCGGGAGCCCCCGCGCGTCGAGCACGCGCGCGAGCAGGCGCGACGACAACTGCTCGCCGAACGAGACGACGAGGTCCTGGAGCAGCGGCAGCGGCCGTCGCCCCTCGGCCGCATCATTGAACGCCAGCCCGACGTGGCCGCGCGCGTGCGCGAGCGCCGCGCCGAACTCTTCGACGGCGGCCGTCACCTCTTCGGGATTTCTGGTCTCCGGGAGCAGCGCGCGCAGCACCTCCGTGTGGCGCGCGAAGTGCTCTTCGAGCGCGAGCGCGGCGCGCTCGCCCTCGCCCGAGGCGGCGCGCTCGAAGGCCGCGAGCAGCGCGTCGGTGAAGCGGCTCATCGCCGAGACGACGACCACCACGGGATTCTTCCGGCGCTCGGCGCGGACGATGGCCGCCACGCGCTCGAAGGCGCGCGCGTCCTCGACGGAAGTGCCGCCGAACTTCATCACGGTGGTCTGCGTGTTCACTTTGCCGGAAGAATACAAAGGCGAATCGCAAAAGGCAAACCCCTCGGCTTTAACGTCGGCGGGCCGGGCGGCGTGAGAACGAATTAACGGGGACGGGCAGGATGGACGGGATTTGAAATCTCAAATCCCGTCCATCCTGCCCGTCCCCGTTAATTCGTGTCCGGGAATGGCGGGCCGGTTGGCTACAGCCGGACGTACTCGAACTCGAAGGGCTTGCCCTTGATGCCGGTGGCGGGCGGGGCGATCCAGTTGGCGATCTTGCCGGGCTCGGTGACGGGCCGCATCAGGCTCTGGACGTACTCGCGGTCCGCGAGCGTCGGGAGCCACTCGTCCTTGCGCGTCTCGAACTCCTCGGCCGAGATCATTCGGCCGTCGACGTCGAAGTGGTGGCCGGCGAACTCGCCGACGTGGCGGTGGAAGCGCGTCGAGGGCAGGCGCAGCGTGTGTTCCACGCCCTCGTCGGCGATGTACTTGTTCCAGCGCTCGAGCGCGCGCTCGCAGTCGCGGACGTACTCGCCGCGCAGCACCTCGTTCAGGGCGTTGCGCATCGGCACCTCGCGCTCCGCGAGGCGGCCGCCGTCCACGACCGTCAGCGTGAAAGTGTCGTCGCGCAGGACGTGCTCGGCGTACTTCTTCTGCTCCTGGTAGCGACCCTTGAGGCCGGCGGCGAAGAAGTCCGCCGCGTTCGAGCTGATCTCGCCGCCGAAGAGGTCGAGCGAGTAGCTGAACCAGTAGTTGATGTAGCGCTGGATGACGTCGAACGGGATGCCGCCCAGGTGCCGCACGTCCTCTTCGGGGCTCTGCTTCATGAGCTGCGCGGTGCGGCGGACGACGCGCCCCACGCCGGTCTCGCCGACGAAGAGGTGGTGCGCCTCCTCGGTCAGCATGAACTGGCAGGTGCGCGCGAGCGGCTCGAACCCGCTTTCGGCGAGCGCCGAGAGCTGGTACTTGCCGTCGCGGTCGGTGAACATCGTGAAGCAGAAAAAGTTGAGCCAGTCGTCGCAGGGCTGGTTGAAGGCTTCGAGAATGCGGGGCTTGTCCGGGTTCCCCGAGCGGCGCTCAAGCAGGGCGTCGGCCTCGTCACGCCCGTCGCGGCCGAAGTAGCCGTGGAGCAGGTAGACCATCGCCCACAGGTGCCGGCCCTCCTCGACGTTGACCTGGAAGAGGTTCCGCAGGTCGTAGAGCGAGGGGCAGGTGCTGCCCAGACGGCGCTGCTGCTCGACCGAGGCCGGCTCGGTGTCGGCCTGCGTGACGACGATGCGGCGCAGCGCGTTGCGGAACTCGCCGGGCACTTCCTGGTAGGCGGGCTGCCCCATGTGGTCGCCGAAGCCGACGCGCGCGTCCGCCTCGGCGGGCTTGAGAAAGATGCCCCAGCGGTAGTCGGGCATCTTCACGTAGTCGAAGTGCGCCCACCCGTCGGCCTCGACGCTAACGGCCGTGCGCAGCCACACGTCCTTCTCCTGAAAGCCCTCGGGGCCCATCTCGCGCCACCAGTCGAGGTAGTTCGGCAGCCACTTCTCAAGCGCCCTCTGGAGCCGCTTGTCGCCGGACAAATTGACGTTGTTGGGGATGCGCTCGTGTAATTCCATAAGCTTGATGAAGGCTCCTGTAAAAGTTCCGACTCCGAACCCTGAGCTTGGATGCGCGCGGCGCCGCGTGGACTGCCGCGCCTCTCAACTCAGGCGTTAATCGCGCCCCCGGTCTGTGACGCGGGTCACGGCTTACGTTCTCTTATAGTCGAACTGCGGCTGCGTCGGCTTGCCGTAGTTCGTCAGCGCGCCCTGCGGGCCGACGGCGTTGGGGCGCTGGAAAATCCAGTTCTGCCAGGCCGTCAGGCGGCCGAAAATCTTGGTGTCCGTCGTCTCCTGGCCCGCGAACCTGAGGCTCGCCTCCATCCCGGTCAGCGCGTCGGGGGACAGAGAAGTTCGCTCCTCGACCGCGACGCGGATTTCGTCCTCCCAGTCGAGGTCGTCGGGCGCGAAGGTGACGAGCCCGTAATCCTCTGCGTCTTCCGTGTCGAAGCTCCTGTCCATCTCAAGGATAAGGTCGGCCTTCTCCGGCTCGGCGAGGAACCTTGAATGAAGGCGCGTCAGGCCGTTCGACATGGGGAGTGCGCCCGCGTTCAGTTCGCTCGTGGCAATCTCCACCGGCCGCTCGGGGTCGTTGAGCATGTAGCTGCGGTCGGAGGCGAGCAGGAGTTCGAGCAGGTTGCCGGCGAAGCAGCTACCCGGCTCGGCGAGCGCGAAGAAGCTCTTGGCCGTCAGGTCGAGCCGGCGCAGCACCCGCGCCATGTAGAGGATGGTCTCGCGGACGAGCCAGTGCTCGCGGTTCTCGACAAGAGTCTTGTCAACCTTGAGCACGTCGTCGATCTCGCCCTCCGTCCTGAGCAGGACGAGGCCGACCTCCGGCTCGTTCATCCTCAGGTGCAGCAGCGCGTCGTCCAGCTCGCGGTAGGCGCGCAGCGGCCAGTAAGAGTCGCCGAGCTCCTGAATCTCCTCCGCGCTCGAAGGCAGTTCGCCCCGCGGCGCGCGCACGGTCAGCTCGGCGTGGCGCCCCTCGCGGTTGACCTTCAGCGAGACGTGCCGGTACTCGCGCCCCGTCTCGCTCGCCTCGACGTCGAGGGGGTTGAGCTTGATGCCGGGGCCGGCCTCGCCCCCTCCGCTCTCCTTAAGAATCTCGGCGACGCGCGCCTCGACGCCCTCCTGAAACTTGCTCGTCGGGAAGTGGCCGTCGATGAGTCCCCACTCCTCCGCGCGCTTGGCCTTCAGCCCCTCGGCCAGCGTCGAGAACACGTCGGCGCGGTCGCGCCTGACCTTGCGCTTGTCCACGAGACGAGTCAGCCCGCCCGTGCCGGGCAGCACGCCGAGCAGAGGCACCTCGGGGAGCGAGACGGCCGAGTTGCCGTCGTCGACCAGATAGATCTCGTCGCAGGCGATGGCCAGCTCGTAGCCGCCGCCCGAGGCCGTGCCGTTCAAGGCGGCGACGTAGCGCTGGCCGGATCGCGCGGACGCGTCCTCGATTGAGCAGCGCGTCTCGTTGGTGTACTTGCAGAAGTTGACCTTGAAGCCGTGCGCCGAGGTGCCGAGCATGTAGATGTTGGCGCCGGCGCAGAAGATGCGGGGCTTGAGGCTTTTGACGACGACGACGCGCACCTCCGGGTGCTCGAAGCGCAGGCGCTGGACGGCGTCCGCCAGCTCGATGTCGACGCCGAGGTCGTACGAGTTGAGCTTGAGCTTGTAGCCTTCGGCGAGCGTCTCGTCCTCCGCCACGTCCATCGAGAGCGTGGCCACGCGGCCCTGCGTTTCAAGCTTCCAGTGCCGGTAGCGCTCCGGCGAGGTCTCGAAGTTAATCATTCCGGTGACGTGAACTCCCACAGGCGTAAATTCTTCGCGGGCACGAAACCGCAATTATACCCGCCCCGCCGCCGAAACGCATGGGGGCGCGCGCGCGCGCGTAAAAAGGGGGCGCGAGAAGTTGCGTACAACTTCTCGCGCCCCCCGCGGAACGTTTCGAGCCTTCGGGCGCCCTAGCGGTTCGCGTTACGGTTCGCGTTGCCGTTGGCGTTCCTGTTGCCGTTGGCGTTGCGGTTCCCGTTGTTGCTGTTCATCGTGCTGACGCCGTCGGTGTTCTTGTTGCCGTTGTCGTTGGTCAGCACGCCCACGTTGGACGGGGCGCTGTTGGCGTTCATGTTCTTCGGGACGTTGGCGTTGGTGTCGACCACGCCGTTGCGCGTGGCGTTGGCGTTACTGTTCGAGTCGCCGCCGCCGCACGCCGCGCCCCACGCGGCGAACGCGAGTAGGCTGACTAAAGTTAATGTGCGTCGCATCTATCCTCCCCAACTGTTAAGGCCGTGTCCGAACGGCGCAGGCTTAGCGGTAGACCGCCTCGCCGCGGTGGCCCTTCCACTCGCGCTCGAAGTACTCGGCGTCCTCGTCCGAGCGGGGCGTGACGCCCATGACGATGCCGCCCTCCTTGAGCCCCTGCTCGTAGTGCTTGACGCGCTCTTCGGGGATGCCGGCGCCGACCAGCGCGCCGATGATGCCGCCCGTCGCGCCGCCCGCGCCCGCGCCCGCGAGACCAGCCGCGATGGGGCCGGCGATGAGGAGACCCAGGCCGGGCAGCGCCAGCGTCGTCCCGATGGCCGCGATGGCCGCGAGGGTCGCGCCGACGGTGCCGCCGATGGCCGCGCCCGTGCCCGCGCCTTCGAGCGCCTTGTTGCCCAACTCCGTCTCCTTGCCGTCAGACGTGAAGTGCTTGTCGCGCGTCTCGTTCGACATCATTAAGTTGACGTCATCATTGCTGTAGCCGCGTGTGGTGACCGAGCCGTAGGCGCGCTCGGCGCTCTCCCTGTCCCTAAACAGTCCGGTGACCATCTTCGAACGTCCCGTTGCTGAACCCGTATTTTCCGCCATGTAAAGTTCTCCCCTTTATGGTTTTTAAGTGAAAGTTAAGCCGAAACGCCGACCGCGACCCACAAACGGCCGGTCGCCGTGCAGTCGTTACTGGCTCTCGACAGTATGATTTTCGTCACGAAAACTTAGCTGTCACAGAGGTATTAGCAAGACTCGGGCCGGCCGGCGCCGGGGCTCAGTCCTTCAAGTCCGCCCGGGGCAGGAGGCGCGGGGGCTGGCGGTGGCGCGCGGCCTGTTCGTAGGCGTAGGCGAGGCGGATGAGTTTGGCCTCGGTGAAGGCGCGGCCGAAGAAGGAGATGCCGACGGGGAGGCCGTAGACGTAGCCGGCGGGCACCTGCACGTTGGGGTAGCCGGCGACGGCCGCGGGCGTCGAGCTTCCGCCGGTGAAGTGGTCGCCGTTGACGAGGTCGGTCGTCCAGGCGGGGCCGCCCGTGGGCGCGACGAGCGCGTCGAGGTTGTGTTTCGTCATCACCGCGTCGATGCCCTGCGCCTTCGAGAGCGCCTTGCTCGAACGCAGGGCCTTCAGGTACGCGGCGTCGGTGAGCGGCCCCTTCGCCTCGGCGCGGATGAAAAGCTCCTGGCCGAAGTAGGGCATCTCGCGCTCGCGGTTGCGTTCGTTGAACTCGATGAGCTGTTTCAGCGTGCGCGGGTGGTCGCCCTGCGGCAGCCCCGCGAGGTGCTTGTTGAGGTCGGCCTTGAACTCGTAGAGCAGCACCTCGAACTCGGCGGCGTCGAACTTGCCGTGGCTGGGGAGGTCGGCCGGGTCGATGACGGTCGCGCCCTCGCGCTTCAAAAGGTCGATGGCGTCGGCCATCAGCTTGTCCACGCGGTCGTTGAAGCCGAAGAACTTTCGCGCGACGCCGACGCGCGCGCCGCGCAGCGCGCCGGGGTCGAGCGACTGCGTGAAGTCGGTCCGCGCGAGCCTCGCGGCTTCGCGCGTGACGGCGTCGCGCGGGTCGAGGCCGACGAGGACGCCCAGCAGCGCGGCGGCGTCGGCGACGGTGCGCGCCATCGGGCCGGCGGTGTCCTGACTGTGCGCGATGGGGATTATCCCTGAGCGGCTGACGAGCCCGAGCGTCGGCTTGATGCCGACGATGCCGCACGCGCCCGACGGGCAGACGATGGAGCCGTCGGTCTCGGTGCCGACGCCGACCAGGGCGAGGTTGGCCGAGACGGCGGCGCCCGAGCCGGAGCTCGAGCCGCAGGGGTTACGGTCGAGCGCGTAAGGGTTGCGCGTCTGCCCGCCGCGCCCGCTCCAGCCGCTCGAAGAGTGCGTCGAGCGGAAGTTGGCCCACTCGCTCAGGTTCGTCTTGCCGACGATGACACAGCCCGCCGCGCGCAGGCGCTCGACGATGTAGGCGTCGCGCCGGGGCCTCGCGCCGACGAGCGCGAGCGACCCGGCGGTCGTCTCCATGCGGTCGGCCGTGTCGATGTTGTCCTTGATGAGGACGGGGACGCCGTGCAGCGGCCCGCGCACGCGGCCGGCCCTGCGCTCGCGGTCGAGCGATTCGGCGATTGAGACGGCGTCGGGGTTGGTCTCGATGACCGAGTTGAGCGCGGGGCCGCGCCGGTCGATGCGCTCGACGCGTTCGAGGTACATCTCGGTGAGCCGACGCGCCGTGACGCGCCCCGCTTCCATCGCCGCCCGCGCGTCGCGGACGGTCAGCTCCTCCCAGTCGAAGCGGCCTCCGCCCTGCGGCTCGCCGGCCAGGCTGGCGAGCGTGCGCGCGGCCGCCGCGCCTAAGAGTCCCGAGCCGGCCAGCGCCGCCCCGAGCCCGCCGGTCAGGCCGGCGCCTACGAACTCGCGGCGGCCGAACGCACGTCCCCCGCGCCGCACTTTTCGAGCCATGTTGGTTTCTGCCTCTCTTCGCGTGGTAAAAGTTTTCGAGGAGCGTCTTGTGGCCCCCGCAGCATCGCGCAACGCGGGCGGAAAATCAACATGAAATATTTCAACCTCTGCCTGCTCGGCTTCGGCAACGTCGGGCAGGCGCTCGTCCGGTTGCTGGTGGAGAAGGAGGACGCGCTGTACGACGAGTTCGGCGTCGACTGGTGCGTGACGGGCATCGCTACTCGCCGCACGGGCTGGCTCGCCCCGCCCGCGGGCTTCGAGACGGAAGCTCGAAGCCTTCTCGGGCGTCCTCAACTCGACCACGAACGTCATCCTCGACGAGATAGCTCGGGGCGGCACCTTCGACGAAGGCGTCGGCCGCGCGCAAGGCTGGGGCATCGCCGAGACCGACCCCGCGCACGACGTTGACGGCTGGGACTCGGCCGTCAAGGCGTGCGCGCTGGCGAACGTCCTGATGGACGCCGGGCTGAGGCTCGAAGAGGTTTCGCGGGAAGGCATACGCGGGCTGAGTGACGCGGAGGTGCGCGCGGCGCACGCCGAGGGGCGCCCGTTCCGACTCGTCGCGCGCGCGCGCCGCGGGGAGGGCGGGCGGGTCACGGCCTCCGTCCGCCCCGAGCGGGTCGAGCCGCGCGGCCCCTTCGCTTCCGCAACGGGGACGACGCTCGCCGTCCACTACGAGCTGGACGTGCTGCCCGGCCTCACCGTCGTCGCGCACGACCCGGACCTCAGGAGCACGGCCTACGGCCTGCTCGCAGACTTCGTCGAGGCCGTGCGCGGCGAGTGCTAGGTTGTAAGCGGATTTTGCGAAGGCGGCGGAAATTAAAAGAGGTGGCCAAGCTTTGGGGGCTCAGCCACCTCTCGTCTCATGATCTCTCATGAGGTCGCGCATCACTGTCCTCACCCCAGCAAGCGCGTGGGCGATCACGTTCAGCAACCGCCCGAGTGGCACGAAGTATACCCGCCCTCGCGGCGCCGTCAAGGGGTGTTTTTCGCCATTTCGGGCGCGAATTCGGCCCTCTTTTGGCGTAACTGAAACAAACCGCTCGGGAAAACCCCGGCTGAACTAAATCTTGCAGCAGCCCGCTCAAATCGCCCGCGCTATTTCGCCGACCCCCCCGACCAGACGCTCGACCTCTTCGCGCGTGGTGTAGCAGGCGCAGCCCGCCCTCACGAGCCCTTCGGGGAGGAGGCCGAGGCGCTCGACCACGGTCGCCGCGTAAAAGTCACCGTGCGAGACGAAGACGCCGCGCGAGGCGAGCCGGCGCGCGACCTCCGTCGAGGCGACCCCCTCGACGGTGAAGGCGACCGTCGGCGTGCGCGGCTCGCCGGGGCCGGGCCCGTAGAGCCTGACGCCCCCGACGCCCGACAGCCCCTCCCACATCAGCCGGGTCAGCTCGGCGCCGCGCGCGTGGAGCGCGTCGAAGGCGCGGCGCAGCCGCTCGCGCCGCGCGGAGCTTTCGAGCGGCGCGGTGGGAGTCCCCCGCGTGAGCGAGGCGAGGAAGTCGACGGCCGCGGCCGAGCCGACGATGCCTTCGTGATTCTGCGTACCGGTCTCGGCGACCTCGGGCGCGTAGTCGGGCGCGGGCTGGAGCTTCGGGAAGGGGAGCGACTCCAGCAGCTCGCGCCGGCAGAACATCGCGCCCGCGTGCGGCCCGTAGAACTTGTAGGCCGAGCAGACGAGGAAGTCGCAGCGCAGCGCGCGCACGTCCGCCAGCCTGTGCGGCGCGTAGTGGACGGCGTCCACGAACATGTAGGCGCAGACCGACTCGGCGAGCCGGCCCGCGCGCGCGAGGTCCGTGAGCGTCCCGAGCGCGTTCGAGGCCGCGCCGACGGCGACGACCTTCGTCTTCGCGTTGACCTTGCTCTCGAAGTCGTCCCAGTCGAGCGCGCCCGTCTCGGTCTTCATCCGCACGACGTGAACACGGACGCCGCACTCCCGCTCCAGCGCCCGCCACGGCGCGACGTTGGCGTGGTGGTCGAGCTCGGTGACGATGATCTCGTCGCCCGCCTCGAACGTGCGCCCGAGCGTGCGCGAGACGTGGAAGGCGAGCGTCGTCGCGTTCGCGCCGAAGACTATCTCGTCGGGCGCGGCGTTGAGAAAATCGGCGAGCGCCCCGCGCGAGCGTTCCAGCAGCTCGTCCGTCTCGGCGCTGGTCGGGTAGGCCCAGTGCGTGTTGGCGTTGTGTCGGTAGAGGTAGTCGGCCATCGCCTCGACCACGGCGCGCGGCACCTGCGTCCCGCCGGGGCCGTCGAAGTACGCGACGGGGAAGCCCTCGTGCACGCGTTCGAGCGCCGGGAAGTGCGAACGTATCTCTTCGGTCGAAGCTGCGGCGGCCGCCGCCCTCACTGTCTCACTCATCCGTGACCTCGCGGGTGTTATTATCCTGCCGAGTCAGCATCACCAAATCTACCCCGCAGGTCAAGGCGCGAAGGAGACCGCTCATGCCCTTCCGACAGGAGCCCCCGCGACTCGGCAACCAGTACGAAGAGGACCGCGCCTTGCGCTCCTACTTGAAAAGGACGCTCCCGCCCGGAGTGCTGCGGGAGGTCGAGCCGTCGCTCGCAGAGATGGGCGAGCTGGCGGGCGGCGGGCTGTACCGCGCGCAGCTCGAAGACCGGCTGAACGAGCCGAGGCTGACGCAGTGGGACGCCTGGGGCGAGCGCGTAGACCGCATCGAGGTCTCGCCGCTGTGGCGCGCGGCCGGGCGGCTGGCCGCCGAGCGCGGGCTGGTCGCCACCGCCTACGAGCGGCGCCACGGCGCGCACTCGCGCGTGCATCAGTTCGCGCTCGCGTACCTGTTTACGCCCTCGACGGACATCTACAGCTGCCCGCTCGCGATGACCGACGGCGCGGCGCGCGTGCTGACGACTTCGGGCAACGAGCCTCTCATCGAGAAGGTCGTCCCGCGCCTCGTCTCGCGCGACCCCGAAAAGTTCTGGACGAGCGGCCAGTGGATGACCGAGCTGACGGGCGGCTCCGACGTGGGCGCGTCGGAGACTGTCGCGCGGCGCGACGACGGCGGCGCGTGGCGGCTGTACGGCCGCAAGTGGTTCACGTCGGCGGCCGCCTCGCAGGTGGCCCTGACGCTCGCGCGCCCCGAAGGGAATCCGCCGGGCGGGCGCGGCCTCGCGCTCTTCCTCGTCGAGACGCGCGACGCAGCAGGCCGCCCGCGCGGCATCCGCGTCGAACGTCTCAAGGACAAGCTCGGCACGCGCAAGGTGCCGACCGCGGAGCTGACGCTCGACGGCGCGCCGGCCGAGCTGGTCAAGGGCACGACCGACGGCGTGCGCGACATCGCGCCGATGCTCAACGTGACGCGCCTGTGGAACGGCGTGAGCGCGGCGGCGTTGATGCGGCGCGGCGTGGCGCTCGCGCGCGACTACGCGCGGCGGCGTTCGGCCTTCGGCTCGGCGCTCGCGGAGAAGCCCCTGCACGCCGACACGCTCGCGGGCCTACAGGCCGAGGCGGAGGCCGCGCTCCACCTCGCCTTCTACGCGGTGGAGCTGACGGGTCGCGAGGAGGCCGGCGAGCTGGACGACGCGGGCGCGCGCCTGCTGCGACTCGTGACGCCGCTGGTGAAGCTGACGACGGGGCGCGCGGCCGTGGGCGTGGCGAGCGAGGCGGTCGAGGCGTTCGGCGGCGCCGGCTACGTCGAGGACACGGGCGTCCCCTTGCTCCTGCGCGACAGCCAGGTGCTCTCCATCTGGGAGGGCACGACCAACGTCCTCTCGCTCGACGCGCTGCGCACGTCGCTGAAGGACGAGGGCGCGCTCGCGTCTCTGAAAGCGGAAGTCGAAAGGCTCACGCGCGGGGCGCGCGACGTGCGGCTCGCGCGCGTCGCGCGCGCGGCGCGTGAGGCGGCGGCGCACTCCTGGAGCTGGCTCGCCGCGACCGCCGGCAAGTCGCCGGCGACGTTGGAAGCGGGCGCGCGCCGCTTCAGTATGACGCTCGGCCGCGCGCTCGCACTCGCCCTGCTCGCGCGCCACGCGCAGTGGTCGCTCGAAGAGGAGCGCGACGCGCGCGGCCTCGCGGCCGCGCGCCGCTTCGCGCTGGGCGGCGTCGACCTCATCGACGACGAAGCCGACCCCGCCGACGCCTTCGCACTGATGGCGGATTGAGAAACCTCACGAGGGAGCCGCTGCCGCCCTCTCGATTTTGTTTGCCGCCGGGGCAACCGGCGGCGGCGGCGGGCCATCCCACTCCGGTTTTCTTTTCGCGCTCCGCAGCGCCTCCCCATCTCTCGCGTCGCCCCGAACTGTCCGCGAAGCTTTTGCGAGGCCGTGTGCCGCGCTGTTCGCCGAACAGGTTCGAGGCGGCGCCGCCCCGACATCAACACGACGGACCGGCATGTATTTTTCTCCCGGCCGGGCGCTCTGTCCGTCTGGGGAAAAAAATCAGGGGTGGCGTGTGCCCCGCCGGCCGCCGTCATGTGATGCCGGCCAACATGCAAGGAATCTGGCACGGGTCACCGTCGATGTTTAAGACCTCTGAAATTAAATAAAACACGCCCCGTCTGGCGACTCAATCATCCGAACACCGGGAGTTAAAAGTTTCATGCCCCGCTCTACACCTCGCACCGCCGCCGGGCCGCACGTCCGCCGCGCCCTCGCCGCCGCGACCCTGTTCGCGCTCGCGCTCGCGTGTCTCGCGTCCGGCCTCGCGCCGTTCGCGCGCGAAGCAGCCGGCGCCGGCCCGGCCGCGCACTCTTCGAACAAGTCGGTCGCCATGTCGCCGGAGGCGGCCGGGGCGCGCGCGCGCGTCCGAAGGCTACGGCCAGCTCCCGCTCCGCTTCGAGCCCAACGTCGGGCAGGCCGAGCCGGGCGTCGACTTCGTCTCGCGCGGCCACGGCTACGGCCTCTTCCTCAAGGGCACGGAGGCCGTCATCGCGCTGCGCCGCACGGCGGGCGGGCGCGGCGCTGACGCGCGCGCCTCCGTCATCCGCATGAAGCTCGTCGGCGCGGGTGACGCGCCCGAGGCGGTGGGCGTGGGCGAGCTGCCCGGCAAGTCCAACTACCTGCGCGGCTCAGACCCGGCGGCGTGGCGCACGGGCGTCGCGTCCTTCTCCGGCGTCGAGTACCGCGGCGTCTACGACGGCATCGACCTCGTCTACTACGGCAACCAGCGGCAGTTGGAGTACGACTTCCGCCTCGCGCCCGGCGCCGACCCGCGCCGCGTCCGCCTCGGGTTCGAGGGGCAGACATCCCTGCGCGTTGACGCCGGCGGCGACCTCGTGCTCGGCGCTCCGGGCGGCGGCGAGGTGCGCCAGCAGAAGCCCTACGCGTACCAGGAAGAGGCCGACGGCCGCCGGGTCGAGGTCGCCTCGCGCTACGTGCTCAAGGGTAAGGGTCGGGTCGGCTTCGAGGTCGGCGCGTACGACACGGCGCGGCCGCTTGTCATCGACCCCGTGCTCGCCTACTCGACCTATCTCGGCGGCGGCGGGAGCAACGACACGGCGCGCGGCGTCGCGGTCGACGCGGCCGGCAACGCTTACGTCACGGGTGAGACCATCTCGACGGACTTCCCCGCCACCGCGGGCGCCGCGCAGACGACCTTCGGCGGCTTCAACTACGACGCCTACGTGACGAAGCTCAACGCGGCGGGCACGGCCGTCGTCTACTCGACCTTCCTCGGCGGCTCAAGGAACGACAACGGCTACGCCGTCGCCGTGGACGCGGCGGGCGACGCCTACGTCGTCGGCTCCACCGCCTCGCTCGGCTTCCCCACGACGGCCGGCGCCTTCCAGACCGCGCGCAACGGACAGGGCGACGGCTTTGTGTCGAAGATTCACGTCGGCGACGACGAGCCGACCTACCGCATAAGGGGCCGCGTGACGGGCGGCGACGGCTCGCCGCTCGCGGGCGTGGACATCAACATCTTCGGGGGCGCCAGGGCCCGGCCGAAGACCGCCGCCGACGGGACCTACTTGTTCGGGGGGCTGCGCGTGGGCGTCGACTACAGCCTGACGGCCTACTCGCCCTGCGTCTCTTTCACCACGCAGAACGACACGGTCAACAACCTTTCGTCCGACCAGGCCGTGGACTCCACGGGCGCCGTCGTCACCTTCTCGGTCGGCGGCCGCGTGACGGTAAGCAACAAGCCCGACGAGGGCTACGGCGGCGTGACGATGAAGCTCGCGGGCGGGCAGACCCTGACGACCAGGACGGACGGGCAGGGGAACTACTCTTTCCCGGCCGTCGCGGGCTGCCGCGACTACACGCTGACGGCCTCGGCGAGTAACATCTCGTTCGACCCGCCGAGCCGCTCCTACACGTACCTGAGCCAGAACCAGTCCTTCGCGGACTTCGCGGCGGCCGCGCCGCAGCTCATGAACTACGCGCCGGGGTCGTCACGAACAACGGGAACGTCTGGCGGAAGGTGACGTTCGCGGAGGTGACGACGACGAAGGTGAGGGTCGTCGTCCACAACGCCCTGGGCGGCCGCTCCCGCCTCGTCGAGGTCGAGGCCACAGGGCCCGCTTCGTAGGGAAGGGCGCTCAACCGACGCACGCTCTCCGACGCCTCTTTAGCCTCGGGGAGTGGCCGCGTGAACACGAGAGCCCCGCCGCTTGACGGTCAAGCGGCGGGGCTCTCGTCCGTCGTGTGTCTCCAGGCTAGCCGTGCCCTTGCGCGCCGGAGCCGCCGGCGTTCCCGCCGGCCTTGCCGCTGTCGGCCGCGCCGCCCTGCGCCGAGACGTTGGTGCCGCCGGCCGTCCCCTCCTGGCTCGGGCCGAGGTCTGCGGCCGGCTCGCCCTCGCCCGCGTAGGCGCGGTCGGCGTAAGGCGGCGCGCCGCGCTCGCCGCTCAGGTTGCCTTCGCCGATGCCCTTACCGCTCCCGCCCTGCTTCGTCTCTTCAGCCACCGGTTTCTTCTCCTCCGGTGTCTAGTTCAGCGTTCGGCGTTCCTCGTTTCAGTGGTGCCGCTCGCCGCCGGGCGTGCCGCTCTTCTTGCCGTCGCCCTCGCTCTTGTTGCCCGTGCCTTTGCCCTCGCTCTTCGCGCCCGACCCGCCGCGCGCGCCCTCTCCGCCCTTCTGGCGCGTCCCGCTGACGTGGCCGCTGCCGCCCTGATTCTTACCGCCGCTGTCTGCTGAGCCCATCTCTTTTACCCTCCCGCGTTCGTCTGTTTGAGTAAGTCGTGACCTAAAACTTAAGACCCGCGCGCCGCCCTCAGGCCAGCCGGCGCACGTCGCCCCCCGCGCCGACCTCAAGGCGTCTCCCGCACGCGGGGCAGTTGAACTCCGCGATGTGCGCCGGCGCGTTCACGCGCGCGTTGCAGTCGGGGCAGACCGTCTCGGCGCGCGGCGGCTTGCCGCGGAAGAGTACGACCAGCACCACGACGACGAGCAGCACGAGCGGGATGGCGTCCGCCCGCCCCTCGGCGCGCTTCTGCCTGGTAAACCTGTCCTCTTCCATCGCACGCCTCCCCGGATGTTTTCTAAGCGGACATCGGCGGCGCACATTCATACGCGCCCCGAGACGCCCCACGCCCGAAGCGCCCGCAGTTACTCCGCCCTGTTCGCCTGTGCTTTCGGGAGAGCAAGGTAGGTGCCAGAGCCGCCGGCACAGTTTCTCCACCTCGCGCGGACACAAAGCGCGAGCGGCGCGTGTAGTCTCCGGCGCGTGACGCGACCGGTAACAGCCAGGGCGAAAATTCTGGGCGGGGCGACGGGCGAGCTGCGCAAGATGCGGCGCACGATGCGCGAGGTCTTCGGGCTCGAACGACTCCGCCCCGGTCAGGCCGAGGTCATCCGCTCGGTGCTGACCGGCCACGACACGCTCGCCGTGATGCCGACGGGCGCGGGCAAGTCGCTCTGCTACCAGCTGCCGGCGCTCCACCTGCCGGGGACGACCGTCATCGTCTCGCCGCTCATCTCGCTGATGAAGGACCAGGTGGACAAGCTCTCCGAGGCGGGCGTCGAGGCCGCGCAGGTCAACAGCGCGCTCACCGTGGGCGAGCGGCGCGCGGAGTTAGGGCGCATCGAGCGCGACGAGAGCGAGTTCATCTTCACCACGCCCGAGCGCATGGCCGACCCGGCCTTCCTCGAAACGCTGCGCGGCAGCGAGATCGACCTCGTCGTTATCGACGAGGCGCACTGCATCTCCGAATGGGGTCACGACTTCCGCCCCAGCTACCTCGCGCTCGGCTCCGCCATCAAGACGCTCGGCTCGCCGCCCGTGCTCGCGCTCACGGCGACGGCCACGCCCTCGGTCGCCGGCGACATACGCAAGCAGCTCGGGCTGCCCTCGATGCGCGTCTTCAACACGGGCATCTACCGCGACAACCTGCGCTACGAGGTCGTGCGCGTGACGAACGAGCTGGAGAAGCGCGCGGCGCTCGCGCGCGTCATGCGCGAGACCGAGGGGGCGGGCGTCGTCTACTGCGCGCCGCCGGGGCGGCCGAGGCGGCCGTGCCGCTCGCGGCGGTGCAGGAGGCGGCCGCGGGCGTGGCCAGGACCAAGGTGCGCGTCGCGCTCTCGCTCCTCAAGGACGCACGCCTCGTGCGCGAGACGCGCGGCGTGCGCTTCAAGCTCCTGCGACCCGGGGTGACGCGCGAGGAGGTCGAGCGCGCCGCCGACGTGTGCGCCACGCGCGGCGAGGGCGACCGCGAGAAGCTGGAGCGCGTGATGCTCTACGGCCAGAGCGCGGAGTGTCGCTGGAAGCTCCTGCACGAATACTTCGGCGAGGAGCTCGCGCCGGGGGCTTGCGGCCACTGCGACAACTGCCTGCACCCGCTCGAAGAGCGGCTCGGGCTTTCGACGCCGGAGGCGGAAGCGCCCGCGCCGCGAGAAGGGCCGCCCGACGTGAGCGGCGCGAAGAGGATGAAGAAGGTCTTGGAAGTCTCCGAAGGGGACGCGGTGCGCGTGCCGAAGTACGGGCGCGGGCGCGTCGCCTCGCTCGAAGACGACAAGGTCGCCGTCGAGTTACCCGACGGCGAGACGCGCACCTTCAAACGCGAGTTCGTCCGGCGCGGCTAGGCCGACCCCCACCCCACACGCGCCTTTGACGAAAAAAGGCGACCGGTCCAAACTCTGCGCTGATGACGAGACCGAAGCGAGGGTTCGCGAGCGACAACAACGCGGGCGTCCACCCGCGCGTGATGGAGGCGCTCGGCGCGGCGAACGTCGGGCACGCCGTGGCCTACGGCGACGACGCGTACACCGTGCGCGCGGTCGGCCTCTTCCGCGAGCGGTTCGGCGAACGGGCGGAGGTCTTCTTCGTCTTCGGCGGGACGGGCGCCAACGTCGCGGCGCTCGCCGCCGTCACGCGCCCGCACCACGCGGTCGTCTGCGCCGAGACCTCTCACGTCAACGTGGACGAGTGCGGCGCGGTCGAGCGGCTGGCGGGCTGCAAGCTCCTGCCGCTGGCGGGCGCCGGCGGGAAGCTGCGCCCCGAACAGGTCGAGCCGCTGCTCGCGCGGCGCGGCGACCAGCACCACTCGCAGCCGCGCGTCGTCTCGGTCGCGCAGGCGACCGAGCTGGGGACGGTCTACACGGTCGAGGAGCTGAAGGGCTTGGCCGAGTTCGCGCACCGCGAGGGGATGCTTTTGCACGTGGACGGCGCGCGGCTGGCGAACGCGGCGGCGCACCTCGGCGTCTCGCTGGAGGAGTTGACGGCCGGGGCGGGGGTGGACGTGCTGAGCTTCGGCGGGGCGAAGAACGGGATGATGTACGGCGAGGCGGTCGTCTTCTTCGACCCGGCGCTGGCCGAAGACTTCCGCTTCGTGCGCAAGCAGTGCGCGCAGCTCCCGTCGAAGACGCGCTTCATCGCCGCGCAGTTCGCGGCCCTCCTCGAAGGAGACCTCTGGCGCGAGACGGCGGCGCACGCCAACAGCCGCGCGCGGCAGCTCGCCGCGGAGCTGCGCGCGATTCCGCAAGTCCGCCTCACGCAGCCCGTCGAGTCGAACGCGGTCTTCGCCGTCCTCCCGCGCGACGCCATCGCGCGCGTGCAGGAGCGCTTCTTCTTCTACGTGTGGAACGAACAGACCTCGGAGGTGCGCCTGATGTGCTCCTACGACACGACCGAGGAGGACGTGCGCGAGCTGGCCGCCGCCATCAGGGAAGCGTTGGAGGGATGAAGGCGGAAGAATAAGGGGCGGGGGACGAAGGGGCGGCCCCGCGGGGCCGCCCCTTCGTCCCTCTCCCTTCAACGCTTCACGGGTTGCCGCCGTCGACGACCATCTCGGGGTCTACGGAGAACGTCTTCTGGTGGCTCTGGCTGTCACTGGTGAGAACGTTGATGGTGATCTCGAACCTCTGCCCCTTGAAAGTCCCGACCGTGAAGGGCCCGCAGGACCAGCCCTTGCCCACGACGTTGCACCCGACGCTGTCGACGTTCGAGGTAGGCCCGCTGAGCTGGACGCCGTTCGGGCCGGTCGGGCTGCTCGTTGCGACGACCGTGCCCGTAGACCACGCAGCGTCGGTGAACGGCGAGTTGGCCGCGCCCGTGCCCGGCCGCGTGTTGGCGGCGGATATCGTGACCGAGCTGACGCTGTAGGTCGGCGACGCCGCCGTGTCGAAGACGAGGAAATAGACCGAGGAGCCTTCCCAGACAGTCTCCTCCCTCTGCCCCTTTCCCGAATTGACTCCGCTCGAGTTGTCGGAGTAGCCGTAGGCCATCGCGACGGGCTGGGTCGGCTGGGCGGGGGTAACGTCCGACGAAAAGGCGACCTCCAGGTTGGTCGTAGTCGTAACAGGTGTGGGCATCGTACAGTCCTCCTTCTTCTTGTCTGGGGGCGCCGGGGTCTTTTTGTCTGGGGGCGCCGGCGTTGATTGGGGCGAGGTGGACGCGCGATTTATCCTTCACCCTTCTGTCTTCACTTTAATTGCCGCCGTCGACGGCCATCTCGGGGTCAACCATTGAATGTGCGCCCGTTATCGAGTTTGGCGGTGACCGTGAATTCATAGGCCCCGTCTTTGAGGGCGCAGAAGGGGCCGACTAGCCTGAAGACCCTCATAGAGTTCCCTTTCGTTTAGGGTGGCCGCGCCGTGGAAGCGTTGGGCCGTCCGGGGCAAGAAGCCGACGCTGGGGTTACGTCTCTAGCCGTGGGGCGCGTCGGGGAACCTCACGGCCAGCTTGTGGTACCTCGCGTCCTTACGCAGCTCAAGCAGGTCGGGGTCGCGGCCGAACTCCGCCATCGAGTGACCCTTCTTCAGCGCCTCCTCCATCCTCTGGAGCGCGCGCTCGCGGTCGCCCGCCAGCTCGTAGACGAGGACGAGCCGGGCTAGAACGGCCGCACTCTTCTCCGCCTTCTCGACCGCCCCGGCCTCGGCCAGCCCCTGCTGCTTGTCGCCGCTCTTGGTCAGGCTGAGCGCGACGCGGCTCAGCAGGTCGGGATCGCCGGGCTTGCCCTCCAGCTCCTTGCGCGCGAGCTGCACGGCGCGCGTGTACGCCTCGCGCGCCTTCTGCTCGTTCCCCTTCGTGTAGCGGTAGGCGTCGCCCAAGTTGGCCCAGAGCTGGTGGTTGTTGGCGCCCAGCTCGACGGCCTTCTCCATCGCCGCGACCGACTGCTGGTAGAGCCCCTGGAAGAAGAGCGCCGTGCCGAGGTTGGTGTAGGTGCTCGCGCCGGGCTTGATCTGGAGCGACTTCTGGAACTCGGCGGCGGCCTCGGGGAAGCGCCCCTGCATGTGGTAGACCGCCCCGAGGTTCCGGCGGCTCATGTGGCAGTCGGGCGCGAGCCTGATGGACTCCGCGAGCGCGCGCTCGGCGTCGGCGAAGCGCGAAGAGTGAAAGTAGAAGGTGCCGAGCGCGTAGTGCATCTCCCAGTCGTCCGGGCGCAGCTCGATGGCCTTCCGGTAGAGCTTCTCGGCCTCCGCCGGGTTCCGCCTGGCCTTGTGCAGGTCGGCGAGCGCGCGGTGCGCGTCGGCGCTCAGCGGCTCCAGCGTCAGCGCCTGCTTCAGCTCGGCCTCGGCCGCGTCGTACTCGCCCTTCTCGACGTAGGCGCGCCCCAGGCTGACGCGGTTGAGGGCCACGTGGCCGTCAAGCTCCACGGCACGCTTCGCGTTCTGCACGGCCTGTTCGAGCAGCGACTTGTCGCGGTTGGAGCCGTACTTCAGGACGTAGGCCAGACCCAGCCCGGCGTAGGCCGGCGCGTAGTCCTGGTTCCTGGAGAGCGCCGTCCGGAAAGACTCGACCGCCGCGCCGAGCCTCTCCTCCTTGTCGTGCCGCTTCATGTACTCCATGCCCTGCTGGAACAGTTCGTAAGGGCCGGCCGACTTGTCCACACTGACGGCCGGCGCGGGGGGCGCGGCGAGTGCGGCGGCCGGGGGCGGGTCGCCGCGCCGGTAGGCGAGCACGCCCAGCGCGACGAGGGCGGCCAGGGCGGCGAGCGCGGAGGCGGCCCAGACCTTCTTACCGCGCTCGCCCGCCCACTCGCGCGCGCGGAGCGCGGCGTCGCCCACGCGCGCGGTCGCGGAGGCCCCGGGCGGGCGGGCGGCCATCTTCGCGCTCAGGCGGTCGAGCTCCGCACAGACCGCCTGCATGTCGGGCGGGCGGAGGTCTCTCTCCTTCCGCAGCGACTTCATGACGAGCGCGTCCAGCTCCGCCGGAATCTCCGGGCGCAGCCGCCGCGGCGGGCGCGGCTTGCCGTTGAGGACGGCCTGGAACACGGCGGTCAGGGTCGGGCCGGAGAAGGCGCGCCGCCCCGTCAGCATCTCGTAGAGGACGGCGCCGAAGGAGAAGACGTCGCAGCGCGCGTCGGCTCGCTCGCCGAGCGCCTGCTCGGGCGACATGTAGGCGGGCGTGCCGACGATCTCGCCGCGCAGGGTCATCACCTCCTGGCGCAGCGTGGCGGCCTCGGTGTCCGAGTCGCCGCCGCCCCCGCGGTCCTGTTTCGCCAGCCCGAAGTCGAGGACCTTAACGTCGCCCTCGGGGGTGACCTTGATGTTGGCCGGCTTGAGGTCGCGGTGGATGATGCCCTTGCGGTGCGCGGCGTGGAGGGCCTTGGCGATCTGGAGCGCCAGCCGGAGCGCCTCGGCCAGCGGGAGCGGCCCGCGCCCCAGCCGGTCGGCGAGCGTCTCGCCCTCGACCAGCTCCATCACGAGCACCCGCTTGCCTTCGTGCTCTTCGAGGTCGTAGACGGCGGCGATGTTGGGGTGGTTGAGCGAGGCGAGCACCTGCGCCTCGCGTGCGAAGCGCGCCAGGCGGTCGCCGTCGCTCGCGAAGGCTTCGGGCAGCACCTTGAGCGCCACCTCGCGGCCCAGCCGGGCGTCGAGGGCGCGGTAGACCTCGCCCATGGCGCCCTCCCCGAGCTTCCCGGTGACCCGGTAACGTGAGCTGGTCTGACCGATCAAGCCTGAACCCCCTTGGGAAGGTTGAAGGTGCCGAAGGAATGTATGAACATGACAGGGAAGTGCAGATAAGCAGGCTGCGGCGGGGAGTTTATTTTATCGGGGTGAAATAGTAAATAAAAAGATGCGGCCCGCGCGCGCCGCCTCGCCCGCCGGGCGCCCCGGCCGCGCGCGGCCGGGGCGCCTCGGAGGCGTTACGGACGGGACGCGCCCACCGCGCGCGCGGGCTTATTGCGAGGTGTCGGCGAGGTTGGACTTGTACTTGGTGCTGGTGGCGCGGTCGTTCATCTCGATGTAGACCCAGCTCGGCGGGACGGTGGCGGTCTCCAGCGCGAACCAGATGCCGTTGAGGCTGGACGCCTTGCCGAGGGCGCAGAAGCCGTTGAGGCGCTTGCCGTCCTGCCCGTAGATGTCGACCCACGTGCGCGAAGACTTCGTGTTCTGTCCGCAGGGCGGGAGTTCGGGCGCGGGGGCGAACATCGTGTCGGGGTAGCTGGCCGAGTTCTCGACCCCGAAATAGTAGCGCGTGAACTCCTTGCCGCCGGTCGCGACGTACTCCACGTGCTGAAGGTAGAGGACGGGGTTGGGCAGCGCGGGCCGCTGCGCGTAAGAGGCCGCGTCGCCCGCGGCGCACGCGAGGGCCGCGAGGGCCAGGAATGTCGCGGCCTTCCGCCCGGTGGATAACCTCATCGTCTGACTCCTCTCGTCAAGGGAAGGTAAGGCGGGGCGCGGCGGCCGCGGCCGCCCCGACCGCCGGGCGCGCATTGAATCACCTTTCGGCGCGGCGCACAAGACTTTTCGGGGCGCGGGCTAGCTTCGGTCAGGGTACTCGTCCGAGCCCTGCACCCACATGAACGACTGCGCGTCTATCATGTCGCGGGGGCGGAGGTCCTGATTGTCGGCGAGCACGCGCCCGGCGAAGTCGAGCAGGCCGGAGTAGGTGGCCCAGTCCGGGCGCGACTTGTAGCGGAACTCGAAGCCGTACTTCTCGGCGGCCGCGCGCGTGACCGTCGGCTTGAGGAAGATGTGCCTACGGGGCTGCGCCAGGAAGCCCCAGACCGTCACCATCGGCCACGTCAGCACGCGCGTCTGCCGGCGCGGGAGCGAGGCCACGGCCTCGACCCAGTTGTTGAAACGCCGTTCGAGCGACCCCGCGCCGTGCAGCATCTCGTAGAGCCCTTCGGCGAACGTGCGCGCGCCGGCCTCCGTCTTCACCGCGTCGCGCAGCGCCATCTTCTCGAACGAGAAGATCATGCTGTGGCGCGTGCGCTGCTCGACGCGCACGGCGCGCGCCGCGACCTCCGAGAACTCGCCCGCGCGCAGCAGCCGCCTGTACTCCGAGCGCCCCAGCGCCTCCTCCCAGCGTTCGTGCGCCTCCCACTTGTAGTCGCGCTCCCAGTCGAGATAAGTCTCGTCCTCGAAGCCGCCGGGGAAGTAACGCAGAAACTTCCGCCGGCAAGCCTCCGCCCCCGACGCCGCGGCGCCGCGGCGCTTCCCGCCCACGAGTATGCCCATGTGTCCCCTCCTTGTAGTAAGCCAAAGGTAAGCCCCGCCTTCAGTCCGCCGCCGCGCAGACCCAGCCGGGCGCGGCGTCAATCTCCCGGCGGAGCATGAGGTTCAACCGCCCCGCGTGGTGCCGCACGTGTCGCATGTTGTAGAGCAGCTCGGCGAAGCTCACCTCGAGGCCGCATATGAGAATCGCGGGCAAGGTTCTTTTCATCTGTTTGGCCTTCGCGCATCAGGTGGTGAACAGCTACTGCACCATTGAAGCGGCCCCCGCATGATACGCGGATTCGGACTTTGTGCGTAAATTTTCGACGCGCCGCCGCCGGCGGTTCCTCACGAATGCGCCCACGCTTTTGCGATTTTGGGATTTGGGTTTTCGGAAACGGACACCGGCCCGGGGCGCGCGTGTTCGTTCCCGGGGAAAAGTCCTGAAAAACGGGCGGGCGCGGCGGTGTGTGGCAGTGGTACGGGGGTTGTTGAGGTGCATCGCCAGTGGAATTGTCTCTGTGGACTTAAAGCAACCCCTATGAGGGATGTAACGCAACTCGCTATGGATGTAAAACGCCCCTCTACGGACGCGCCGCGCCCCGCCGCGGATGTGAAGCGCCCCGCTTTTGACACGCCGCGCTCCGCCATGGACATCAAGCGGCCCCAGAGGAAGAACCGGCGGCGCGTGAAGCTGGCCGTGTACGCGACGCTGGGCGTGCTGGCGATTGCGCTCATCACCTACGGGCTCTCGCGGCTGCCGAAGGCGGCGCCGAGCGTCGCGCGCGCCACGGTGCTGACCGACACGGTCAAGCGCGGGCAGATGCTCCGCAACGTGCGGGGCCTCGGCACGCTCATCCCCGAGGAGATTCGGCAGATCGCCGCCCCCGTCGAGGGGCGCGTCGAGCAGAAGTTCGTCAAGCCCGGCGAGACCGTCCACGCCGGCACCGTGCTCGTCGAACTCTCCAACCCGACGCTCAAGCAGGCCGCCGTCGACGTCGAGTACCAGATCAAGTCCGCCGAGGCCGACATGAACAACCTGCGCGCGCGGCTCGAGAGCGAGCGCATGAGCCAGCAGGCCGCGACCGCGCAGATACAGTCCGAGTACAGCCAGGCCAAGATTCAGCTCGACACCGACGAGCAGCTCGCCAAGGAGGGTCTGGTCCCCGCGCTCACGCTGCGCATCTCGCGCGTGAGGGTCGAGCAGCTCGCCAACCGCCTCGAGATCGAGAAGAAGCGGATAGGGACGAGCCAGTCGCAGACCGCCGCGCAGATCGCCGCGCAGCAGGCGCGCGTCGAGCAGTTGCGCGCGCAGCTCCGCCTCAACCGGGAGCAGGTCGCCTCGCTCCAGGTGCGCGCCGGCACCTACGGCGTGTTGCAGGAGGTGACCGTCGAGGTCGGACAGCAGATAACGCCCGGCACCAACATCGCGCGCGTCGCCGACCCCTCGAGCCTCAAGGCCGCGCTCCAGATTCCCGAGACGCAGATCAAGGACATCACGCTCGGCCAGCCCGCCACCATCGACACGCGCGGCGGCGGCGTGGTCAGCGGCGTCGTCCAGCGCATCGACCCGGCGGCGCGCAACGGCACCTTCACCGTCGACGTGCGGCTCGAAGGCGCGATGCCGCAGGGCGCGCGCGTCGACCTGAGCGTGGACGGCACCATCGAGCTCGAACGACTCGACAACGTGCTCTACGTCGGGCGCCCCGCGACGGGAGGCGCGGCGCAGGCCAGCGTCACGCTCTTCCGCGTCGAGGCGGACGGGCGCACCGCCACGCGCGTCCCCGTCAAACTCGGCCGCACCTCGGTCAACACCGTCGAGGTCGTCGAGGGCCTGCGCGAGGGCGACACCGTCATCCTCTCCGACACCTCGCAGTGGGACGGCGTGGACACGCTCCGGCTCGACTGAGATTTGACCCCGGACCCCAGACCACACTCGAAAGGAAAAGAGATGAGCGCTACAAGCGAACCGCTGGTGAAGCTGGACGGCGTGCGCAAGGTTTTCTACACCGACGAGGTCGAGACGCACGCGCTCTCCGGCATCCACCTCGACATCAAGAAGGGCGAGTACATCTCGATGGCGGGCCCGTCGGGCTGCGGGAAGTCGACGCTGCTCTCCATCCTCGGGCTGCTCGACACGCCGACCGACGGCGAATACATCCTGAACGGCACCCCCGTCACCAACCTCTCGCTCTCGGAGCGCGCGCGCATCCGCAACCGCGAGATCGGCTTCATCTTCCAGGCGTTCAACCTCATCGGCGACCTGAACGTCTACGAGAACGTCGAGCTGCCGCTGACCTACCGCGACATGAACGCCAAGGAGCGGCGCGACCGCGTCGAGGAGGCGCTCTTGAAGGTCGGCATGTCGCACCGCATGAAGCACTACCCCTCGCAGCTCTCGGGCGGCCAGCAGCAGAGGGTCGCCGTCGCGCGCGCGGTGGCGGGCAACCCCTCCATCCTCCTCGCCGACGAGCCGACGGGCAACCTCGACTCCACCAACGGCGAGGCGGTGATGAACCTCCTGCGCGAGCTGCACGCCGGCGGCGCGACCGTCTGCATGGTCACGCACGACCCGCGCTACGCGCGCTACGCCGACCGCACCTTCCACCTCTTCGACGGCCAGGTCGTCGAGGAGACGCACGAGCCGAAGGCCGAAGAGGTCCTGGAAGAGAGCGGCTTCGAGCTCTGAGCAGCCGGCGGCCTCCGTCCGTCGGCCTTCAAGTCCCCGCGCCCCCCGGCCCCGCGCCGCGGTCGCGGCGCACCCGCATTTCCCGGCCCGCCGCGCCGCCCGCGCGCCGCCCTTCGCCCGAAGGAAGTTTTCGAGATGAGAAGAAGAACGCTCCAGGCCGCCGCGCTCCTCCTGCTGCTCGCCGCGACGGCCGCGCACGCCGACGAGCGCATCCACCAGACTCGCGGGTCGCACACCCTCGAACACAGGACCACCGAGAAGAAGCGGGTCGTGCTGCCGGTGCGCTCCGCCGGCCGGCGCGTGAGCATCCGCGTGAAGGCCGTCGTGAGCGGCGGCGAGGTCAGGCTCGTCGTGCGCGACTCGAAGGGGCGCGTGCGGCAGGACGCGCGCCTGCGCCCCGCCGGCGCGAAGCCCAACACGTATGACGTGAGCACCGACGAGGAGCGCGCCGCCGCCGGCGAGTGGACGGTCGAGTTCGAGTTCGAGGAGGCGACCGGCAGCTACGAGTACGCCTGGACGAACGACCTGCCGTGAAGGGAAGGGGGATGCGTTGATGGGAACGTTTCTGAAAGACCTCCGGTACGCGGCGCGCGTGCTGCTCAAGAGCCCCGGCTTCACGGCCGTGGCGGTGCTGGCGGTCGCGCTCGGCGTGGGCGCGAACACGGCCATCTTCTCGGTCGTCAACGCCGTGCTGCTCAAGCCGCTCAACTACGAGCAGCCGGACCAACTCGTCCTCATCAACCACAACTACCCGAAGATAGACCTCAAGGCTTCGGTCTCCGCGCCCGGCTATCACTACTACCGCGACAACGCCGGGTCGTTCTCAACCGTCGCGGCGCTCACCGGCTGGAACGTCAACCTCACCGGCGAGGGCGAGCCCGAGCGCCTGCAGGGCATGTCGGTCACGCCCAACGTCTTCCAGACGCTCGGCGCGCGCGCGGCGGCCGGGCGCACCTTCGCCGAGGAGGAGGGCCAGCCCGGCAACAACAAGGTCGTCGTCTTCTCCGACGGCTTCTGGCGGCGCCGCTTCGCGGGCCTCCCCGTCGTCGACAAGACCGTCACGCTCAACGGCGAGCCGTACACGGTCGTCGGCGTGATGCCGGCCGACTTCACCTTCGGGCGCGAGTTCGGCGGGCAGACGCCCGACCTCTGGTCGCCCATCGCCTTCACGCCGCAGCAGCTCGACGCGAGCACCGGCCTGACGAGCGAGTACCTCGGCGTGGTCGCGCGCCTCAAGCCCGGCACGGACTTCGCGCGGGCGCAGGCCGAGCTGGACGGGATGGCCGCCGACCTGCGCCGCCAGTACATGCCGGGCGCGGACGCGAACAACTGGGGCTTGCTGCTGACGCGCTACGACGAGTTCGTCGTCGGGAAGATTCGCAAGCCGCTGATGATCCTGCTCGGCGCGGTCCTGTTCGTGCTGCTCATCGCGTGCGCCAACGTCGCCAACCTGATGCTCGCGCGCTCGGCCGTCCGCCAGAAGGAGATAGCGGTGCGCACCGCGCTCGGCGCGAGCCGCTGGCGGGTGGTGCGGCAGCTCCTGACCGAGAGCGTGCTGCTCTCGCTCGCGGGCGGCGGCGTGGGGCTGCTGCTGGCGATGTGGGGCGTGGACCTCCTGCTCCGGCTCAGCGACAACAAGATTCCGCGCGCGGCCGAGGTCGGGCTCGACCGCAACGTGCTGCTCTTCACGCTCGGCGTCTCGGTGCTGACGGGCATCGTGTTCGGGCTCGCGCCCGCCTTCCAGAGCTCGAACGTCAACCTCCACGACACGCTCAAGGAGGGGGGCCGGAGCGGGCGCGGCGGCGTGCGGCGCGGCGTGCGCGACGCGCTGGTCGTCGTCGAGATGACGCTCGCCGTCATCCTCCTCGTCGGCGCGGGACTCCTCATACGCAGCTTCGTGCGCCTCCAGCAGGTCAGCCCCGGCTTCGAGCCGCGCGGGGTGCTGGCCATGCAGGTCTCGCTGCCCGGCACCAAGTACAAGGACGGCCCGGCGCGCGTGGCCTTCCAACGCCAGCTGCTCGAAGCCGTGCGCGCGCTCCCGGGGGTGCGCACGGCCGCGACCACGACGACGCTGCCGATGAGCGGCAACAACCAGAGCGGCAGCTTCCAGATCGAGGGGCGCCAGCTCGCGCCCGGCGAAAGCTCGCCGCACGGCGACCGCTGGATGCCGTCGGACGACTACTTCCAGACGATGGGCATCCCGCTCGTCAAGGGGCGCTACTTCGACGCGCGCGACACGGCCGACTCTCCGCCCGTCGTCATCGTCAGCGAGGCGCTGGCGCGCAAGTACTGGCCCAACGAAGACCCCGTCGGCAAGCGCATCACGTTCAGCCGCATCCCCAACACGCAGGACCCGCAGTGGCGCGAGATAGTCGGCGTCGTCCGCCACGTCCGCAACGAGGGGCTCGAAGGCGAGTCGCGCGGGCAGTACTATGTGCCCTACGCGCAGCGGCCGAACAGCCCCGAACTGTTCGTCGTGGTGCGCGCCGACGGCGACCCCGCGTCGCTCGCCCCTTCGGTGCGCGGCGCGGTCGCGTCCGTAGACCGCGACCTGCCGGTCTTCCGCGTGACGACGATGGAGCGGCTGGTGGCGGACTCGATGGCGCAGCGGCGCTTCTCGCTCTTCCTCTTCGGCGTCTTCGCGGCGCTGGCGCTCGCGCTGGCGGTGGTCGGGCTCTACGGCGTGATGTCGTACGCGGTGGCGCAGCGGACGCACGAGTTGGGGTTGCGGATGGCGCTGGGCGCGCAGGCGAGCGACGTGCTGAAGATGGTCGTCGGTCAGGGGATGCTGCTCGTCGCGGTGGGGCTCGTGCTGGGGCTCCTCGGCGCGCTCGCGCTCACGCGGTGGATGTCGAGCCTGCTCTACGAAGTCTCGCCCGCCGACCCCCTGACCTACGGCGGCATCGCGCTGCTGCTCGGCGCCGTCGCCCTGCTCGCCTCCTACATCCCCGCGCGCCGCGCGACGAAGGTGGACCCGATGGTCGCGCTCAGATACGAATGAGGAGGGAGCGATGAGGACTCTGCTCAATGACATACGCTTCGGGCTGCGGACGCTGTCGAAGAGCCCGGGGTTCACTCTCGTCGCGGTGGTCGCGCTGGCGCTCGGGGTGGGGGCGAACACGGCCATCTTCTCGGCCGTCAACACGGTCCTGCTGCGCGCGCTGCCGTACGAGAACTCTTCGCGGCTGGTGGCCATCTACACGGGTAGCGACCCGGCCGCGCCCGAGCCGCGCGGGCCGCTCTCGTACCCCGACCTGCTCGACTTCCGCGAGCAGGCCGAGTCGCTCGAATACGTCGCCGCCTACCAGGGCGTCGGCACGGTTCTGAGCACGGGGCCGGGCGACGAGCCCGAGCGCGTGCGCGGCGTCGAGGTGTCGGCCGACCTCTTCCCGGCGCTCGGCGTGCAGGCCGCGAAGGGGCGCGTCTTCACGCGCGAGGAGGACGTGGCGGGCGGCCCCTCCGTCATCGTCATCAGCGACGGGATGTGGCGGCGCCGCTTCGGCGCGATGCCCGACGCCGTCGGCCGCGAGGTTCGGATGGGGCTCTCGGGTCGCACCGCGACCGTCCTCGGCGTGATGCCGCCCGGCTTCAAGTTCCCGCCGGGCGAGTCCGACGCCGTCGACTACTACATCCCCTTCGTCACGGAGAACACGCGGCGCGGCGCCGACCAGATGGCGGACCGCGACTCGGTCTTCATCAACACGGTGGCGAAGGTCCGCGAGGGCGTCAGCCTGGAGCAGGCGGCGGCGGAGGTGGCGACGGTCGCCGCGCGGCTCGAAGCGCAGTACCCGGCCTCGAACACGCGGCGGCGCGCGCGCGCCGTCTCGCTGCACGAAGACCTGGTCGGCCCCGTCCGCCCGGCGCTGCTCATCCTGCTCGGCGCGGTCGGGCTGGTGCTGCTCATCGCGTGCGCCAACGTCGCCAACCTCCTGCTCGCGCGAGCGGCCTCGCGCTCGCGCGAGATGGCGGTGCGCACCGCGCTCGGCGCGAGCCGCGGGCGCGTCGTGCGGCAGCTTCTGACCGAGAGCATGTTGCTCTCGCTGGCGGGCGGGGGCGCGGGGCTGCTGCTCGCGGTGTGGGGCGTCGAGGCCATCGTCAAGCTCAGCCCGGCGACGCTCCCGCGTCTCGCCGAGACTTCGATTGACGGGCGCGTCTTCCTCTTCGCGCTCGGCATCTCGGCGTTGACGGGAATCGTCTTCGGGCTCGTGCCGGCATTGCAGGCGTCGAAGACCGACCTCGCGTCGTCGCTCAAGGAAGGCGGGCGCGGCGGCTCGGCCGGCACGAGGAGCGCTGCGCTGCGCGCCGTCCTCGTCGTCTCGGAGGTCGCGCTCTCGCTCGTGCTTCTGGTCGGCGCGGGGCTCCTGGTCAAGAGCTTCCGGCAGCTTCTGACGACCGACCCCGGCTACTCGCCCGCGCGCGTGCTCGCCGTCACCGTGGCGCTCAACACGCAGCGTTTCGCCGACGACGCCAGCCGCGCCACCTACTTCCGCGAGGCCGTCGCGCGCATCTCGCAGCTTCCCGGCGTCGAGGCGGCGGGGCTGACGCGCCTGCTCCCGCTCGGGCGCAGCGACATCTGGAACGACTTCGAGATCGCGGGGCGCCCGCCGTTCGCGCCCGGCGAGCGCAACGGCGCGCGCAGCTACACCGCCAGCCCCGAGTACTTCCGCGTGCTCGGGATTCCCCTGAGGAAGGGGCGCGCCTTCCAGGCGTCCGACGTGAAAAATTCGCCGCCCGTCATCCTCATCAACGAGGCGCTCGCGCGCCAGCACTTCCCCGCCCAGGAGCCGCTCGGCCGGCACCTCGTCTTCAACAGCCTGGACGGGAAGTCGGTCGAGCGCGAGATAGTCGGCGTCGTCGGCAACGTCCGCTTCGAGGCGTTCAACGCCGACGAGGTGCCCGAGTTCTACGTCCCGTTCGAGCAGGCGCCGTCGGCGGTCTCCGAGGTCGTCGTGCGCGCGCGGGGCGAGGACGCGGCCGGCCTCTCGGCGTCGGTGCGCGCGGCGCTGAAGGGCGTCGACCCGAACCTGCTCATCTGGGAGACGCGGACGATGGACGAGCTGGTCGGGCGTTGGACGGCGCCGCGCCGCTTCAACGTCGCGCTGTTGGGTCTGTTCGCGGCGCTCGCGCTGCTGCTCGCGGCGGTCGGGGTCTACGGCGTGATGAGCTACACGGTGACGCAGCGGACGCACGAGATAGGCATCCGCATGGCGCTCGGCGCGCGCGCGCGCGACGTGCTCGCGATGGTCGTGCGGCAGGGGATGGTGCTCACGCTCGCGGGGCTCGGGCTGGGGCTCGTGGGGGCGCTGGCGCTGACGCGGCTGATGTCGGGTCTGCTCTACGGCGTCTCGCCGACCGACCCGCTCGTCTTCGCCGCCGTCTCGCTCCTGCTCGCGGCGGTCGCGCTCGTCTCCTGTCTCATCCCGGCGCTGCGCGCGACCAAGGTGGACCCGATGGTGGCGCTCCGCTACGAGTGACTTTAACGATGAGAAACTTATTCAAGGACGTGCGCTACGGCGCGCGCGCGCTGGCGAGGCGGCCGGGCCTCGCGTTCGTCGCGGTGCTGACGCTCGCGCTCGGCATCGGCGCGAACACCTCCATCTTCAGCGGCGTGAACGCCGTCCTGCTGCGCCCGCTGCCGGGCGTGAGCGACCCCGAAGCGCTGGCGCTCGTCTACCCGACCGACGCGGGCGGCAGGCTGTCCGGCACTTTCTCCTACGGCCACTTCCGCGAGTACGCCGCGCACGCGAAATCCTTCGACGGGCTGGCGGCCTTCGCGGGCAGCGGCCTCACGATGAGGGACGGCGGGCGGGCGGAGCACGTCGCGGCGCAGCTCGTCTCGGGTAACTACTTCTCGACGCTCGGCGTGCGCGCGGAGCATGGGCGCCTGTTCGCCGCCGGCGAAGAGGAGGGCGGCGCGCCCGAGCCCGTGGTCGTCCTCGGGCACCGCTTCTGGGTGCGGCGCTTCGGCGCGGACCCCGGGATTGTCGGCCGTCAGCTCGTCCTCAACGAGCGCGCCTTCACGGTGGTCGGCGTCGCGTCGAAAGAGTTCCAGGGGACGAGTCTGCCCAAGTCGCCCGCGCTCTGGGTGCCGCTGCGCGCGGCGGGCGCGGCCGGCGTCAGGACGTCGGAGCTGGCGAACGACAAGTCGAGCTGGCTGCAAGTCTTCGGGCGCGTAAGGCGCGGCGTGAGCCGCGAGCAGGCGCGCGCCGAGCTGGACGCGATGCTCGCGCGCCGCGCCGAGTGGCTCGCGCTCGGCGCGAGCCGGTGGCGCGTCGCCAGGCAGTTGCTCGCCGAGAGCCTCCTGCTCGCGCTCGCGGGCGGGGCGGTCGCGTCGCTGTTGACGCTGTGGACTTCCGACCTGCTCGCGCGACTCTTCCGCCTGATGCCCGAAGACACCTCGGCGCTCGACTTCGCGCCGGACGCGCGCGTCTTCGCTTTCGCGACGGGGCTGTCGCTGTTGACGGGCGTGGCGTTCGGGCTCGCGCCCGCGCTGCGCGCGTCGAGCCCCGACCTGCTGCCCGCGCTCAAGGACGAGCGCGCGGCGGGCGGGGGACGCCGCCGCCGCTTCACGCTGCGCGGCGCGCTCGTCGTCGCGCAGGTCGCCGGCTCGCTCGTGCTCTTAGTCGGCGCGGGTCTCTTCCTGCGCAGCCTCCGCGAGGCCGCGACCGTCGAGACGGGTTTCGAGACGAGCAAAGTGCTCCTCTCGCACCTCTACCTCGACCCGAGCAGCCACAGCAGGACGCGCGGCCGCGAGTTCTACAGGCAGGCTTTGGAGCGCGCCTCTGCGCTCCCGGGCGTGCGCTCGGCCGCGCTCGCGACGAGCGTCCCGCTCGGCAACGGCGGTCAGCGCGGGACGCTCCTGATAGACGGCGCGGAGGCTCAGCCCTACGCGGGCGTCGAAGTCGACCGCGCGTACGTCGGCGCGCGCTACTTCGAGACGATGGGCATCACGCTGCTGCGCGGGCGCGGCTTCGCCGAGCAGGACGGCGAAGGCTCGCCGCCGGTCGCCGTCGTCAACGAGACGGTGGCGCGGCGCGCCTTCGGCGACGCCGACCCCGTCGGGCGGCGCGTGCTCGCGGACTCCGAAGGGCCGCCCGTCGAGATAGTCGGCGTGGTCGCCGACAGCAAGTACCGCAGCCTCGGCGACGAGCGCGTCCCGTTCCTCTATCTGCCCTTCTCGCAGAGCTACTCGCCGGCGGCGACGCTGCTGGTGCGCACCGAAGGCGACCCGGCGGCGGTCGCTTCGGTCGTGCGCGGCGCCGTCGAGTCGCTCGACGCGGAGGCGCTCGCGGGTCAGGCGATGATGGGCGAGCACCTCGCGGCGGCGCTCGTCCCTTCGCAGGTGGCGGCGGGGCTCTTCGGCGTCTTCGGGCTGCTCGCGCTCCTGCTCGCGACCTTCGGCGTCTACGGCGTCGTGGCCTACACGGTGTCGCGCCGCACGCACGAGATAGGCGTGCGGATGGCGCTCGGCGCGCGCGCGCCGGACGTGGTGCGGCTGGTGCTCTCCGAGGGGATGTCGCTGGTGGCAATCGGGCTCGCGGCCGGCCTGCTGATCGCGCTCGCCGCGACGCGCGCCGTCGAGGGCGCGCTCTACGGCGTCTCGGCCACAGACCCCGCGACGTTCGCGTGCGTGACGCTGCTGCTCGCCTGCGCGGCGCTCGTCGCCTGCCTCCTGCCCGCTCGCCGCGCGACGAAAGTAGACCCGATGGTCGCGCTGAGGTACGAGTAAAGAAGGACGGAGTGAGGACATGAGGACAATCCTGCGGGACGTTCGGTACGGGTTGCGCGTGCTGGCGAAGGCGCCGGGGTTCACGGCCGTGGCGGTGCTGGCCATCGCGCTCGGCGTGGCGGCCAACACCGCCATCTTCTCGGTCATCAACGCGGTGCTGCTTGAGCCGCTGCCTTACACGGAGCCGGGGCGGCTCGTCTCGCTGTGGGAGATGAACAGGGCGCGCGACGCACGGCAGAACGTCCTGAGCCCGGCCAACCTCATCGACTGGAAGGAGCAATCGGGCGTCTTCGAGGACGTGGCCGCCTTCACGGACGGCGCGGCCAACATGACCGGCGGCGGCGACCCCGAGGAGGTCGTCGTCGGGTACGTCACGCCGAACCTCTTCCCGCTGCTCGGCGCCGAGCCCATCAAGGGGCGCGGCTTCTCGCCCGACGACGCCGAGCCCGGCGCGGCGCGCACCGTCGTCTTGAGCCACGGCCTCTGGCGGCGGCGCTTCGGCTCCGACCCGGGCGTAGTCGGCAAGACCTTCAACCTGAGCGGCGCCCCCGTCACGGTCGTCGGCGTGATGCCGGCGCGCTTCCAGTGGTTCATACGCAGGGGCTCGCGCACGGCCGCGCCGCCCGAGATGTGGTCGCCCTTCGCGCTCACAGACGCGCACAGGAAGCGGCAGGGGCGCTACATGTCTGCGGTCGCGCGGCTCAAAGAGGGCGTGACGCGCGAGCGCGCCGAGCTGGAGTTGAACCATATCGCGGCGCGGCTCGAAGCGCAGTACCCCGAGTTCAACAAGGGCTGGGGCGCCGAAGTCGTGCTGCTGCGCGACCAGTTCGCGGGGCCCATCCGTCCCGTGCTCTGGGTCCTGCTCGGCGCGGTCGGCTTCCTGCTGCTGATAGCGTGCGCGAACGTCGCCAACCTCCTGCTCGCGCGCGGCGCGACGCGGCAGAAGGAGATTGCGATACGCACGGCTCTGGGCGCGGGGCGCGCGCGCGTCGTGCGGCAGCTTTTGACCGAGAGCCTGCTGCTGGCCGTCGCCGGCGGCGCGCTCGGGCTGCTGCTCGCGTGGTGGGGCGTCGAGCTGCTGGTGGCGATGAGCCCGCGCGACGTGCTCGACCTCGGCGGCGTGGGCGTGAACGTCCCCGTGCTCGTCTTCACGCTCGGCGTGTCGCTTCTGACCGGCGTCGTCTTCGGCGTCGTGCCCGCGTTCGAGGCGTCGCGCGTCTCGACGAGCGAGAGCCTGAAGGACGGCACGAAGGGGACGACCGCCGGCAAGCGCGGCGGGCGCCTGCGCGGCGCGTTCGTCGTCGCCGAGATAGCGCTGGCGCTGGTGCTGCTCGTCGGCGCCGGGCTGATGCTCAAGAGCTTCGCGCGGCTGCGCTCGGTAGACCCCGGTTTCGAGCCCGACCACCTCCTGACGATGCGCGTTAATCTGCCCGCCAGGAAGTACACGGAGGACGCGCAGGTCATCGCCTTCACGCGTCAGGCGACCGAGCGCCTCGCGGCCCTGCCCGGCGTGACCGCCGCCGGCGCGGTCAACTACCTGCCGTTCGCGGGCCCGGGCGCGGCGACCGACTTCAAGATCGTCGGGCGCCCCGACCCGCCGCCGGGCGAGGAGCCCGACACGGACGTGCGCGTCACCGACGAGAACTACTTCCGCGCGATGGGCGTGCCCCTCCTGGGCGGCCGTATGTACACCGCGCAGGAGTCGGCCGAGCGCGGCCGGGTGGCGGTCGTCACGCGCTCGTTCGCCGAGAAGTATTTCCCCGGCGAAGACCCCATCGGCAAGCGGCTCGTCGTCAACATGAAGGACGAGCCGAACCCGACCGAGATCGTCGGCGTCGTCGGCGACCTGAAGCTCGACTCGCTCGACGAGCAGCCGCAGCCGACCGTCTACTGGCCGCACGCCGAGCTGGTCTACTCGAACATGACCTTCGTCGTGCGCACGTCGGGCGACCCGGCGGCGCTCGCGGGCGCGGCGCGCGCGGCGATTCAATCCGTCGACGCCGACCAGCCGGTGGCCGACCTGCGGACGATGAACCATTTCCTCGCGGAGTCGGTGGCGCGCGCGCGCTTCGCCGCGACGATGCTCGGCGTCTTCGCGGTGCTGGCGCTGGTGCTGGCGGGCGTCGGCGTCTACGGCGTGATGTCTTACGCGGTGGCGCAGCGGACGCACGAGATAGGCGTCCGCGTCGCCCTGGGCGCGCAGGGAAGGGACGTGCTGCGGCTCGTCGTCGGGCACGGGATGGCGCTCGCGGGCGCGGGGCTGGCGGCCGGACTGCTCGGCGCGTTCGCGCTGACGCGCCTGCTCTCCAGCCTCCTCTTCGAGGTGAGCGCGACCGACCTCGCGACCTACGCCACGCTCACGGGCTTCCTCCTCGTCGTCGCGCTCCTCGCCTGCCTCGTCCCGGCGCTGCGCGCGACCAAGGTGGACCCGATGGTGGCGCTCAGATACGAGTGAATGGTGAATGGTAAATAGTGAATAGTTAAAACGGGTTCTTACCATTAACGACTCACTATTCGCCATTCACGCGAACGGAGCGAGCTATGAGGACTTTACTTCAGGACGCGCGCTACGGGCTGAGGACGATGCTGAAGCGGCCGGGCTTCACGCTGGTCGCGGTGCTGACGCTGGGCTTGAGCATCGGCATCAACACGGCGGTCTTCAGCGTCGTCTACGCGGCGCTGGTGCGCCCGCTGCCGTTCGCCGAGCCCGAGCGGCTGTTCATGGCCGCCGCCGAGAACAAACGCGGCGGCGCGGCCGAGGTGCGCGGCGTCGCCCCGGCCGACTTCGTAGACTGGCGCGCGCAGAGCCGCGCCTTCGACGGCGTGGCCGCCTACACCGGCGGCGGGCTCACGCTCGACTCGGGCGGGCTGCCCGAAGTGGTCTCGGGCGTGCGCGTCTCCGAAGACTTCTTCCGCGTGCTCGGCGTCGGCCCCGCGCGCGGGCGCGTGCTCGACGCGGAAGAGTTCAACTCGGCCGCGTCGCGCTCGGTCGTGTTGAGCCACAGGCTCTGGCTGCGGCGCTTCGGCGGCGACGCGGGCGTGATAGGCAAGCAGCTCACGCTCGTCGGCGGCGGGAGCGCGACGGTCGTCGGCGTCATGCCCGAGCAGTTCAGGTTCCCTTCGCAAGCCGAGGTCTGGACGGCGCTCCCGCGCGACTCGCGCGAACTGTTGCAGCGCACGAGCCGCTACTTCGCGGTCGTCGGCCGCGTGCGGGGCGACCTGACGCAGGCGCAGGCGCAGGAGGAGTTGGGCGGGGTGGCCGCGCGGCTCGCCGACGCTTACCCGCAGTCGAACGCGGACTGGGGCGTGCGGCTCGTCCCGCTGCGCGAGACGCTGGTCGGCTCTCAGGCGCGCACGGCGCTGCTCGTCCTCTTCGGCGCGGTCGGCTTCGTGCTCCTCATCGCGTGCGCCAACGTCACCAACCTTCTGCTCGCGCGCTCGGCCGCGCGCCACAAAGAGGTCGCCATCCGCGCGGCGCTCGGCGCTACGCGCTGGCGCGTCGTGCGGCAACTGCTCGCGGAGAGCGTCCTGCTGACGCTCGCGGGCGGCGCGCTCGGCGTGGTGCTGGCGCTGTGGGGCGTGGACGCGCTGCTCGCGCTCGTCCCCGAAGACCTGCGCTTCGCGCGTCTGGACGAGGCGCGCGTTGACGGCGGGGTGCTCGCCTTCACGGCGTTCGTCTCGCTCATGACGGGGCTGCTCGTCGGACTTCTGCCCGGCCTCAAGGTCTCGAAGCCCGACCTCAACCTCGCGCTCAAGGAGACGGGGCGCGGCTCGTCCTCCGAGGGGAGGCTCAGGCGCGCGCGCGGCCTGCTGGTCGTCGCGGAGGTCGCCGTGACGCTAGTCCTTCTCATCGGCGCGGGGCTTCTGCTGCGCAGCTTCATACGCCTTCAACAGACCGAGCTGGGCTTCGAGCCGCGCAACCTCCTGACGCTGACGGTGGGCGCGCCGGCGCAGTTGTACGACCTGGACGCGCGGCGCGCCGCATACTTCGGCAAGATGCAGGAGCGCCTGTCCGCACTCCCCGGCGTGCGCGCCACCGCCATCGCCTCGAGCCTCCCGCTCGACTGGATGCTCAACTTCTCCTACTGGGTCGAAGGCCGCCCCGCGCGCCCCGGCGAGGAGCATCAGGCCGACTACCTCTCCGTCAGCCCGAACTACTTCGAGGTGATGCGCATCCCGCTCGTCCGCGGCCGCGGCTTCACCGAGCGCGACGCAGAGGGCGCGCCCGCCGTCGCGCTCATCAACGAGACGATGGCGCGTCGCGTCTTCCCCGGCGAAGACCCCTTGGGCAAGCGCGTCGTCATCGAATACCTGGAGCGGCGCGTGCCGCTTGAGATTGTCGGCGTCGCCGCGGACGTGAAGCAGAAGATCGGCGAGGCGACCAACATACAGATTTACGACTGCTACCTGCAACGCCCCTGGCTCTCGTCCGCCTTCGTCCTGCGCACCGACGGCGACCCTGCGGCGCTCGCGCCCGCCGCGCAAAGAGCCGTCCGTGAGGTGGACGCCAGCCGCGCGGCCTCGGGCGTGAGGACGATGGAGCGGATACTCTCCGAGTCGGTCGCGCAGCCGCGTTTCTACGCGCAGCTTTTGACGGGCTTCGCCTGCGTGGCGCTGCTGCTCGCGGCGGTCGGGGTCTACGGCGTGATGAGCTACACGGTGACGCAGCGGACGCGCGAGATCGGCATCCGCATGGCGCTCGGCGCGCGCGGGGGCGACGTGGTGAGGATGGTCGTCGGGCAGGGGATGGCGCTGGCGCTCGCGGGCGTCGTCGCCGGCCTCGCGGCGGCCTTCGCGCTGACGCGCGTGATGACGAGCCTGCTCTACGGCGTCTCGGCGACCGACGCGGGCGTCTTCGCGCTCGTCTCCGTGCTGCTCACGGCGGTCGCCTTCCTCGCCTGCCTCGTCCCCGCGCGCCGCGCGACGAAGGTGGACCCGATGGTCGCGCTCCGCTACGAATGAGGAGGGGTAATGAGGACTTTACTTCAGGACGTGCGTTTCGGGCTGAGGGTGCTTTGGAAGCGGCCGGGGTTTACGGCGGTGGCGCTGGCGGTGCTGGCGCTGGGCGTGGGGGCGAACACGGCCATCTTCTCGGTCGTCAACGCGGTGCTCCTGCGGCCGCTGCCCTACCCCGGCTCTGAGCGCGTCGTCGCCTTCGACGGAATCAACCCGTCGAAGGGCGTCGAGGAGAGCAACATGTCCGCGCCCGACTTCGCGGACTGGAAGGCGCAGGCGCGCTCCTTCGAGGCGCTGTCGATTTACACCGAGGGCGGCTCGAACCTGACCGGGGCGGGCGAGCCCGAGCGCGTCACGGCCGCGTGGGTCGGCCCCGACTTCTTCCGCGCCATCGGCGTGGGCGCGGCCCGCGGGCGCGCGCTGCTGCCCGAGGACGAAGACCCGGGCGCGGCGCTCGTCGTCGTCATCAGCCACGGCCTCTGGCAGCGACGCTTCGGCTCGGACCCGGGCGCGGTCGGGCGCACCGTCGAGCTCGGCGGGCGCAGCCGCGAGGTGGTCGGCGTCATGCCGCCTGGCTTCGACTTCCCCCGCCGGGCTGAGCTGTGGGGGGCGCTCCAGTTGGAGGTCGCCAAGGAGCCGCGCGACAACCGCTCCTACCAGGTCCTCGGACGCCTCCGCGAGGGCGTCTCGCTCGCGCAGGCGCAGGCGGAACTCGACACCATCACGGCGCGGCTCGCCGAGGGCTACCCCGTCACGAACACCGGCTGGGGCGTGGACCTCGACCCGCTCAAGGAAGAGACGGTCGGCGAGATGAGGTCGGCGCTCCTGCTGCTGCTCGCGGCGGTGGCGCTCGTGCTCCTCATCGCGTGCGCGAACGTGGCGAACCTTCTGCTCGCCCGCGCGGCGGGGCGGCGCAGGGAGGTCGCGCTGCGGCTCGCGCTCGGGGCGGGGCGCTGGCGCGTCGCGCGGCAGATGTTGACGGAGAGTCTGCTGCTCGCGCTCGCGGGCGGCGCGCTCGGCGCGGGCCTGGGCGTGTGGCTGACCGACCTGCTCGTGGCGCTCGCGCCGGAGAACACGCCGCGCCTCGCGGAGGCTTCGCTCGACGCGCGCGTGCTGCTGTTCGCCGCCGGCGCGACGCTCCTGACCGGGCTCGCCTTCGGCATCGTTCCCGCGCTCCAGGCGTCGCGGGCCGACCTCGGCGAGACGCTCAAGGAGGGCGGGCGCGGGTCGTCCGGCGGGCGCAGCCGCGTGCGCTCGGCGCTCGTCGTCGCGGAGGTCGCGCTCTCGCTGTTGCTGCTCGCGGGGGCCGGGCTGCTCGTCAAGAGCTTCGCGCGTTTGCAGGCCGTCAGCCCCGGCTTCGACTCCGAGGGCGTGCTGACGGCGAGGGTGTCGCTGCCGGGCGCGCGCTACAAGGAGCCGGCGCAGAAGGCCGAGTTCTATCGCGCGCTGACCGAGCGGCTGGGCGCGCTCCCGGGCGTCGAGGCCGCGGGCGCGACCGTCTCGCTCCCGCTCGGCGGCAGCAACCTCTCTGTCTGGCGCGGGCTCATCCCCGAGGGGCGGCCCGCGACGCCCGAGTCGGACGCGCCGGCCGCCTACGCGGTCGTCACGCCGGGCTACTTCCGCACGATGCGCATCCCCCTGCGCGCCGGGCGCGTCTTCGACGAGCGCGACGACGCGAACTCGCCGAAGGTGATCGTCATCAACGAGACGCTGGCGCGCAAGGTCTTCGGCGGGCAGGAGCCGCTGGGCAGGCACGTCACCATCTGGCGCGACGAGGAATTCCCGCGCCAGATAGTCGGCGTCGTGGGCGACACGAAGCCCTCGTCGCTCGACGCCGAGGGCGCGCCGCAGATGTACGTGCCGCACGCGCAGGACGCCGGGTGGGGCGGCCTCTCGGTGGCCGTGCGCGCGCGCGGCGGAGACCCTTCGGCGCTCGCGCCGCTGTTACGCGAGGAGGTGCGCGCGCTCGACCGCCAGCTTCCCGTCTACGACGTGAAGACGATGGGTAAGGTCTGGGCGGACTCGACCGCCTACCGCCGCGTGACGATGTTCCTGATGGCGGGCTTCGCCGCCGCCGCGCTGCTGCTCGCGGGCGTCGGGCTCTACGGCGTCCTCAGTTACACGGTCGCGCAGCGCACGCACGAGATAGGCATCCGCATGGCGCTCGGCGCGCAGGGGCGCGACGTGCTGCGCCTCGTCGTGCGTCAGGGGATGCTGCTCACTCTCGCGGGGCTTGGGGTTGGGCTGGCGGTGGCGCTCCTGCTAACGCGCCTGATGACGGGTCTGCTCTACGGCGTCTCGGCCGCCGACCCGGCGGTCTACGCCCTCGTCTCGCTGCTGCTCGCCGCCGTGGCGCTCGTCGCCTGCCTCGTCCCCGCGCGCCGCGCGACGAAGGTGGACCCGATGGTCGCGCTCCGCTACGAATGAAAGGGGAGTAGACAGTAGACAGTAGACAGTAGACAATCTGTCGGCGGCGAATCGCCCGAATCGTAAGCGGCCACTCCCGCCGGGCGGAGCCCTGGTGACTTCTGACTCCTGACTCCTCAAAATTATGCCGCGCGTACTTATCGCAGATGACCAGCCGGCCGTGATCGAGGCGCTGCGCCTGTTGCTCAAGGGCGAAGGCTTCGAGACGCGGACGGTGGCGTCGCCTCTGGACGCCGCCGAGGCGCTCGCGCGCCAGGCGTTCGACGTGGCGCTCATCGACCTCAACTACACGCGAGACACCACGTCGGGGCAGGAGGGCTTAGACCTCCTGGCGAAGCTGCGCGAGCTGGACCCGACGCTCCCCGTCGTCGTGATGACCGCGTGGGGCAGCGTCGAGCTGGCGGTCGGGGCGATGCAGCGCGGCGCGAGCGACTTCGTGCAGAAGCCGTGGGACAACGCTCGGCTCCTCACCATCCTGCGCACGCAGTCGGAGCTGGCGCGCGCGCTGCGCAAGGGCGAGCGGCTCGAAGCCGAGAACAAGATGCTGCGCGAGGACGGCAACGGCGGCGAGCGCCCTCTGCTCGTCGCGCGGTCGGCCGCGATGCAGCCGGTGCTCGAGCTGTTGCGACACGTCGGCCCCTCGGACGCCAACGTCCTCATCACCGGCGAGAACGGCACCGGCAAGGAGGTCGTCGCGCGCACGCTCCACACGCTCTCGGCGCGCGCCCCGAAGCCGATGGTCGCCGTCAACGCCGGCGCGCTCGCCGAAGGCACCTTCGAGTCCGAGCTGTTCGGACACGTCCGCGGCGCCTTCACCGACGCCAAGAGCGACCGCGTCGGGCGCTTCGAGCTGGCCGACGGCGGCACGCTCTTCCTCGACGAGATAGCCAACGTCCCCGTCAACCTCCAGACGAAGCTTTTGCGCGTGCTCGAGACCGGCGAGTTCGAGCCCGTCGGCTCGTCCCGGACGCGCCGCGTGGACGTGCGCGTGCTCTCGGCGACCAACGCCGACCTCAAGGAGGACGCCGCCTCGGGTCGCTTCCGCCGCGACCTCTTCTTCCGCCTCAACACGGTCGAGATACACCTGCCGCCTTTGCGCGAGCGCCCCGAGGACATCCCCGCGCTCGCCGCGCACTTCCTCGGCCGCCACGCGCACCGCTACCGCAAGGAGCTGTCGGGGTTCGAGCCGGCGGCGCTCGAAGCGCTCGCCTCCTACGCCTGGCCCGGCAACGTGCGCGAGCTGGATCACGTCGTCCAGCGCGCGGTGCTGCTAGCGCGCGGCGCGGAGGTGAAGGCCGCCGACCTCGGGCTCCTCCAGTCGGCGCGCGGCGAGGGCGGCGAGCGCCGGCTCGAAGAGATGAGCCTCGAGGAGGTCGAGCGCCTCCTCATCCAGAAGGCGCTCCGCCGCTTCGGCGGCAACGTCAGCCAGGCCGCCGAAGCCCTCGGCCTCAGCCGCAGCGCCCTCTACCGCCGGATGCAGAAGTACGAGATTTAAGACCGCCGCCGACCGCCGCGTCCCGCGACGGCCCGGCCGACCCGCCCGACCTTGAAGTCCACCCACGCGGCGGGTACGCTGACCCAGGTTATGAAATCCGAGGAGCAGGTGACGGGCGCGGAGCGCGAGGAGCCGAACGGTACGGCGTCGGCGGTGCGCACGCTTGCCGAGCCGCCCGTCTCCCCGCCGCCGCCTTCGGCCTCTTCACCGTCTGACAGTTCGACTCCGGCTCGTCCTGACCCGGCGCGCGGCGTTCACACGTCACAGCCGCCCGCCGCCTCTTCCGCGGCGAAGTCTTCCGCGTCACCTCCAAGTCCGTCCCGCGCGCGCCGCGAGCCGATGACGCACGAGCGGCGCGTCCTGTGGATGGCGCTGGCGGCGGGGGCGCCGGGCGTCGTCGTGTCTCTGGCGCTCCTGTGGGCGGGCGACTACACGCCGAAGGTCGTGTGGACGCTGGCGGCGCTGGTCGTCTGCGTGTGGCTCGGGTTCGCGTTCGCGGTGCAGGGGCGCGTCGTGAGGCCGTTGCAGACGGTCTCGAACCTGCTGGCGGCGCTGCGCGAGGGCGACTACAGCTTCCGCGCGCGCGGCGGGCGCGGCTTCGACGCGCTGAGCGAGGTCATCCGCGAGATCAACGCGCTCAGCCAGACGATGCGCGAGCAGCGGATGGGCGCGCTCGAAGCGACGGCGCTCCTGCGCACGGTGATGGCCGAGATAGACGTGGCCGTCTTCGCCTTCGACCCCGAGCGCCGGCTGCGCCTCGTCAACCGCGCGGGCGAGCGCCTGCTCGGGCGCACCGAGGAGCGCGCCGCGGGGCGCACCGCCGAAGAGCTGGGGCTCGAAGACGTCCTGCGCGTGCGCGAGGCCGACGCGCCGCACACGCTCACCAAAGCCTTCCCCAGCAGCGGCGGGCAGCGGCGCCGCTGGGGCGTGCGCCGCAGCTCTTTCCGCGAGCGCGGCGTCCCGCACCAGCTCCTCGTCATCGGCGACCTGAGCCAGCCGCTGCGCGAGGAGGAGCTGAAGGCTTGGCAGCGCATCGTCCGCGTCATCGGGCACGAGCTGAACAACTCGCTCGCGCCCATCAAGTCCATCGCCGGCAGCCTCGCCAGCCTGCTCGCGCGCGACCCGCTCCCGTCGGACTGGCGCGACGACGTGCGGCGCGGGCTCGACGTGGTCTCGGCGCGCGCCGAAGCCCTGAGCCGCTTCATGGAGGCGTACGCGCGTCTGGCGCGTCTGCCGCCGCCACGGCTCGCGCCCGTCGAGGTGGGGCGCGTCATCCGGCGCGTGGCGGGGCTTGAGACGCGCGTCAGGGTCTCCGTACTCCCCGGCCCGGCGCAGACCGTGCGCGCCGACGCAGACCAGCTCGAACAGCTCCTCATCAACCTCGTGCGCAACGCGGCCGACGCGTCTTTAGTCACGGCCGGGTCGGTGCGTCTGGGGTGGCGCGGGACGGGCGACGGCTACGTGGACATCTGGGTCGAGGACGAGGGGCTGGGTCTCGCCAACACCGCCAACCTCTTCGTGCCCTTCTTCACCACCAAGCCGGGCGGCTCCGGCATCGGCCTCGTCCTCTCGCGGCAGATAGCGGAGGCGCACGGCGGCGCGCTCACGCTCGAGAACCGGCGCGGCGCGCGCGGGTGTCAGGCGCGTCTGCGGCTGCCCGCCTGAATCCCGCTTTTGGGACGCGCCAATCCCGCAAGCGGGCAGACTCGGCCCCGCGCGCCCCGCGCCCCCGCGAAATCCGCGGCTTTCCGAAGTGGCACGCCGTTTCCCTGAGCGAAGGGCGGTAAAGCGTAGTTCCGTTGTCTTTATGCCCCGGGGGCGCGGTGCCAGCGGCCGGAGGCGCCCAGCCCCGGCCGTCGTCGCCCCCGGGGCTATTTTTTCCGTCGAGGTCACAGCCGAATGATTGAACTGAGGAACGTCGAGAAGTTCTACGAGACGGGCGCGGGGCGCACCTACGTCCTGCGCCGCGTCAACCTTGAGGTGCGCGAGGGCGAGTTCGTCTCGATCATGGGGCCGTCGGGGTCGGGCAAGACGACGCTGCTCTCCATCCTCGGCTTCCTCGACAGCGCGTGGGGCGGCGAGTACTACTTCGCGGGCGCGGCCGTCCACAAGATGAACCACAAGGAGCGCGCGGCACTGCACAAGCACCACGTCGGCTTCGTCTTCCAGAGCTACCACCTCATCGACGGCCTCACCGTCAAAGAGAACCTCGAGGTGCCGCTCTCGTACCGCGACGTGAAGCGCGCCGAGGCCGAGGCCGCCGTCGCCGACACGCTCGACCAGTTCCAGATCGTCGGCAAGAAAGACCTCTTCCCCAACCAGCTCTCGGGCGGCCAGCAGCAGCTCGTCGCCGTCGCCCGCGCCGTCATCCACGGCCCCAAACTCATCCTCGCCGACGAGCCGACGGGCAACCTCCACTCCAGCCAGGGGCGCGAGATCATGGAACTCTTCAAGCGGCTCAACGACCAGGGCACCACCATCATCCAGGTCACACACTCCGAGGTGAACGCCTCCTACGGCAACCGCGTCGTCCAGCTCGCCGACGGCTGGGTCGTCGGTCAGGAACAGTAGGCAGTGGTCACTAGATGAAGAATGGGCGGCGCGTCTTCGGCCATCAGCCGGGACGCGCCGCCCGTCCATTCTACTGACTACTGACTACTGACTACTGTCTACTGACTCCTGTCTACTTCCTCTACTCCATCCACTTCGCGGGGGGCTTCTTGCCGTCGGCGCCCGCGGCGCGCGGGGCCGGCTCCCAGAGTTTGACGGTGGCGTCGTAGCTGGCCGTGAGCAGGAGAGAGCCGGCGGGCGAGAACTTGACCTCGTTGATCTCTTCGGTGTGCGCCCTGATGCTCGTGAGGAGCTTGCCCGTCCGCGCGTCGTGGATGCGGACGAGGCCGCCGCCGCCCGCCTCGGCCAGCACGCGGCCGTCGGGCGAGAACTCCATCTCGTAGACCATCTGGGGCTGCCGCTGCTCGCGCAGCTTTCTCCCGGCGCGCACGTCCCATGTGATGAGCTTGTGGTCGCGCCCGCCGCTCGCCAGGGTCACGCCGTCGGGCGCGAACGCGACGGAGGTCACCCACTCGTCGTGCCCCGCCAGCGTGTGTAGCGCCTCGCCCGTCCGCACGTCCCAGACGCGCACCGTGTTGTCGCGCTCGGCGCTGGCGCTCGCCAGCCGCCGCCCGTCGCGCGTGAAGGCGAGCGCCGTCACCGCGTCGTCGTGCCCGACCAGCTTGCGCACGAGCCGGCCCGTCGCCACGTCCCACAGGCGGATGACGCGGTCGCGCCCGCCGCTGGCGAGCAGCCGCCCGTCGGGAGAGAAGACGACCTCGAAGACGCCGCCCGCGTGCCCCCGGAGCGCGCGGCGCAGACGGAACGTCCGCGCGTCCACGAGCCTCACCTGCGCCACGTCACCGCCGTCCGTGCAGTAGGCGATGAGGCGGCCGTCGGGCGAGACGGCCGTGTCGCTGATAGTCCCGCCCGGGCCTTCCATCGTCCGCAGCAGCTTCCCCGTCCGCACGTCCCAGACGCGCACGCGGCCGTCGTCGCCCGAGGTGACGACGCGCGCGCCGCCCGGAACGAACGAGGCCGAGTAGACCGCGCCCTCGTGCCCGCGCAGCGTGTGTCTGAGCTTCCAGCTCACGGCGGTGGCGGCCGTCGTCGCCGCGGGCGCGGGGTCTGCGAGGACGGGGGGCGGTTTGCCCGGGCCGCCCTGCGCGCGCGCCCACGGCGGCAGCGCGGCGGCGAGGGCCAGCGCGAAGGCCAGCGCGGCGGCGGCCAACGTCGGCGGAAGGGGGCGGGGCGTGTCTCGGCTCATCTTTTCCTCCGGTCGGCACGTTAGCACCGGGCGCGGGGCGAGACAAGGGGCGCGTCCCGGGGCGTGCGCGCGGGGTTTTCGGGCGGGGCGAAAAAAAATGGCGTCGGGGCGCAAAAAACTTTATCCCTCTCCGTTCGTTTTTTACGCGTTACTGGCCAGGGACGTCGTCTCCGACTGGGTGCGCGACCACCGGCGCCGCTCCGAAGAGTTCCGCCGCAACTACTCGGCCCTGCTGGGCGAGGTCGGCTTCAAGCTCCCGAGCTTCGGCGGCGGCATCGCCTGAGCCGGGGCACGAGGGGGAAGAAAAGTTCTGTCGGGCCGCGCGGGGCAGAGAGGTTCGCGGCGCGGGGAGGGAGGTCGAAAGTGTTGACGAGTGTGATTCAGATCGCCGCGTTAGTCCTGGTGTCCGGTGTGGTGTTGACCATCACGTCCGAGGGATTCGCCCTCGCCGTGTCGCGTGTGATGGAGGCCGCGTTCGACCGCGCCGAGGTGGCGCTCGCGCTCAGGGCGCGCAGCCGCGCCGAGCGGCTCAAGTCGCGCCGCCGCGAGGAGCGCCGCCGCGCCGCACGCGCCGGGCGCCTCGCGCCCGCCGAAGCCTACCTGTCGCACGCCGGCTGAAGTTACAGCCCCCTGAAGAGGGGCGTCCAGGCGCGAAGGGGGGCGGAGTTCATCACTCCGCCCCCCTTCGCGCTTTTCGGGGAAAGGCGCTTACGCGGGGAAGCGGCGGAGGAGCTTGGGGAAGCGCGGGTCGGCGCGCAGGTTGTCGAGGCGCGGGTCCACCCGCAGGTAGGTGAGGCCGACCGAGTGTTCTTCTTCGGCGCGCCCGAGCCAGGTGAAGGCCGCGTCCGCGTCGCCGAGCAGGGAGTTGATGACGCCGATCTCGTAGGCCGTCACCCACTCGCGCTCGCGGTTGGCGACCAGCTCTTCGAGGGCGGCGCGCGCCTCCGAGGCGTTGCCGCACGAGGCGAGGACGTGCGCCTGCTTGGCGCGCGTCGTCGGCGTGTCCCCGGCGAACGCGCGCTCCTGCTCGAAGACGGCGAGCGCGTCGTCGCACATCCCGCGCATCTCGAAAGACCAGCGCAGGATGATGTGCGCGGAGATGGAGCCGGGGTCGAGGTCGAGCGCGTCGCGGCACGCGCCCTCGGCCTCGTCGAAGCGGCGCGCGTTGAGGAGGATGTTGGCGAGCGCGGTGGCGATGACGGGCGAGCGCGGCGCCAGCTCTCGCGCCTTGCGAATCTCGGCGACCGCCTCGTCGTGCCGCCCCATCGCCGAGAGGTTGAAGGCGTGCCAGCGGCGCGCGACCGCGTTCTCGCGGTTCAACTCGATGGCGCGCGCCAGCTCCCGCTCGGCGGCCGCGAAGTCGCGCTCGTAGTTGAAGAGGACGAAGCCGAGCGAGGCGTGCGCCTCCGAGCAGGCGTCGTCGGCCTCGACCGCGCGCAGCGCCGCGCGCCTCGCGTCGGCCCAGGCGCCGGCGGGCGGCGGCTCGACGTACCAGTTCAGGAGCGAGTAGGAGTCGGCCATCTCGGCCCACGCCAGCGCGTAGTCGGGGGCGAGCGTGACGGCGCGCTCGAACCGCTCGATGGCCTGGCGCAGGCCCTCGGCCGTCCTGCGCGTCACGAAGTAGCGGCCGGCCTTGTAGAGCTTGTGCGCCTCGTCCTCGTCGCCGCGCGAAGAGTGGATGGGGCCCGACTCGACGGCCTGGCGCCCTGAGGGCGTCGCGTCGCGCCCGTGTATGGGTGCGCCGCCGGTGCCCCCGGTGTTCACGGCGCGCGGGGCGATGGAAGCCGCGGGTCCCGCGGCCGCCGCGGGCGGGCGCGCGGCCGCCGGGTTCTTCGTCCTGACGAGCAGCTCGCGGAAGCGCGGGTGCGCGCGCAGCGGGTCGAGCTGCGGCTCGGTGCCGAGCCAGACGATCCACGGGTCCTGGACCTCGACCGCCTCTTCGAGCAGGTCGAGCGCGGTGGCGTGCTCGCCGAGCTGGAGGTGGACGAGCGCGCGGTGGTAGGGCGTGACGAAGTGCTCCTCGTCGGCCATCGCGCGCATCTTCGAGAGCAGCGAGCGCGCCTCGCCTTCGCGGCCGGCGGCGGCGAAGGCGCAGGCGAGGCTGGCCGTGAGCATCGGTATCTCGCCGAGCAGCTCGCAGGCGCGCCGCGCCTCGCCGATTGCCTCGTCGAAGGCGCCCGCTCGCCGCAGGTTCCAGCTCAGCAGGAAGCGCGCCGAGCCGTAGCGCGGCTCGCCCTGGAGGAGTTTGCGCGCCTCGGCCGTCGACTCGTCGAAGCGTCGCGCCTGGTAGAGGCACCACGCGAGGAAGTAGAAGTTGAAGGGGTTGAGCGGGTCGAGCTCGCAGGCGCGGCGCGCCTCCGCGACCGACTCGTCGAAGCGCGCCTCCATCGCGAGCTGGCAGACGTAGTGCGCGTGCGACTGCGTGTAGTTCGGGTTGAGCTCGATGGCGCGGCGGAAGTGAACCTCGGCCTCCCCCCACTGCGACGGGTGCGTCAGCAGCGCGAGCCCGTGCGAGGTGTGCGCCTCGGCTAAGCTGTCGTCGAGGTGGATGGCGCGGCGCGCCTCCTCGCGCCCGGCGGCGAGCTGCTCGGCCGGGGGGGCGAGGCCGTAGACGGCGAGCCAGCAGTGGTACTCGGCGATGCCGGCGTGCGCGGCGGCGAAGCGCGGGTCGAGCGTGACGGCGCGGCGGTAGCAGGCGTAAGACTTGGCGAAGCCGTCGGCGCTCATCGTGTACCAGTGGTAGCGCCCGCGCAGGTAAGCCTCGTAAGCCTCGACGTCGTCGGTGCCGCGCTTCGACAGCAGCCGCAGCTCGTCGCCCGTCAGGTGCGGCAGGAGCGCGGCGGCCACCTGCTCGGAGAGCACGTCTTCGAGCTGGAGCACGTCGGTGTACTCCTCGTCGAAGCGCCCCGACCAGCGCGTCGCGCCTCCCTCGACGTCGAGCAGTTGCGCGGTCACGCGCAGGGTCTGGCCGGCGCGGCGGATGGTGCCGTCGACGACGAAGTCGACTCCCAGCTCGCGGCCGGCGGCGAGCGGGTCGGACTGCGCGCCCTGGTAGCGGAGCACCGAGGACGTGGGGCGGACGATGAAGCGGTGGACGTTCGAGAGCCGCGTGACGAGCGCGTCCGCGAGTCCGACGCCGAGGTACTCGTCGCCCGTCCCTTCGGCGCCCGGCGCGGCGACGACCTTGAGCGGGAGGACGGCGAGAGACTTCTGCCCCGTGACGGCCTCGCCCGCGAAGACGTTCAGCGGGCGCTCGGCGAGCGGGTTCTTCGTCCGGCGGAAGATGTCCTGGAAGGCGGGCAGGTGGCGCAGCGGGTCGAACAGCGGGTCGACGCCGAGCCACGCCAGCCGCGAGTCGCCTATCTCCAGCGCGCGCTCGAGCTCCGAGAGCGCGGAGTCGGCCTCGCCCAGGCGGCTGTAGGCCGCCGCGAGCATGTAGGGCGAGATGTAGCGCGTCTCGCTGAGGCGCGCGACCTCGCGGAGGATTTCGAGCGCCTCGTCGGTGCGCCGCGCCGACGCGCTGAGCGCCGCGAGGAAGCAGAGCGAGTAGGGGCTGCGCCCCAAAAGCTCGACCGCCCTCTCGCACGCCTCGACGGCCTCTTCGTGACGGCCGACCTGCGAGAGCGCGAGGCTCAAGAGCATGTGGCCGAGCCCGTAGTCGGGCTCGTTCGAGACGAGCACGCGCGCCGAGGCGACGGCCTCCTCGTAGCGGCGCGCGTGGTAGAGGTTCCAGTTGAGCGTGTGGCGGACGAGCGGCGTCATGGGCGCGATCTCGAGCGCGCGGCGCGCGCCCGCGAGCGCCTCCTCGAAGCGCCCCTCCATGCCGAGGAAGAACGAGAGCCAGAGCCGCCCCGTGACGTAGTTCGGGTTCAGCTCCATCGCGCGGCGCAGGTGGCGCTCGGCCTCCTCCCAGTGGAGGTCGTGCGTGAGCGTGGCGAAGCCGAGCGCGGCCCAGCCCTCGGCCAGCGCGGGGTCGAGCCCCACCGACTTGCGCGCGGCTTCGAGCGCGGCGGCCGAGGTCTCGGAGAAGGGGAGGACGGCGTAGACGCCGAGCACGTTGTAGTAGTCGCTGATGCCGGCGTAGGCGAGCGCGTAGTCCGGGTCGAGCGAGACGGCGCGGCTGAAGTGGACGAGCGCGCGCGCGAAGCCCTCCTCGTTGAAGGTGTTCCAGTGGAAGCGCCCGCGCATGTACTCTTCGTAGGCGCCGGCGTTGTCGGTGCCGCGCTTCTGGAGCTTGAGCCGCTCGCCGCCGGTGAGCTGCGGGACGAGCGCCTCGGCCACCTGCTCGGAGATGGAGTCTTCGAGCTGGAGCACGTCGGCGGTCGCCTCGTCGAACTGCCCGGCCCAGACGGCCGAGCCGGCGCGCACGTCCAGGAGCTGCATCGTCACGCGCAGGGTCTGGCCCGCGCGGCGGACGCGGCCTTCGAGGACGAACGAGACGCCCAGCTCGCGCCCCGCCGCGAGCGGGTCGGACTCCGGCCCCCGGTAGCGCAGCACCGATGACGTGGGGCGCAGCGTGAAGCGGCGCAGGCTCCCGAGCCGCGTGATGAGCGCGTCGGCGAGTCCGACGCCGAGGTACTCGCCGCCGGCTTCGAGCCCGCCGGTCGATTCGTGAACCTTGAGCGGGAGGACGGCGAGCGAGGTCTCGTCGCGCGGGGCGCGGCGCTCGTCGCGCTCGCGGTCTTGGGGCGCGGCCGGGAAGAAGGGCGGCGCCTCGACGGGGCGCCCCTCGACGAAGCGCGCGATGTCTTCGCGCAACTCCTCGGCCGTCCGGTAGCGCTCGGCGGGCTCCTTCCGCAGCGCCTTCATCACGACGTTGTCGAGGTCGCCGGCCAGCTCGCGCCGCAGCGTCTCGACCGTCGCGCCGCGACACCAGTAGAGGTAGCCGAGCGTGTCGGACTCGCCGGCGCCGGAGGACTCGGCGGGCTGGTTCGCGGGCAGCAGGTCTTCCGGGCTCGTGATGCGCACACTCGGGTGCGGCGGCTCCTCCTCGCAGATGACGCGCGCCACCTCGTGCGGCGAGCGGTTGCGCAGGCGGTACGGGCGGTGACCCGTCAGCAGCTCGTAGAGCAGGACGCCCAGCGAGTAGACGTCGGTGGCGGGCGAGACCGGCTCGCCGCGCACCTGCTCGGGCGCGGCGTACTCGGGCGTCATCAGGCGCATCGCGGTCGCCGTCGGGTCGAGCGTGATCTCGCCGGCGAACTCGGGGTTGAGGAGCTTGGCGATGCCGAAGTCGAGCAGCTTCGGCACGCCGCCCGACGCGACGAGGATGTTCGAGGGCTTGATGTCGCGGTGGATGACGAGCTTCTGGTGCGCGTAGTTGACCGCGTCGCAGACCATCGAGAAGAGGCGCAGCCGCTCGGCCACCGTCAACTGCCGCTCGTCCGAGTAGCGGTAGAGGGGCAGCCCCTCGATGTACTCCATGACGAAGTAGGGCAGCCCGTCTTCGGTCGTCCCGCCGTCGAGGAGGCGCGCGATGTACGGGTGGTCGAGCGTGGCGAGGATTTGCCGCTCGTTGCGGAAGCGCCGGAGGATGAAGTCGGTGTCCATCCCGCGCTTGATGAGCTTGACGGCGACCCTCTGGCGGAACTCGCCGTCGGCGCGCTCGGCGAGGTAGACGGCGCCCATCCCGCCCCGGCCTATCTCGCGCACGACGCGGTAGGCGCCGATGCGGCGGCCGATGGCCGGGTCCTCGATGTCCGGGCCGGTGACGGGCGAGGCGGCGTAGGGGTCGGTCGGCTGCCGGAGCGGAGTGGCGCCGAGCGCGGGCTCCTCGATGAAGTCGCCGGCGGCCTCGAACTGCTCGACGAGCGCGATGACCTGCTCGCGGAGCGTGTCGTCGCCGGCGCAGGCGTGCGCGACGAAGCGCGGGCGCTCCTCGGCCGGCAGGTCAACCGCCTCCTGGAACAACTCCTCGATCTGCCGCCAGCGCTCGGGGTTCATCGGGTGTGGTGAATGGTCAACGGCGAATGGTTGATGGTGAATAAGCGCCCGGCCGATTGCGATAGCTAGATGGCGAACGGCGATTTGAAAGTTGCGCGACGCGTGAGGCGAGCCCGAGTCCGGGGAGGGGCGGGACTACTTACGATCTACCATTCGAGACTTACCGCTTACCGGCTGTTCGCCACTCAGTCGCTCTTGACCTGGCCGTAGAGCCACGCCTTGGCCATCCGCCACTGCCGCTTGACGGTCGGGGCGCTGACGCCCAGGACCTCGGCCGTCTCCTCGACCGAGAGGCCGCCGAAGAAGCGCAGCTCGACGATCTTCGACTTCTGCGGGTCCATCTCGGCCAGCCGGTTGAGCGCGTCGTCGAGCGCCACGAGGTTCACGTCGCGCTCGCCGCCCGCGGCGTCGAGGTTCTCGTCGAGCGAGAGCTTCTGGAACTCGCCGCCGCGCTTCTCGGCCTCGTGCGCGCGGGCGTGGTCGACGAGGATGCGGCGCATCATCTGCGCCGCGACGCCGAAGAAGTGAGCGCGGTTCTGCCACTGCACCTGCGTCTGGTCGACGAGCCGCATGTAGGCTTCGTGGACGAGCGCGGTGGGCTGGAGCGTGTGCCCGACCCGCTCCTTGCGCAGGTAGCTCGCGGCCAGCCGGCGCAGCTCGCCGTAGACGACGGGCAGGAGGTCGTCGAGCACCCCGCGGTCGCCGTCCGTCAGGCGGACGAGCAGTCTGGTCACATCTTGCTGTGAGGCCATAGTCACAGGGGAACTCTCACCCACAGAACGGCACGGTCCTCGAACTTCTTCGGCACGCGCCCGAAGTATAAACGACCGCGCGCCGCCTTATCAATTTCGCCCCCCTGTAAATTTCGCGGCCGCGCGCGGCCGAAAAAAAGGTAACCGAAGGGCCGGCCCGCGCGTCTTAGTCCCGAATGGCCGATTGAAGGGTTCATTCTCCCCCGCGTCCCGACTTACGGCCCGCCGTAATTCACTCAGCACGGAGAAAGAAAAAGAGATGAGATTCAAGGGTTCGATGAGAATCGTGGGCGGCCTGGCTCTGGCCGCGTCGTTCGCGCTGACGGGCGTCGTCGCCGTCGCGCAGCAGCAGCAGCAGGAGCCGGCGCAGGGCGGCGGCCAGGGACGCGCCGAGCGCCCGTGGGGTCAGGAGGGCGGCAAGGGTCGCCGTGGCGGCGGCCGGCGCGAAGGCTTCGGCCCGTTCGGGCGCTTCGCCGAGCGGCTCAACCTGACCGACGCGCAGCGCGCGCAGATGAGCCAGATCGAGGAGCGCTACCGCGCCACCTTCAAGGCGCAGCACGAACGCAACGCCGGCGGCGAGCGCCGCGTGGGCCCGTTCGCGGGCGGCGCCTTCGACGAGGCGGCCGTGCGCGCGGCCGCGCAGGCGCGCGCCAACGCGCAGGTCGAGCGCGAGGTGGCGCAGGCGCGCATGATGCACGAGATGTACAACGTCCTGACGGCCGAGCAGAAGGCGCAGCTCGAAACCATCCGCGAGCGGCGCGAAGGGCGCGGGCGTGGCGAGTTCCGCACGCGCCGCGGCCCGCGCCAGGGCCAGACGCAGCTCCAGTAGCCCGGCGCGTGTCCGGGATAAACGAAGACGGTCGAGTGGCGGCCCCGGAAATCAGGGGCCGCCACTTTCATTCCCGCTTTCCCGCTTTTTTTTCCTGCGTGACGGTGTGATAGTTTCTGACCCCTAGGTATGGAAGAGACGGCGGACAACTCCGGCCACGCGCCGACCCGCGAGCCGGAGCTGCCGGACGCCGAGCTGGCCGCGCGCGCGCGCGACGGCGACGAGCCGGCCTTCGAGGAGCTGTTCGTGCGCCACCGCCGCCGGGTGGCTCTCATCGCCGCGCGCTTCTTCCGCGACCGGCGGCAGGTCGAGGAGGTCGTCCAGGAGAGCTTCACCAAAGCCTTCTTCGCCCTCGGCGAGTTCACGGGCCGCCGCGACGCCTCGTTCGCCGCCTGGCTCGCACGCATCAGCTTCAACGCCTGTTACGACGAGCTGCGCCGGCAGAAGCGCCGCCCCGAGGGCGCGCTCGAAGAGATGACCGAAGAGGAGGCCGACCGGCTGCGCGGCCGGCTGCGCGGCGACGCCGAGGGGCAGGCCGTCTCGCGCGACCTCGCCGCGAAGCTGCTCGCGCGCCTGAGCCCGGAGGACAGGCTGGTGCTCGTCATGCTCGACGTCGAGGGGCTGTCGGTGGCGGAGATCGCCGCCGTCAACGGCTGGACGGCGTCGAAGGTCAAGGTGCGCGCGCACCGGGCGCGCGCGCACCTGCGCCGCGTGCTGGAAAGGTTTCTGTAACCCGCGCGCACGCGCGCGCGTCTTTAAACGTGACCGGGGTGATACGGAAGCGCCGCCGGTGCCGGCACGGACGGACGGCGGCGTCGAAGGCAGGTGAAAGAGATGGCAGGCGAAAAGAGAGACCGCGCCCGCTCGGAGAGGCTCGAACGTTTTGCAGGCGAGGTCGTCCGCGCCTCGGCGGCGGGCGCGGACGAGGCCGAGCGGGTTTCGGCGTCGCCCTTCCTCTACGCGCGCGTCCGCGCGCGCATCGACGAGGAGAGGCGCCGGCGCGAGGAGGGCGACGGCTGGCTTGGGCTCCTGGCCGTCGCCCTGCGCGCGGCTCCGGCGATGGGGCTCGCGGCCGTGCTGGCGCTCGGGCTGTTCCTCTCGTCGGGCGCGGCCGAGCGGGCGCCGGTCTCGGGCTTCGGGCTCGGCGAGGCGCTGCTGGCCGAGCGCGACGGGGACATCGAGCAGGTCGTCTTCGCCGACGCGCGCACGCCTTCGAGCGACGACGTGCTCTCGACCATCATCGGCGGCGGGGAAAGCGAGGCCGCGAGATGAAGAACATCACGCGGCTCAAGCTCTGGCTGGCGGTGGCGGCCATCTTCGTCACGGGCTGCGCGACGGGCGCGCTGCTCGACAGCGCCTACCGCCTGCGCGTCGACGCGGCGCGCGAGGGCGGGCGCGGCGGCGGCCGCCGCCACCACGAGCAGATGTTCGAGAAGATGCGGCGCGACCTCGACCTCGACGAGCGGCAGTCGGGCGAGGTGCGCAGGATACTCGACGAGACGCGCAACGAGTACCGCTCGCTGCGCTCCGAGGCGCGCCCGCGCTTCGACGCCATCCGACAGTCTGCGCGCACGCGCATCCGCGCGCTCCTCAGCCCCGAACAGCAGAAGCGCTTCGACGCCCGCGTCGCCGAGAAGGACGCACGCCGCGACGGGGAAGAGAAGTAAACAGTTATCAGTTTTCAGTTTTCGGTAAGGGCGCCCACTCATGCTGAAAACTGATAACCGTCCACTCAATTCTCCGCGATGAGGTGCGTGACGACGGGCGGCGCGGCGCCCGTGTGGAACGAGCGCAGGAGTTCGTGGGCGGCGCGGTCTTCGTTGGTGACGCGCGCGTGCTGGCGCATGTGCTCGGCCCACGACTCGACGAGGAAGGTTTCGAGGTAGCGGCCGGGTCGCGCCGTGTCGGCGAAGAGACCCCAGCGCGTCGCCCCGTCGCGCCGCGCGATGCGCTTCGACTCACGCATCGCGCGCGCGAACTCGAAGGCGCGCTCCGGGTCGATGAAGTATTCGACCGTCACCAGCACGGGGCCGTCGTCCGGCGGCGGCTCGTGGACGAAGGTCGGCTCGGACCAGTGGAGCGAGGGGTTGAGGTCGAGCCCCTCGCCGCCGCGCAGCGGGAAGAGCGGCGCGGCGGCGAGTCCCAACACGAGCGCCGCCGAGGCCGCCAGGAGCGTCGCCGTCAGCCCCGCGCTCTCGGCCGTCGCTCCCCACGCCGCGCTCCCCGCCGCCAGCGAGCCGAAGAAGACCAGCAGGTAGAGCGCCAGCGCGCGCGCCCTCACCCACTCGGGCACCACCGTCTGGACGCTGACGTTCAAGCTCGACACCGTCGTCATCCACGCCACGCCGCCGCAGAGCATCGCCGCGCACAGCAGCCAGTAGTCCCGCACGTACCCGAGCGCGGCCGTCGCGCCCGCGAAGACGAGCGTCCCGAGCACGACCAGCAGGTTGACCGGGACGGCGCGCTTCGCCCACGAGATGACGAACACGCCCGCCACGGCCCCCGCGCCCAGACACCCGAGCAGCAGCCCGTACTCGAACGCCCCGAGCCCCAGCTCCGCGCGCGCCACCAGCGGCATCAACGCCCACAGCGCGCTCGCGCACAGCGCGAAGACGCCGGTGCGCGCCAGCACGTTCCTCAGCTCCGGCGCGTGGCGCGCGTAGCGAACGCCCGCGCGCATCGCGCCCACGACGCGCTCGGCCGGCGAGATGCTCTCGACCCGCTCGCGCCGCCAGCGGTAGAGCACGATGATGACGCCGACGAACGAGAGTGAGTTGAGCAGGAAGACGGCCCACGGCCCGGCCGCCGCGACGACCAGCCCGCCGAGCGCCGGCCCGACGGCACGCGCGATGTTGAAGGCGACGCCGTTGAGCGAGACGGCCGCCGCCATCTCACCGCGCGGGACCAGCTCGGGAACGATGGCCTGCCACGCGGGCCCGTTCAGCGCCGCGCCGAGGCCCAGCGCGAAGGTGAGCAGGAGCAGCGCCGCCGGGCTCGTCAGCCCCGCGAGCGCCGAGGCCGCGAGCGCGACCGCCGCGCAGAGCATCAACCCCTGAGAGACGAGCAGGAGCCGGCGGCGGTCTACGATGTCGGCGAGCGCGCCCGCCGGGAGCGCGAGCAGGAAGGTCGGCGCCGTCTCGGCCGTCTGCATCAACGCGACGACGAAAGGCGTCGGCGCCAGCGTCGTCATCAGCCACTCGGCGCCGACGTTGTGCATCCACGTCCCGACGTTCGACGCCACCGCCGCCAGCCACAGCGCGCGGAACAGCGGGAGCCGCAGCGGGCTCCAGGTGGAAGACCGTGTTTCACTCATCGCGTTTTGCAGGCAAGGGTCGCACCGGCCGCCCGCACGGTCAAGCGCCCCGCCCCCGGGCGTCCGCAACCGCGCGCAAAGCCCTCGGCCTCTGCCGTGGCGTGATAGACTGCCGCGCTTGAAGGAGGGAGGACGGTTGATGAAGAGGCGCGTTCTTGTGTGGGCAGTTCCGGCGGCGGCGTTGCTGGCTCAGGGTTGCGTGCGGCAGGGCGGCGGGGTGGCTGAGCGCGGCGCGGCGCCGAGTCCTTCGCCGGCCGAGGCGGCGTTGGCGGCGTTGGCGGTGCGGGAGGTCGCATCTCCGAGCGTGAAAGTGGGTATGAAAAGGAAAAGGGCATCGCGTTGATGCCCTAAGTCTTTTGATATTAACTCCGCAGGTAGGACGCGAGCACAGGAAATTCACCACGTTTTTGGCCGGGAAATCAAGTGTTTTGGACGCCGGGATAATAATCCTCCAAATTCCCTCCACTGGTCACCGCCTTCCGCGCCCCCGTATTCCATGGTAGCGCGACGTAGTCAGTCGTGGGGGGCGCCGATTTAGACGGGACGTCGCGCTTCGCCGCGCCCCGAGTTCACGGCGGTAACACCTTCCAGAACGAATCCGGCAGATTCTTAACAGGTAGGCTGACGAGATTAGTCGCCGCCGGCGCAGTCTCCTCGGCGCTCAATTCTTCCTCCGGAGCTAAGGGCTCGACGCCCCTGAGGCTGAAGTGTGTTCGTCCCACCCTGGTTACAGCCGGCGGCTAACGAGGTCGCGGCCGAGACCAGAGGCGCGTGCCAGAGACGCGGCCCCCTCATCTGATCGGTCGTGCTCCAGCGGGAGTTTCGGCGGAACATGCGGGCCAGAGGCTCCAACAGTCCGGCCCCCGCCGCACCCGAAAAACTCGTTACGCCTTATCTATTGACCGCCGCACGCTTACAAGATATAAGAACCTCACTTCGGTTCATCGAACCAGGTTCGCAGGCCGGCACCATCTCTCTTTTTTCGTACTAGCTTTTCCGGCGCCCCGGTCAAAGATTAACCACCGGGGCGCGCCGCTCGACCGCCGGTTCCCACACCCGGCGTCAGCGCCCGATAACTTCTCGTCGCTCGTATTGAATCTGTAAACGTCCAGCCCGGCGACCGCCCCCGGGCAGGTAAGGAAACTCAATCATGAGTAAGCACGCGCAAAGGTTTTTGACCGTGGTGCAGTCGGTGTCCATGCTGACGCTGTTGCTTTCATTACTCTGCAACGCGGCGCTCGCACAGACCTTCACGGCCTCGCTTTCGGGCAGGGTACTGGACGGGACGGGCGCGGCCGTGCCCGGCGTCACCGTCACCCTCACCGAACGGGCCACGGGACGTCCGTACACCGCCACGACCAACGACTCCGGCGATTACACGTTCCTGCTCGTGCCGGCGGGCGAGTACACCCTCTCCGCCGAGCGCCAGGGGTTTCAGAGGGTAGTCAGGGAGCGTCTGACGCTACAGGTGGCCCAGAAGGCCGGCGCCGACCTGACCCTCGCGGTCGGGGAGCTCAAGGAGCGCGTGGACGTTACCGCCGACGTTTCCATGTTGCAGACCGGCACGTCAGACTTCGGCCAGGTCATCGATCAGAGGAAGATCGTTGAGCTGCCTCTGAACACGAGCGGCGGGCGGGAGTTTCAGCAGTTGGCCCTCTTAGTGCCGGGGACGTTCCAGCCCGCGCAGGGGTCTTCGCTGGCGTCGCGCGGCGGCTTCAACGCCGCGGGCGCGAGGGAGACGGCCAACTACTTCCTCCTCGACGGCATAGACAACCTGAACTCGTCCACCAACCAGTACGTCTTCCGCCCCTCCGTCGAGACCATCCGCGAGTTCAAGGTGCAGTCGAGCACCTACTCGGCCGAGTTCGGGCGCGGCGCGGGCGCGCAGATCAACGTCGTCACCAAGTCGGGGGCGAACGACTTCCACGGCAACCTCTTCGAGTTCCACGGCAACTCCGCCCTCAACGCCAAGAACTTCTTCGACGCGCCGGGCAAAATTCCCCCCTTCAAGCGCAACCTCTTCGGCGGGACGGTCGGCGGGCCGCTCTCGCTCCCGCGCTTCGGTGAGGGGGGGCCGGCAGTTTTCGACGGGCGTCACCGGACGTTCTTCTTCTTCGGCTACGAAGGCCTGAGGGAGCGCCGCTCGGTCACGCGCCGCGCCGCCGTCCCGACGGCCGCGATGAGGCGCGGCGACTTCTCGGCTCTGCTCAGCCGCCCGACGCCCATCATCATCCGCGACCCGGTGACGCGGCAGCCCTTCCCGGGAAACATCATCCCGACCGCGCGGCTCGCCAACACCATAGGCGCGCGCGTGGCTGCCTTCTTCCCCGACCCGAACACCAACGACCCCGTCAGCAACTTCGTCTCCGCCCCCTCGCAGCCGCAGGACATCAACCAGTATTCCATCAGGGTCGATCACCGACTGTCGAAGAGAGACACCTTCTTCGTGCGCTACGGCTTCAACGAGGACGAGCTGCTTGAGCCGTTCGACTCCCTCGTCGGCACCGTCGGCACCAACCTCCCCGGCTACGGCCGCGTGGACAACCAGCGGACGCAGAGCCTCTCGGTCAACCTCACGCACGTCTTCAGCCCGCGCGCGGTCAACGAGTTCCGCTTCGGCTACAACCGCCTGCGCCAGCTTCGCGCGACGGAGAACGCCGGCGAAGACGTCGGCGGGGGGCTGGGCATCCGCGGCATCTCTACGAACCCGCGCGACGCGGCCTTCCCGGCCTTCCGCGTCACCGGCTTCGACAGCATCGGCGACGGCACGCAACTGCCACAGGGCCGAGCCGACAACACCTTCCACTTCGTGGACAACGTCTCGTTCGTGACGGGCGGACACACGCTGAAGGCCGGGCTCGACATGCGGCACTTCCAGTCGAACAACCTCACGAGCATCACGCCGCGCGGAGACTTCCGCTTCACGGGCGCCGTCACCGGCTTCGGCCTGGCCGACCTGCTCCTCGACGTGCCCATCCAGGCGACGCGGGGCGTGGGCGACCCGACGCGACAGCGGCGCCAGTCGTCATCGGACTTTTACTTCCAGGACGACTGGAACGTCTCCCACGCCCTTACCCTGAACCTCGGGCTGCGTTACGAGCTGAACTATCCGACCTACGACGTGCTCGACCGCGTCTCGTCCTTCGACCCCGCGAGCGGCACGATCCTCATCGCGAACCGGAACGGGGTGCCGCGCGGCATCTTCAACCTCGACAAGAACAACTTCGCCCCGCGCGCGGGCTTCGCGTGGAGGCCGTTCGGCGGCGACAGGACCGTCCTCCGCGGCGGCTACGGCGTCTACTACGACCTGCTCCTCGTGAGTAACGAGCTGGGCGCGATAATTTTCAACGCCCCCTTCATCAGCACGCAGGTCTACAACGGCACGGCGGCGAGCCCGCTCCCGCTCGCCAACCCCTTCGGCGGGAGCGGGACCTCGACCACCTCGCCGCGCGGCGTGCCCCGCAACCTGCGCACGAGCTACCTCCAGCAGTACAGCCTCGGCGTGCAGCGGGAACTCTTCCGTAACTTCCTCGTCGAGGTCGCCTACGTCGGGAGCAAGGGGACGAAGCTCATCAGGACGAGGAACGTCAACCAGCCGCTGCCGGGCCCCGGCGCCATCGCGTCGAGAAGACCCTACCCGGCCTTCGGCAACATCGACTTCCGCGATTCCTCGGGGAACTCCTCGTTCAACTCCCTCCAGATGCGCGCCGAGCGCAGGTTCTCCGACCTCACGCTCCTCGCCTCCTACACCTTCTCCAAGTCCGTCGACAACGCCTCGGCCGCCGTCGGCAGCGCCGGCTCCACCAACTCGCCGCAAAACAGCCGCGACCTGCGCGCCGAGCGCGGCCTCTCCGACTTCGACGTGAGACACCGCTTCGTCCTCAGCTACATCTACGAGGTGCCGAGCCCGTTCGCTTCGGGGCTGCTCTCCAATGTGACGGGCGGCTGGCAGCTCTCCGGCATCACGGCCCTGCAAACGGGACGGCCCATCACCCCGCGCCTGAGCGCGGACGTGAGCAACACGGGGCAGTTTCAGGACAGGCCCAACCTCGTCGGCGACCCGCGGCTGGACAACCCCGACCCCTCCCTCTGGTTCAACACCGCGGCCTTCGCGCGCCCCGCCAACTTCACCTTCGGGAACGCCGGGCGGGACATAATCACAGGCCCCGGCTTCAACTCCTTCGACGTCGGGCTGATGAAGAATAACCGCTTCGGCGAGAGCGGCAACGTCCAGTTCCGCGCCGAGTTCTTCAACCTCTTCAACCGCCCTAACTTCAACTTGCCGAACACTACTTTCGACTCGCCGCAGTTCGGCAGAATCTTCTCGGCGCAGCGCGCTCGTGAGATACAGTTCGGGCTGAAGATTTCTTACTGAAGGGGGATAGGCCGGCACGTTACAGGGCTTATTCAACTGCTCAACGCCGAGGCCCGGATTCACCTGTGGGGTGAATCCGGGCCTCGTGTTTATCTCGCACTTTGTCGGGCCGTTACGCGGGGCCGGCCCCTCCGAACGCGACCTTCACTCGCTCTTTTTCCGGGCGGCGAACTTTGAGAGGGAGAAGAGTCTTTTGCGCAACTCCTTGCCGCCGTCAGTCAACGTGTACTCCACCCGCGGAGGGATTTCCGCGAACATCTCCCGGTGGATCAGCCCGGCCCCTTCCAACTCGGCGAGCCTTATCGACAGGGTTGATGAGCTCATCTCGTCCATCTCGCCGCGGAGGTCGCCGAAGCGTATCCTCCCACGCTCGCCGATCAGGAAGAGTAGCCTCAGTGCGTACTTGCGGCCGATGATCTGCACGAGGCCGGCCGCCGAGCAGATGCACTCGACTCGGCCGTCCGCGCCCCCGTCCACGCAGCCGCACGCGTTCTCTTCCGGCACGCTGAGTATCGGCAGTCCCATAAATTGTCCGAGACCGTCACGCCGACGTCGCCCGTCTCGCGCCGCGTCAATTCACCGAGTTCGGCTGCGGCTCGTGCGCGGGCGAAAAATGTTTACACACCGCCTCGATGGAGTTCGGGTCGTGGCAATCGCAGTCCGGCTCGTCGCACTCGAAGTGGCCGGGCTTGAGCATCTCCTCGAACTCGTCGGCGAACCGCCGCCCGCCCTCCCTCTTTCCCTCGGCCGTCAGCGCATATCTGCCGCCGCCTGTCCGTTCGAGCAGCCCGGTGCCCACCATCCGCCCAAGGTTCTCTTCCAGCACGTCGTCGCCGGCGCTGATGAACTTCCGCAGGTCTGAAGGGGTGAACTCCTGGCCGAACCCCTCACCCGCCATCCAGTACATCACCTGCAAGATTTCGTCGCGCCAGTAGACGCCGCCGACCCCGTCGTCCGCCTCGTCTCGTTCCCGCTCCGCCATAAAACACCACCCTAAGAGAGAGCTACCTTCACCTTATCGTCTTCGACCTTCGACGGCAGGGACTCAAGCCGCAGCTCGGGTCTTCCAGCGCATGCGCCCCCGCGACCGAGGTCGTAACCGTACCCGTGACAGGCGCAGGTGAGCAACGGCGGGTCGTACCGCGCGTCGTCGAGCTGTCGCGCGGGCTCGGCCGCGCATGCGTTGCGGTAGGCGTAGAACTCGCCGTCGAGTTTGCAGACCAGCACGTTGATCCCGGCGTAGTCGATGACCTCGAGCTGCCCGTCCTCGAACACCAGGGCGCGCACGACCGAGACCCACGGGCCCGCCGCCCCGGCCGGGTCGGGCCTCGGTCTTTTAATCTGCACCAGCCGGGCGGGCTGCTGCGCCTCGCCGCGCGCGGGCGTAATCAGCGCGCCCAGCATCTCCGCGGCCCTCGCGGTCGCTTCGACCTGTTGGGCCAAGCCCTCGATGTCTATGCCGAGGAGGTCGGGCGCGGCCACGTCGAGCACCTTTTCGATTTCCAGTTTGAGCGCCGCAACCGGCGGGGCGCCGCTGCCGCTGCGCATCAAACGCATGCGTGCCCGCCCCCCCTCCACGCCGACCAGTTTCACGTCGCAGCCCTGCGAGATCAGAAAGGGGCGAATCTCTTCTACCGCCTTAGCCACCCTCGTCTCCAGCCCTTCCGGCAGGAGGTCGTGAACGGTCAGGATGGCTCGGATGAACTCGTCGGCCAGCATCCGCGAGTATATCTCGCTTTTCATCGGCAGCGACTCGAAAGTCGCCAGCGTGCGGCGCAGCGCCTCGCCGTGAAGTTTGAGGATGATCTGTAGGAGGTCGAGCGCCTTCTCGCGCACTTCCTCGTCCGGGTACTGTTCTAGTTCCTCCGCGAGCGCGCCCAACCGCCCGAGCAGTTCCTCCGCGTCACCGTCCTTGGCCTGCACTTCACTCATCGGCGTTCGGCCTTCATCACTTCGGCCCTGACGAGTTCGATGGCTTCCCCGGCCCTGGCGGCCACGGCAGGGCTGAACTCGAGGCCGAAGTCCTCCTTCTGTGGCTCGATCTCGATGATCGTCACGTCTTCGGGGAGGACGCCGAAGTGCTTGCAGACGACCAGAAGGTTCTCCATGCTGATGACCCCGGTGATCGCCTCCTCGACGCACCTCTGTACTCCGGCCGCGTCCGGCAACACCCCGTCCCAGGTGTAGACCTCAAGCGTCCCCGGCTCCCGCCCGCGGTCGGCGGCGCCGACCAGCACCATCCTGTCGTATTTGACTGGAGACTCTTCGAGCCACTGGTAGATCATGATGGGGCCGAAGTTCAGGTCTTCGACGTGGACGTGTTCGGGCCAACTCATCTCGGCCATCTGCCCGTACAGCACGCGGCCGAAGGAGAGGTCGCTCTGGTTCGAATAGCCGATGCCCGAAACTAAGACCATCATGAGGACTGAAGCCCGTTAAACTTTGACCCGCCGCCCCAGACTTAGCCTTCGGCGGAGCAGGCGCAGGTGTTGACCTCTCGCACAATCTCGCGCTCGCCGCCGTAGATGTGGGTCGTGCAGGGCATGCACGGGTCGAAGCTGCGAATCGCGCGGAGCATGTCCACGCCGGTGAACTCCGAAGGCTTGTCGAAGTCTTCCAGGATGGGCGTGTTCAGCACCGCCTCCTCGTACGGGCCGGGGTTGCCGAACGGGTCTTTCGGCGAGGCGTTGAAGGTGGACGGCGTGACGATCTGATAATTAACAATCGCCCCCTTGTCGAGAACGAGGTGGTGCGAGAGGTAACCGCGCCCCGCGCCCCAGAAGCCGACGCCGACCCTCTCGCCCATCGGCACCTCGAACTTCGTGCTGACCTTGTCTTCACCCTTGCGCAAATAGTCGAACGCCTTCAGCACCATCGTGTAGGCCATCATCAGGTTGTAGCCCATGCAGTAGGCGCGCGCCCGGTTGCGCTCGAAGGCGTTCCAGATGGCGGGTATCTGCCACTCGAAGTCCATCTCGCGCAGCATCGTCTTCGGCATGTGGAACTTGAGGCTGTGCCCGGTCGCCTCCATGAAGTCGTTCTTCGGCATCAGCCCGGCCGCGGCGGTCGTCCAGATGCGCGCGTAGCAGCCGGCCTCGACGACCTGCCTGTCCCAGCGCGGCGCGGTGTCCCACGTGTAGCGGTCTTTCCAGCTCTCCTTCGACGGCTTCGGCATCGTCTCCTTGTTCCAGGGGTGGTTCGGCGAGAGCGGCGCGCCCGAAGGGTCCGTCCTGAATCGCTGGTTGCCGTTCTGGGTCCAGTTCTCGTAGTAGGAGTGCTCGACGAACTCTTCGAGGCCGAGGTTGATCTGCTGGAGTTTCGTCGTCACCAGTTCGCCGTTCATGACGACGCCCGGCGTCGCCCAGCGCGCCTCGCCCCACTCGTTGCAGCGCGCGTAGGACGCGTCGTAAGAGACCTCGTCGTCCCACATGCCGAGGTCGATCAGGTTAGCGTCCCGCGCCCCGACCTTCTTGTATTCGGGGTTGTACTCGTAGAAGAACTCCGTCAGGTCGTCCCACAGGAGAATCATCCGCTTCGTCCAGTCGATCATCTTCTGGAGCCGCGTGTACGTCTCGTTGAAGTCCGTGATGGTCACGGTCGAAGACATGCCGCCGGGCACGACCGTCTGCGGGTGCGGGTACTTGCCGAAGAGCACCGAGTAAGCCTCGCGCGGCGTGCGCGTCATCTTCAGCCCATCCAGGTACAGTTTGCCCGAGAGCGGGTTAAGGCCCTTCATGATGTCGCCGATGGTCTTGAACTGGTGAACCTCGGCGTTCGGGGCCTCCGTCACCTGCGCCTTCTCCCACATCGCGGGGCTCGTCGCCTGCACCACGACCTGGGAGTAGTCCGGCCCTGCGAGCAGGAAGAGATGCAGCGGGTGGTCGTAGAGGAAGTCGAGCGCGAGCGCCAGGTTGCGGAGCACCGTGCCGAGCGGCGGCGGCGAAATCCCGAAGGCCATCTCGATAGCTTCGCAGGCGGCCGTCGAGTGGACACCGCCGCAGACGCCGCAGGCGCGGCTGGAGATGTAGATGGCGTCGCGCGGGTCGCGCCCCTTCAGGATCACTTCGTAGCCGCGGAAGATGGTGGCGATGGAGTTGGCGTCGAGGAACTTGCGCTCCTGCAAGTCGGCCACGGCGTGGAACGAGAGCGCGCCGGCCACGCGCGTCACCGGCGAGATGCTCACGTCCTTAATGTGCCCGTTGCGCGCGAGCAGTTCTTCTAATTTGTCGCGCTTTATCTCTCGCGGCTGGTAGGCGTAGGGGTCGGCGACGCCGCCCTTGAGGTGCGCGTTACCCTGCGCGTCGAACTCGACCGGAAGATTCTTGAAGCACATTAAAAGGGGTTCTCCGTTGCTCGGCCTTAGGCTCTCTTCTCGGCCTTCTTCGCCCGGTCCTCGGGCAGCACCTGATAGTCCTGGTCGCCGTAGACGCGCTCCGGGAGGCTCCGGTACCCGGCCGGAAACTTCTTCTGCGGGTCTCGCTCGGGGCGTTTCGCGCCCTGGAACTGTAACGCCTCGTAGAAGACTTCGAGAATCTTGTGCGTGATCGAGGTGCCACCCTTCTCCATCGCCCACCCCGAAGGCACCGAGTCGTGCCAGCGGATTTCGCGGTTGCGCTCGCGCTGGCTGATGCGGCGCAGGTTGCGCACGACCGAGCCGAGCAGGCGCGAGGCGTTGCTCGACAGGAGCGAGCCGGGCGGGGCCTTGTAGAATGGCGAGAACTTGTCGGGGAAGCCCGGCATCGTGCAGCCGATGCAGGGCGCGCCCGAGTTCATGCACCCGCCCATGTGCGCGATGGCGCCCTTCTCCGTGATGTTGCACTGCACGACCGGCCCCCAGCAGCCGATCTCGACGAGGCATTCCTTGTCGCCGTACTCCCGCGCGAAAGTCCCCTCCTCGTAGAAGCCCGCGCGCACGCAGTGCGTGTGAACCGTCTCCGAGAACTGCCACGCGGGACGTCCCAGCTCGTCGAACTCGGGGAGCGGGCCTAGACCTTGCAGGAAGAGGAGAATCGCCTGCACGGCGTCGGTGAAGTTATCGCCCACGGGGGCGCACCCCGGGATGTTGATGACGGGGAGGCCCAAAGCCGAGCGGTAATCCTTGCCCATCCAGTCCATCAGGCTCATCGAGCCGGTGATGTTGCCGTAGGCGGCGGGGATGCCGCCCCACGTCGCGCACGTCCCGATGGCGATGGACGCCGCCGCGCCCGGCCCGAGCCGCTTCATCCATTCGGCGGTCGAGACGCGCCTACGCTCCGTGCTCCCGGCCCAGAGCGGGAGCGACCCCTCGCCCGCGAACGGCTCGCCCCCGGCCGAAAGGTTCTCGTCCGGGATGGAGCCCTCGTAGACGAGGACGTACGGGCCGTCGAGTTTGCCCTGCTCGGCGTTGACGAGCGTCTGGATGTAGTGGTCGCCCGATTCGAGCTGGAGGACGTAGTGGTGCAGCACGACGAGCGGCACGCCGGGAATCGAGCCGGTCAGCAAATCTTCCAGTGCCGGCTCGGTCGCGCCGCTCACCGAGACGGTGCACCCGTCGCAGCTCATCCCCGCGAGCCAGAAGACGTACACCTTCTCAAGCGGCCCGAGACTGAACTTGCTCTTGCCCTGCGAGGCGACGATGTCTTCGGCCAGTTCCTCCATCGTCCGGCGCGCGACGTTGCCCACCTGGTCCGGCAGCCCCGCGGTCGAGGAGGCGCGCTGCTCATGGCTGCCGGCTTGGCCGACGTGTTTCTCGGGAATCTCGCCCATCATTCTCCCCTTATCTCGCCGACGCTCACCTCTGGAGTAACGCCTCACCGACGGTGCCCACGTTACTGTCGATGTTAGCGAAATGCCCGGCGACGGACTCCAGCCCGCCTGCCAAAGCAGTCAGGCCCCCGTTGAGCGTTTCCACCCCGCCGAGCATCTCCGTCTCCTTCTCAATCGCGCGAACGCCCCAGTTGATCTTCTCGATGTACTTCCTCACGGACTGGAGCGTCCTCAGGATGAGAAAGAGGGAGACGACGAGCGCGACGAGCAGGACGGCGCCCGCCAGCGCGGTCAGTATGGTCAATAACAGTTCCATCCCCCGGCCCCCTTTAAGCGAGCGCCTGCCAGACGGCGCGCAGCTTCTTCTCGACGGACGACGTGCCCCCCTCGATGGCGGCGGCGGCGCCCAGAATCCTACCGGCCACGCCTTTGGTCGTTTCGAGCTTCGAGATCAGGGCGGTGTTGGACTCGATGCCGCGCGCGGCGCGGAGCGTGATGTGCGCGAGCCGGAGTATGTCCCGCTCGGTCTGCACGATCAGAAAGACCAGCTTGAGTATGACGAGCGTCAGGACGAGCGCCACGACGAGCGCCAACGACCAGACGACGATGATTGTGGTCTCCATACGACACCTCCCTCCCCGCGCACAAACTCAGCCGACGGTCTCGCCGATGCCGAGGCGCTTGGCGACTGCACCCAGGCTCATGTCCGCCGACGCCAGGTGCGCGTCCACCGCCGTCAGTCCCTCGCCGACGCTCGTGAGCCCGCCGTTGATGGCCTCGACGTGGCCCTTGAGCGGCGCGGTGTTTCTCTCGGCCTGCCCGAGCGCGCCCTCGACCAGGGCGAGCGCGCTGCCGATGCGCCAGAGGTAGACAAAAATCGTAATCAGGCTGGCGGCCAGCGCCAGCACCAGCACCACGAGGTAGATGACTGTCAGCCAGGTTAACAGGCGCATCGCTCACCCCTTTGGCCCGAGCGCCCCCGCCAGCGCCGTGATCTTCTCGTCGATGGCGGCCGCCCGCGCGTCGATGGACTGCGCCCCTTCGAGTATCTGCCCCGCGACTCGGTTGGTCACGTTCAGCATCCAGATCGAGACGGTGTTGCCCGCGATCTGCTTTCCGGCGTCCCAGATGTTGCTCGCGCTCTTGTTCACGCGGTTCGCGGCGGCGATGAGCATGATCAGCAGGACGGCGACGATCACGATCACCACCGCGCCGGCGATGAGCGAGTAGGTCCAGAGCGTCATGGTGTCCATGTTGTCGAGCATCTCAATTCCTCCCGGCGCCGTTGCCTCCGACTCGGACTTCGCGCAGCAGGAAATCGGCCGCGCGCGACAACTCTTCGACGATCGGAGAGGCCGCGTCGTAATCGATGACCGCGCGGCCTACCCGGTCGGCCTCGACCACGTTCTCGTCGAACGGGATTCTGGCGATGAGTTCTAAATCGTGGTTGCGGCAGTACGCCTCGACGGCCTCGGCGTCCTCGGGACTCCGCAGTTTGTTGGCGACGCCGTAGATGCGCTCTATCCCGAGGCCGCGCGCGAGCGGCACCGTGCGGCCGGCCGTCTCCATCGAGCGGTAGTAGGGCTCCAGCACCACGAGCAGGGCGTCCACGTACCTGAGCGTGCCCCGGCTCAGGTGCTCGATGGAGGCTTCCATGTCCATCACGGTGACGCCGTCCGAACTGTTCACGATCTCGCCGACGATGCTGCGCACGGCAGCGTGAGCGCCGCAGAGTCAACCCGCGCCCGCGTGGTCTACTTTGGTGCCGACCAGCACCGTCACGCCGTCGGGCGCTTTCAGCCCGTAGCGGCCGACGATTTCGGAGACGGACGAGGTGAGAACGTGGCGGGTCTTGCCGGCCTCGTCCTCGCGGCGCTCGACGACGCTGCGCGGGACGGCCTCCGCCTCCACGCCCGGGCCGAGGCCGAGCGCCTGGATGAGATTGGGGTTGGGGTCGCCGTCGATGGCGAGCACCGACAGGCCGCGGCGTGCGATGAGGCGCGTGAGGGTCGCCGAGATGGTAGTTTTACCGGAACCGCCTTTGCCGCTGATGGCAATCTTCATCGGCTGACTCCTCCGTTGACGTGGGAGCGCGGCGCGCTAAACGCCGCCCTCAAAACTTGACGGACTTCTTAAAAGCAGGACTCAAAAGACGGGGGAAGTGATGTCGCTCTGTCGGCATCATACTACCGGGCCTACCTTATGAAAAGAGTGCGCCCGTCACTTCGATTTACCGAAGCGACGGGCGCGAGGTGAAGCCGGATGCCGCTGTAAGCCGTAGCCCGCCCGCCGGTTTCAACATATCCGTGGCAACTGCTCGCCGACGAGCATGTCGACGATGCGCGTGCCGCCGAAGCCGGTACGCATGGCGACGATGCCCTGCGGCTCGGCCCGCACCTCGCCGATGACGCAGGCGTCGCGCCCGTAAGGGTTCTCTCTCATCCGCGCGACGACGGCGTCCGCCACGCCCGGCGAAACCACCGCCAGCAGCTTCCCCTCGTTGGCGACGTAGAGCGGGTCGAGGCCCAGAATCTCGCACGCGCCCTTCACCTCCTCGCGCACCGGGACTCGGTCTTCCAGAATCTCGATGCAGACTTCCGAGCCGAGGGCGATCTCGTTGAGGGTCGTCGCGACCCCGCCGCGCGTGGGGTCGCGCAGGCAGTGGATGTCGGAGGCGCCGCCGGCGCGCCCTGCCGCTTCCAGCATCTCCCGGACTAAAGAGTTGAGCGGCGCGGTGTCGCTCTCTATCTCGGTCTCAAGCTCCAACTCGCCGCGCGCGATCATGATGGTCGTGCCGTGGTCGCCGGCGGTGCCGCTCAGGATGATTTTGTCCCCAACCTCCGCGCGGGTTGAGGAGATGAGCACGCCCGACCCGACGACTCCGACGCCGGACGTGTTGATGAAAATTTTGTCCGCGCCGCCCCTCTGGACGACCTTGGTGTCTCCCGTGACGACGTGGACGCCCGCCTCGTCCGCGGCGTCGCGCATGGAGGTGAGTACGCGGCGGAGGTCTTCGACGGGGAACCCTTCTTCCAGAATGAAGCCGGCGGAGAGGTAGAGCGGCCGCGCGCCGCCCATCGCCAGGTCGTTGACCGTGCCGCAGACGGCGAGGCGGCCGATGTCGCCGCCGGGAAAGAAGATGGGGTCAACCACGTAGGAGTCAGTGGTGAAGGCCAGCCGCAGGGGACTGTCCGAGTATCCTTCGTAGTCTTGGCGGACGATCTCGAAGACGGCTTGGTCCTCAAGCTGCTCTTGGAGGGGGCTTTTCAGGTATTCGAGGAACAGACCCTCGACCAGGTCGTGCATGGCACGGCCGCCGCTGCCGTGCGCGAGCGTGATGTGCGTGTCCCTGACGTGCGGTTTTCTTCTCCGCGCCCGCTCCACCCTTTGAAACAGCGGGCTGGGAGTAAACGGTTCGGCCATTATTCTTTGACGGGGGCCCCGGTCTTCCGGCGACCTTTTCGCAAAATCACGCCGAGCGCTCGACTATCTTCGAGAGCCGCCCGTAGTTGTAGTAGGCGGCGCAGGCGCCCTCCGAGGAAACCATGCAGGAGCCGATGGGCGTCTCCGGCGTGCAGGCCGTTCCGAAGACCTTACACTCCCAGGGCTTCTTCACGCCCTTGAGGATCTCGCCGCACTGGCACGCCTTCGGGTCGGCCACGCGCAGTCCCGGCACCTCGAACTTCAATTCGGCGTCGAAGGCGGCGTACTTCGACTTCAGCCTCATCCCGCTGTGCGCGATGGAGCCGAGGCCGCGCCACTCGAAATACTCGCGCGGCTCGAAGACCTCGAATATGGCCTCCAGCGCCTTCCGGTTGCCGTCCCTGCTCACACAGCGCCCGTACTGATTCTCGACCTCGGCGCGCCCTTCCGTGGCCTGCCTGACGACCATGTAGACGGACTGCAACACGTCGAGCGGCTCGAAGCCGGAGACGGCGACGGGCTTGCCGTACTCGCGCGCGACGAACTCGTAGGGCCGCGTGCCGATGACCGTGCTGACGTGGCCGGGGCCAATGAAGCCGTCGAGTTGTAAGTCAGGCGAATCGAGCATGGCCTTCAAGGCCGGCACGATGGTGATGTGGTTGCAGAAGACGCTGAAGTTTTTGACGCCGTCCCTGGCCGCCTGGAGGACGGTCATTGCCGTCGAGGGCGCGGTCGTCTCGAAGCCGAGGGCGAGAAAGACGACCTCGCGGCCGGGGTTGTTCTTCGCAATCTTCAGGGCGTCGAGCGGCGAGTAGACCATCCGCACGTCCGCGCCCACGGCCTTCGCGTCGAGCAGGTTCGTGCGGGAGCCGGGAACCCTCATCATGTCGCCGAAAGTGGTGAAGATGACGCCCGGGCGCAGCGCGATGGAGATGGAGTCGTCGACGCGGCCCAGCGGGATGACGCAGACCGGGCAGCCCGGTCCGTGGATCATCGTGATCTGTTCGGGCAGCAGGTCCTCGATGCCGTACTTGAAGATGGCGTGCGTGTGCCCGCCGCACACCTCCATGATCTTGAGCGGCCGCGCCGTCAGGCGTGCTATCTGCTCGGCCAGCTTCTGCGCGACGTCGCCTCGCCGGTATTCGTCGATGAATCTCATTACGGATGCTTGTCCTTTTCGCCGCCCGTCGCCCCGGCCGTCGCCCCGTGTTGGAGGAAGGTGTGCACCATGTCCCACATGACGTGGTAGAGGGTGACGTGCGTCTCCTGTACCCGGTGGATGCTCGAAGTCGAAACCGTGAGGCAGTGATCTATAAGCCCCTCGGAGCGCATCGCCGCCATCCGGCCCCCGTCGCCCCCGGCCAATCCCACTGTGAGGAGCTTCATCCGCCGCGCGGTCGCGAAGGCGTGCAAAATGTTTTCGGAGTTCCCGCTGGTCGAGATGCCGAGCAGGACGTCGCCCTCGGCCCCGAGCGCGATGACCTGCCGCGTGTACACGTCGTCGAAGCCGACGTCGTTGGCGACCGCGGTGACCATCGCCATGTCGTTCGAGAGGCAGACGGCGGGCAGTGCCCTGCGCCCGACCGTGAGGGGGTGCATGAACTCTACGGCGACGTGCTGCGCGTCGGTCGCCGACCCGCCGTTGCCGCAGACGAGCATCTTGCGGCCCCGCCGGAATGCCCCTGCCATGTCGAAGGAGGCGGCGAGAATCGCGTCCTTATTCTCCTCAAAGAATTTGGCCTTGACCTCCGCGCTCTCTCGCGCCTTCTCCACCAGCGAGAACCGCAAACCTTCCAACAGACCCGGAGGAGCCCCCTCCCGCGCCGACGCGTCGGAGATTCCTGCCTGCGACTCGGCCTCGTCCCCGTGCAGGAACGGGTAGAAGGAGCGCGAAAAGTCGTCGGCGGAGTTGGCCATCGCGGTAGACAATAGTTATTGCAGGGTCGTCTTGAACTGCTCGACCTCCGGCTCGTACTCGCCGATTTCTTTGAGCACGCGGAGCGTCTCTTCGGCTTCGTGCTCGTCGATCTTGCTCATCGCGAAGCCGACGTGGATCAGGACGTAGTCCCCGACGGTGACCTCGCCTTCGTCAAACATGCCTATGTTGACGTTGCGCCTCACGCCGCCCACGTCGGCCTTGGCGATGTGGTTCTCCGCGTCGACGATTTCGACGACCTTACCGGGTATCGCGAGACACATGCGTTCAGACTTTCCCCCGCAGGATGAGCGCGTTGGCGACGGCCGCCTGCCCGAGCGAGATGCCGCCGTCGTTCGTAGGCACGCGGCCGTGCGTGTAGACCTTTAAGCCCGAGGACTTCAGAAGCCGGCCGGCGTGCCGGAGTAAAAACACGTTCTGGAACACTCCCCCGGACAGGACGACGCGGTCGAGCTTTCGCTCGTCCCCGATTCGTCGGGCGACCGCGGCGATCAGGTGCGCCACGGCGAGGTGGAACCTGGCGGAAATGACTTCCGGGGCGACGCCGGCCAGCACGTCTTCCGCCGCCCGTATAATTACCGGCTCTGCTTTGATGATACCGCCGTTTCCCGCAAGCTCAAACTCATATCTTTCGCCGTGGCTCCGGTCGGCGATGGTCTCCAGCTCGACTGCCGCCTGCCCCTCGTAGTTGGCCACGCCGCGCAGGCCGAGCAGGCTCGACACGGCGTCGAAGAGCCGGCCCATGCTCGAAGTCTCGGGACTGTTGGTGCCGGTCGTGGCCATGCGGCTGAGCGTCGCCCAGGCGCGCGCGTCCATGCTCCTGACGAACGGCAGGCCCGAGTTCAGGAAGTCTTCTCCGAGCGCGCGGCTCAGGTAGACGGCGGCCATGCGCCAGGGCTCGCGGACGGCCTTCGCGCCGCCGGGCATCGGGACGTAGTCGAGGTGCGCGACGCGCTCCGCCTCGGCGAAGTCGGCGACGAAGAACTCTCCGCCCCACATGCGGCCGTCCGCGCCGAAGCCGAGCCCGTCCATCGCCACGCCGATGACCTCGCCTTCGATGTCGTTATCGGCCATGCAGCTCGCGACGTGCGCGTGGTGGTGCTGGACGCCGATCTTGAGGAGGCTTTCGTCTATCGCACGGGCATACTTCGTCGAGAGGTATTCCGGGTGCAGGTCGTGTGCGACCGCCTCCGGGTGAAGGTCGAAGAGCCGCCGGTAGTGCTCGATACCCCGCTCGTACGAGCGGAAGGTTTCGAGGTTTTCCAGGTCGCCGACGTGGTGACTGACGTAGGCTTGGCGGCCCCTCGCGAGGCAGAAAGTGTTCTTCAATTCCGCCCCGCAGGCGAGAATCTGCCGGCCGAACTCGAAGGCCACGTGCAGGGGCGCGGGGGCATACCCTCGCGAGCGACGCACGACCGTCTCGCGGCCTTCGACCAGGCGCGTGACCGAGTCGTCGGCGCGGACGTGTATGCGCCGGTCGTGGAGCAGAAAGTAGTCGGCGATGCCGCGCAGACGCAGCACGGCCTCTTCGTCTTCGTAGCAGATCGGCTCGTCCGAGACGTTGCCGCTCGTGAAGACCAGCGGGCGGTCTGAGCCCTCCAGCAGCAGGTGGTGCGGCGGCGCGTAGGGGAGCATGAAGCCGAGTGTGCCCACGCGCGGGGCGACGGCCGCGGGAAGCGTCGCGCCGGCCTTTCTTTCGAGAAGCACGACGGGGCGCGCGCCGGACAGCAGCAGGCGACTCTCTGCTTCGGAAACCAGACAGTATTCTTTAACCGTCTCGACGGAGGAGGCCATCAGGGCGAAAGGCTTGTCCTCCCTGTGCTTCCTTCCACGCAGCCGCCCGACCGCTTCGGCGTTCAGCGCGTCACAGGCCAGGTGGAACCCGCCGACGCCTTTGACGGCGATGATGGCGCCGCGCGAGAGCAGTTCCCGCGCCCGGCTGACCACATCGTCGCCGGGCTTGCTGCCCGGACTGACGGGGCGGCCGTCGGCGTCCGCGAGCGTGAGCCGGGGGCCGCAGGTCGGGCAGGCGTTCGGCTCGGCGTGGAAGCGGCGGTCGAGCGGGTTCTCGTACTCAGCCCTACACGCCTCGCACACCCCGAAGTCGCGCATCGTCGTCCGCGCGCGGTCGTAAGGCGTGGCCTCGACGATGGTGAAGCGCGGGCCGCAGTTGGTGCAGTTAATGAAGGGGTAGCGGTGACGCCGGTCGCCCGGGTCGAACAACTCCCTCAGACAGTCCGCGCACGTGGCGACATCGGGCGGGACGGGTACGAGCGACTCACCGCCCGTGTCGCTCTCGACGATGCGGAAGTCGGTGTACCGCGCCAGGGCAAAGCCCCCTCTGCTGCTAACCGAATCGATTCTCGCCAGCGGCGGCGGGTAGGAGCTTATTTCGCTTTCGAACTGTTCCAACGTATCGGGCGCGCCTTCGACGTCGATGAGAACGCCGCCGGCGGTGTTAAGCACCCTGCCGTGGAGCGACCGCCGGACGGCCAGCGCGTAGACGAAGGGGCGGAACCCGACGCCCTGCACGACCCCCCGCACTGTAATCTGGACGCGTTCGATCATTGCTTAAAGCGAATAAAGGATTGCAGATTTGTCGACGGCGGATTGTAGAATGCGGGACGCGGGTTCCGGAAGTCGCGGCCCGTCCACCAAATGGCCTTAACACGCGATCGGCATTAGCCACGAGGGCTCCGCAACTTTCATGAGAATACTGATCGCCGGCGTCGGCAACGTGCTGCGGGGCGACGACGGCTTCGGCGTCGAGGTCGCGCAGGCGCTCGCGCGGCGCGGCGGCCTGCCCGAAGGCGTCACGGTCTTCGAAGCCGGCATCGCGGGCGTCGCGCTGGTGCAGGAGCTGATGGACGGCTACGACGCCCTCATCCTCGCCGACGCGGTCGAGCGCGACGGCGCCCCCGGCACCGTCTACGTCATCGAGCCCGACGTGGCCGACCCCGCCCGGCTCGACCCGGCCGCCTTCCACTCATCGCTGGCCGACGCGCACTACACGGAGCCGTCGAAGGTGCTGACGCTGGCGCGTGCGCTGGAGGTGTTGCCGCCCAAGGTGTTCCTGGTCGGCTGCCAGCCTGCGGGTTACGACGAGTTGGGGGCGGAGTTGAGCGAGGCGGTCAGGGGCGCCGTCGAAGTGGCCGCCCGGCGAATCGAATCTCTGGTCGCGAGCTTAAACATTCAAGAGCAGACGTGAGGCCCCGGCGAAAACTCTTACCCGCCTACAGCGGCAGACTCCTCTTCGGGCGCGCCGTCCAATCGGTGTTCCTGATTTTAGTCCTCGTCGTCATCAACTTCCTGCTCATCCACCTCGCGCCCGGCGACCCGGCGCAAATCCTCGCGGGCCAGAGCGGCGACGAACAATACCTCCAGTTCATACGCGCCAGGTTCGGGCTCGACCAGCCGCTCGGCGCGCAGCTCTGGATTTACCTTTCCGGCGTGCTGCGCGGAGACTTCGGTTACTCGCTCGGCTACCAGCAGCCCGTTTTGAGCGTCATCTTCGAGCGCGTCCCGGCGACGCTCCTGCTGGTGCTGACCGCGGTGACGCTCTCGTCCGCCGCCGGCGTCGTGCTCGGCGTCGAGGCCGCGCGACGCGAGAATTCCTTCCTCGACCGCGCCGTCAACACCTTCGCACTCGTGTGCTACTCGGTGCCCTCCTTCTCCGTCGGCCACCTGCTGCTCATCGTCTTCGCGCTCCGCCTCGGCCTCTTCCCGGCGCAGAACATGTCCTCGGCCGGCCAGGAGACGGAAGGCGTCGCCCACCTGCTCGACGTGCTCGAACACCTGACCTTGCCCGTCGCGACGCTGACGGCCGTCTACCTCGCGCAGGTTCTTCGACTGACGCGGACGGCAATGCTGAATGTGCTCGGCGAGAACTTCATCACCACGGCCCGCGCCAAAGGTCTGGAAGAGAGGCGCGTGCTGTACGGGCACGCGCTCAGGAACGCACTGCTGCCGGTCGTCACGGTGGTAGGTTACGACTTCGGGATGCTCTTGAGCGGCGCGGTGTTCGTCGAGACGGTGTTCGCGTGGCCCGGCCTCGGCAGGCTGATGATCGACTCGCTCGCCATGCGGGACTACCCGGTCCTGATGGGCCTGTTCCTCGCGGTCTCGGTCGGCGTCGTGGTGGTGAACTTCATCACCGACCTGACCTACTCCGCGCTCGACCCGCGAATCGGCTACGGACGGCGAAGCGGATGAGTGAAGAGAGGGACGACAAAAACGCGCCGGCGGGTTGGGCGGCCTTGAGCAGCTTCGGGCGGAACCCCGTGACGGCGGTGGGCGTCGTCGTGCTGGCCGTTTATTTCTTAGCCGCCGTGTTCGCGGGACTCATCGCGCCGCGCGACCCGCAGAAGACCTCCCGCGAGTCTTTCCGGCCGCCGTCAGCGGAACACCTCTTCGGCACGGACGACCTGGGCAGAGACGTTTTTAGCGGCGTCGTCCACGGCGCGAGGGTGTCGCTCGTGATGGGTTTCGCCGTCGCGTTGTTGAGCGTGCTCGTCGGCGTGCTCGTCGGCTCGGCCGCCGGTTACGCGGGCGGCCTCGCGGACGACCTCCTGATGAGGCTCACCGAGGTCTTCATCATCCCCCCGAGGTTCTTCCTGGCGCTCGTGGTCGCCGCGCTCTTCGGCTCGAACTATGTCAACCTGGCCGCCGTCCTCGTCGTTACCTACTGGCCTTCGACGGCCCGGTTAGTTCGCGCCGAAGTCCTCTCGCTCAAGGAGAGGGGCTACGTCGAGGCGGCGCGCGCCCTCGGGGCGGGACACGCGCGGCTGCTCTTTCACGCAATCCTCCCCAACGCCTCGCCGCTCATCGTCACCAACTTCGTGATGATGGTGGGCATGGTGGTGCTCGTCGAGGCGGGGCTGTCGTTCGTCGGCCTCGGCGACAGCAGCCACGTCAGCTGGGGCTACATGCTCCACAACGGCGAGCACTTCATGCGCGACGCCTGGTGGATGATGTTCTTCCCGGCCCTCGCCATCTCCCTCCTCGTCCTCGCGCTCAACGCCGTCGGCGACGCGCTCAACCGCGCGCTCGACCCCAAAACACGGATCGCCCAGCCCGGTAAAGCCACTTGAGGCCGGGAAAATGCTTACACACCTCCTCTCCTACGGCGCAGGAGGAGGAACGCACCCCCGGCGACAGAAGCGAGCAGGAGAACTGCGAGCAGCGTGTAAATGCCCCGGCGCTTTAGTGAGTTCGACTCCTCAGCACCGCGCCCGCCGTCGGCCCACCAGGCGTCCTGGGAGAAGTAGACGTTCGACTTGGCGCTCCACTCGTACATCCCGCGCAGTCCGGCTTTGTAGGCCGCGGCTGTCTTCGGCTCGTAGAGCCAGAAGTAGGCGATGTCTCTGGCGAGGATGTCCTGCGCCTCGAAGTAAAGTGAGGCGCGCTTCTGCCTGTCGAGTTCCGAGGCCGCGCGCGCGAATAGCTCGTCAACCCTCGGGTTGCGGTAGCCGGCTCCGTTGGAGAAAGGGATCGGGCCGATGTTGGTGGAGACGACCGTGCGCTTGACGCCGATGTCGGGGTCGGGGCCGTTCTCGAAGGAGGCGAATGCGAGGTCGAAGTCCTTCCTGACGTAGACGGATTCGACCGCCGCGCCGAACTCCATCTGTTGCAGCTCGACGGCGATGCCCACTTCACGCAGTTGGTCGCGGACGGCCTCGGCCACTTTCGAGTAACTGGACGCGTGGACGAACTTCAAACGGAACCGCACGCCGTCGGCGCCCCGCACATGCCCGGCCTCGTCGAGCAGACGTTCGGCGAGCGCGGTGTCATTCGCGTACGCCTCCACGTTCGGGTTGTAAGCCCACGCGAGCAGTCGAGAGATAGGCCCGGTCGCGGGCGCGCCCATCCCGAACAGAACCTTATCAACCAGAAAGTCTTTGTCTATCGCGTGCGCCATCGCGCGCCGGACGCGTGGGTCCGAGAGCGGCGCGCGCGCGAGGTTCGGGATCAGCGTCTCGACCGTGGCGAAGCCTTCACGCCCCTTGTCCGTGACAACGACACCGGGCAAGTCCTTGAGGCGGGCCACGTCGAGCGGGGTGGGGTTAAGGAAGTAATCCACCTCCCCCTTCTCGAAAGCGATGGCCGCCGCCGACGCGCTCGGCATGACCCTGTAGACGACGCGTTCGAGGTAGGGCTTGCCCGGCTTGAAATATCTCTCGTTCCTGGTGAGCGTGATGTGGTCGCCCTTCAGCCACTCCTGGAACTTAAACGGGCCACTGCCGACGGGCTTCGTGTTGTGCGGGTTGGCGAGCGGGTCGGTCCCCTCGTACAGGTGCTTCGGCATGACGGGCGCGTTCGTCACGTCGGCCAGTTGCAGGAAGGCCGCGTAGGGCCTCTCGAACTCGAAGACGACGGTATGCCGGTCGGGCGTCAGGACGCGGCGCAGGTTGACGCCGATGGAGGCGCGCGTCCGCGAGTGGAACTTCAACAGCATCTCTTCGAACGTGAACCGCACGTCCTCCGAGGTGACCGGCTCGCCGTCGTGGAACAGCGCCCCCGGCGCGAGGCGGAACGTGTAGACTTTCGCGTCCGGCGACACGTCCCAGCTCTCTGCCAGGTCGGGCACGGGGTTGAGCTGGAAGTCGTGTGCGACGAGCCCGCTGAAGATGGAGCCGCAGACGAGATGCACCCCGCCCTGTGTCGTGACCGCCGGGTTAAGGCCGCCGGGGTCGGAAGAGATCGCGACGACGACGCTTCCTCCGCGCGCGGGCACGCCGCCCTCGCCCGCGGCGTGAGACGTGACCATGATCGGGAGGACGACGGCCGCGAGCGCGGCCCAAGCCTTCATGCGTATATTCATCATCCGCCGGCAGCGTAAGTTTTGTTTGACCGTCGTGAAAGTGCGGCGGGGATTATATACGAGAGGCTGCTCCACGGCTCTCGGACGGGCGGGTGTGACTTCGGCCTGCTTGCCAGCGAACTGCGGGCCGAGCACGGAAGAGAGCGCTTTCAGCACGCCCGCATTGCCCCCGGTGTACAGGACCAGCAGCCTACCTTTTTTGAAAAAGTGGGGCGGCCCGACCCACATGGCCGAGTTAGTGCCAACCGTCGTGCCTTCCGCGTTGACCTGCTTCGCCTCGGTCTCTATAGCCCGGACGCTCTTCTAGCGGAAGACCCGAATGTTCTCGCCCGCCACGGTATAGGCGCGCCCCTCCCGCGAGAAGAAAGGCTGCGAGACGGCGCTAGGTCACGCGGTGCCGTCTCGGCTTGGGCGCTGAGTACAAGCCCGAGTCAGAGTGTGAGTCAAGCAAAGCGGGAGGCACTTGGCCTCCCGCATGTTGTTGATTTGATTAACTCCGCAGGTAGGACTCGAACCTACAACCCTTCGGTTAACAGCCGAATGCTCTGCCATTGAGCTACTGCGGATTGCAACGCCCGCGCGTACGGAGTGTCCCGCGCGGGCGGAAATTTTTATAGCAGAGGGGTCGGCGGGGTGTCAAACCGCGGGGTCGGCCTTGCGCGCGGGGGCGGGTTGGGGGATTATCTGTCGGTCACCGGGCAATACCTTCAAATCGCTTTACCGGCCGCGCCGCGCAAACTTTGCGGAGGAGGGTTCTTTTCTGTATGGAGCGTCGGATCACTTCGTGGCACAGCCCCGCGCTGGGGATGGAGATGCCGCTGGTCGCCTACGGGCACTCCGGCTACCCGCTGCTGATGTTCCCGACCGCCGCGGCCGACTTCCTCGAATACGAGCGCTTCCACCTCGTGGACTCCATCCGCCACCACATCGACGCCGGCCGTTTGCGCGCCTACTCGATCAACAGCGTCAACCGCTACAGCCTGATGAACGAACAGGCGCCGCCGCCCCTCAAGTCCGAGCTGCTCGCGCGCTACGACCGCTACATCACGGACGAGGTGCTGCCGCTCGTCCGCCACGAGACGGGCGGGCAGGCGCCGCTCACCACCGGCGCGAGCCTGGGCGCGTACCTCGCGGCCAACGCCTACTTCCGCCACCCGGACGTGCTGCGCGGCGCCATCCCGATGAGCGGGAGCTACGACGTGCGCCCCTGGTTCGACGGCTACCACGACGACAACGTCTACTTCAACAACCCCGTCGAGTACCTGCCGAACCTCGGCGACGAGTACTTCCTGCCGCGGCTGCGCGCGGCCGACGCCATCGTCATCCTGACGGGGCAGGGCGCCTACGAGGCGCCCGACCGCAGCCGACAGCTCTCGGCCATCCTCCACTCCAAAGGCATCCCGCACACGCTCGACGTCTGGGGGCACGACGTAGACCACGACTGGCCCTGGTGGCGCAAGATGCTCCCGTACTGGCTGGATAGATTGCTGTAAGGGGAAAGGG
>JAIVJI010000111.1 GCA_020200135.1 Acidobacteriota bacterium | reverse complement strand
ACGCCGGCGGGCTGCGACTGCGCCGCGCCCTGCGTCGTCCCCGAGGCCGTCCCCGTCGGCGCGCTCTGCCCCGTGGTCGCGGCCGCGCCCGGCTGCCCGACCCCGGCCGACTGCTGCGACGGCGTCGGCAGCCCCTCGCGCGGGCTCATCGGCGCGGGCCCGGCCGCGCTCGTCGGCCCCGTCGGGCGCGGGACGACCGAGAGGACGTAGCGCTTGTCGGTCAGGTACTGGCGCGCGACGCGCTGGACGTCGGCGGCGGTCACCGCGCGGTAGCGCGCGAGGTCCTTCTCGAAGTAGCCGGGGTCGCCGAGGAACGTCGCGTAGCCGTTGAGCTGGTCGTCCTTACCGCCGAAGCTGCCCACGGTCTGCATCCCGTAAATGAAGCCGGCCTCGCGCGCGTTGTAGACGCGCTCCATCTCCTCGGCCGTGGGCGGCGTCGCCTTGATCTTCTCTATCTCGGAGAGCACGACCTTCTCTATCTCTTCGAGCGTGTGGCCGGGGCGCGGCTGCGCGACGAGCTGGACGAGCCCGGCGATCTCGCTCGTGTTGTTAAAGATCGCGGCCTGCTGCGCGATCTGGTTCTCGCCGTACTGGAGCGCCTTGTAGAAGCGCCCCGACTTGCCGCCGCCGAGGATGCTGGTGAGCAGGTCGAGCGCCGCCTCGTCCTTCGAGAACTGCGGCACCGAGTGCCAGACCATGTAGAGGCGCGGGAACTGCACGCGGTCGTCTATCTGCTCGCGAATCTCGCGGTCGAGCTTCGGCATCGCGACCTGCGGGCGCGTGACGGGCTCGCCCTTCGGGACGGGGCCGAAGTACTTCTCGACCCAGGCGCGCGCCTCCTTCGGGTCGAAGTCGCCGGCGACGACGAGGCTCGCGTTGTTCGGCACGTAGTAGCGCCGGAAGAAAGCCTTCACGTCGTCGAGCGAGGCGGCCGACAAATCCTCCATCGAGCCGATGGGCGACCAGTGGTACGGGTGACCCGCGGGGTACATCGTCTCGGTGATCTTGTAGTTGGCCTGCCCGTAGGGCTGGTTGTCGATGCGCTGGCGCTTCTCGTTCTTGACCACGTCGCGCTGGTTGTCGAGCTTGGCCTGCGTCATCGCGTCGAGCAGGCCGGCCATGCGCCCGGCCTCCATGAAGAGCGCCATCTCAAGGAAGTTCGACGGCATCAACTGCCAGTAGTTCGTCCGGTCCTGCGAGGTCGAGCCGTTGATGGCGCCGCCGACCTCCTGGATGGCGGGCACGTAGTCGAGGTCGTAGCCCTTGAACCCCTGAAACATCATGTGCTCGAAGAGGTGCGCGAAGCCGGTGCGCCCGGGCGACTCGTTCTTCGAGCCGACGTGATACCAGACGTTGACGCCGACGATGGGCGTCGAGTGGTCTTCGTGGAAGATGACGCGCAGCCCGTTGGGCAGGAAGAACTGCGTGTACTTGAGCGGCGGGAGCACCGGCGCGACGGCCTTCGAGGTGGCGGCGGCGCGCGGCTTCGCGCCGCCCCGGCCTTTCTGCGCGAGCGCCGGCAGTCCGGGCGCGCAGAGCAGCGTGACGAGCAGCGTGACGAGCAGACGTTTCCAGAGCATGTTTGACACCTCCGCGAGTGTTGGCGGCGCGGCGCGCGCCCGAGGGGTCTTCGGGCGCGCACCCCGGCCGGCGCTGTCGGCTGATGAGTCCGGGGAACTGTTTGATGAAGCTGCGACGCGAATTTTAACGCCGCGGCCCTCGGCGCGCAACGTTGTAGACCCCGCCCGCGCTTGTTAAAATCCGGCGAAATTCACGCGGACGGACAGGCGGAAGGGTTTTTGGATGTCATGACGCTCGAAACGGATTTCGTCGTCGTCGGCAGCGGCATCGCGGGGTTGCGCGCGGCGGTCGAGCTGGCGCGCGCGGGCGCGCGCGTGACCGTGCTGACGAAGGACAGGCGCGAGGAGTCGAACACCGAGTACGCGCAGGGCGGCGTCGCCGTGGCGCTCTCCGAAGAGGACGAGCCGCAACACCACGAGGAGGACACGCTCGCGGCCGGCGCGGGGCTCTGCGACGAGCGCGCGGTCGAGGTGCTGGTCGGCGACGGGCGCCGCTACATAGAGGAGCTTATCGAGTGGGGGACGGAGTTCGACCGCGAGGGCGGCCGTCTCCTCTTCACGCGCGAGGCGGCGCACTCGCGCGCGCGCATACTCCACGCGCGGGGCGACGCCACGGGGCACGAGATAGTCCGCGCGCTGCTCGCGCGCGCCGGCGCCGAGCGCAACATCTCCTTCCTCGCGCACGCCGAGACCGAGTCGCTCGTCGTCGGCGAAGGGCGCGTGTGCGGCGTGCGCTACCTCGACCCGCTCGTGCGCGCGCCGCGCGCGCTCGCCGCACGCGGCGTGGTGCTCGCCACGGGCGGCGCGGGCGCGCTCTACCTGCACACGACCAACCCGGCCGTCGCGACCGGCGACGGGATGGCGATGGCCTACCGCGCGGGGGCGGAGCTTTCGGACATGGAGTTCATCCAGTTCCACCCGACGGCCCTGAACCTCGAAGCCGCGCCGCGCTTCCTGCTCTCCGAGGCTCTGCGGGGCGAGGGCGGCGTGCTGCGCAACGCCTCGGGGCGGCGCTTCATGCCGCGCTACCACGACGCGGCGGAACTGGCGCCGCGCGACGTGGTGACGCGCTCCATCGTCGCCGAGATGGAGCGCACCGCGACGCGCACGGTCTTCCTCGACATGACGGCCTTCGACGCGGCGCACCTGCGCCGGCGCTTCCCCAAAATCTACCGGACGTGTCTGCGGTACGGGCTCGACCTCGGGCGCGAGCCCATCCCCGTCAGCCCCGCCGCGCATTACGTGATGGGCGGCGTCCGCACCGACCTCGAAGGGCGGACGACCTTGCCCGGCCTCTACGCCGCGGGGGAGGTGGCCTGCACCGGAGTCCACGGCGCGAACCGCCTGGCGTCAAACTCTCTGCTCGAAGGTCTGGTCTTCGGCGGCCGCGCCGGACGCGCGGCCGCCGGGGACTCGAAGGGCGCGCCCGTAAGGTTCGCGTCGGATGCGGAAGAGGCGGCGACCCGGCCGGGGGGCGCCGACAAAGACGTGGGGCGTGTGAGCGCGGCCGCCGCCGCGGTGCGCAAGCGCGTCAGGCGTCTGATGTGGGAGCGCGTCGGCATCCTCCGCACGCGCGCGGGGCTCGAGCGCGCGCTCAAGGAGTTCGGGGAGATAGCGTCCGCGCCTCTGCTCGCGGGGCCGCGCAACTTCGTGACGGTCGCCGCCATCATCGCGCGCTCGGCGCTCTGGCGCGAGGAGTCGCGCGGCGGACACTACCGGCTCGACTTCCCAGCGCGCGACGACGCGCGCTGGCGCGTCCACTCGGTCATCCAGCGGGACGCCGGTCTCTACGGCTCCGAGACAGTCGATTTCCCCGCGCTGCAATCGCGCGAGACCTGACGCTCGCGCAAACGCCCGGCATCACCCGCACGCCCACAAGATAAAGGCATCCGAAAGCCGCCGTGTCGTGGGTCGGGTGCATGCCGTTGTCAGGCCGTGTCTCACGCCGAGAGGCTCGCTATGAATTCGTCGAACTCCACATAATACGGGTTCTCGCGCAACACATTCCGGCAGAACGTGAGCGGGTGAGTCTCATAAGCACCATGGACTATAATATTGCCCGACAGGCTCTTAACGTCATACATACAGACGATGACGCTCGGGAACGCTTTCGCCGCCCCCGTGACCTGCGCCTCAAAAGCGAGTATGTCTATTTCGGCCGGCCAGTTCGGACGCCCCCATCCGATGTTGCCTAAAAGGCGGATGAGCCTCGCGCCCCGCTCTAACGCGGCGGCAAAGCAAGCCCCAATGTTCGCCAGCATTACATCACCGTCTGATTCTCCGCTAAGTATCGTCAACCTTCCCGCGGCCTCAAGATCGCTTACATCAAACCCGCGCCCGCTTAAAACGCCGCAGACCTTTTCGTTCGCCTCCTCGTAGCCGAAGACGACGCAATGGTCCTCGCCGCGTAAGCCCACCTCTAGGAAATGCACCCCCTCGGCAAATTCTTTTTCAGTCTTCCAGAAATACGCAACGTGGTCGCCCAGCGAAAGCTTCTCGTCCCTGATACCTAACGCTATCTCCCTCTTCTTCATGCCCTAAACACTCCTTTTGAAAGTCGAGTTCAAGGTACGGTAGCACCTAAGCAGGTTACAGCGCGAGCGGCCTAACGCCCGGCATCACCCGCGCCCCCGCGCAACGTGGATGAGAGACACGCCGAAGGGGCGTCGGGTGCATGCCGTTGTTAGGCGGCGCCGTCTACTCGACCGGGCCGTATGGCACGGCCGGAACTGCGTCCGTTAGGGATTTATTCAGAAGGTCGTCGTCTGCTCTTCGGCGACGAGGAAGAGCGGCTTCCCCCCGCTGGAGATCGAGACCGCGTGCGCGACGGCCTCCTGCGCGCCCGCCGAAGACGCGCACTCCTGGAGCGCCTCCATCGAGGGGAAGTGGAGCTCGGCCATCCTGTAGAAAGGCGGCGCGCTACCGTCAGCCGTCCCCACGATCTTCGTCGCCACGAACTTCGAGATGCCTTTCATGGTGCTCTGATTCACCATAGGTACGTGCTCGTCCGTGTAAGCCCGCTCAAAAGCATCAACATCCTCCGGGTACGGGTAGAGCACCACTAATTTAGCGCCAGCCATGTCCCCTCCGTTTTTGTGGCGCCCCGACGTGCGGCGCCTCTGTTAGATGAGAAAGCAAAGAGCTTCTACGTTAAATCTGTACTTAAGTCAACGTGCTGAGTAGAGCAGGAGCACCCGGGCGGACTCTCAACCACGAAAGAAACGCCTAACTCCGTAATGGGGTTGCAGAAGCCGAATCATTCGGTCTGACTCCGTAATAGAGTAGCAAAAACCGCGTCGTTCGGTCGAAATACGCGGTGGGGCGGGGTCAGGCCGGGCGCCACGGCCTGACCCCGCGGTGGCGTTATGTGAAGCCGCGCCGGGCGGCGGGGCTCGGCGGTGGCGGGGCGTGTGGCGTCAGGCGTTCGCGGGTGGGGGCGGCGGCGGCTCGCCGTCAGCCGGCGGCTCGCCGTTGTTCGGCGGGTCACCCTTTTTTCTGCGTCTGGAGCCGGGGGCGGCTTCGAGGTGGTAGGCGCTCTCCCATTCGGCGAGGACGGAGGGGGTGTCGCGGTACTGGTTGCGGAAGATGACGTTGAGACGTTCGAGCGCTTCGTTCAGCCCCCGCAGGTTCTCTTCCGCGGACGCGTTGGCGTTGACGCGCCCCCCGACCCCTTCGTTCTGTAGCGAGATGTAAGTCTCCAGCGCGTCGGCCTTCGACCTGAGGTCGTTGATGAAGGTCGCCGGCAGGGCGTACTCGACGAAGAGCCCCGCGAACGGCGCCGCCCTGTCGGCGAAAGAGCGTGCCGTGGCGATGAGCGTCCGGTCTGTGTGGTCTGTGCGCGGGAGGAGGAACACGCCCTTGACGTCCGCGTGGTCGAGGGCGATGGCGCCGGCCGTCCCTGCGACGGCCTCGACCAGCACGCGCAGAGCCTCGCGCGCGGCCTGGCGGCCGGCCGAGCCCTGCTGACGCTTGCCCGTGCTGTTCGCCCTCTCCACGTCGAGCGCGGACAGGCTGGCGAGCCGCTCTTTAACGGCTGCCGCCTGCGCCGCCCCCTTACTGTTGGCGGGGAAATCCTCCGCGTGCGAGTCCGCAAACTTGTCGCAGCGCTGACCGCGCTCGTAATACCTTCGCAGTTTGGCGTTCATGCTGTCGCTCCTTGAGGTGAAGAGAAAGAGTTGTCGTGAAGGAAGGGAATTGGCGGAGTCTCCTCCCAGTGGGTCGAAGGATGCGAGGTTCCCGTTTGAGTGCGCGAATTATATACCCACACACATCACGCGCAACAAAAAAATCCCCGCGCGGGGTCTGACGGATTCAAAATGCGAGCGGCGCCGCCGAGTGTGACGTCGGACGGAGCGACACGGTGTTGGGCGAAGTCAAAATCACGCCGGCAGGTCTGTCTACGACGCCGGCCGCACTGAAAATGGTGTCGGACGCGGCGAACATGGCGCCGGGGTAACTTAAAATGGCTTCGGCGCGCCGGATATGGCGGCGGCACGACGTAAAATGGCAGCGGCGGAAGTTGAACCGGCGTCGGCGCGGCTCACAACCACGTCGGCGCCGTTGATGCGGAGTCGATACGCTTGAATCCGGCGTGCGTGCGGCTCCCTTTCTGAATAAACGACGTGCTCGGGTTGCGAAGATGGCTAATTTTGAACAGTTGCACGAGTGGGACTTGACGCCGCGCGAGGCCGTCGAGTTGCAGAAGCGTCTGCGCGAGCGCGTGCGCATCGAGCCTTTGAGGAAAAAGGTCGAGACGGTGGCGGGCGCCGACATCAGCTTTAACAAGTTCGACCAGACCATCTACACCGGCATCGTCGTGCTGCGGCTGCCGACGCTCGAAGTCGTCGAGGAGGTCGGGCTGGTGAGCGAGACCAAATTCCCGTACGTGCCGGGGCTGCTCTCGTTCCGCGAGTCGCCGTCGGTTTTGGAGGCGTGGGCGAAGTTGAAGACCGAGCCGGACGCGGTGATGTTCGACGGGCAGGGCCTGGCGCACCCGCGGCGGGTCGGCATCGCGTGTCACGTCGGGCTCATCGTCAAGCGCCCGACGCTCGGGTGCGCGAAGTCCGTGCTGACGGGGAAGTACGAGGAGCCGGGCGAGGGGCGCGGCGCGTGGTCGCCGATGACGGACAAGGGCGAGACGGTCGGCGCGGCCGTGCGGACGAAGACGAGGGTGCAGCCGATCTACGTCTCGCCCGGCCACCTGATAGATTTGGAGGGGGCCATCCACCTGACGCTCGCCTGCGACGGCGGCTACCGCCAGCCCGAGCCGACGCGCCGCGCGCACCTCCTCGTCAACGCCCTCCGGCGCGGCGAGCGCGCCCCCGCCTCGGACGGGCCGACCAAAAAGCCGGACGACACGCAGGGGCAGGGGAGTTTCGAGTTCTAACTTTAAGCCGGGGCGCTTACTGCTTCGGGTCGGCGGAGCGTTTGAACTCCAACTCCTTGAAGTCGAAGTCGGGGTTGGGGACGTCGATCTTCATCTCGGAGACTTTGCCCTGCGGGTCGAGGTGGAAGGTGACCCAGCCGCGCGGGTAGGGGTAGACCACCGAGTCGCGCCACTTGATGCGGAAGGTGTCGAAGTGCCAGTGTTCGAGGTCGCCGACGTAGGCGGGCGACGGCAGCAGGCGCACGACGAGGCGCCCCCGCTCTTCGGAGACCTTCGCGTCGCCGTACATCCGGCCGCCGTAGGTGCCGGCGTAAGCGTCGAGCGGGAGCGAGGGCCTGGTGCCCGCGACGCGCGCGTCTTCGAGCTTCTTCGCCTCGGCCTCGTCGCGCTCGCGTGCGGCCTTCACGCGCGCCACGTAGTCGGCGCTCCAGTCGCGCGGCGGGGCGCCGGTGAACACGTCGAAGACCTTGTACCAGAGGAACGACTGGAGCGGCGTCTCGCTGTTGGTGAGGACGACGACGCCGAGGTTCTCCTCGGGGAGCAGCGCGACGCGCGAGGTCATGCCGTCGAGGCCGCCGCTGTGCGTCACGACCTTGCGCCCCCGGTAGTCGCTCAGAAACCAGCCGAGGCCGTAGAGGTTGAAATGCACGGTCGGGTTGAAGCGCTCGGCCGTCTCGCTGACGCCGGCGACGACCGTGTGCGGCGTCCACATCTCGCGCGAGGCGGCGGCGGAGAAGATTTTTTGGCCGCCGTACGTGCCGCGCCCGAGTTGCAGGCGGACCCACTCGGCCATCTCGGCGGCCGTCGAGTTGATGACCGCCGCCCCGCCCGCCGCGTCCACGTTCGAGTACTTGACGACCTTCACGCGCCCGTCGGTCTCGTTGTGCGGCGCGGCGACGTTCGACGAGGCCGTCAACTCTTTGTAGGTCGTGTTCGAGCGCGTCATGCCGAGCGGCCGGAAGAACTTCTCGCGGACGTAGTCGTCCCAGCTCTTGCCGGTCACGGCCGGCACCACCTCGCCGGCGGCGAGGAACATGATGTTCTGGTAGCCGTAGCGGCCGCGGAAGCCGTGGACGGGTCTGAGGTGGCGGACGCGCCTGATGACCTCGTCGCGCGGGTAGACGGTCTCGTACCAGAGCAGGTCGCCGCCGAAGGTGGCGAGCCCGCTGCGGTGGCTCAGGAGGTCGCGCACGGTCACCTCGCGCGTGACGTACGGGTCGTAGAGCTGGAACCACGGCAGGTGCTTCGTGACGGGGTCGTCCCACTTGAGCTTGCCTTCGTCCACGAGCGTCGCGAGCGCGGCCGCGGTGAAAGCCTTCGTGTTCGACGCGACCGCGAAGAGCGTGTCCTTGTCCACGGCTTCGGCCTTCCCCAGCTCGCGCACGCCGTAGCCCTTCAGGAAGACGACGCGGTCGTCTTTGACGACCGCCACCGAGAAGCCGGGCACCTTCCAGTCGCGCCCGGCCTTCCCGGCGTAGGCGTCTATCTCTCTGAGCCGCTCTTCGAGCGTCTGCGCGACGAGCGCGGGTGAGAAGATAAGGAGCGCGAGCAGGAGCAGCGCGGGGCGTGCGTGTCTTTGGCGCATGTGTAGTGTGACCTCGGTCGGCGTCGGAAAACTTTTTAACGGGAGTCGCGTTCGCCCGGACGTGGGCGACGCCGTGCGGGACAAATCGTCTACGAAGGCGCGGCGGCTGTCAAACGCCGCCCGCGCCTACTACCGGGGCCCGCGCGTGAGCGTCGCGGTGAGGCTGTCGCCGTGGTCGCCGACGCGCAGCAAGTATTCGCGCCCGCGCAAGTGGACGCGGAGCGTGTCCCAGTCGGTCAGCGTGCGCGCGTAGGCCGGCTTGGACGCGTTGGAGAAGTTCTCGACCCTGACGCAAGGGGGCTCGACGGCCAGCTCGACCACGAACTTCCAGTCGTTCGCGGACTGGCCCCTGAAGTACCTGAGCGAGACCGCGCCGACCTCCCGCCCCGAGTCGCTGAGCCTGACGAGGAGCGGGAGCCCCGTGGGCGGCGCGCCCGTCGCGAGTTCGTACTCGTCAACAGCGACGAGGGGCAGGACGCCCGCGTCGGCCTCGACCCTCGCCTCGTGGGGGCGGAAGACGCTGACGAGCCCGAGGCATTCGGCATAGTCCACTTCGCGTGGGGGCGGGGCTCCGTCGCGCGGGTAGTAGACGTAGGCCGCGGCGGCGAGCGACGCCGCGACGAGCAGGGCGAGCGCCGCTTTGCCGAGCCGCGTTCCGAAGAAGCGGAAGCCGGAGGCGGGCTTGTCCGTGAAGGTGTGGGAGGAGTCTTCTTCCGGCGCGGCGAGCGGGCGGATGACCTCGATGAGGCGTTGCACGTCGTAGTCCCAGCGCGTGTCGCTCAGCTCGACGGCCTGGCGCGAGGCCAGCTCGCGCAGCTCCTCGGGCAGCTCGTCCGGCTCCGGCATCCGCGCGCCGCCGAGGAGCACGGGTATCAATGCGACGCGCCGCGCGAGCGCGGCCGCAATCTCGCGGCGGACGAAGTCCGCGGGGTCGCGCAGGTCGCCGATGACGCCGAGCCAGCCGGGGCTGATGAGCGGGAGGAAGGCGTCGCAGGTCTCGACGGCCTCGCGGATGCTTTCGGGAAAGTCGTCGCCGGGCGCGATGTCGTCCACGTCCCTGAAGACCGCGCCCTCGCCGAAGGCTTGGGTGAGCCGCTCCTTGAGCAGGCGCGCGGAGCCGTGGTCGAAGCGGCGGCGGTAGCTGATGAACAGCCTCGGCCGTCGGCCGGAACGTTTGCTCGGGAAGTTTTCGCGGCTGGTCTTCATCCGTGCCGCCAACGTGTCTGAAGCTCTGAGGGTCGGGGCCTTCGGGTGCGCGGGGGCCATCGTCTACGAAGGCGGGCGGGGCTGTCAACAGTGTGGGCGGCGGCGGCGGGAAAGGGAAAAGGCGGCGCGCTCTTGCGATGAGCGCGCCGCCTCTGAAGTCTCCACGTTTGCGGGGCGTGTGGCTTACTTGTCGGAGGTGACCTGGAACTTGGCCGCCGGCGCGAGCGACTGGCCGGAGACCTTGTCGCGGACGCGGATGGTGACCTCGTACTCGCCGGGGGCGAGGTTGGTGGTCGGCAGCAGGCGCGCGAGCGTCAGACGCTGGCCGGCGTCGGCGTTGCCGCGCCAGTCCTCGGCCTGCTTGAAGACCTCCTTGCCGTCCTTCGTCAGAACGTACTCGACGTCGACGGCCGGACGGAGCGTGGTCTGGTCGACGCCGGCGTTGTAGACCTGCATGTAGATGCCGACGTCCTGCCCGCGCTTGTAGGAGCCCGCGACGTTGGGGACGACCTTGTAGGGGCCGATGGAGAACATGCCGGGCAGCTGGTCGTTGAGCGCCTGGAGCTTGACGGCGAGCACGAGCGTCGAGGTGCCGAGCTTCTCGGGGGCGAACTTGGGCACCTCGAAGCCGATGGCCTTGACCGTGGTCGCGCCCGAGTTGATGTCGCGGATGAGCAGGTCGACCTTGTAGTTGCCGGGCGAGAGCGGGAGCACGCGCTGGTAGGCCGACTTGCGGTCCCTGGCCGCCGACAGCTCCTCGACGGTCGCGGTCGTCGTGACGGGGTCCTCGAAGCTGGTGATGCGGCGCCCCGAGAGGTTGGTCACGCGGCCGTAGATGTTGAGCTTGGCGGTCTGCACCCCGCCCACGTCCTTGAAGGCCAGGTCGTTGTTGTCGGTCTGGATGGTGATGGCCGTCATCACGCGCTCGTCCGAGGCGCGGTAGAAGTCCACCTTCGTCGAGACGTCGAGCGCGGAGGTGTCCTCGGCGCCGGTCGAGGCGGTGGCCAGCAGGCTCTTCTCCAGCACGTCGTTGACCTGCGGCGGCTTCTGGAGGTCGGTGTAGAGGATGAGGCGCGAGAACGGGCTGTCCTGCTCGCGCGCGCCCTGGCCGGTGTAGCCGAAGGCGCCGCGGTTGACGACGCGGTCGGCCTTGTTCGCCAGCCCCAACTGCTCCATCAGCGTCAGCCCCGCGCCGGGGATGTTGAGCATCGCGTCCTTCTCGTCGGGCGAGCGTGCGATGCGGTACTCGCCGGTGCCGGTGGGGTCGACGAACGCCGTACATGATGTAGATGCGGCCGCGGTCGCTCTTCCAGCCCGGGATGCCCGAGGCGAAGTGCTGGTTGGCGTAGGCGACGCGCTCGTAGTGCTCTTCGAGGTACTCGTTCAGCTCGGTGTCCGGGTCCGGGTCGCGGCGGCGCCAGAAGGCTTCGATGAACTGCTCGCGCTCCTCGTCGGTGGCGAGCTTCTTCCAGGCCTTCTTCTCCTCGTCGGTGATGAGGTAGGCGACGTCCTCGTCGATCCACTTCTTGAACATGTTCGAGCGCTCTTTCTTGACGGTGCGCTCGCGCTCGGGTACGTCGGTCTGGTCGCCCTTCTTCTTCTGCGCCATGACGGCGGCGGGGGAGGCGGAGACGAGGAGGCCGAGGCACAGGGCCAGGGAACGCGTCCACTGCTGACGGGCCATCGCTTTACTACTCCTGTTCGGTCGGAAAGATTTCAGTTGGGACAAAATAATTTTCGGGTCGGGCGGACGCCGTAACGGCGACGCCTGGGAGACCGCCGGGGCTATGTCCCCCGCGGAGGCTTAAACCCAGTCATCGCCGCAACTTTCGGTCGGATTGTAGGGCCTCTGCGGAGACACAGTCAAGATGCGCCGGGGGGGCGTCCCGGTTGCCTGTCGGACGCCTTTAAAGTCCCCCGAAGCGGCCCCTTCCGGCGCACCTTTCACGACATGATTACCGCGACGCGGCCGTTGGATACGCCCGCGCGGGTGTAGTTTGAAGTTTTGTCGCGGCGCCTTAGCGCTCGGGCTTTTTGATGATGCTCTTCAGGCGCCGCTGCGGGGGCTTCCGCTTGGCGGCGAGCTGCCTGTGGCGTGTGTTGAGGATGGAGCCGAGCGTCTGGTGCGTGAGCCCGAGGAGCCGCGCCGCCGAGACGAGGCTGCCGCCCGCCTCCTCCAGCGCGCGCTCGATGAGCTTGGCCTCGAACTCGTGGACGGCGCCGGGGAGGGTGAAGTTCTTATCGCCGAACTGGACGGTCGTCAGCCTGCGCATCACCACGCGCGCGCAGGCCCTCAGCCGCGCGATGTCCTCGGCGTCCTGCGTGTCTTTGAGGAGCCTGTCGGCGCGCACGTACGCCTCGTAGACCTCCGACGGGCTCAGGCGCCACGTCGCCCCGTGCTCCTCGATGAGCGCGAGCACGGCCTGGCCGGCGCTGGCCAGCGCCCCCACGCCCTCGGCCAGCTCCGCCGCGCGGCGCAGCACGCCGATGGAGCTGTCGTACACCCACAGCCGCGCCCAGATGACCCCCTGCACGGTCAACGCCTCCGCCAGCAGAGCCGCCTCGTCGCCCTGCTCCAAAGTCTTCACCGCCCCCGCCAACACACGCTCCGCGTCCCTGTACCTCCGCTCCGCCACCAACACCCGCGCCCGCGTCTCATCCACCTGCGCCAGACTCCCCGCGTCCCTCAGCCGCGTGAAAATAGTCTGCGCCCGGTCAAGGTGCTCATGCGCGTCCCCGTAGCGCCCGAGCTTGTAGAGCAGGAACGCCAGATTGTTCTCGATTCGCCCGACGTACCTCCCATGCCGTGCCTGTTCGTAATGGTAGATAGCTGCTGTGTACTCGATGATTGCGCGGTCAAAGTAATTGGTGCTTCCCGCGACTGAGCCTAGATGCCGCAGAACCAAGGCTAAGTGGTTATGGAAGCTGCCGCGCAGGGCGTGGCTTACCCTCTCATCAAAGAGGTGCGAGTGTTCCTTTAAAAGAGCTAGGGCGTCATCATACTTTTTAGCCGAGTATTCAAGGGCCAGACGCCGGAGCAAGATTTTAGCTTGTTGCTCTATGTCGGAAAGCTCATCCAGCGCACGCACATAGAGCACGCGGGCCTCGTCATAAGCTCCCTCGCGGCAGTAGCAAAGAGCGAGGTCGCTTCGCGCTAGCGCGGCCCGCCCGGGCTGCCCCAGCTTTTCAAAGAGTGTAACGCTCTCGCTGATTAAGTCTTTCGCTGCCGCCTGCACGCCCTGCACCTGCTGGCTAGCGCCTAACCAGCCTGACAGCGCACCGACCTGTCGCAGCACCTCGGCGGCAGTAATTTCGTCCAGCCCTTCTATGTTCGGGCGCTCGCCTATCCCGCGCCAAAATTCACCCAGAGAATCGCGTGCGGCTTCGTGCTGCCCGGTCTGCATGAGGTCTTCCGCCACGCGACATCTCATCATGGCGCGGTCACCTTCAGCCAGTGCGGGGTTATCTAGTTCCTTCAGTCGCTCATCTGTTAAATTCATGTGAGGCAAGCCTTTCCTTTACTTGCCGAAGATTCGGCAAGTATGAAATAACCGTCAAACCCGCACGGGATGACGGCTAAACCCTTCAAAAACTTCATAGAGGATAAGACCGATGCGAAAAATCCTATGTGTCGCCGCGTTAATGCTGACGCTTTGCTGCCCTGCGCTCGCGGGGGAGATGACTACTCCGCCCGCGCCGCCGCCGCAAGGCTCAACGGTTGAAGAGCCGACAACTGACGACGTGACGCTCAACGGCGAAATGCCCACGCCCGGCATCATGCACAGCCCCAGCGTGTCGGGGAGCCTGGCGCAGCTTGGGTTAGACCTGCTGGCCGTTCTGCCGTCGATTCTCTAAGCCCGCTCGTCAACTCAGACGGGGCAAGCTGCTTAGTGGCGGCTAAGCGTTAGTGTGTCTTGCGGGCGGCGGAGTGCAGAGGCGACGCCCGTGCGCGTCAGAGTAACGCCGCGCGGCCAAGAATGCAATAGTTTTGGCAGAGGCGCCGTGCGGCGGGGGGATGGAGACTATTCCGCCGTGCGCGGGCGGGCGAACATCCAGGCGACGAGCACCGAGATGAGGTAGAGGACGACCATCGGCGCGGCGAAGAGCATCATGTTCGGCACGTCGTTGGTCGGCGAGAGCACCGCCGCCGCGATGAGGATGATGACGGCCGAGACCTTCCAGTGCGAGACGAGGAAGCGCGCGTCCACCAGCCCGATGCGCGAGAGCACGTAGGTCACCGCCGGCATCTGGAAGACCACGCCCATCGCCAGCATGACGATGATGATGAAGTCGAAGTAGTCCGACGCGTTGAGGAAGAGCCGGAAGTTCTCGCCGAGCCCCAGCAGGTAGGTGACGGCCGGCGGGAAGAGGACGTAGTAGGCGAAGGCCGCGCCCCCGACGAACGAGAGGCTCGACATCGTGACGAACGGCAGCGCCCACCCGCGCTCGTGCGGGTAGAGCCCCGGCGCGATGAAGGCCCAGACCTGCCACAGCAGGAACGGCACCGAGAGGCAGATGGCCGCGTAGAGCGAGACCTGGAGGTAGAGCGAGAAGGGCTCGACCGCCGTGCGGACGACCAGCTTGTCCTCCTCGTTGGGGAGCACCCCGGCGCGCGCCTGGAAGTCCACGGGCAGCCGCACGCCCTTCGGGATGACGGACGCGCCGGTGAACAGCGGCTCGTCGGTGAAGACGCCGATCTGCCCGTCCGTCCCGCGCGTGACCCGCGCCGCGACCGACGCGCCCGCGGGGACGACGCTGAGCCCCAGCTTGGTCGTCTCGTGGAAGACGTAGCGCCCGGCGTCGCCCTCCTTGACCGAGCTGAGCGGGAGAATCTGTATGCCCTCGGTCAGCCCCTGGAGCGGGACGGGGCGCTGCGCGGCCTCCGCGAGCGCGTGGCGGACGGGGGCGGCGAGGAATTCGTAGATGGGGCCGGAGACGAACCAGCAGAGGACGAGCGCGACGAAGATGAAGGCGACCGAGCGTATGATGCGCCGGCGCAGCTCGTCGAGGTGTTCGAGGAAGGACATCTGCCCGCCGAGTTGGCGGCCCTCGCCGTCCTCATCCTTGTCCGTGTCCAGAAGGGTCGAAGCCATATAAGGGTGTCTGTAGAAGTCCGGCGGGCCGGTCAACCGTCGTCGGGAGAATGCGCGCGCCGGCCGGCGCGACGTTCAGGAGGCGTTGATCTCGTCCTCTTCGTCCGCGCGCTTCTGCGCGCCGCCCGCGCGCACGTCTTCGACGCCGGCGTACACCTCCTCGGAGCCGCGCGCGATGGGCGTCCCCCACATCTCGGGCCGTGACTCGGCGCCGCCCGGCTCCGAAGCGTCCGCGCCGTCCGAGTACGGGACCTCCACCCCGGCGTCCTGCGTCGTCGCGTTCGCGTGCACTTCGAGCGCGGGCTTGCGCTGCTCGATCTCGACCTCGTACTCCCACGTCCGCTTGAAGTCGTCGGAGGCGCGCTTAAACTCCGCGAGGCCGCGCCCCACGGTGCGCCCGATCTCCGGGAGCTTGCGCGGCCCGAACAGGATGAGCGCGACCACCGCCACCACCAGCAGCTCGGTCGTGCCCAGAAACTCGAAGACGAAAAGGAGGCTGTGCATAATAAAGGCGTGAACCGTGAACCGTAAACCGTGACGAGATAAAACCAGTTCTTTCTTGTCACGGTTTACGGTTCACGGTTCACGGCTGTTTGTAGTCCGGCGGGTAGTAGATGACCTCGACGGCGCGGCCGCCGACGCCCTTCGTGTAGAAGGAGAGCGAGCGGTCGCGGTGCTCCTTGACGGGGCGCCCCTCGCGGCGCGCGGCCTCCTCCAACTCCCCGCGCGACTTCACGCGGACGCCGATGTGCTGCGGGTGCTTCGAGCCCTCGGGCAGGAGCGCCACGCCGAACCCGCGCGCGTCGCGCAGCATCGCCCAGTCCTCGTAGAGCGTCTCGACGCGGAAGCCGAGCCGCTCGTACTCGCGCACGTCCGCGTGCATGTCCTCGGTCCTGACCGCGATGTGATCGACCACGCCCTCGACGCGCAACTCATCTCCCCCCGTCATACGCCTTGTCTCCCCAGCCGTAGTAAGTCAACTTGTATAGTTGGCTGTCTTGCTGCTGAAACTGGTACTGCGCCTGCCTGCCTTCGTAATGGACGCCGCCGCCCGCGCCCGCGATGCTGATGGACTCGATCTCGAAGAACTCGTCGCCGCTGCTGTCGCCGTGGCCGCGCCAGTTGCTCCCCTTCGCGACGCGCAGGGCCTCCCCAGGGTACAGCGTCAGCGTCACGGCCCCCGCCGCCCGGTCGTGCGAGAACTCCCCCGCGGGCACGTCCCGCCAGGGCGTGTCGCCGTCGTCGAGCTTGTCGAAAGCCTTCTTCGCCGGGCGCACCGTGCAGCATTCGTCGCGGCGGTACCTGCTCTTGAGCGTGTAGCGAACCTCGACGGGCGAGCCCGAGTCGTTGACGACGACGAAGTCCGTGCTGTAGGAGCAGGCCGGGAGCGCGAGCAGCGAGAGCGCGAGCAGCGCCCCGCACAACGTCCTCAGACCCGCCGAAGTCGCGCGACCTTCGCTCAAGGCGTCCGTCACCCCTCCCCTTAAAACTCAGCCGACGGTCGGATTGTACCCCCTCGGCGCGCCGCGCAAAAGCGGGCGGCGCGCCTTCCTTGACACGCGCGCCGCGCGTGCGCCAACCTCGGCGCAAGTTTTAGGAGACGAAGGACGGGGAAGGGTTACGATGGACAAGCGGCCGCGCATAGTCTCGCTCCTGCCGTCGGCGACGGAGATCGTCTGCGCGCTCGGGCTCGAAGAGAACCTCGTCGGGGTCACGCACGAGTGCGACTTCCCGCCGTCCGTGGTGGGTAAGCCGGTGCTCACCGCGAGCCGCATCTCGCACGCCGAGATGTCGAGCGCCGAGATAGACCACGCCGTCCGCTCGCAGCTCGACGGCCACGGCTCCATCTACGACCTCGACGAGCGGCTCCTCGCCGAGCTCAAACCCGACCTCGTCGTCACGCAGGAGCTGTGCGAGGTCTGCGCCGTCAGCTACCAGACCGTGCTTCAGGCCGCGCGCGTCATCGAGTCGGACGCGCGCGTCGTCTCGCTCGAGCCGAACTGCATCCAGGACATCTTCGCCAACATCCGAACGGTAGGTGAGCTGGCCGGCGCGGCGGCGGAAGCGGAAGCGCTCGTGCGCGACCTCGCCGTGCAGCTCGACGCGCTCGCCGTCCTGCTCACAGAGGTCGAGACGCGCCCGCGCACGCTCGTCCTCGAATGGCTTGAGCCGCCGTTCGCGCCCGGCCACTGGGTGCCCGAGCAGGTCGCGTTCGCGGGCGGCGACGCCTCTTTCGGCGACGCGCGCGGGAAGTCGCGGCCGACGACGCCCGAAGAGATCCAGGCTTACGCGCCCGAGGTCGTCGTGCTCGCGCCGTGCGGCTATTACAAGGAGGACGTTTTGCGCGCGCTCGAAAGCGCGCGTCTGCCGCGCGGCTGGGGCGAGCTTCCGGCCGTGCGCGAGGGGCGCGTCTGGGCCGTGGACGCCACCAGCTACTTCAGCCGCCCCGGCCCGCGCGTCGTCGAGGGCGCCGAGATACTCCTCAAAATCATCCACCCCGAAATCTTCGGCGAGCCCGGCGAGGCGCAGGCCGTCCGCGTCTCGCCCGAGGCCGCCGTCGTCGAGGAGACTTAACGCGAATGGCGAGGTCGAAGAAGACGGCGACGCCCGCCGAACTCGCGCCCGCGATGCTGCAACGCTTTGCCGAGGTGGCGGATGCGGTGGGCGCGACGACCAGGAAGCTGGAGAAGGCCGCGCTGCTCGGCGCTTTCTTCGCCGAGCTCGCAGACGAAGACCTCTCGACCGCCGCGCGCTACTTCGCGGGTCACGCCTTCCCGCTCTACGACGCGCGGACGACCAACGTCGGCGGCGGGATGCTGCGCGACGCCGTCGCGGAGGTGACGGGGCTCGAAGTCGAAAACCTGCGCCCGCGCTACGTGCGTCTGGGCGACTCGGGCGACGTGGCGTTCGAGGCTTTCGCCGAGACGAAGGGGGCGGCGAACGTCGCGCCGACGCTCACGCTCGCCGCCACGCACGCGCTCTTCGAGCGGCTGAGCGAGACGCGCGGGACGAAGAACAAGAAGGCGCTGCTCGTCGCGGCGCTCGCGCACGCGACGCCCGCCGAGGCGAAGTATCTGGTCAAGCTGCTGGTCGGCGACCTGCGCATCGGTTTGAAAGAGGGGCTCGTGGAGGACGCCGTCGCGCGCGCCTTCTCGCGCCCGCTCGCCGACGTGGCGCGCGTCAACATGCTCTCGGGCGACATCGGCGAGACGGCCGTGCGCGCGCGGCGCGGCGAGCTCGAAGGCGTCGCGATGCGGCTCTTCCACCCCATCAAGTTCATGCTCGCCACCGCCGCCGACTCAATCGAGGACGTGGCGCGCACGATGCCCGGAGAGTTCTACGTCGAGGACAAGTTCGACGGCATACGCGGGCAGGCGCACGTGCAGACCGGCCGCGCCGCGCTCTACACGCGCACGCTCGACGAGGTGACGCACCGCTTCCCCGAACTGGTCGAGCCGCTGAAACTTCTGCCGGCCGACGCCGTGCTCGACGGCGAGATAGTCCCCGTGCGCGGCGCGTCCATCCTGCCGTTCCTCGAACTGCAAAAACGTCTGGGGCGCAAGACCGTCTCGGAGGAGCTGCTGGCGGGCGTGCCCGTGGCCTTCGTCGCCTACGACCTGCTCTACGCGGGCGGGCGCGTGCTGACGGACGCGCCGCTCGCCGAGAGGCGCGCCGCGC
>JAIVJI010000039.1:11295-21396 GCA_020200135.1 Acidobacteriota bacterium | reverse complement strand
CGGCGTCGCGCAGGTCGCGCTCGCGCGAGACTTCGACCTCGACCTTGTGCAGGTGCCCGACCGCCTTGCGCGCGCGCCCGACCGCCGTCGCCACGCCGCCGGCGAGCGCGATGTGGTTGTCCTTGATGAGCACGCCGTCGTCCAGGCCGAAGCGGTGGTTGCGCCCGCCGCCGGTCGTCACCGCGTACTTCTCAAGCATGCGGAGCCCCGGCGTCGTCTTGCGCGTGTCGACGATCTGCGCCCCGGTGCCCTCGACCGCCTGGACGTAACGGCGCGTGAGCGTCGCGATCCCCGAGAGCCGCTGCATCAGGTTGAGCGCGAGCCGCTCGCCCGCGAGCAGCACGTCGGCGAAGCCCGTGGTGCGCGCGATGACCTTGCCCGCCTCGACCTCGTCGCCGTCGGCGACGAAGGCCTCTATCTGCTGCTGCGAGTCGAGCGTCGAGAAGACGGCCTCGGCGGCTTCGAGCCCGCAGACGACCATCGCCTCCTTGGCGATGAAGCGCCCCTTGGCGCTCTGGCTGCGCATCACGGTGGACTGCGTCGTGATGTCGCCCCGCCCGATGTCTTCGTTCAGGAACGCGCCGATCTGCGAGAACAGCGCCCCCTCGTCGAGCCAGCTCATTCGCCCAGTGCCTCCAGCATCTCTCCCAACGCCTTGATGCGCCCGGCGAGGTCGGCCGCGCGCTGCCTCAACTCTTCGACCTTCTCCGCCGGCGCGCGCCCGACGAACTGCGGGTTGGAGAGCTGCCCCCCGACCTTCTGCAACTCCTTCTCCTGCTTCTCGCGCGCGCGCCCAATGCGCGCGCGCTCCTGCTCGAAGTCGATGAGACCTTCGAGCGGCACCGCGACCTCCGCGCCGCCCGCGAGCACCGCGCGCGCCGACGCGCGGGGCACTTCCGCCAGCGAGTCGCGGACTGAAACATCGGCCGCGCGCGTGAGCCGCTTGATCTGCGGGAGGCTGGCCGTGAAGAGGTCGCCGAGCCCGTTACCGGCCGTGCCGATGACGAGCCGCACCTCCTCCGAAGGCTTCACGCTCAGCTCCGTGCGGATGTTGCGCACGCGCGAGACCAGCTCGATGACCGAGCGCATCTCGGCTTCGGCGCGCTCGTCTACCAGAGACTCGTCGGCGCGCGGGAACGCGGCGAGCATCACGGTCGGCGTCACGCCGGCCTCGCGGTAGGCCACGTGCAGAGACTCTTTCCCCACGCCCGGCAAACGCTGCCAAAGCTCCTCGGTGATGAAGGGCATGAAGGGGTGGAGCAGCCGGAGCGCCTGTTCGAGCACCGTGAGGACGCGGCCGCGCGCGGCGTCGCGCTCCGGCCCGGCGTCGGCGGCGGTCACGTCCGACTTCGACAGCTCGATGTACCAGTCGCAGAAGTCGTCCCAGAAGAAGTGGTAGAGCGCGTAGACCGCCTCGTGGAACTGGTACGCCTCGACGGCCGCCGCGACCTCGCGGGCGGTCTTGTTCAGACGCGAGACTATCCAGCGGTCGTGCAGCGCCCAACGTTCGGGCTCGCCCTCGAAACCGCCCCCGACCCGCGCGCCCTCGGAGTTCATCAGGCAGAAGCGCGCCGCGTTCCAAATCTTGTTGGCGAAGTTGCGGTACGATTCGACCTGGTTGTCGTTCCAGCGCGTGTCGGTCGAGCCGATGGAGGCGAGCACCAGCCGCGTCGCGTCCACGCCGTACTTGTCGAAGACGACGAGCGGGTCGATGCCGTTGGCCTTGGTCTTCGACATCCGCTGCCCGTGCTTGTCGAAGATGGTGCCGGTGATGAAGACGTCGTCGAACGCCTTGCGCCCCTCGAACTTCATCCCCGTCATCATCATCCGCGAGACCCACAGGAAGATGATGTCGCGCGCCGTCACCAGCACCGAGGTCGGGTAGAAGGTCTTCAGGTCGGGCGAGCCCTCGTCCGGCCAGCCCAGCGTCGAGATGGGCCACAGCGCCGAGGAGAACCACGTGTCGAGCACGTCCGGGTCCTGTTCGAGGTCGTCGGCGCCGGCGGCGCGCCGCGCGTCCTCCTCCGTGCGCGCGACGTAGACGTTTCCGCCGGCGTCGTACCACGCGGGGATGCGGTGCCCCCACCAGAGCTGGCGCGAGAGCGTCCAGTCGTAGAGGCCGGCGAGCCAGTTCTCGTAGACCTTCGCGTAAGGGTTCTCGGGGACGAAGCGCGGCTCGCGCCGCTCGCGGAAGAGGCGGAGCGGCTCGCGCGCCAGCTCGGCCTGCTTGAGGAACCACTGCGTCGAGATGAGCGGCTCGATGACCGTGCCGCACCGCTCGCACTTCGTGATGGAGAACTCGTAATCGACGACCTTCTCCAGCAGCCCCGACTCCTCAAACTTTTGCACGACGCGCTCGCGCGCCTCGTAGCGGTCCAAGCCTTCGTACTCCGCGCCGGCCTCCGCGGTCATCCTCGCGTGCTGGTCGATGACCGAGACCTGCGCGAGGCCGTGGCGTTTGCCCATCGCGTAGTCTGCGGGGTCGTGCGCGGGCGTCACCTTCACCGCGCCGGTGCCGAACTCGGGGTCCACGAACTCGTCGGCGACGAGCGGAATCTCGCGGCCGACGATGGGGAGGATGAGCGTCATGCCGACGAGGTCGGCGTAACGCTCGTCAACGGGGCTGACGGCGACGGCCGTGTCGCCGAGCATCGTCTCGGGGCGCGTCGTCGCCACGGTCACGCGGCGGTCGCTCCCCTTGACCGGGTATCGCAGGTAGTAGAGCTTGCCCGCCTGCGACTCCTTGTCCACCTCCAGGTCCGAGAGCGCCGTCTGGTCTTTCGGGCACCAGTTGATCATGCCGGGACCGCGGTAGATGAGCCCCTCCTCGTAGCAGCGCACGAAGAACTCGCGCACGGCGCGCGACAGGTGCTCGTCCATCGTGAAGCGCTCGCGCGACCAGTCCACGCTCACGCCCTCGCGCCGCATCTGCCGCTGAATCTCGCCGCCGTACTGCTCCTTCCACTTCCAGACGCGGCCGATGAAATCCTCGCGCCCGACATCGTGGCGGGTCTTGCCTTCCTCCTTCTTCAACTGGCGCTCGACCATGATCTGCGTCGAGATGCCGGCGTGGTCGGTGCCGGGCAGCCAGAGCGTGCGGAAGCCCTTCATCCGGTAGTAGCGCGTGAGCACGTCCATGATGGTGTGCTGGAGCGCGTGCCCCATGTGCAGCGACCCGGTCACGTTCGGCGGCGGGATGGCGATCGAGTAGACCGGCGCCGACGGGTCGCCGTTCACCTCGGGCGCGAAACAGCCCTCGCGCTCCCAGCGCCCGTAATGATGCTCCTCGGCCTGCTTCGGGTCGTAAGTTTTCGGAATCTCCATGACCTTTGGATTATACGAAGGCCGGGGGGAAAAGGGAAAAAGGCGGAGAAGAGGCTAGGTGCAAAAGGCCGGAGGCCGGTTAGGAGCTAAGCCCCTAACCGGCCTCCGGCCTTTTGCACCGGCCTCTTACTTTTTGCCTTCTAGCTCCGCTTATCCTCGTCGAGGCGCTGGCGGATGACCAGCTCGGCCAGCTCGGGGACGACCTCCCAGGCGATCTCGCGGACTATCTTGTCCGACATCAGCTCGACGACGCGGCGCGCGATGGCGTCAAGCTGCTCGGGCGAGAGCTGGTTCGCGCGGGGCGACTCTTCGACGCCGGCGCGCGCCTCGCCGACCGCGAAGCCGGCGGCCGTGGGCGCCTGCGGCTCGGCGGCGGGCGCGGCCGTCGCCGTCTCGCGGGCGGGCGGCCTGGGCACGTCGCCCTCGACGCTCCCGTCGGTGAACTCGCCCTCGACGATTGCCGGCACGGGCTCGTCGGCTGGCACGACCTCCGGCTCGACGAAGCCGCGCGGCGCCGAGCCGACCGCCTGCGCCTCCGCGCCGAAGGCGAAGCCCTGCGGCCCGTCCTGCATGACGACATCGCGCCACGGCTCGCCGGCGCCGGCATCCCGGGCGTGTACTTCGACCGGCCGCGGCTGTTCGCCGAAGGTCTCGAACTCGTCGCCGCGCGACTGACTCCCGAACGGCGACGCGGCCTCGCCCGTGGCCGCGTCCGCGAAGGCGCGTGACTGCTCGCCGTGCGCGGCCTCGGCGAAGGCGCTCGGGGCGTCGGCCCAGGCGGCGCGCGCGGCCGGCGCGGATTCAAAGACTGGCTCCGCCAATACTTCCCCGGCGGGCACGGCGCCGGCGCGGCGCGCGGGCGGCTCGTCTTCGAGGTCGAGGTCGAGGATGAAGTCTTCAACCTCGGCGGACTGCGCGGTCGCGGGCGCGTCCACGCGCCCGAGGTCGAGAAGCGTGTCGTCCGCCGCGGCGGCGCTCTCCGCGCGCGCGTCGAACGTGTCGGATGAAGGTTGCGAGGAAGTTATATCGTGCATCGCTCTCTCGTCGGTCAGCTCTGTCAGAACGTCTTCGGACTGTTCCACCCCTGTATCCGCCCGACGGCGGCCGAAGCCTTCGCCGGCGGCCGCGCCGAACGCCGTGGGCGCGACGACACCGTTCGACTCGGACGGCTGCGCCGCGCGCAGTCCCGGCTCGCCGTGCGACTCCGCGAAGGGGCGCGTGGATTCCGCGCGGGGCGTGAAGCCAGAGGCCCCGGCGGCGGAGGCGCCGAAGGCGTCGGCCGGCCTCGCCTCGATCAACTCGTCGTCCGCGCCGAGGTCGGCGAAGGACGCGGCGGACTCCTCCGCGCGCTCGTCGAGCACCGCGCCGAACTCCGCGTCGGCCCGTGACTCGTCCGGCGCGAGGGCGTCGGCGTGCGTGGCCGCCGCGTGCGGCCGTGCGGCCGCCGGCTCGCCGCGCGCAGCGCTGTCGTCGCGCGCGTGGTCGGGCTCGTGCTCCTGGCGCGGCTCGCCGCCGCCGAGGAGTGAGCCGACCTTGCTGACCAGATCGCGTATCGACTGGAAGGGTTTCGTCAAGACTGTATCCGCGCCAACTCTGCGCGCCTCCGCTTCGTTGAATGGTTCGAAAGTGCCCACGAGGAGAATGACGGGGACGTGTCTGAGCCGCTCGTCCCGCTTGACGCGCTCGCACAGCGCGTAGCCGTCGGGGCCGGGCATCACCACGTCGGCGAGCAGGACGTCGGGCGGGGGCCCCGCCGCGAGCGCGCGCAGCGCCGACTCGCCGTCGCCGACCGCGACCACCTCCACCCCCTCGTCGCCGAAGGTGAGGCTGATGACCTTTTGAATCGTCGGCGAGTCGTCAGCGAGCAGGAGTTTCCGGCGTCCCGAAAGCAAAAGGGTCTCCTTGTCTTAAGGGGGCCGGGCGGTCCGGGGGGCAAGATAAAGGAACGCTTTCGCGCATGGGGCGCCGGCAGGGCATGTCCGCGGCCCCGCGAAAACCACGCGCGAAAGCCGCAAATCAAACCTAACACCCGCGCCGACGGCCCGTCAAGCTGATTATTCCCGAGCACTTTCGGCCGCCTCGCGCGCCTCCCGCGGGGGTTAAAAGCCGACCATTTTCCGCGCGTTCAAAATGTCTGTTGACACCTGCGCGACTCGTCGCTAAGCCCTCGCCACACTCAACTCCCGAACGTTCCAAGACCCAAGCTCGCTCCCCCGGAATTCACTGAAGTTCACGCGGCGGACGTTTCCGCGCGGCGCGAGCCGCGCCCTCTTCTAAGCTCGTTCGGCGTGCGCACCGGGCGGCGGGGCTGGATTTCCGCGGCCCGGTGAAGCATATTAGGCGCGCCTTAACGAGAATCAGTTCAGGGGGTTGGGGGACGCTCGGATGGCTTCGACGAAGGGCGCGCTCGACGCCTCGAAGTACGACACCGACAAGGCCGCGCACACGCACTACCTGCGCAACTACGAGGAGTACTTCCGCCCGCTCCTCGAACGCGACGTGCGGCTGCTCGAACTGGGCGTCCTCAAGGGCGGCTCCCTCCTCCTCTGGCGCGACTACTTCGAGCGCGGCCTCATCGTCGGCCTCGACCTCAACCCGCTGGAGATAGACGACCCCACGGGGCGCATACGCTTCTACCAGGGCGGGCAGCAGGACACCGCGCTGCTCGACCGCCTCGCGCGCGAGTGCGCGCCCGAGGGCTTCGACGTCATCATCGACGACTGCTCGCACGTCGGCGACCTCGCGCGCGTCAGCTTCTGGCACCTCTTCGAGCACCACCTCAAGCCGGGCGGCCTCTACGTCATCGAGGACTGGGGCACCGGCTACTGGGACTTCTGGCCCGACGGCGTGCGCTACCGCCGGCGACGCCCGCGCGTGACGCACAGCCCCGCGCGCCACCGCCTGAGCCGCGCCGCCACGCGCCTGTACAACGGCCCGCTCGGGCGCCTGCCGCTCGCCGGCCGCCTGCTCTCCGCGTCCAAGCGCGCGCTCCAGCGCGGGCTCTATGCCACACACGACTACGGCATGGTCGGCTTCATCAAAGAATTGATAGACGAGCTGGGCGCGGCCGACATCACGCACCCGCAGTTCGGCAACGCGCCGCCGCGCGCCTCGCGCTTCCGCGAGATGCGGCTGTCGCAGAGCCACATCTTCATCACCAAGGCCTGAGTGGAATTTAGCGGCTGAGGGTCACGTCGTCGGGCGTGCCCTGTTTGCCGTCTGGGCCGTCGGAGGCGAGCGTGTAGGAGCGTTCGTTGCCTTCGTAGCGGTAGGGGTTGTGCCAGGGGTCGAGGCGGACGATGCGCTTAGAGTAGCGCGGGCTGAGGTGGTCGAGCAGGACGACCGAGTCGCGCCCCACGACGTAGGAGCCGCGCTCGCGCCGGAAGGCTTCGAGCGCCTCGGAGAGGAATGTTAAGTCGGCGCGCGCACGCTCGGCCTTGCGCGCGTCCGCCGAGAGCCAGAGCGCCGCGAGGTCGCCCGAAGACTCGCCGCCCGCCGAGACCTCGGCCACGCGCCAGCGGCCGCGGGCGTCCCTCGACAGCGCGAAGGTCGCGGCGACGACCACCTCGGCCACAGCCGTCGAGCCCATCGGCGAGAGCGCCTTGACGGTCAGCGCCCCGCGCGTCAGAGGCTCGGCGGCCTTCTTCCGCTCTTCCTCGTTCTTACTCTCGGACGCGGCGCGAAGGCGCGCCTCGAACTCCGTCACCAGCTCTTCGAGCGCGCGGCGCGCGGCTTCGAGACGCGGCGCGAAGGCCGGCGTCGCGACGAGGTCGAACTCCTCCCACGTGCGGTCGCCCGTGCGGAACTCGACGGCGCGCCAGCGCTTCTGCTTGAAGACGCCGCCCGTCTGCGGCACGCGCTCGTCCTCGACCCATTCGAGCCGCACCGCCTCGGTCACGTCGGCCTCGATTAGCACGGGCGAAGCGCCCGCCGGGCTGACCGTCTTGATTTTGACCGCGCCCGTCCTCAGCACGAACCCTCGGGTCTCCGCGACGACGCGCCGCGCGTCCTTCTCGCTCAGCGCGGGCTTCGGCTTCTTCTGCGCGGCGGCGGCCGGCGCGAGACACGCGACCGCCGCGCAGAGCAGTAAGATTTGAAATTTGAAATTTGAAATTTGAAATTTCAATTCTTCAGGGTTGGGGCGGCGGGGTCACCTGGAAGCGGCCGAGCAGCCGGTCGGCGGCGTCGCGCGCGGCCTGCTCCAGCTCGTGCTGCGACGGGTAACGGTCCACGCGCCGCGAAGGGACGGGGATGCGCACGCCGCCGACGCGCGCCGTGTCCTGGTAGGGGCGCTGTTGGACGGCGTCGGTGTACTTGAGGTCGCCGGTCGCCGGCGCGTAGACGAAGGTGCGGATGACGAGCGTGCGCGAATCGATGCTCCCGGTGTTCATGCCGCCCGCCTGCTCGTCGAGCTGGAAGAGGACGACGTAAGCCTTCTTCTCCTCCCTGGCGCGCGAGCGCGCTTCCTGCCGCCGCCCCTTGCCGCCGTCCCTGACCTCGACCGACGTCACCTGCCCGAGCCGGCGCGTGAAGGCCGCGGCCACGCCGTCGCGCGCCATCGAGTCGATGCCGAAGGCGGAGGCGTCGTCCGAGCGCATGACGACGAAGCTGACGACCGCCTCGGGCCTCTTCGCCTCGGGCTTCGCCGCCGCCGCCTCGCCCCGCTTGGGCGCCTCGGTCGGCAGGTTCAAAGGCTTCTGCGCCTTCCGACCCGACTGCGCGAGCGCGGCCGGGGCGAGGCAGAAGGCGGCGGCCACGGCGAAGAGCGCGAAGGCCGCGGCGTGGCGCGACGCCGCGCGACGCCGCCAAGGATTCGGGTTGGTCATAAAAATTCTCCCCTCCCCCTTTGGGTGTCGGCGGGGGGCGCTAGCTTTGCTCGCCCCGCGACTTGCTGATGAGCATCCGGAGCATGACCTGGAGCTGCGAGGTGGTGAAGGGCTTCGGGAGAAAGACGGTGGCGCCGGCCGCGAAGCTGTCGGACGAGAGCTTCGGGTTCTGCTCGGCCGTCATCATCATCACGGGTATCTTCATCAGCTTCTTCTCGGTCTTCATGTAGCGGACGAGTTCCGGCCCCTGGATGTGCGGCATCACCACGTCGAAGACGCAGGCCGAGAAGTCGCCGCCGGTCTGGAGGAGCTTGTACGCCTCGCGGCCGTCGCGCGCGGGCACGACCTCGTAGCCCTCCTTCTCGACGATGGCCGTCACCAGGCGCAGGATGGCCGGGTCGTCGTCGGCCACCAAGATACGCCGTGAGGGTTCGCTCTGCGCAGGCACTTTGCTGAAAACCTCCGGTTTTCAGAAGTGATGAGTGGTGAGTGATGAGTGGTGAGAAGAAGACGGTCAATTCTTCTCATCACTCATCACTCACCACTCATCACCCCCTTTTAGACTTCGACCGCCCTGCCGATCTCGTCGGCGCGCGCGAGGCGCGCGGCCAGCGTGATGGCGGCGACCATACTCGAATGTTCGGCGACGCCGCGCCCCGCGATGTCGAAGGCCGTGCCGTGGTCGACCGAGGTGCGTATGAAGGGGAGGCCCAGCGTGACGTTGACCGCCTCGCCGAACGAGAGGCACTTCACGGGGATCATCGCCTGGTCATGGTAACACGAAATGACCGCGTCGAACTCGCCGCGCGCGGCGCGCAGGAAGACCGTGTCGGCCGAGTACGGCCCCGACACTTCGAGCCCCAGCTCGCGGCAGGCCTCGACCGCCGGCTGAATCTCGGTCGACTCCTCGACGCCGAACAGCCCGCCCTCCGCGCCGTGCGGGTTCAGCGCCGCCACCGCGATGCGCGGGCGCTCGATGCCCCACCGCCGCAGCTCGCGTTCGGCCAGGCGCGTCACGCGCACGATGCGCTCCTTCTCGACGAGCCCGATGGCCTCCGAGAGCGGGACGTGCGTCGAGATGAGCACGATGCGCAGGTTCGACGCCACGAAGGCCATCGCGCACTCGGGGCTCGCCGTCAGGTGCGCGAGGAACTCGGTGTGGCCGGGGAAGCTGTAGCCGCCGAGGAAGAGCGAGCGCTTGTTGATGGGCGCGGTGGCGATGGCCTCGACCGCGCCGGCGCCGCACAGCTCGACCGCCGCCTCGATGTACTCGGCGGCGGCGCGCCCCGCGGCGCCGGACTCGACGCCCGGCGCGATGGTGCCCGTGATGTTGTCGAGGTGGTAGATGAGCGGCGCGTCCGACTCCGCCGGGAGCGGCTCGCCGCGCCGCACTATCTCGTAGCCGCACGTCAGGTCGAGCGTGCGCGCGGTGTGCGCGAGGAGCGGCGCGTCGCCGACGACGACCGGCACGCAGGCGGCGAGCACCTCCGGCTCGGCGACGGCCTTGAGGACGACCTCGGGGCCGATGCCGGCGGGGTCGCCCATCGTGACGCCGATGCGGGGCCGCCGCCCGGCCGCCCCTTCCGCCGATGGCTCTGGTGAAGCGTCTGTCATCTCTCCGAAAACGCTAACGCGCGTGAGGGGCTTCGAGGGGTCACACACGCGCCGCCGCCGTCAGTCGCTGGAGTCGCCGCCGCCGTCGCGGTCTTCGGCCTTGAACATGTACTTGATGTTGTGCTTGAGCAGCATGATGTTGGGCGCGCCCCTGCGGTTGATCTTGAGCGCCGAGCGGTCGTACCACTCGATGGTGCCCTCGATCTCCTCGCCGTCGATGAGCACGATGACCATCAGCGTGTGCTGATCCATCTGCTTCTTGTAGTAGAAGATTTCGGCGCTCGTCTCGGCGGGCGGAATCTTCTTGCGTCCGAGGGCGGCGGCCGCGGCGGCGGCG
>JAIVJI010000039.1:0-11197 GCA_020200135.1 Acidobacteriota bacterium | reverse complement strand
TCGGCTCGCGCCCCTTGACCTCGGCGAGCGTCGGGCGTATCAGTTTGCGGTTTACCATTCTCTCCTCACCTCCAACAGTGCCATGAAACTTGCATTAAATCGGGCGCTCGCGCCGCCCTCGGGCGACAGGACTGAATAGGGCAATGCGCGGCCGCGGCGGCCTGCGCGTCGGCGTCCTCACACATTGCGGCGGTCTGAAATAGACAGACGAGAAACGGTCTTTACCCGTGGTTGATTTCAATCCTGTCAGGGTTTGCGCGTCATGCTACACAAACAGTGGTCAAAAGGCAAACCTCTGACGAAGGGACTGGCGCGCGCGCGTGAAGTCGAATACAATGCGCGCGCAATCCAGTAGCGCGCGCCGCACGCCGGACGCTGCCGACCCCAACCAGAGAATGCAGCCCGACGGCCGCGCGCGCGCACACACACGCGCCGCGGCCCTCCACCCTCTTCGAGGAGCCTTATGAAGAAACTTTACCCGCTCGCACTGCTCTTCCTGCTCGTCTCAGCGTCGGCGGCGCCGGCGAAGGAGGCGCGGCTCATACGCTACCCGCACTACCACGACGGGCGCGTCGCCTTCAGCTACCTCGGCGACGTCTGGGTGGCCGACGAGGACGGCCGCAACGTCCAGCGCCTCACGGTCAACCGCGCCCGCGACGTCTACCCGAGGTTCTCGCCCGACGGCAAGTGGCTCGCCTTCTCGTCCGACCGCAACGGCAACCTCGACGTCTACCTCATCCCCGCGGCCGGCGGCACCGTCAAGCAGTTGACATCGCACTCGGCCGACGACACCGTCCTGAACTGGTCGCCCGACGGCCGCTCCGTGCTCTTCTCGTCGAACCGCGGCGAAAACTTCCTGCCGCTGCTCTACACCGTCAGCGTCGACGGCGGGATGCCGGTCAGCGCCGGGGCCGACTCGGGCGTGCAGGCGTCGTTCTCGCCCGACGGCCGGCGGCTCGCCTACAACCAGAAGTCGCAGGCCTACTGGCGCAAGTTCTACCGCGGCTCATACCAGTCGGACGTGATGGTCGGCGACGTGGCGGCGAAGAAGTTCTCGAGCCTGACCGACTTCGACGGCATGGACTCGTGGCCGATGTGGGCGCGCGACGGGAACATCTACTTCGTCAGCGACCGCGACGGCGCGGGGCAGACGAACATCTGGCGCGTCCCCGAGGCGGGGGGCAAGGCCGAGCGCGTCACCTCTTTCAAGTCGGGCGACGTGCGCTGGCCCGCCATCAGCGCCGACGGCCGCACAATCGTCTTCGAGCACGACTTCCAGATCGCCAAGCTCGACCTCGGGAGCAAGCGCGTCACGCCGCTCCGCTTCGACATCAACGCCGAGACCGGCGAGAGCCTGAGCGAGGTGCGCAGCTTCAACTCCGAGGTCGACGACTACGACCTCGCGCCCAACTCGCGCCGCGTCGTCGTCTCCGTCCACGGCGAGGTCTTCACCGCGCCGGTCGAGGAGGGAGACCTGCGCCAGATCACCGACAGCCCCTGGCGCGACCGCGACGTGACCTACTCGCCCGACGGCAAGTGGATCGCCTACGTCTCCGACCGCAGCGGCCGCGAGGAGCTGTACGTCTCGGCCGTGGACGGCGCGGGCGCCCCGCGCAAGCTCACCGACCTCGACGCGCTCAAGACCGGCTACCGCTGGTCGCCCGACTCGGCGCAGATCGCCTACGCCGCCTCGGACGGCAAGCTCCGCGTGCTGACGGTCGCCGACGGCAGGTCGCGCGAGCTGAGCACCTCGCGCTACGGGAACATCGGCACGCCCGCCTGGTCGCCCGACGGCAAGTGGCTCGCCTACTCGAAGCCCGACGTGTCGCGCACCACAGACATCTACCTCACCCCCGCGGCGGGCGGCGAGGAGAAGAAGGTCACCTTCGACTCGTTCAGCGAGGCGGGCCCGCGCTTCTCGCCCGACGGACGCAAGCTCTACTTCCTGCGCAACGAGAGCACGCAGACGGGGCAGGCCGCCGGCCAGCCGGCGATTCACATCTACGCCGTCACGCTCGAACGCCTTGAGCGCGACCCCGACGACCCCGAGGAGCGCGCCGAGGCCGAGGCCGCGCAGGCCGAACAGCAGACGCCCCCGGCCGGCGCGGGCGGCGAGGGCGGCGCGCCCGGCGGAGCGATGCGCCGGCAGGCGGGCGCGCCGCGCACGCCGCCGCGCCCCGTCCAGATAGACTGGCCCGGGCTCAAGCGCCGCACGCGCCAGTTGACGCGTATGCCCTTCCCCGTCACGAGCTTTGAAGTCTCGCCCGACGGCCGCAGCGTCGTCTTCACGACCTTCGAGCTGGCGGGTCAGGCCAACGTCCCCGTCATCTACTCGGTGCAGGAGGACGGCCGGCGCCTGACGCGCATCACGGCGGGCATGCCGCCGCAGGGCGGCGACGGCCCGGGCGGCCCGCCGCAGGGCGGCGGCGGCTTCGGCGGCGGCGTCTCGAACCTCAACATCTCGCGCGACGGCCGCACGCTCTTCTTCCAGGAGGGCGACTACGTCTACTCGGTCGCGCTGCCGCCGCCCGCGCCGCCCGGCGCCCCGGCGGCGGCCTCCGGCGCGTCGGGGGGCGGGCCCTCGGGCGGCGCGCCGCGGCGCCGCATCAACTTCGTCGCCAAGGTGCGCGTGGACCGCCCGGCCGAGTGGGCCGAGATGTTCGACGACGCCTGGCGCACGATGAAGTACCGCTTCTACGACCCGAAGATGCACGGGATGGACTGGGACGCGATGCGCGCCAAGTACCGCCCGCTCGTCGAGTACGTCGGCGACCGCCAGGAGCTGCTCAACATCGTCAACGAGATGATCGGCGAGCTGAACGCCTCGCACACCGGCGCGGCGCCGCCGCCGGGCGGCGGGCGCGAGCCGAACGCGGTCTCGACGGGGCACCTCGGCGTCGAGCTTGAGCCGGACGCGGCCGCGGGGCGCTACCGCGTGACGCACATCTACGAGAACGGCCCGTCCGACAAGGACTGGGTGAAGGTCTCTGTGGGCGACTACCTCATCGCCATCGACGGCAAGCCCGTCAAGGTCGGCGACGAGTACTGGGCGCTCCTCAACCACCGGCTCAACCGCAAGGTGGCGGCGAGCTTCAACAGCAGGCCGACGCCCGAGGGCGCTTGGAGCACGCGCATCGAGCCCGTCTCGATGAACGCCTTCTCGCAGCTCCGCTACGAGCGCTGGGTCAAGGAGCGCCGCGAGATGGTGGACAAGCTCTCGGGCGGCCGCGTCGGCTACGTCCACATCCAGGCGATGAACGCGCCTTCGTTGCGGAAGTTCGAGAAGGAGCTGCGCGAGTACCGCCACAAGGAGGCGATGGTCATCGACCAGCGCTGGAACGGCGGCGGCAACATCGAGCAGGAGCTCCTCGCCATCCTCGTCCAGCGCCAGTACCAGGTCTGGCAGCCGCGCGGGACCGAGGCGACGACCCGGCCCTTCGCGGGCTTCTTCGGCCCGAAGATAGTCATGCAGAACTGGCGCTCGGCCTCGAACGCCGAGATGTTCCCGGCGGGCTTCCGCGCTTTGGGCTTAGGCAAGGTGGTGGGGACGCCGACGATGGGCGCGGTCATCGGCACGGGCAGCTACTCGCTCATCGACGGCTCGACGGTGCGCACGCCCGGCACCGGCGTCTACCTCTTCGACAAGCAGCTCACCAACATGGAGAACTACGGCGTGCGCCCCGACATCCTCGTCGAGAACACGCCCGAGGACACGCTCGCCGGCCGCGACCGCCAGCTTGAGACGGCGGTGCAGGAACTCCTCAAGGAACTGCAGGGCGGCGCCCGCCGGCTCGCCAGCGGGGAAGAAAAGTAGGCGGAGGGCGGCGGGCAGCTCAGACCGGAAGCTGCCTCAACGGATCGGGGGCGGCGAGTCATCAAGCTCGCCGCCCCCGGTTTCTTGGCCGTCCTTCTCTTTTTAACTGCCCGCCGCCCTCCGCCTGCCGCCTACTTCCTTCAGTCGGCCTTCTTGCGGATGAAGGTCGGGACGTCGAGGTCGTCGGAGCGGTTCGGCGCGACCGCGCGCGTCGAGAGGTCGGGGGACGACTGGTAGCGCGTCGGCTGCGCCGCGGCCGCCGCGTGCGTGCTGGTGCCGACCTCGGACATGTCCTTGTCGAAGCCGGTGGCGATGACGGTGATTTTCATCTCGTCGCGCATGGATTCGTCGATCACCGCGCCGAAGATGATGTTGGCCTCCTCGTCGGCCGCCTCGCGGATGATGGAGCTGGCCTCGTTGACCTCGTAGAGCGTGAGGTCGTTGCCGCCCGTGATGTTGATGAGCACGCCCTTCGCGCCCTGAATCGTGGCCTCTTCGAGCAGCGGCGAGGAGATGGCCTGCTGCGTCGCCTCGACCGCACGGTTCGGGCCGCTGGCGCGCCCCGCCCCCATCAGGGCGAGCCCCATCCCCGCCATGATCGACTTCACGTCGGCGAAGTCGAGGTTGATGAGGCCGGGCACGGTGATGAGGTCGCTGATGCCCTGCACGGCCTGCCTCAGCACGTCGTCCGCCATCTTGAAGGCGTCCTGCAACGACATCGTCGGGTCGGCCGTGTGGAGCAGGCGCTCGTTCGGGATGGTGATGACCGTGTCCACGCACTCGCGCAGCTCCCTCAGCCCCTGGTCGCCCTGCGCCATCCGGCGCTTGCCCTCGAAGTGGAAGGGCTTGGTGACGACCGCGACGGTCAGGGCGTTCAGCTCGGTCGCGAGCGAGGCGATGATGGGCGCGGCGCCCGTCCCCGTCCCGCCGCCGAGCCCCGTGGTGACGAAGACCATGTCGGCACCTTCGAGTGCCTCGATGATCTTCTCGGTGTCTTCTAACGCGGCGTTGCGGCCGACGTCGGGGTTGGCGCCCGCGCCCAGGCCCTTCGTAAGTTTGCCGCCCAGTTGAATCTTGATCGGCGCGCGGGAGCGCTTGAGGGCCTGGAGGTCTGTGTTGGCGACGAGGAACTCGATGCCCTCGATGCCCGCCTCGATCATGCGGTTGACGGCGTTCCCGCCGCCGCCGCCGACGCCGATGACCTTGATGCGCGCGCCCGTGATGGGAGGGTCGTCATCGATGAAAATGTTAATCCCGCTCGCCGGACGGCCTTCCGGTGTCATATTCTGCAATTTCCTCTCTCCTTCCGAAGCTTTCAGACCGCCCCGAAGGTGTCGTGCGGTTATCTTGGGCTGTGCGCGCCGCCGGTACCAATATATTGAGGGCTACATCTTGTGCCGGCTGGCGCGGCAGCATACAACATCTACTCAGAAAATACCACCAAAACGATTGCGAAATTTAGAGACGAGAGCGCCTAAGCCCCCCGACGCCTGAGCCCGCGCCAGCGACGCACGCATTTCCGCGGATTTCGCCCGCTGGCGTATCAGACACAAGCCCGACGCGGCCGCCCACGCCGGGCTCTGCACGTCCTCGACGAGTCCGCCGAAGCGGTCGCGCTCGGGGTAGCCGATGCGGACGGGCGCGTCGAAGACCTGCTCGGCGATCTCGACCATCCCGTTCATGAGCGAGCCGCCGCCGGTCAGGACGACGCCGCTGGAGAGCTGCCCCTCCCATCCCGCCTCGCGTATCTCGTCGGCGACGTGCGAGAGGACTTCCTCCGCGCGCGGCTGAAGGATGTCGCACAGAATCTGGCGCGAGAGCTGGCGCGGCGGCCGACCGCCCACCGAGGGCACGTCGACCAGCTCGCCGCGCTCCGACTCCGAGAGGCTGAGCGCCGACGCGCAGCCCACCGTCCGCTTGATCTTCTCGGCCTCCGGGATCGGCGTGCGCAGCCCGAACGCGATGTCGTTCGTGAAGTGCGAGCCGCCGAGCGCGAAGACCGCCGTGTGCTGGACGGCGCCGCGCTGGTAGATGATGAGGCCGGTCGTCTCGGCGCCGATGTCAACGAGCGCCGCGCCGAACTCCTTGTCGTCGTCTGTGAGCGTCGCCTCGGCCGCCGCCAACTGCTCCAGAACCATCTCGCCGACGACGAGGCCGGCGCGGTTGACGCCGTTGATGACGTTCTGGCGCGCGGTGACCGGGCTCGTCACGATGTGGACCTTGACGGCCAGGCGCGCGCCGATCATGCCGACGGGGTCGTTGATGCCGTCCTGGTCGTCGACGATGAACTCCTGCGGCAGGCGGTCGACGATCTCTCTGCCCGCCGGGAGCTGGATGGCCGAGGCCGACTCGATGGCGCGGCGGACGTCGTCCTGCGTGATCTCGCGGTCGCGTCCGGCGACGATGACGGGAGCGTGGCCGTTGCGCCGGCCGTGGCCCGACTCGTAGACGGGGTCGCGCTCGCGCCCCGAGACGGCGACGATGGCCTGCCCGTTGAAGCTCATGATGTGCGAGCCGGAGAGGTTGATGGCGACCTCCTCGACCTCGATGCCGCTCATCCGCTCGGCCTCCTCGACGGCGCGCGTGATGGAATCGACGGCCGCCTCGGGGTCGACGACGACGCCCTTGCGCAGCCCGCGCGCCTCCGACTCGCCGATGCCGACGATGTCGATGAGGCCGCCGTCGCCGGGCTCGCCGATGATGCAGGTCACGCGGCTGGTGCCTACGTCGAGGCCGACCGTGTGGGTCAGGTTCTTAGCCATCCGGGTTTCGCTCCTTCGCAGACTTGGGGGTTTTCGGCTCGTCCGGCGCGAAATTCAACTCTCCGCTCGCACGGCGCGACGGCGCCGCTCTGAAAACTCTCCGGGGCTCACGGGACGGCGCGGCGGGGTCGGGACGCGCCGGCCGTCTGGGGCGTGGCTTCGGTCTTCGGCCGGGTCGCGCCCTCGGGGCGGGCGCGCCGGGATTCCGGACGCGGCGTGCGCGCGGCGCGCGCGGGCGCGGACTGCGTCTGACGCGCGGGCGCCGTCTCGCGCGGCGCGTCCTCGGCGGCGGCCGCGGCCGGGGGCGCGGGGGCCGCCGCCCCTTCGGCGCAGGCGCGGAGGCCGAAGATGGCGTTGCGCCCCGTCGTCATGTCGATGTAGGAGACGCACTGGCCGTTCTGCACGCGCCCCTTCTCGTCCAGCTTGGTGATGGCCTGCCGGAAGCGCTTGACGTAGTCCTGACGGCCGAGCGCCACCTGCGTCCCGGCGTCCGCCGCCGTCAGGTGGACGCGCACGTCCGAGAGGTCGCCCACGTCTATCTCGCTCACGCGCTTCGAGAGCCCCGCCTTGTCCAGCCCGGCCTTCAGCTCCAGCGCCACGCCCATCCGCTCGCGGTTGGCGCGCCGCGCCGACTCGCCCGCGCCCTCCTCGACGCCGCGGATGAAGAAGTCTTCCTCGCCGGGCGTGGCCGCGCCGAGCGAGACGCCGTCCTCGTCAACCCAGATGAGCTTGCCGCCCGAGGTGCGCGCGATGACGCGCGGCTCGCGCTCGGTGACGCGGACGCGCAGGCCGTCGGGCAGCACGCGCGTCACGACGGCGTCGCGCACCCACGGCATCCCGCGCAGCTCCTTCGCGATGACTTCGAGGTCCGACTGCCAGGCGCCCGCGTTCGACAGGCGCAGCACTTCGGCGCGGATGTCTTCGCGCGAGGCGCGCGTCGCGCCGGCCACGTCCACCGCCTTCACCTTGAAGAAGGAGGCCGAGACGGCCGTGCGGTACCCGAGGTACCCGAGCAGGCCGAGCGTGACGGCGAGCCCGGCCTTGAGCACCGTGGGCACGTAAGGCAGCGCTGACTTCCAGGTAAAACTTTTCTGCCGCGCCGCGCCCCTTCGACCCGGCCCCGACGCGCCCCGCGCGCGGGGTGATGACCTGCTCCCTCACTTCTTCTCCCCCGCGCGCTCGCTGCCCGCGCCCTTCGTCCCGACGAACGCTTCCGCGTCCCCTTCCGCCTCCGGCGTGTTCGGCTCGGCCCCCCATAGCTCGACTTCGTACTCCAGCTCTATCCCGTGCTCGCGGCGGAAGCGCTCGCGTATCTCCTCGGCCAGCGCGTAGGCGTCGCGCGCGCGCGCGCCCTCGCCCTCGGTGACGATGAAGTTGGCGTGGACGGGCGAGACGACCGCGCCGCCGCGCCGCTCGCCCTTCATCCCCATCTCGTCGATCATCTTGCCCGTGCTCAGACCCGACCCCGGAGGGTTCTTGAAGAAGCACCCGGCGGAGCGCGCGCCGTGCGGCTGCGTGGCGAAGCGTTTTTGTTTCGCCTCTTCCATCCGCTCCCTGATCTTCTCGGGGTCGTCCGTCTTGAGCTTGAGCGTGCAGCCCAGGAGCAGCTCGCCCTCTTTGAAAGAGGTGCGGCGGTAGTCCCACTTCACCTCGCCGCCGGGCACCTCGACCACTTCGCCGCCGCGCGCGACGCGCACCGACTCGACGACCTGCCCTATCTCGTGGCCGTAAGCGCCCGCGTTCATCCAGAGCGCGCCGCCGACCGTCCCCGGTATCCCGCCCAGACCCTCGATGCCCGAGAGCCCCTGCCGCGCGGCCTCGACGCACAGACGCGGGAGCGAGAAGCCGGCGCTCACCGAGACGCGCTCGCCGTCGAAGCGTGCGGCGCCTTTGACCTCGCGCGTCGAGACGACGACGTAGCGGTGCTCGCGGTCGTCGGCGAGGACGTTGCTGCCCGCGCCGAGCACGCGCCACGCGACGCCCGCCTCTTCGAGCGCGCCGACGACCGCGGCGGCCTCGGCTTCGGTCTCGGGGACGAAGAGCCAGTCGATCCGGCCGCCGACGCGCAGCGAGGTCAGCTCGGCGAAGCGCCGGCCGCGCTCGGCGCGCACGCCCGAGCGGCGCGCCATCTCTTCGATCAGCGCGTCGCGCGTTACCAGGCCGGACGTGTCTCGCTCTTCACCCATCACTTCTAAATGCGCGGCGGCGGCGGGACGTGTCACTGCGCCGTCGCCTCCTCCGACTTCCCGCCTCGTTCCTTCAGAAGCTCGACCAGACTCTCGCCGACGCGGTAGACGCTGCCCGCGCCGAGCGTGATGACCATGTCGCCCTCGCGCACCTCTTCGAGCAGCGCCCGCGTCGCGTCCTCGACCGTGCCGGCGTAGCGCGCGTCCTTGTGCCCGAAGCTGCTGACGGCCTCGACCAGCGCCTCGCCGCTCGCGCCCTCGATGGGCTGCTCGCTCGCCGCGTAGACCTCGGTCACGAACAGCACGTCGGCGTTGTTGAACGAGCGCGCGAACTCGTCCATCAAATCCCGCGTCCGCGTGTAGCGGTGCGGCTGGAAGAGCACGACCATCCGGCGGCCGGCCGCGCCGAGCTTGGCCGCGACGAGGGTGGCGCGAATCTCGGTCGGGTGGTGGCCGTAGTCGTCCACGACGAGGACGCCCCCGGCCTCGCCCTTGAACTGGAAGCGTCGGTTGACGCCGGTGAACTGCGAGAGCGCCTTCGCGATGGTCGCGAACGGCACTTCGAGTTCCAACCCGATGGCGATGGCCGCCAGCGAGTTGTAGATGTTGTGGAGGCCCGGCACCTGCAACGAGACTTCGCCCACGGGCTCCCCCATCAGCCGCGCCTGGTAGACCGAGCCGAACCGCTGGTCGTAGCGCACCTCGCGCGCGGCGATGTCGGCCTGGGCCGAGAGCCCGTAGGTGATGCGGCGGCGGACGACCTCGGGGATGACGGCCTGCACGTGCGGGTCGTCGAGGCAGAGCACCGACGCGCCGTAGAACGGCACCTTGTTGACGAAGTCGGCGAAGGACTTTCGCACGTCGGCCATGTCGGCGTAGGCGTCCATGTGCTCGCGGTCGATGTTGGTGACGACGGCGAAGGTGGGCGAGAGCATCAGGAACGAGCGGTCGCTCTCGTCGGCCTCGACCACCATCAAGTCGCTCTTGCCGAGGCGCGCGTTCGAGCCCATCGCGCCGACGACGCCGCCGACGACCACGGTCGGGTCGAGGTTCGCGTGCGCGAGCACCGTCGCGATCATCGAGGTCGTCGTCGTCTTCCCGTGCGAGCCGGCGACGGCGACGGTGTGCGGCTTCAGGCGCATCAGCTCGCCCAGCATCTCGGCGCGCGGGATGACGGGGATCGAGCGCCGCCGCGCTTCGAGGACTTCGGGGTTGTCGCCGCGCACGGCGGTCGAGCGCACCACGACGTGCGCCCCCGAGACGTTCTCCGCCGCGTGCCCCTCGTAAATCCTCGCGCCCAGTTGTTCGAGCCGCGCCGTCACGTCCGAGCGGCGCAGGTCAGACCCCGACACGCGGAAGCCCATGTTCAAAAGCACCTCCGCGATGCCGGACATGCCTATGCCGCCGACGCCGACGAAGTGAACTTGTTGAATGCGACGGAACATAAAATTGAGTAGACAGTAGTCAGTAGTCAGTAGTCAGTAGGTCTTTTACGACCGTTGAGAGTTTGCTGTTCAAGTTGCAGCCGGTGCGAAGCATCGTTTTTGTATTTCTACTGGCTACTGGCTACTGTCTACTGACTACCAGCCTTTCCATAAGGTCAACTGCCGCGACCGCGGCGTCGCCGCGTGCGAGCGAGCGCGCGGCCTCTTCCATGCGTGTGACCCGTTCGGGGCCGTCGATCAGTTCGCTTATCTCGCGCGCGAGCCGCTCGCCCGTGGCGTCCTGCTGCAAGACCATGCGCGAGGCGCCGGCGCGCTCAAGCGCCTCGGCGTTCTTGCGCTGGTGGTCGTCGGCCGCGAAGGGGAACGGCACCATCAGCGAAGCCTTGCCGGCGGCGACCAGCTCGGCCGTCGTCGTCGCCCCGGCGCGGCAGACGACGAGGTCGCTCTCGGCGAAGCGCGCGACCATGTCGTCGATGTACTTCCGCACGTCCGCGCGCCCGCCCCACCCGGCCGCGTCGTAGCCCGCGCGAACCTTTTCAAAGTCGGCCTCGCCCGTCTGGTGGATGACGCTCAGCACGCCCCTGTGGCGTTCGAGGTGCGGGAGCGCCGCGACCAGCGCCTCGTTAATCGCGCGCGCGCCCTGCGAGCCGCCGAAGACGAGCAGCGAGAAGCGCGCCGGGTCGCGCTCCTTCCTCGCCATCTCAAAGAACTCGCGCCGGACGGGGTTGCCCGTGACGACGCCCTTGCCCCGGAAGTACGCGAGCGCCTCGTCGAACGAGACCGCCGCCGCGCCCACGAAGCGCGCCAGACGCCGGTTCGTAAACCCCGGCAGCGCGTTCGACTCCATCACGAGCGTCGGCACGCGCATCAGCGCCGCCGTCAACAGCACCGGCCCCGAGACGTATCCGCCCGCGCCGACGACGATGTCGGGGCGAAACTCGCGTATCAGACGCCGCGCCGCGAGGAAACTCCCGGGGAGCACCAAAAGCC
>JAIVJI010000110.1 GCA_020200135.1 Acidobacteriota bacterium | reverse complement strand
TGGCGGAGGAGCTGACGAGCGGCGTCCGGATGAGCGGGAGCGCCGCCCGCTCGCAAGCCTCGACGAGCTCGGCCGGCGGCGTCAGCCCCTTGGTGACGAGGACGCAGGAGATTTTTTCAAGTTCCAGCCGCGCGATGGCCGCGCGACGCTCCCCGGCCGAGAGCTGGCCGAGGAACTGCAGCTCGCTCTGCCCGATGATCTGGACGCGCCCCTCGTGTACGTAGTGCGGGAAGCCGGCCAGCGCGAGCCCGAGCTTCTGGATGCGCGGCGTGCGGAGCCAGCGCGCCTCCGCTCCGCGCGCGCCCGCGACGAAGCCCAGCGCGAGTTCGGCCGGCGCGCCCGCGACGAAGGCGCCGATGGTGATCGAGGGGTTCTCGTCGTTTTCTAAAGTCGTCGCCATCAAACGGAACGCGGAAGCCCGACAGTGGGGGGGGGCGTTTCGGCTCCCGCCGGACGTATCGCGGGAGACGTACGCCCTCCATCACGGTCGGGCTTTCAGCCCTTCACCTGCATGGGAGTTCAGGGCTGGATGAGCCCGTAGTTGCCGTCCTTGCGCTTGTAGAGCACGCTCAGGCGATCCGTGTCCGCGTCGCGGAAGACGACGAACTGGTCGCCGTCCTCGGCGAGCGAGAGCACCGCCTCCTCGGCCGTCATCGGCTTCACCTTGTAGCGGCGGGCGGCGATGATGCGCCCCTGCCGGCGCTCTGCCGCCTCAGGCGCGGCCTCCGCCTCGGCCTCATCCGGGGACGTGTCGGGCGCCACGGCCGACATCGGCATCGCCTCCTGCCTGCGGTCGATGATCTTCTTCTTGAGCTTGAGCGCCTGTTTCTCTATCTTGTCGATGCAGCGCGTCAGCGCCTGATACATGTCGGCGTTGGTGTCCTTGGCGGTGAGCGTGTGCTCGCGCCAGTGGAGAAGAATCTCCGCCATGTGCCGGTTCTTGACGACGTCGATGATGACGTGAGCGCGCGCGGTGGACGCGTTCTCGAAGACGTGCCCGATCTTGCCGAAGTGCTCCTCGACGTGCGCGCGCAGTGCCGGCGTGACGTCGATGTGTCGCCCCGTGTACTCGAAATCCATACCTGACCTTTCCGCCCGCGCGGCCGGAGGGGCGGGCGGGGGCTTACAGACTTGCTCCCACCCCGGGCCCGCGGGCTCTTGCCTTGCTGTGTACAGCTAAAATCTACCGCGCCGAGCCGCGGAAGTGATGAGTGATAGGTGATGAGTGATAAGAGTCTTCTTTACTTTCTTATCACTCATCACCTATCACTCATCCCTAAACTACCGCCTTGCGCTCGCGCGAGCCGGGGATCGACATCTGGTCGCGGTACTTCGCAACCGTGCGGCGCGACAGCTTGATGCCCTCCTTGACGAGAATCTTGACGACCTGGTCGTCGGTGATGGGGTTGTGCGAGTCCTCCTCCTCGATCAGCTTCTTGATGCGGAGCTTGATGATGCGGGTCGAGACCTCCTCGCCCTCCTCGTTCAGCATGCCCTCGGTGAAGAAGCGGCGCAGCTCGATGACGCCCTGCGGCGTGTGCGCGTACTTGCGGTTGACGACGCGCGAGATGGTCGACAGGTGCATCCCCGTGTCCTCGGCCACGTCCTTGAGCATCATCGGCTTGATGAACTGGACGCCCTTGTCGAGGAACTCGCTCTGGCGGCGGACGATGCACTCGACGACGCGGTAGATAGTCTGGCGCCGGTGCTCGATGTTGCGCAGCAGGTCAACGGCCGAGCGCATCTTCTCCTTGATGAAATCCTTCGTCTCCTTGGTCGTCCCCTCGCGGCTGAGCATGTGCTGCATGTCGCGGCTGATGCGCAGGCGCGGGCTGCCGTCGTCGGCGAAGTATATTTCGAAAACGTCGTCGACCTTCTCGATGAAGACCTCGGGGACGATGAGGATGGGCTCCTCGGAGGAGTAGCGGCGCCCCGGGTACGGGTCGAGCTGGCGTATGTGCTGAAGCTCCTCGACCAAATCCATGACCTCGACGCCCATCTGCTTGGCGAGGTTCGGCAGCTTGTGCTGCTGCAACTCCGAGAGCGGGTGCTCGCCGATGAGGCGCGCGGCCAGACACTTCTCGGCGCCGCGCGGGCACGCGTCGTCGCCGAGCGCCGCGAGCTGGACGAGCAGGCACTCGCGCGCGTCGCGCGCGCCGCAGCCCGTCGGGTCGAGGTGGAGGACGATCTGCCGCGCCTCCTCGACGCGCTCGACCGCGCAGCCCGAGAGGTGGGCCACCTCCTCGTTGGTCGCGTTCAGCCGGCCGTCGCCGTCGAGGTTGCCGATGACGCACTCGGAGACCGCGACGAGGTCTTCCGAGACCTGCGTCATGTGGAGCTGCCACTCGAGGTGCTCCGAGAGCGAGGGGGCGCGCGTCAGAAACTGCTCGAAGGTCGGCGCGTCCTCCCTGTACTCGTACTCCTGCGTCTTGTAGCCGGGGTCGAGGTAATCCTGGAACTCGCGCCCGAAGTCGATCTCCTCGAAGGCGTCGCCCGTGGACTCGCCCGGCTCGGCCACGTCGCCGAACTCATCGGGGCGCTCGGCCGTCTCGAAGGGCTCGGCCGACTCGAAAGCCTCGGGCGCCTCGAAGCCCTCGGCCACGGCGGCGTCGCCCGCGCCGTTGGAGGCGGCGCCGTTGAGAGACTCGGGGGCGGCGGCCTCCACCGTCGGCGCGTCGTCGAGCGAGCCGGCGAGCTGGTCGATGATCTCCTTCTCCAGCTCGCGCTTCTCGTCCTGCGACTGCACCTCTTCGAGTATGGGATTCTCAAGGAGTTGCTGCTGGATGAGGTCCGTCAACTCCAGCGAGGTCATCTGCAGCATCTCGATGCGCTGGCGCAGCTGCGGCGTCAGGACGAGTCGCTGCGAAAGGTTGGTGGTGAGCTTGACCGACATTATTCTACCGGGAGAGTGACGTCTTAAATTATCGGGTATTTGGCTTCAAGAAACCGTCACGCGGTTCGGGGGAGATTATAGCAGAAAGTGGAGAGCAGTCAGTAAACAGTCCTCGGCAGGCCCCCCGCCCGCGTTGACGCCGACGCGCGGCCGCCCGCCGGCGGAAAGTTTTCTCCCGTCGACAGACCATTTTCCCCTCACATCCGGAACTTCTCGCCGAGGTAGAGGCGGCGGACCTCGGGGTCCTCGGTCAGCTCCAGCGGCGCGCCCGAGCGGAAGATGCGCCCGTCGGCCATGATGTAGGCGCGGTCGGTGACGCCCAGCGTCTCGCGGACGTTGTGGTCGGTGATGAGGATGCCGATGCCGCGCCGTCGCAGGTAGAGGATCATCTGCTGGATGTCGTCGACCGCCTTCGGGTCGATGCCGGCTCCGCGAGCAGCTCTTCGAGCCGCTTCAGCCGCTCGGCGCGCCTCAGCCCCAGCGTCTCCAGCACCGCGAGGATGTTCTCGGCGGCGGTCATGCGCCGGAAGACCGAAGGCTCCTGCGGCAGGTAGCCGACGCCGAGCCGCGCGCGCAGGTACATCGGCATCTTCGTGATGTCCCTGCCCGCGAGCGTGATGCGCCCGGCGTTCGGGCGCTCAAGCCCGATGATCATGTAAAAGGTCGTCGTCTTCCCCGCCCCGTTCGCGCCGAGCAGCCCGACGACCTCGCCCGGCTCGACGTGCAGGCTCACGCCGTCCACCACGCGCCGCCGCCCGTAGTTCTTCACAAGGTCGGCCGCCGCCAGCGCGCTCGCCGACGCCACGCGCGTGTCGCGCGCCTCGCGCCCCTCGGACGCCTCGATGAACTCCTCGGTCGCCATCTACTGCTTCTTAATCTTGTGCTGGGTGCGGACGCGCCCCGTCGCCTGGGGCGATTCGCCGGCGTCGCTGACGACGCGGTCTTCGCGCAGGTGGACGACCATGCGGTTGCTCTCGGAGGTGCCGCGCTCGGCGTCCTCGACGCGCGCGGGCCGCCCCGTGAGCACGACCGTCTCGTCGGCGGCGGTGTACTCCCCGCGGTCGCCGGTGCCCTTGCGGCCGGGCTGCGTGACGACGACGCTGCGCTGCGAGACGGTGCGCTCGACCTCGTAGCCCTCCTTTTGGAGGTAAACGTCCGAGACCTCGCTCGTGATGCGCTCAGTCCCCTGCCGTATGTCCACCTCGCCCGCGTAGTGGAGAATCCGGTCGGCGTCGCTGTAGGTCATCGAGCGCGCGGCGGCGAAGACGGGCACGACCTCGCGCTCGCCGTTCGCGTTCCTGCGCCGCGCCTGGTAGAGCGCGCTCTGGACGTTGCCGTCGCCCTCCATGCGCTTCTGCTCGCGCCGCAAGACCAGCCGGTCGGCCTTGACGAAGTTGTCGTCCTGCCACGCGCGCGCGTTGCCGGTGTAGACGCCCACGCCCGTCTCGTGCTGGAACTCGGCAGCCGCCGACGCGATGAAGACAGGGCTCTTCACGCTCTTGAAGGGCGCGGCGCCGTTCGTCTGCTCCTGGCTGTAGTAGGTCGTCATGACCTTCCCGCGCGCGTGCGAGATTTTGTTGACCGTGTCCGAGTCGATCTCCGCCGCCTTCAGGCGCGCGCGCGCGTCCCACACGACGGGCTCGCCGCCGCGCAGCCGCACGACGGCGTCGCCCGCCGTGTAGTTGATCGCGTCCGACTGGCCGTTGCGGTCCAGCTCGTTGAACCTGGCGTCGCCCGTGGCGTCCACGCGTTCGAGCGCTGAGGTCTGGCGCGAGAAGTGCGCGACCATCTTCCGCGAGGTGAGCGTGCGCTGGCGCTCGACGAAGCGCGCGTCGCCGGTCGCCTCGAAGCGCTCGACGTCCTGCGTCTCGCGGACGAACTCGGCGGCCATCTCCTGCGCGGTGAGCGTGCGCGTGCCCCGCCTCTCCGTCTCCTGGTACGGCTCGATGACGGCCTTCGCGTCGCCCGACGCGTGGAAGGTCCTGGCGAGGTTCCCGGCCTCGTAGAAGTGGCACTTGATGACGACGGCGTAGAGACGCTTGCGGTCGGCGGCGGGCGTCGGCTGCGCGGGCTCGACCAGAAGCTCGACGTTGCCGTTGGCCTCGGCGCGTTCGAGGTCGCGCCCCGTCACGCGCCAGAAGAGGCGGACGGCGTCGGCCACGAGGCGCTTGTTGGCGGCGCGCGGGTCGCCGGCCTTCGACTTGGGCGCGGCCAGCGTCAGCACGGGGCGCCCGCCGGCGCGCATCTCTTTGAGGAGGCTGCGGTCGCCCTGCACCGCGAAGTCGAGGTCGGCCGATTCACCGGCGACCAGCTCGGCGTCCGAGTCGGCGTCGATGGTCTTGGCGCGGACGTTGCCGATGGCGTGCGCGGCGACGAGCTTCTGGTCGGCGTCGAAGTAGAAGTCGAGCTGGTCGCCGAAGACCTCGGCCGCGCGCCCCTCGTTCATGGTGCGCAGGTAGGCGCGCGTCCTGGCGGTGATGAACTTGACGCGCTTCTGCTCGGTGAGCTGCCCCGAAAGCGTCTCGCCGCTCATCACGTCGCGCCCCTGCTCGGCCGTCGCCCCGCCGCCGAAGTTGATGCTCATCGCCCCCTGGTCGAAGACGGCCTGCGCCGACCTGACGGTGACGGGCTGCCCCCTCAAACTCATCTTCGGGAGCGCGGCGGGCGAGGCGGACGCGGGCTGGTTCGCCGCGTCGGGGCGGACGGTGATCTCGACCGCGCCCTTCAACTCAAGCTTCTTCGACTTCGCTTCGAGGCTGGCCGCGTCGGCGCGCCCCGAGATGTTCTCGCGCTCGAAGCTGACCGGCGTGGTGACGTTGGCCAGCTCGGTCTTGACGTCGTACTCGACCTGTTCGGCCTTGACGACGAGGCGGTCGCGCGTCTCTATCTGGACGGCGCCGGTGAAGAGGAACTGCGTCTGGTCTTCGTTGGTCAGCGTCTCGCGGGCGCTGATCTTGTCGGGCAGGTCGCCGTGGTCGGGGTAGACCTCGATGTGGACGTTCTCGAGCTTGTGGTGGCCGTCGGAGTACTTGATGTCGCGGTCGGCCTTGAGCAGAACCCAGAGCCGCTCGCCCTTCATCTCGCGGTGTTCGAGGTTGGTGATCTCGCCGACGACCTCGGTCGAGAGCTGCGCCTGGCCGGGGCGGAGCCGGAAGGTCGTGCGGTCTTTCAGACGCCAGTAGGAGATGGCGAGCGCGGCGACGCCCGCGACGAGCAGGAGCAGCGCCAGCACGCGCCCCAGCTTCGGCGCCGCGATTCGCAGCCCGATTCCCGCAACCTTCCTGCGCCTTATCTCCTGCATCAATAAAAGTCTGGAGTCTGAAGTCTGGAGTCCGGGTCAGGACGGCGCGACTTTCGTGCTCGCCTTTGACACCGGACTTCAGACTCCGGACGCCGGACTCTCCTTCAAATCTTCTACCACCAGCTGAAGCCGCGTGTTGCCGTTCCAGCAGTTCGCTTCGACGGAGTAGGCCAGTTCGATGCCCGCGCCGGGGCGCGGCGTTGCTGCGTCGCGTTCGGCGCCGCCCCACCAGATGCAGTCGTGGATGCGCCCGCCCGCCAGCACCCCGAACTTGAGGTGACGCCCCTTCAGGACGCGCGGGTCGCCGACGACGCGAAGCCCGCGCGTGACGAAGACCGGCTTGGGCCACCCCGCGCCGAACGGCTCGAGCGCCTCAAGCTCCGCGCAGAGGTCGAGACTCAGCTCCCCGGCCGGAAGCTCAAGGTCGTATTCGAGACAGGGCTGGCCCGCCTCTTCGCACGTCACGCGCGACGCGTGCTCGTTGAGCCGGCGGCGAAGCTCTGAGACGTTCTCGCGGCGCACGGAGAGGCCGGCGGCGTGCGCGTGCCCGCCGAAGGCTTCGAGGATGTCGGCGCACTCGGTCAGCGCGTCGAGCATGTGGAAGCCCTCGCCGCTGCGCGCCGAGCCGTGCCCCGTCCCGTCCTCGTCCAGCGAGATGACGACCGCCGGGCGCTGCAACCTGTCGGCAATCTTCGACGCGGCCAGCCCGATGACCCCACGGTGCCAGCCGTCTCCGGCCACCACGACGACCGAAGTCGCCCCCTGCCCGCTCAGCTCGAGCTCGGCCACGGCGCGCTCGGTCACGCGCTGCTGCACGTCGCGCCGCTCGCGGTTGCGCGCGTCGAGGTCCTCGGCGAGCGAGCGCGCCTCCTCCCGGCTCTTCGACTCGAACAGCTCGACGACGGCGCGCGCCGCGTCCATCCGCCCGGCGGCGTTGATGCGCGGCCCCAGACGGAAGCCGATGTCGAAGGCGCGCACGCCAGCGCCGTCGCCGCACCCGGCGACCTCCATCAGCGCGCGCAGGCCCGGGTTCGTGGCGCGTTGCAGGTCCTTGAGCCCGAGCGCGACGATGGCGCGGTTCTCGCCCGTCAGTTGCGCCACGTCGGCCACGGTGCCGATGGCGACCACCTTGAGGAAGCCGGGCACCTGCGCCTCGCGGCCGCGCTCGCGGAAGAGTGCGTGCGCGAGCTTGAAGGCGACGCCGACGCCCGCGAGGTTCTTGTCCGGGTACGCGCAGCCCTTCTGGTTCGGATTCAGCACGGCGAAGGCGGGCGGCGCGCCCTCCTCGTCGTCGGGCAGGTGGTGGTCGGTGATGATGACGTCGAGGCCGTTGTCCCGCGCCCACTCCAGCGGCTCGAAGGCGCGGATGCCGCAGTCCACGCTGATGACGAGCGTGTAGCCGTCTGCCTTCGCGCGCTCCAGCACGTCGCGGCGGATGCCGTAGCCTTCGGTGAAGCGGTGCGGGACGTGGTAGCCGGTCTTCGCGCCGAGGAACGAGAGCGCGCGGCGCAGGACGACCGTCCCCGTCGTCCCGTCGACGTCGTAGTCGCCGTAGATGAGTATCCGCTCGCCCGCGTCCACCGCGCTCAGGACGCGCGCGACGGCCTCGCGCATTCCCTTCATCAGGTAGGGGTCGTGGAGCTGTTCGAGCGTGGGGCTGAGGAGGGAGCGCGCGCCTTCGGCCGACTCGACGCCGCGCGCGGCGAGCACGCCGGCGACCACTTCGGAGACGCCGGCCGACGCCGCCAGGCGCCCCGCGCCCTGGGCCGCCCCGCGGCGCGGGACCCAGCGCCTTTCGACGGCCCTCACGCGGCTTTCGGTCTGAGTCATTCGGCGAACCACCCGTTGGGGTCGAGCAGGCGGACGCCGATGTGCTGGCGGCCGTCCGCCTCGTCAGTCCAGACGCCGTTAACCTCCGCGTCGAGCGAGCGGCCGAAGGGGGGCGTCAGCCGCACGCGCATCCCGGCGCGCGCGGGGAAGTCTGTGACGAGCGTGGCGCCGCCCCGGCTGACGCGCACGGCCTCGGCGGTGACGCGGAAGGGCTTGGCGTCGTCGGTGTCGCCCTCAAGCTCGACGGTGAAATTGACGGGCACGCGCGGGCTGCGCGGGCGCTGCGAGGGGGGGTCGGTGTCCGTCTTTGAAGAGTCGCTCATTTAAACTTCGGCCCTCCGAATCCTTTGGGGGTTCCGCTGTTGTCATGCGGAGGGGCCAGTCGAGTTTAACCGAACCGGCGGCGCGGCGCGAGCCCGAAGCCGCCGGGGGGGCGTTCAGAGCGGGTTGACCGCGCCGGCGACGAGCAGCACGAAGATGAGCGCGCCGACGACGAGGCGGTAGGCGATAAAGACGCCCGTGGAGTGCTCGCGCAGGAAGCGCAGCAGGAACCAGATGGAGGCGTAGCCGACGAGTCCCGAGACGATGCTCGCGACGACGAGCGGGACGGCGCTCCCTTCGGGCAGGAGGTGCAGCGCCTCGCGCAGTTCGAGCAGACCGCTGGCCGTGATCGCCGGTATCGAGAGCAGGAACGAGAAGCGCGCGGCCGTCTCGCGCGTCTCGCCCGCGAAGAGGCCGCCCATGATGGTCGAGCCCGAGCGGCTCGCGCCCGGCACGAGCGAGAGCACCTGCGCGAAGCCGACGGCGAGGGCGTCGAGCGGCCCCAGCTCCTCCATCCCGCGACGCCGCTTCCCGACCTTCTCCGCGACGAGGAGCAGGACGGCGACCACGACCATCATCGTCGCGATGACCCAGAGGTTCTTGGTGAACGTCCCCTCTATCTCCTCCTTGAAGATGAGCCCGACGACGCCGATGGGGAGCGAGCCGAGGAAGATGAGCCAGCCGAGCTTCGCCTCCGGCGACAGGCGGCTCCAGAGTCCCCCGCCCTCCGCCGCCCCCGGCGGCGTGCGGCCACGCAGCAGCAGCAGGTGGTCGCGCACGAAGGCGTAGCAGATGGCCCAGATGTCCCGCGCGAAGTAGACGAAGACCGCGGCGAGCGTCCCCAACTGGATGACGGCGATGACCGCCGTCTGCTGCTCGGCCGCGAGCGCCTGCGAGAGACCCGTCAGGCGCGTCGCGAAGATCAGGTGCGCGGTCGAGCTGACGGGGATGAATTCGGTGAGCCCCTGGACGATGCCGAGGACGATTGCCTGAAGGATGTTCATGCGTTGACGGTTCTACTGGCAGAGTATGTTGCTGGGGTCGTTAAAGCAGTCGGGCGGCGGGTCGTCGCCGGGGTTGGCGATGGCCCACACGCTCACGCCCACGAAGACCACGACGAGGACGACGACGAGAATCTTGGTGCCCTTCGACCACTTCTCTTTCGGCGGCGGCGGCTGTTGTGGGTCGTCCTGAAGCCGCCTCGACTCCAGGCGTTTGTAGTCGGCCCCGGCCGGCGCGGCCGCCTTCGCCTTCGCGACGCTCTCGGAGAAGAGCGCCTTGAGCCCCGGCCCCTTCTCGGGGGTCGTCAGCCTGCGCTCGGCGGGCGCGGCCTTCAACGTCTGCGCGAGCGCCGCCGAAGGCGCGGAAGTCAGGAGCAAGGCGGCGCAGGCCAGCGCCGTGGTCATACGTCTGTTCAGCATCCCAGTCACCTCATTCGCGGAAGTTGGATTTCGCGGCGAGCCGGTCGTAGAGACGGCCCGGAATGTGCTTGATGACGCGGACGAGCGAGGCGAGTTGCCAGGGGAAGGCGTAGGTACGCGCGCGCCGCTCGACGGCGCGGATGATGCGCCGGGCGGCGTCGTCGACTTCGAGCAGGAAGGGCAGCTTCTTCTTCCGGTTCGCGGTCATCGGCGTGCGTATGAAGCCGGGGTGGATGACCGTCACGACGACGCCGCTCTTCGAGAGGTCAACGCGCAAGGATTCGAAGAAGGTCGAGACGGCGGCCTTGCTCGCGCTGTAGGCTCCGGACTTGGGCATCCCGCGGTAGGAGGCGAGGCTGGAGATGGCGACGAGGTGGCCGCCCCCGCGCTCCAGCATCGCGGGCAGCACCGCCGCGACGCTGTTGACGACGCCGAGGACGTTGATGGAGATGACGTCGCCGACCTCTCCCGGGTTCAAACTCGTCCCGGCCGTCGTGCTGCTCATCCCGGCGTTGGCGACGAGCACGTCAATCCGCCCCCAACGCTCGCGGACGCGCCCGGCCGCGACCTTCATCGCCTCGGGGTCGCGCACGTCGGCCGGCAGCGCCAGGGCCTCGCCGCCCGCGCGCTCCACCTCCTCCGCGACCTTCAAAAGCTCCTCGGCGCGCCGCGCCGTCAGACCCAGCCGCGCCCCGCGCTTCCCCAGCTCCGACGCCAGCGCGCGCCCGATGCCTGACGACGCGCCGGTGATGAGGACGACCTTCTGTGTCCAGTCGTATTTCATTCCCGGAATCAGCAAAGCTCCGCGACGTGGGGCCCGAGCGCGCGGAGCGCCTTCCCCAAATCTTCCTGTTTGACGAGCAGGTGGTCGCGCGAGAAGGAGGAGAGCGCGCCGACGGTGACGCCGGCCTCGGCCAGTATCGCGGTCACGTGCGCGAGGAATCCGACCACGTCCCAACCCAGCTCGACGCCGAGCGTGACGAGGCGGAAGCCCGTCTCGACGCGCGCGTCGCGCGCCGCGTGGCGCATCGCGCGCCAGTCCTCCTCCGGGACGAGCAGCGTCACCTCCGCGGGGTCGCGCAGCAGGAAGAAATTCGACTCGGCGCGCGGGCTCAGCTCAGGATTTTCCAACAGACGCCGCCAGTCCTCGTGGCGCAGGCCCACCAGGGCGAACGTCTCGGGCGCGACCCCCACGCTCGCGCGGCTCAGGAGTTCGGCGGCGTCAGGCATAAAAAAGTAGTCAGTAGTCAGTAGAAAACCTTTCGGAGTCGGCTCGTCCGGGTGTCAGCGTCGGCGCGCGCCTCGCGGAGCGCTACTGTCTACTGCCTACTGCCTACTGCCTGCTGCTTTTCAGATTTGCACGACCACGGGCACGATGACGGGGCGCGCGCCGGTCTGCTTCTGGATGAAGCGCTTGAGGTCGAGCCGGACGCGCTCCTTGAGGATGGAAGAGTCGCGGCGCTCGTCGCGCGTGGCCTTGCCCACGGTGTCGCTGACGACGCGCTGCATGTCGCGCAGGAGCGCGGCCGAGTCGCCGTTGCCGTCGAGCCCCAGCACGCCGCGCGCGACGACCTCGGGCTCGCCCTCCATCTCGCCCGACTCCTCGTCGATGGTGACGACCGGCGTGACGACGCCGTCGTAGGCGAGCTGGCGGCGCTCCTTGACGACCTCGCCGTCGATCTCCTCGAAGCCCGAGTCGTCGATGAAGGTGCGGCCGACCTCGCGCTTGGCGACGACGCGGGCGCTGTTCGCCTCAAGCTCCAGCACGTCGCCGTTCTCGATGAGGATGATGTTCTTCTCGGGGAAGTCGCAGTGGTTCTTGAGGAACTCCTTGTGGCGGTAGAGCATCCGGTACTCGCCGTGGACGGGGACGACGAACTTGGGCCGCACGGCCTCGGTCATGATGCGGATGTCCTCCTGCGAGGCGTGGCCGCTGACGTGGATGAGCCGGCGCTTCTCGTCGATGATGGCGGCGCCGCGCTTGTAAATCTCGCCGATGAGCCGCGAGATGGAGCGCTCGTTGCCGGGGATGATGCGCGCCGACAACACCACCGTGTCGCCGTCCTGGATCGAGAGCCCCTTGTAGGAGCCGCTGGAGAGCTGCGCGAGCGCCGCGCGCGCCTCGCCCTGCGAGCCCGTGACGAGGTAGACGACCTCCCCCTTGGGCAGCTTCTTCGCCTGCTGGAGCGGGATGAGCATCCCCTCGTGCAGGTCGAGGTAGCCGAGCCGCTCCGCGATCTCGACGTTCTTGATCATCGAGCGGCCGAGCACGCAGACCTTGCGGTCGAACTGCTGCGCCACGTCGATGACTATCTGGAGGCGGTGAATCGAAGACGCGAAAGTCGCGACGAAGATGCGCCCCTCGGCCTCGGAAAATATCTCCTGGAAGTCGGGGATGACGGCCCGCTCCGAGGGCGTGCGCCCCGGAACGGTGGCGTTGGTCGAGTCGGAGGTCAGCGCGAGCACGCCCTCCTGCCCGTAGCGGCGCAGCGTCCGCAGGTCGATGGGCTCGCCGATGACGGGCGTCTCGTCCACCTTGTAGTCGCCGGTGTGGATGATGGTGCCGACCGGCGTGTTGATGGCGAGCGCGAAGCAGTCGATGAGCGAGTGCGAGACGCGTATGAACTCGACGTCGAAGGCGCCGATCTCGGCGTGGTCGCGCGGCTCGACGCGGTGGAGCACCACGTCCGAGAGCAGGCCGTGCTCTTCGAGCTTGTACTCGATGAGACCCATCGTGAAGTGCGAGGCGTAGACGGGGACGTTGAACTTCTTCAGCACGTAGGGGAGCGCGCCGATGTGGTCCTCGTGGCCGTGCGTGATGACGACGGCGATGATGTTGTCGCGGAACTCTTCGAGGAAGTCGAAGTTCGGCACCTCGACGTCCACTCCGTAGGCGGTCTCCGCGGGGAAGCCCATGCCGGTGTCGACGAGGATCATGTCGTCGCCGTAGCGCACGGCCATACAGTTGCACCCGAACTCGCCGACTCCGCCGAGGGGCATTACTTCTACAACTTTACTCACTTGCTACACTTTTCTCCGCTAAGGCGTCCGAACGTCGTCCGCCGTCAGTTAAATGAAAGGGGGCGCGAAGGGCGATTATAACACACGCACGCGCCCCGCCCGCCCGCTACCGCGCCGGGCCGCGTAACGCGTTAGCCAGCGCCGCCCACTCGGCGAGCTTCAGCGCCTCCGCGCGCCGGCGCGGGTCGATGCCGGCGGATTCGAGGAGCGCGTCGGGGCCGCCCGCGCGTTCCGAGAGCGCGCGCAGTTCTTCGGGCGCCGCGCGCAGGTTGTTGAGGATGGTCTTGCGCTTCTGCGCGAAGCCGGCGCTGACGACGCGATGGAAAAACTCTTCGTCGAAGACTTCGGCCGCGCCCTCGCGCACGCGCAGGCGCGCGACCGTGCTCCAGACCTTCGGGACGGGGCGGAAGGCGCCGGGCGGCACGTCGAAGAGCGGCGCGGCGTCGAAGAAGGCTTCGACCAGCACGGTCAGGTAGCCGCGCTCGTGCGAGCCGGGCGGCGCGGCGATGCGCTCGACCACTTCGCGCTGGAGCATCAGGACCATCTCGGTGACGCAGCGCCGCTGCGCGACGAGCCGCTGGAGGATGGCGGTCGAGATGTTGTAAGGCAGGTTGGCGACGACGCGCGCCGACGACGCCGGCTCGACGGCGAGGCAGAAATCGACTCCGAGCGCGTCGGCCTCGACCAGCTTGAAGTTGTCGCGGCCGCCGAAACGCTGTCGCAGCAGCGCGGCCAGGTCGCGGTCGAACTCGACGGCGACGACACGCGCGCCGCTCTCCAACAGCAGCCCGGTCAGGGCGCCGCGCCCGGGCCCGATCTCGACGACCGTCTCGCCCCCGCGCGGCGCGAGCGCGCCGACGACGCGCTGCGCGTACGTCTCGTCCACGAGGAAATTCTGCCCCAGACTCTTTTTCGCGCGCGTGAAATTCAACGGCTCAGATACCCTGTTATCTCCACGTCGTCGCCGCGCCTGTGCGTCTCCACGTCGCGCAGGCGCGCGGCCTCGCCCACGGTGAGCGGGCCGGCGCCGCCGACCGCGCCGAGCGCGTCGCCGCCGAGGATGAGCGGGGCGATGAAGAAGCTGGCCTTGTCCACGAGCCCCGCGCGCAGGAACGCCCCCGCCACGCCCGCGCCGCCCTCGACGAGAAGTCCCTGCGCCTGCCGCCGGTTCAACTCCTCCAACACCAGAGTCAGGTCGCGCCCGCCGTGGGCGGTCTTCAGGACTTCGACGCCGCACTCCTCCAGCGCGGCGACCTTCCGCCGCTCGGCGCCTTCGGACGTGAAGACGAGGGCGGGCACGTCACCCGCCGTGCGCGCGAGCTGCGACTCGGGGCCGAGGCGCAGCCGCTCGTCGAGCACGACGCGCAGCAGCGGACGTCGGCGCGGCAGCCCGCTCCTGTCTGTGAGCAGAGGGTCGTCCGTCGCGGCCGTGCCCGAGCCGACGAGGACGGCGTCGTACTCGCGCCGCATCTGGTGAGCGAGCGCGCGCGACTCCGCGCCGCTGACCCAGCGCGCGTGGCCGGTGCTGGTGGCGATGCGCCCGTCGAGCGAGCAGGCGAGCTTGAGGTGGACGAAGGGTCGCCCAGTGCGCAGGGCGTGAAAATATTTCTCGTTCTGCCGCGCGGCCTCGCGCGCGAGCACGCCGGTCGTGACCTCGACGCCGGCCGCGCGCAGCTCCGCGAAGCCGCGCCCCGAGACGAGCGGGTTCGGGTCTTCGACCGGCGCGACGACGCGCGAAACGCCCGCGCCGAGCAGAGCGCGCGTGCAGGGCGGCGTCCGCCCCGTGTGCG
>JAIVJI010000109.1 GCA_020200135.1 Acidobacteriota bacterium | reverse complement strand
AGGGCGAGGGCAAACAGCTCGGCACGCTGACGGTCCCCTCGCTCCGACAGGGCGCGCCGCTCACCAGAACCGACGAACAGCTCTTCACCCAAATCTCCGACGGCGGCAAAGGCATGCCGCCCTTCAAACACACCTTCGACGACCGCCAGATGCAAGACCTCGTCCGCTTCATCCGCACGGAGTTTCAGGGCAGGAAGTAAGGGGCCGGGGGTCATGAGCGTGTAGCCGCCACCGGCGGCTTGTCCGGCTACACTCCGTTCGCCTTAACGTGTTCTGAGGACGACTTCGATGAGCGGCGTGGGCAACTTCTCGCTGGTGGCGAGCAGCGCCGAGCCGTCGAGCCGGTAGCAGACGGCCTCGCCCTGCATGCGCAGGCCGAGCGGGACGGCCGCCGGCTTCTGCGTCCAGACTTCGTCGAAATCTTTAGCGCCGACGGGGGGCGTCAGCTCGTAGCCTTGCGCGTAGTCGCAGAGCGCGACGCGCGTGCCGTCGGGCGAGATGTCGCCGCCGGTGACGAGCGCGCCGAAGAAGTCGGGCCCGCGCAACGTCGCGACGTGCGCGAGCGTCTGCACCTCGCCCGCGGCGAAAGGCGCGGCCAGCTTGTAGACGCCGGCGCTTTGCGCCGCCTTCGTCACGACGTAGAGGTCGCCCGTCCGCGGGTGGACTAAGAGCGCCTCGGCGTTGTGCGCGCCGTCCGGGTACTTCAGGCGGATGGCCTCGGCCGGCGCGGTCGCGCGCGGCCGCGAGCCGGCCGAGTCGGCGGGGTGGGGCCCGACCTGCGGCTCGGGGAAGCGGTAGACGACGATGAACTCGCGCTCGCGGCCGTTGTCGCCGATGTCGCCCGCGTAGAGGTACGCCTGGCCGCGCACGGGGCCGGGGCCGGCGGCGATGTCCTCCCAGTCGCGCGCCTGCGCGCCCTCGACGCGGAAGGTGCCGCGCGCGCGCCCCCCGCGGTCGAAGGCGTAGACGAGAGGGCCGTCGCCCGAGTCGTTGTGCGTCCAGAAGAGTCCCGCGTCGCGGCGCGAGGCGACGACGCCGCTGCTCTCGCGCACGGCGCGGTCGGCGAGCGTGGCGATTTGGACGGGCGCGGCCGCGACGACCGGCACGGCGCCCGCCGTCTGCGCCGCCAGCCCCGCCGCGTCCGCGCGCAGCCTCGACTGCGACATCTGACGGTCGCCCGGCGACGTGGACGAGCACGCCGCGGCGCACGCGACGACGAACCCGATCTTGAAGACGGCTGTTCTCAACGCGAACCCCCTTAAGCTGTCCGACATTTTTCTTATAAGCGGCTGATAGAGTATCATCTCCGCACCGCACCATTCTTACGCGACGCGCGGGCCGCAGGTTCGCGCGCTCTCGCAGTAAGGCTTCGGAACACCTTCTCCCGGTTGGAAAAAGATGCGACCTAAAAAGATGGAGGCGGCGCTCCGCAAGCTCCCCGCCGTGGGCGAGGCGAACGCGCGCCGGCTCGCGCGCCAGGGCTCGTACAAGATGAACCCGGCGCGGACGGCCGTGCTGCTCAACTTCAACCGCGACCTCGTCTACTACGAGCTGAACTCGGACGCGGCCGCGCGCCTGACGAACGACACCGAAGAGGAGACCGAAGAGGACTTCAGCCCCGACGGCCGCTGGGTGAGCTTCGTCCGCAAGAACGACCTCTATGTCGCGGACGTGAAGACTCGGACGGAGCGGCGGCTGACGAGGACGGGCAACGAGAAGACCCTGAACGGCGTGCTCGACTGGGTTTACGAGGAGGAGCTTTACGGGCGCGGCAACCGGCGCGGCTACTGGTGGTCGCCCGACTCGCGCCGCCTCGCTTACCTCAACTTCGACGAGCGCCCCGTCAAAACCTTCCCCGTCGTCGATCACATCCCGCGCCGGCAGGTTCTGGAGGACACGCCCTACCCGCTCGCGGGCGACCCGAACCCCGTCGTCCGCCTCGGGCTGGTCGAGCCGGCGGGCGGCGAGACGCGCTGGGTAGACCTCGCCGGTTACGAGCCGACCGACTCGCTCGTCGTGCGCGTCGGGTGGTCGCCCGACTCGGCGCGCGTCGTCTACCAGGCGCAGAACCGCGAGCAGACCTTCCTCGACTTGAACTCGGCCGACCCCGCGACCGGGCGGACGACGCGCCTCTTCCGCGAGACGACGAAGGCGTGGGTCGAGGCCTTCGACGACAACCCGCGCTGGCTCAAGGACGGCTCGTTCCTCTGGCGCAGCGAGCGGACGGGCTGGCTCCACGTCTACCGCTACGCGGCCGACGGCAAGCTCGTCAAACAGTTGACCGGCGGGCCGTGGGAGGTGCGCGGCATAGACGCCGTCGACGAGGCGGGCGGGTGGCTCTACTTCCACGGCACCGAGCACAGCCACATCGCCGAGCACGTCTACCGCGTGAAGCTCGACGGCACGGGGCTCGCGCGCCTCTCGCGGGCCGAAGGGAACCACCGCCCCAACTTCAGCCCCACCGGCTCTTACTTCATCGACAGCTGGAGCGACGTCAACACGCCGACGCAGGTGCGGCTCCACGCATCGGACGGCGCGCAGGTGCGCGTCATCGACGAGAATCGCGTGGCGGCGCTCGGGCAGTACCGGCTGGGGAAGGCCGAGTTCATGAAAGTTAAGACGCGCGACGGGTTCGAGATGGAGGGTCTGATGATACGGCCGCCGGACTTCGACCCGGCGAAGAAGTACCCCGTGCTCCAGTTCACGTACTCGGGGCCGCACGCGCCGCAGGTGCGGAACTCGTGGGGCGGCCCGGGCTACATGTGGCACCAGCTGATGGCGCAGAAGGGCTACATCATCTGGTACCTCGACAACCGCACGGCGAGCGGCAAGGGGGCGGTCTCGACGTGGGCCTCTTACAAGAACTTCGGGCCGCTGGAGCTGCGCGACCTCGAAGACGGGCTGGCCCACCTGAAGACGCTGCCCTACGTCGACGGCTCGCGGGTCGGCATCTGGGGCTGGAGCTTCGGCGGCTACATGGCGACGTACGCGCTGACGCGCAGCAAACAGTGGAAGATGGGCATCGCGGGCGGCACCGTCTCGGACTGGGCCAACTACGACTCCATCTACACCGAGCGCTACATGCTGACGCCGCAGAACAACCCCGAGGGCTACAAGGCCGGCTCGCCGCTGGCGGGGGCGGCGAACCTCTCGGGGAAGCTCCTGCTCATCCACGGCGCCATCGACGACAACGTCCACATGGCGAACACCATCCAGCTCGCCTACGAGCTGCAGAAGGCCGGCCACCAGTTCGAGCTGATGCTCTACCCCAAGTCGCGCCACGGCGTCACGGACCCGCTGCTCGTCCGCCACATGCGCCAGATGATGACCGACTTCGTCCTGGCGAACTTGTGAGTGAGGAAGTAGTCAGTAGTCAGTAGACAGTAGTCAGTAGAAAGACAGGCGGCGCGCTCGGTTTATAACCGGGACGCGCCGCCTTCGCTTTTCCTACTGACTACTGACTACTGACTACTGTCTACTTTCCCACTCCCTTACGCCCGCGCGCTGCTCAGGTCGGGGTCGGCCGCGGGGCTCTCGGGCTGGTCAGCCTTCTTCAGCATCTTCCGAATCGGGATGGCGAGCAGCGCCAGCACGCCGGCCGAGACCATCAGCGCCACGGTGGTGTAGGTAAACAGTAACGGCATCTGTTCGAGCTTTTCGGGATTGACGTAATGGCCGACGAGGCCGCCGATCAGGTTGCCGACCGCCGAGGCCAGGAACCAGATGCCCATCATCTGCCCGACGAAGCGGCGCGGGCTGAGCTTGGTCATCGAAGAGAGACCGACCGGGCTCAGGAACAGCTCGCCGATTGTCTGAAAGAAGTAACTCCCGACGAGCCACCACGCGGCGACCTTCGCCGCCCCGCCGCCGCTCACGACGAGGTTGGCGGCCGGGATCATCAGCAGGAAGCCGAGCCCCGCGAAGAAGAGCCCGAGCGCGAACTTCGCCGGGCTCGAAAAGTCGCGCCCGCGCGCGCCGAGCTTCGTCCAGAGGCCGGCGAAGATCGGCGAGAGCAGGATGATGAACGCCGCGTTAAATGTCTGGAACCACGTCGCGGGGACTTCCCAGCCGAAGACGGTGCGCTCGGTGAAGTCCGCCGCGAAGAGGTTGAGCGAGGTCGGCGCCTGCTCGAAGGCCGACCAGAAGATGGCGGCGAAGACGAACAGCACCGCGATCACCAGCACGCGCTTCTTCTCGTCGCGGTCGAGGCCGCCCGCGGCGAAAATGTACGTGAAGAAGAGGACGGCGATCCCGACGAGCACGTAGGTCATGTACTGGCCGACGACCTGCGCGTCGATGGTGATGACGCCCGTCGCCGCCATGACGATGACGAGCGCGAGGATGCCGACGCCGACGCCGACCACCAGCTTGACCTGCTTCTCCTTGCGCGCCTGCACGGCCGCGTCCGGGTCCCGGGTCGGGTGCATGCCGATGTCGCCGAGCGTCTTCCCCGCGCGCGTGGCGAAGACCACCAGCCCGATGAGCATCCCGACGCCCGCCGCGCCGAAGCCCCAGTGCCAGCCGAGTTTTTCGCCCAGGAAACCCGTGACGAGGAAGCCGAGGAAGGCCCCGAGGTTGATGCCCATGTAGAAGATCGAGAAGCCCGCGTCGCGCCGCGCCCCGCCCTCGGGGTAGAGGTCGCCGACGATGGCCGAGATGTTCGGCTTGAGGAGCCCCGTGCCGCAGACGATCAGTATCAGCCCGAGGAAGAACGTGAGCTTGCCGCCCGCGAACGCCGACAGCCCGATGGAGATGTGGCCGGCCGAGATGCAGACCGCGCCGTAGAGAATCGCGCGCCGCAGTCCCAGCAGCCGGTCGGCGATCCAGCCGCCCGGCAGCGACGCGAGGTAGACGCTCGCGCCGTAGATGCCGACGATGGCCGACGCCTGGCCGCGCTCGAAGCCGAAGCCGCCGTCCAGCAGCGCGGCCGACATGAAGAGGACGAGCAGCGGGCGCAGCCCGTAGTAAGAGAAACGTTCCCACATCTCTGTGAAGAAGAGTGTGGAGAGGCCGCGCGGGTGGCCGCCGAAGCCGGAAGTGTCGGAGACCTCAGTCCGCCCGGCTCCCGTATGGTCTATGGGTGCGCTCATTTATGTGACTCCTTCCAGGGTGCTGTCTGGCAGAACTCTAAAGGGGGCGCGCTGTCTGGCTTTCCGCCACATGATACATGGATGAGGGGCGAAGGCAAACAAGTCGCAGCCCCGCAGGGCGCGGCGGCCTTTGTGCGCGGCGCGCGTTTGGAACATAATACGCCGCAAAATAAACTCCGGAAGGGGACAGGAATCAAAACATGACGACGACCTCGGACGGCGCGAACGCCGCGCGCGTGGGCGAGATACAGCGGGCGCTGCGCGAGGCGAATCTCGACGGCTGGCTCTTCTACGACTTCCGCCAGAGCCCCGCCGAGGGCGAGCCCACCCGCATCAACCACGCCATCGAGCAGGGCAAGCTCGACCTGTTGCCGGGGCGCAAACTCGTCTACAGCAGCTGGCCGCGCCTGCACGAGCTGCTGCGCGACGCGCTCTCGACGGCCGGCGGTCAGCGCGTCGCCATGCAGTACTCGCCGACGGGCGACATCCCCTACGTCTCGCGCGTCGACGCCGGCACCATCGAGCTGGTGCGCTCGCTCGGCGCCGAGCCGGTGACGAGCGCCGACCTCGTCCAGCTCTTCGAGGCCGTCTGGACCGACGAGCAGTACCGCTCGCACGTCACCGCCGCCGAGCACATACACGACATCATCCAGGGGGCGTTCGCCGAGGTCGGGCGCAGGATTCGGGCCGGCGAGGCCGTGACCGAGTACGAGATACAGCAGTTCATGGTGCGCCGCTTCGAGGAGCTGGGGATGACGTGCGACGGCGACCACCCCATCGTCTCGGTCAACGCCAACGCCGCCAGCCCGCACTACCAGCCGAACGCGGAGAAGTTCTCGCCCATCAAGCGCGGCGACTTCCTCCTGCTCGACGTGTGGGCCAAGCTCAAGGCGCCCGGCGCGGTCTACGCCGACCAGACCTGGACGGGCTTCGTCGGCGACTCGCCGTCGGACGAGCACGTCAAAGTCTTCCAGATCGTCCGCGACGCGCGCGACGCCGCCATCGAGTTCGTCCGCGAAGCGGTCGCGTCGGGGCGCGAGATCAAGGGCGCGGAGGTCGACGACGTCTCGCGCGGCGTCATCGAGCGCGCGGGCTACGGCGAGTACTTCACGCACCGGACGGGGCACTCCATCGGCGAGGAGGTCCACGGCAACGGCGCCCACATCGACAACCTCGAAACGCGCGACTCGCGCCGCATCATCCCGCGCACCTGCTTCTCCATCGAGCCCGGCATCTACCTGCCCGGCAACTTCGGCGTCCGCTCCGAGATCGACCTCTACGTCGGTGACGGCCGGATAGAAGTCACCGGCCAGCCCATCCAGACCGACCTCGTGCTGGTGCTGAAAGAGCAGTGAGGGGCGACGCAAAGGTGAAGCGCCGCCACACGCCAGACCTGCGCGCCGTCGCGCGCGCGGCCCTGACGGACGCCGGGTTCGAGCCCGACTTCCCCGCGGAGGTCGCGCGCGAGCTTGAGGGTTTGGGGGCGCCGGCCGAGCTCGCCGCGTCGGACGCGGGCGTGCGCGACCTGCGCGGGCTGCTCTGGTCTTCCATCGACAACCGCGAGTCGCGCGACCTCGACCAGGTGGAGTACGCCGTGCGCGAATCGGGCGGCTTCCGCGTGCTGGTCGGCATCGCGGACGTCGACGCCTACGTCCCCAAAGGCTCCGCCGTAGACCGCCACGCCGCCCGAAACACCGTCTCGGTCTACACGCCCGCGCACGTCTTCCCGATGCTCCCCGAGCGGCTCTCGACCGACCTCACCTCGCTCGTCGAAGGCGAAGACCGGCTCGCCGTCGTCACGGAACTCTGCGTGTCGGGGGAGGGCGAGGTTCGCTGCGAGAGCGTCTACCGCGCGCTCGTGCGCAACCGCGCGAAGATGGACTACGACTCAGCGGGCGCGTGGCTCGAAGGGCGCGGTGACGTGCCCGGGGCCGTGCGAAAGGTCGAGGGTCTTGAGGAGCAGGTCAGGCTCCAGGACGAGATAGCGCGCGCCCTGCACGAGCTGCGGCGGCGCTGCGGCGCGCTGGAGCTCGAGCGCGAGGAGCTGGTGCCCGTCGTCGACGAGACCGGGCGCGTCGTGCGGCTCGACGAGCGGCGGCACAACCGCGCGCAGGTCATCATCGAGAGCCTGATGATCGCCGCCAACACCTCGATGGCCGAGCTGCTCCAGTCGAAGGGCGTCCCGTCGCTCAGGCGGGTCGTGCGCGCGCCCGAGCGCTGGCCGCGCATCGTCGAGACGGCCGCCGCGCTCGGCCACGAGCTGCCCGCCGAGCCGGACCCGCGCGCTCTCTCGGACTTCATGTCGCGGCGGCGCGAGGCCGACCCGGCCTCCTACGCCGCTCTCTCGCTCGCCGTCCTGAAGTTGATGGGGCCGGGCGACTACCTGGTCGAGGCGCCGGGGCTCGAACAGGAGGGTCACTTCGGACTGGCCGTCAACGACTACACGCACTCGACCGCGCCCAACCGCCGCTTCCCAGACCTCGTCACGCAGCGCTGCCTGAAGGCGGCCGCCTCGGGCGCGCCCGCGCCCTACGCGCGCGAGGAGCTTGAGCTGATAGCCGCGCGCTGCAACCTGATGGAGTCGGCCGCGAGCAAGGTCGAGCGTCGGATGCGCAAGGTCGCCGCCGCCTCGCTGCTGTCGGCGCGCGTGGGCGAGACGTTCGACGCGGTCGTCACCGGCGTCAAACCCGGCGGGACGTTCGCGCGCCTCTCCGGCCCGCCGGCGGACGGCCGCGTCATGCGCGGCTGGCGCGGCCTCGACGTCGGCGACCGCGTCCGCCTCCGCCTGGTCTCGACCGACCCCGCGCGCGGCTTCATCGACTTCGCGCGCGCGTAAAGTGTTGAGCCGACACCCGCCGAGCCCTCCCTCGCGGTTGGACCCCCGCCTCCCGTTTCAGTTGACGTGGTGGACGGCCGCGGGCGCTCCTTCGGTCTCGGCGCGGCGGAGCGTCTCGGCGAGCCGGTGGTGGAGGCCGGACTGCGCGGCCTTCCTCGCCGTCCAGCCGTTGCGCGCGCGTGCGTAGACGTTGGCGCCGTACTGCAAGAGCAGCGCGACGACCAGCCCGTGCCCGCGGAAGGCCGCGAACATCAGCGCGGTGTCGCCGTCGCTGTCCCTCGCGTTCACGTCGGCGCCGCGCTCCAGCAGGTTGAGCACCGCCGCCGCGTCCCCACGGAAGGCCGCGAGCATCAGCGGCGTCCTGCCCTTCACGTTGTCGTTCGCCTCGTACCTCATTTCCCTCCCTCAAATCTCCTTCGGCCGTCGAGCGTCTGAAGAACAGGATGGACGAGGTCACTTGAGGAATCCTTGAGCCTTGTTGAACACTCTGGCGAATTTGTCCCCGGGGCGGTTGAAATTTCACAGAAGTTTTGCTAATTTTTCTCGAAACCGGAACGGCGTGCGACTCCCCGCACGGCGAGACGAAACCGACGGACGGCAGCGACAGGAGTTCCCCCGTGAGCGAAAACCCTCGCATCCTTTTCGTAGACGACCACGAGGACACGCGTTTCCTCATCTCGTACCTGCTGGGAGGGTGGGGTTACGAGGTGGCGGCGGCCCGGTCTGTCGAGGAGGGGCTGGCGCTGGCGCGCGGCGGCGGCTTCGACCTCTACCTGCTCGACAGCCGCTTCGCCGACGGCTCGGGCGCCGAGCTGTGCGAGGGGATACGCGAATTCGACAAGGAGACGCCCATCGTCTTCTACTCGGGCGACCACCCCACGCGTTTGAAGAAGTCGCTCGACTGCGACGCGCAGGGGTTCGTCCTCAAGCCCGGCTTCGACGCGCTGCCCCGCGAGCTTGAGCGCGCTCTCGGCACCGCCGCCTGAACTCACGAAAACATTTTCACGACGGAGAGACGGAGACGCCGCTAAATCGACTTTAGCGGCGTCTCCGTCTCTCCGCGCCTGCGTGGCGAAGTTTTAGTCCGACGTGGCGGCGGCCGCCCACCTCGTCAGCTCGTCGGCCACCTCCCTGGCGCCGTACACGTCGCGCAGCGCTTCGAGCATCCCGCGCGAGTCGACCGAGATGGCGCGGTTGACCGACTCGTCGTAGTGGAAGTTGCCGACGAGCGACTGGATGTTGCCGTCGAAGATGAGCCCGACCAGCTCCATCTCGCGGTTGAAGGTCGGCGAGCCGGAGTTGCCGCCGACGATGTCGTTGGTCGTGACGAAGTTGAACGGCACCTTCATGTCAACTTCGGCCTTCCGCTCGACCCAGCGCGGCGCGAGGTTGTACGGGAACTTGCCGCCGTGCCGCGCCGAGCGCTCGTAGAGGCCGGCGAAGTAGGTGAAGGGCCGGACGGTCTTCCCGTTCTCCCTGTAGCCCCTGACCGCGCCGTAGGAGAGTCGCGGCGTGAACGTCGCGTCCGGGTAGAGCCCCGTGCCCTCCTTCTCGAACAGCGCGCGCGCTATCTTGCCGTAGGCGGTACGCTCGACGCCGAGGACCTCCTCCTCGTAGCGCCGGCGCACCTCGCGCGACTCCGCGTCTATCTCGCGGGCGAGCACGACCAGAGGGTCGGTCGAAGCCTCGACGGCCTTCTTCCCGCCCGCCGCGAGTTCTTTGCGGAAGGCCACGTCCCTGAGCTTCGTGCCGGAGATGAGCTCGGCGGCGCGCGCCTCGGGCGTCTTGCCCTTGAGCACCTTGCGCGCGAGCGCGTGCTCCGCGCCGTAGACGTCGCGCAGGAGCGTGAGCGAGGCGGCGAGCTTCATCTGCTCGAAGTCCGCGTAGACGGGCGCCTCCGAGTAGAGCGCGGCTTCGAGCGCGGCGCGGCGCGCGTCCGCGAACTCGGGCAGGCGCTCGGCGTCGGGCTTCGGCGCCTCGTCGGCGAGGCGGACGAGCAGGCGCGCGTGGTTGAAGAGGACGGTGTTGAAGCCCGTGTTGGCGAAGTCCGCGAGCGTCGTGCCGCCGAGCAGACGTCGGGCGCTCTCGTAAGACGAGAGCGCCCGGCGCGCCTTCGCCACCGAGGCCCACGCGCCGGCGTACTCCTTGTGCGTGCGCGCCTTCGAGTCGGCGAAGGCGCGCAGCGCCGCCTCCTCGCCGCGCTTGCGCGCCATCAGCTCGCCGCCGCGCAGACCCTCGACCTGCCCCTTGTAGACCTTGATGAAGTTCTCGGCGTAGTTCAGCTCGTTCTGGCCGCGCCGCCTCTGCTCCTCGCCCCCGGCCATGTACTTCTTGAGCGCGTCGCGTCGGCTCTCCAGCGTGCGGAGGATGAGCGGGATTCCCGCGTCGCGCAGGAACTCGAGGTGCGCGACGGTGTTGAGCCGCTGCGTCGGTAGAGCGTCACCACGTCGGCGCGCAGCCCCGACGACTTCGACGCCTCCGACTCGATGCGGCCGATCTCGGCCTGTCGCGCCGCCCCGGCGTCGGCGTCGGTCGCGCCCGCCTTGACCGCGCCGGTGACGCGCGCCGTCACGTCCTCGATGCGGACGAGCTGGTCGAGCACGAGGCCCGGTATCTTCAGCTCCTCGGCGCGCGCGCGCGCGACGAAGCCGCTCTTGGCCAGGTCGCGCTCGGCCGTCGAGAGCTCGCCGACGATGTCTTCGACGATGTGGTAGTTGGTGAGGACGAGCCCCTCGGGCGAGACGAAAGAGCCCGTCCCGTTGGGGAAGCGCACCGTCGCCGACTGGACGCGGCGCACCCACTCGTCCGTGACCTCGAAGCCGTAGCGTTTCTTAATCTCGGCGCGCGGCAGGTTGTTGAAAGTCCACATGCCCTCGTCGGCGAGCGCCGGCGCGGGGCCGAGCGTCGCGGCGAGCAGCAGGAGCGCGGCCAGCGCCGCGCGCGTTCTTCTCATCCGTTCCAAAATCATGATTCCTCTCGGTTGGATTCCGGGTCTGAGGGATTATACTCCGTCCCGCCGCCGGTCGCTGACGGCGGCGGCGGGGTCGGACTAATACTACCGGGGAAAATTTCGGACAACATGTTCTTCTTTAAGAAGCTGGTCGCGCCGTTTCTGATGCCCGTCCCGTTCTGCCTCGCGCTGCTCGTCGCGGGGCTGCTGCTGCTCTGGCTAAGGAGGCGGGAGAGGGCGGGGAAGTATCTGGCGACGGCCGGGGCGCTGCTGCTCGTGCTGTTCGGCTACGGCATCGGGACGAACCGCCTGCTGGCCGGGCTGGAGAGGAGTTACCAGCCGGTGGCCGACGCCGCGCCTCTGGCGGGGCGCGTGCGCTGGGTGGTGGTGCTCGGCGGCGGCAGCTCCTCCGACCAGAGCCTGCCGGAGGGTGCGCGGCTGACCGAGGCGAGTCTGGCGCGGCTCGTCGAAGGCGTCAGGCTCCAGCGCCAACTGCCCGGCAGCCGGCTGCTGCTCTCGGGCGGGAGCGTCTTCGGCTCGGACCCGGACGCCGGGACGATGCGCGCGCTCGCCGTCGCGCTGGGCGTAGACCCCGCGTCGCTCGTCCTCGACACGGCCTCGCCCGACACGGAGACGCAGGCCGAGGTCGTCCGCGCGCAGCTCGGCGCGGAAGAGTTCCTCCTCGTCACCTCGGCCTCGCACATGCACCGCTCGGTCGCGCTCTTCAGGAAGGCCGGCACCAACCCGCTGCCCGCGCCGACGCACTTCCTGGCGCAGCGTGGCGGCGGGCTCGCGCCCGGCGACTTCTTCCCCGGCTCCGGCGGCCTGCGCCGCGCCGAGACGGTCGCCTACGAATACCTCGGCCTCGCCTGGGCGAAGGTGAGGGGGAGAGTCTGAACGGAAGGGTGAAGGATGATAAAGATTTCCAATAGGACGCTTCCCGTCGTCGCGCTTCTCCTCTCGCTCTGCCCGGCGGCGCACGTCGCGGCGCAGGACGACGACGACGAGGAGTGCCGCGAGCGCGCGGGCTTCTTCGACCGCGCGGAGGACGAGGAGGATTTGAACCGCGAGCTGTGGGAGTACGTGAAGGGGACGCCGTACGCGGGCGCTCTCTCGTACGTGGCGCGGGCGCAGGCGCGGGCGCGTGAGGCGCGCGTGGCCGAGGCCGTGCTCCCGACCGGCTGGAGAATCGCGCCCGCCGGCCGGCAGGTCGAGCTGGGGCGTCTGCCCTACGAGGCCGTGCCGTTCGCCGGCCGCCTCGTCGTCCTCAACACCGGCTACTACTCGCGCGAGCCGCAGGAGGTCTCGGTCGTGAACCCCGCGTCGGGGAGCGTCGAGAAGACCGTCCGGCTCAACTCGATGTTCCCGAGCGCGACGGAGGGGCCGGGCGGCGACCTCTACGTGAGCGGCGGCTTCGACTCGAAGGTCTACCGGCTCGACCACCAGTTCAACGTCGCGCGCGAGTACGCGGTCGCGGGCTACGCGGCGGGCCTCGCGCGCGTGGACGGGCGCCGCCTCGCCGTCCTCTACCTCGCGGGCAAGGACGAGAAGGGCGGCTACGTCTCGGGCAGGCTCGCGCTGCTCGACGCCGAGACGGGCAAGGTCGAGGCCGAGGCCGCCGCCGGCTACTTCCCCTACTCGGTGCGTTACGCGGGCGGCAAGCTCTACGTCGCCGCGCTCGGCGAGAACAGCGTGCGGGTCTTCGACGGCTCGCTCAAACACCTCACAGACCTCAAGGTCGGGCGCCGCCCGCGGGAGATGTGCGCCGACGGCCGGCGGCTCTACGTCGTCAACACCGACTCGGACGAGCTGAGCGTCATCGACACGTCGCGCGACCGCGTCGTGACCAGATTCTCGGCGACCTCGGGCGCGGCGACGGCGACCCGACGCTCACGCTCTTCGGCCGCGCCATCACGCCGAACCACCACGCGCTCGCCGAGCGCTTCGTCACGCTCGACAACTTCTACGCCGACGGCGAGGTCAGCGTCCTCGGCCACAGCTTCACGACGAGCGGCTACGCCTCGCCCTTCCTCGAATGGCTGGGGAACGCCGCCTACTCGGGGCGCTACCGGGGCTACCCCTTCGGGATGGTGCCGTCGGTGATCTCGCCCACATACCTCTGGGACGGGCTCGACGACGCGCGCGTGAGCTATAAGATTTACGGCGAGAACTACTACCTCTACACGCGCGCCTACCGCATCCTCACCGAGGAGCTGGGCGAGCGGAGCGAGCTGGCGCGCAAGTTCTACGCGCGCTCGATGCGGCTCGCCTCGGACACAGACCGCGGGCGGCGCTTCTACAACTTCGCGCACGAGTACGCGGGGCGCGCCGACTTCGGGCGCCGGCTGAAGGCGGGGCGCGTCCCACGGTTCAAACTACCTCTGGCTGCCGAACGACCACACCAACGGGGCGGACACGCGCATACGCACGCCGCAGCAGTTCGTCGCGCAGAACGACGCGGCCGTCGGGCTCCTCGTCGAGACCATCTCGCGCAGCCCCGTCTGGCGCGACTCGCTCATCCTCATCGAGGAGGACGACGCGCAGAACGGCCCCGACCACGTAGACGCCACGCGCACCATCGCGCTCGCCGCCGGCCCACACGTCCGGCGCGGCGCGGTCGTCAACGACCGCTACGACCAGTTGAGCGTGCTGCGCACCGTCGGGCTGCTGCTCGGGATGCGCCCGCTCAACCTCAACGACCGCATGGCCGTCCCGATGTTCGGCGTCTTCGACGCGCGCCCCAACCTCAGGCCCTACGCCGCCGACCGCGCGCGCTACGAAGAGCTTAAAAAGCCGTGAACCGTGAACCGTAAACCGTGACAAGAAAAAAGCAGCTCTTACTTGTCACGGTTTACGGTTCACGGTTCACGGCTTTTAGGCTTTGCCGGGGACGAATTTGAGCGCGACGCCGTTCATGCAGTAGCGCAGCCCCGTGGGCGGCGGGCCGTCGTCGAAGACGTGGCCGAGGTGCGCGTCGCAGCGCGCGCAGAGCACTTCGGTGCGGACTTCCGCAAGGCTCCGGTCTTCATGCTCGCGGACGTGCTTCTTCGAGGCGGGCGCCCAGAAGCTCGGCCAGCCCGTGCGCGAGTTGTACTTCGCCTTCGAGCTGAAGAGCGGGAGGTCGCAGCAGACGCACAGGTAAGTGCCGCGCGCGTACTGCTTGTCGAGCGGGCTCGAATAAGGAGACTCCGTGCCCCCGCGCCGCGTCACCTCGTACTGCTCGGGCGTGAGCCTCCGCCTCCACTCCCCGTCCGTCCTGACGACGCGGCCGACCGCGTTCGCCTTCGGCCCCCTGTCGCCCGCGAACGCGAGCCCCGACCCGTGGAGCGCGGCGAGCCCGCCGAAGGCCATCGCCGAGGATAAAAAGCTTCGCCTGTTCATATCCGTAAGACTGCTCCTGTCAGTGCGCGAATGCAAATCGGGGGCGGCGCGCGGCTATGCCGACGCGCGCCGCCCCCGCTCAAGCCCCCTCGTGTTAGCGGGGCATCAACACGGTGTCAACGACGTGGATGACGCCGTTCGACTGGTAGACGTTCGCCGTGGTGACGTTCGCCATGCCGCCCTTCTCGTCGGTGAGCGTGACGCCCGCGCCGTTCATGCGCGCGGTGAGCGTGCCGCCCGATACGGTCCTGAGCGTCGCCTGCCCGCGGCCCTTCTTGATGAGCTGCATGATCTTCTTGGCGTCGTACTTGCCGGCCACGACGTGGTAGGTCAGGATGCCCGTCAGCGTGGCCTTGTTCTCGGGCCTCACCAGCGTCTCGACCGTGCCCTGGGGCAGCTTGCCGAAGGCGTCGTTTGTCGGCGCGAAGACCGTGAACGGGCCCTTGCCCTGGAGCGTGCCGACGAGCCCGGCGGCCTTCACCGCCGCGACGAGCGTCGTGTGGTCGGCCGAGTTCATCGCGTTCTCGACGATGTTCTTGGTGCGATACATCGGCGCGCCGCCGACCATCGGGTTGTTGTTGCTGGTGCCGCCGCCCATCATCTGCGCCGAAGCGCCGAGCGCGAAGGTGGCCGTGACGGCCGCCGCCAGCACGAGTGCGTTGAGAGTCCTCTTCATTTTCATTCCCCCGTAGATGTTTGATTCTTCCGAAACTTGCCCGATATACGCGGCTCGTCCGGGGGGCGGTTTTAGGCGGCGGGAAATTTTTTGCGGGCGGGGAAAACTTTTTCGCGCTCACACGGGGCGGCTGACCATCGCGCGGAAGAGGCGTTCGAGCATCTCGTCTCCGTCCGCGCAGAAGCCTGTGTGGACGGGCGAGGTCTGGATGACGGTGCCGCGCGGGGCGACGAGCCAGTGGAAGCGCGCGCGCTGCGGGAGCAGCCCGATGGGGCCCGCCCCGGCGCGCCCTCGCAGATGTAAGCGAAAACTACTCCAGGCCTTCGAGCAGCCGGGCGATGGTCGCTGGGTCGGCCTCTGGCGTCGCGCCGGGCTGCGTGGAGACCCAGGCGCCGACGCGGTTGGCGACCTCGTTCGAGAGCGCGAGCGGCGCGCCCCGCCGCAGGCAGTGCGCGAGCGCGGCGGCGAAGGCGTCGCCGCAGCCGATGGTGTCCACGACCCGCGCGTGAAAGCCCGCGTGCTCGTCCGCGCCGTCCTCCGAGACCAGCAGGCTCCCGCGCGAGCCGCGCGTGACGGCGACGAGTTGTAGGCGGAAGCGACGCAGCAGCGCCCCGGCGGTCTCTCCCTCGCCCGACGCTCTCAAGCCGAGCATCGCGGCGGCCGTCTCAAGCTCCCCCACGTTGAGCTTGACGACGGTCGCAAGCCCGAGCGAGCGGGCGAGCATCTCGGGCGTGAAGAAGGAGTGGCGCAGGTTCACGTCGAAGAGGCGCAGCGCGCCCGCGTTCGTCGCTTCGAGGAAGCTGAGGACGGTCGCGCGCGCCGCCGGGTGGCGCTGGCCGAGCGTGCCGAAGCAGACGACCGACGCGGACGCGGCCAGCCCCTCCCACTCGCGCGTCCATTCGAGGTAGTCCCACGCGGAGTTCTGGTTGACGTTGAAGTGCGGCTCGCCGCCCTCGCGGATAACGCACCCCACGGTGCCCGTCGGGTGCTCTTCGTCGAGCTGTATGTGGCGCGTGGAGAGTCCCGCGCGGTCTAGCTTCCCGACCGCCTCGGCGCCGAGCGCGTCGCGCCCGACGCGGCTGGCGACGGCCGCCTCCGCGCCGAGCAGGCGCGAGACGTAGGCGAAGTTCGACGGCGCGCCGCCGAGGCGCCGCCCCTCCGGCAACAGGTCCCAGATCAGCTCGCCGAGCCCGACGACGAGCGGGCCTTGAGTTTGTGACGGGCGGCCCGGTGTCATCCTGAGCCCTCCCGGTCGCCGGCCTCGGCGACGAAGCGGTAGCCGACGCCGCGCACGGTGAGGAGGTGTCGCGGGCGCGAGGGCTCGTCCTCGATGTACTTGCGCAGGCGGACGATGAAGTTGTCGATGGCGCGCGTGTCCGTGTCCTCGTGCAGCCCCCAGACCTCTTCGAGCAGAGTCTTGCGCGAGACGGCCTGTCCCGCGCGGCCGACGAGGTAGCGCAAAAGCTCCGCCTCCATCAGCGTCAGACGCAGCGTGCGGCCGTCTGTGCGCAGCTCGAGCGCGGCGAAGTCGATGGTCTTCCCGCCGAAGGCGAACGTGTCCGCGCCGCCGCCTTCGGTCGGGCCGGCGCCGCCGCGCCGCGTCTCGGCCGCGGTGTTGACGGCGCTCGCCTCTCCGGCGCCCGCCTCCCGGTTGAACCACTCGCGCCGGCGGAGCAGCCCGCTGATGCGCGCGAGCAGGACGGCCAGCTCGAACGGCTTCGGGAGGTAGTCGTCGGCGCCCGACTCGAACCCGCGCAGAACGTCCTCGGGGCGGCCGCGCGCGGTGAGCATCAGCACGGGGACGAACGAGCCCGCGCGCCGCAGCTCGGCGGCCACGTGGAAGCCGTTCGCGCCGGGCAGCATCACGTCGAGCACGACCACGTCGAAGCGGCGCCGCTCTGCCAGCAGGAGTGCGAGCGCCCCCTCGCCGTCGGCGACCGTCTCGACCTCGTACCCTTCGGCTTCGAGGTTGAAGCGGAGGCCTTCGGCGAGGTGCTTCTCGTCTTCGACGATGAGGACGGCGCTCAAGGTTTGGAGGCCCTCGGGAGTTGGATGGTGAAGGTGCTGCCGCGCCCGAGCCCCGCGCTCTCGGCGTAGACGCGGCCGCCGTGGCGCTCGACGATGGAGTGGACGATGAAGAGGCCGAGACCCGTCCCCTTGAACCGCGCCATGAAGTGGCCGGGCACGCGGTAGAAGCGTTTGAAGATGCGCTTGAGCTGGTTGCGGTGGATGCCGATGCCGCGGTCCGTGACGCGCACGGCCAGCGTCCGCTCGCCCAGCGGGGCCACCTCGACCGCGACGCTGACGTCCTCGCCCGAGTACTTGACGGCGTTGTCTAAAAGGTTCGAGACGGCGGCGCGCAGCTCTTCGCGGTCGCCGGTGACGCCCGCGCCGGCGGCCTCGGGCGACTCGACGTAGCGGAGCGACTCGGGCGCGAGCCCGTAGCGCAGCCGCGCGAGGTCGAGGCACTCGCGGACGAGCTGCCCCAGGTCGACGAGCGAGACGTTGGCGGGGCGGCGCGCGTGCGCGGTGCGCCCGGCGTGCAGCACCTGCTCGACCGTGCGCAGCAGGCGGTCGGCGTCGGCGAGCATGATGTCGTAGAACTCCTCGCGGCGCGCGTCCTCGACCTGGCGCGACTTGAGGGTCTCGAGGTAGAGGCGGATCGAGGTGATGGGCGTCTTCAGCTCGTGCGTGACGGCGTTGATGAAGGCGTCGTGCTGCTCGTTGCGGCGTATCTCGCGGACGAGGAAGGTGGTGTTGAGGACGAGCCCCGTGATGATGACGGCGAAGAAGATGATGCCGAAGATGAGCAGCGCGGCCGCGCGCCAGTTGAGCAGAATCCAGCCGACGTTCAGCGCGAGCGCGAGGACGACGAGGCAGACGCCGAACGTCAGGAAGAAGACGACAGATTTGCGGCGGCCGCCGATGCGCATGGAGACATTTTAAAGTAGTGCCGAGGTGAAAAGGAAAGGCCGGGGCGCTCAGTTGATGAGCGGCCCCGGCCTTCGGCCGTTCGGGTGCGCCTCGACCCTTACGCCGCCCGCCGCAGAGGCTCGGCCTCGCGCGGGAGCCGGGCCGGGGCGCGGCCGATGAGCTTGATGTCACGGGCTAAGCCGAGCGCCTGGAGCGTGCGGATGCCCCACCAGTTCACGTCGACCTCGTACCAGGCGAGCCCGTGGCGCGCGGCCGTCGGGTGCGCATGATGGTTGTTGTGCCAGCCCTCGCCGAAGGTGAGGAGCGCGACCCACCAGAGGTTGGTCGAGTCGTCGGTCGTCTCGAACCGGCGCGAGCCCCACATGTGCGTCGCCGAGTTGACCAGCCACGTCGCGTGCAGGTTCAGGGTGACGCGCAGGAAGACGCCCCACAGCATCAGCGTCCACCCGCCGGCGGCCAGCAGCGTGAGCCCGAGGACGATCTGCGGCACCCAGTAGAAGCGGTTGAGGAGGACGTGGAAGCGGTCGCGCATCAGGTCGGGCGCGTAGCGCCACATCACCGCCTCGTCGTGCTGTTGCGCGGTGCCCGTCAGAATCCAGCCCATGTGCGCCCACCACGTCCCGTCGCGCGGCGTGTGCGGGTCGCCGGGCGCGTCGGTGTGCGCGTGGTGGATGCGGTGCGTGACGACCCAGTCGATGGCGCCGCCTTCGAGCGCGAGCGTGCCGCACGTCGTCAGGAAGTACTCGACCCACTTCGGCGTCTTGTAGCCCCTGTGCGTCAGCAGGCGGTGGAAGCCCATCCCGACGCCGAGGCTCCCCGACACCCACCACAGCGCGACGGTCACGAACACCGCCGTCCAACTGAAGGTGAAGAGCGCGACGACCGCGCCCACGTGAAAGACGATCATGGCGACCGTCGTCGCCCAGTTGATGCCCGTCCGCCTCTGAATGCTCGCTATGTTTTCGCTCATTCCGTCCTCGTTACCCATACCACCCCCTTGAAATTTTGGCAGCCTTAACTTTGACGCGGGGGATGGTGACAGAGTAGCAGCCGGCGCGCCGTCCGTTTGTAATAGTTGTGTAATCGTTGTCGCCTCGCGCGTCAGCCGACAGCTTTTCAAGGGCTTATTGTGGCCCGGGTCGGCCCGCGCCCCGCAAAAAAAAAGCGTGGCGGGGTCTCAAAGCCCCCGCCACGCAAACGGCGTGACAGTGTGCGGCGCCGCCGGTTTATTTCATAGGGCGGACGTGAAGTCGGGTTGGCGCCCCAGCCGCCGCCGAACTCGCCGCCGCCGTCCTTGTTGTAGGAGGGGCCGTCGACGCCGGCGCGGTTGAACCAGGCCGCCCAGCGGTGCGACCAGATGGCGTGGGCCGGCCCGCTGCCGGGGAACGTGTTCCACGAGCTGTGAGGTCTTCCGGAAGCCGCCGGGGCACACGCGGGCGCGGGGCGAAAGGTAGCGCGGGGGCGTTGACGCGGGGGGCGGTTTTGTCATAAAACCTTTTCGAGCTTACCCCGCAACCCACGACCTTCCCCTGGTGCGAGCGAAGGGTGTCCCCGCCCGTTGGACCAATCCAGATGAGCCCGACGTGTAGACTTCTCCGCCTGTCCCTCTGCGCTCTCTTCGTCCTTTTACCGGCCGCGTCGTGCAAGCGCGGGCCGAAGACGAAGTTGGAAGCCGTCGACGAGATCGTCCGCAAGGCCGACGTGCCGCCGCCGCCCGAGCCCGTCCGGCGCGACCTCGCGCAGATACAGGAGCGCGGCACGCTCACCGTGCTCGCGCCCTACAACTCGACCACATACTTCGTCTACCGTGGCGAGCCGCTCGGCTACGAGTACGAGCTGCTGCGCGAGTTCGCCGCCGCGCGCGGGCTCAAGCTCAAGATGGTCGTCGTGACCGACCCGAAGAGTCTGCTCCCGCTCCTCAACGAGGGCGAGGGCGACGTGGCGGCCGCGCGGCTCGTCCCCACCCCCCAGTCGGAGGCGCAGGCCGCCTTCACGCGCGCGCTCTACCAGACCGAGCCGGCGCTCGTGCAGCAGGGAGAGGCGCCCGCGGCGGCGACGAAGGTGGCGGAGAGGGCGATGGCGCCCGGGCCCGCCGACCCCGCGCCCGAGGTGGACATCCCGGCGCGGCTCGTCTCGCACCCGGCGCAGCTCGCGGGCAAGCGCGTCGACCTGCCCGAGAAGTCGCCCTACCAGCGCACGCTCGTCGAGCTGGCCGACGAAATCTCGGGCGACATACACGTCGTCGAGCTGGGGCAGATTCAGGACGAGGCGCTCGCGCAGAAGATAGCGCGCGGCGAGGTCGAGTTCACCGTCATGCAGTCGAACCTGGCGGTGCTGAAGGAGGCCGAGTACAGCAACCTCAAGGTGCGCCCCGTCGTCGGGCGCACGCACGGCGTGGCGTGGGCCGTGAGGAAGAACTCGCCCGAGCTGCTGGCCGAGCTGAACCGCTGGATAGAGGACGGGCAGAACGCCGCACTTCTCAAGCAGCTCTACAAGAAGTACTTCGTGGACATGCGCGGCCACATCGAGCGCGCGACGAGCGACTTCCTGACCTCCTCGACCGGCAAGCTCTGCCCCTACGACGAGCTGCTCAAGCGGCACGCGCCCCTGGTCGGCTGGGACTGGCGCCTGCTCGCCTCGCAGATGTACCAGGAGTCCCGGTTCAAGCCGAACGCGAAGTCGTGGGCGGGTGCGTCGGGCCTCCTCCAACTGATGCCGGCCACCGCGCGGGAGGTCGGCGTGCGCGACCCCTTCGACCCCGAGGACAACATCGCCGGCGCGGTCAGGTACATCAAGTGGCTGAACGGCTTCTGGGACGAGCGCATCACCGACGAGGGCGAGCGGCTCAAGTTCATCCTCGCCTCCTACAACACCGGCGCCGGCCACGTCGAGGACGCGCAGCGCCTCACGTCGAAGTACGGCGGCGACCCGCTCCGCTGGGAGCACGTCTCCTACTGGCTCCTCCAGAAGTCCACGCAGAAGTACTCCTCGGACGACGTGGTCAAGTTCGGCTTCTGCCGGGGCCTCGAGCCGGTCAACTACGTCGACCACATCCTCCGCCGCTACGCACACTACAAGGAGCACGTCGTCGCCCGCCGCGCCGGGAAGGGGAGGCCGCGGGCGCGGCCCCGCGCGGGCGTCGACGCGCCCCACAAAAGTCTTGAGTTATCCCCTGTTCTTCAGTAACCTCTCCGCGCCGGCGCCCCCCCCGGCCGTCCGAACCCTCGCCCCGAACGCCCGCCCGCGCGCACGCCCTTAGCCGGCGGACTGCCGCCGACGGCCCCCGCGAACGTCTTGCCCCCGGAGGTGACCAATGACTTCCCCCAAGCGAACTCTCCTACTCTGCCTCGCCCTCCTCTTCGCACACGCCCCGGCCGGCGCGCAGGACGCGGGCGACGAGCGCGCCGCGCCGCGCGCCGTCACGGTCTCCCTGACCGCGCGGGGCCTGCGCTTCGCCGCCCTCGGCGAAGTGACGCAAACGCGGCTTGAGGTCTAGGCGGGCGTCGCGGGGGCGGAAGGGTCTCTGGCGCGCGCTGAGGGCGGCGAAGAGTCGGCGCTGACGCTCGCGGCGCACGATGGGCGCGACGGCCGCCTGACCTCGACGCGCGGCGCGCTGGCGTTCCGGCTGGGCGACTTCTTCTCGGGGCTCGACGCCGAGCGCGTGCGCATCACGCCAGAGGGGCGCGTCGGCATCGGCACGACAGGACCGGAGGACGCGCTCGACGTGGCGGGCGCGGTGCGCGCCTCGGGCGGCTTCCGCTTTGCGGACGGCACGACGCTGCAAGCCGGCGGTGGCAGGCTCAGACTCACCGGCCCCGAGGGCGAAGAGCTGCCGGGGGCCAGCGCCACGGGCTTCGGGACGACGAACAAGATAGCGAAGTGGCTCGACGACACGGGCACGCTCGGAGACTCGACGTTCCTCGAAGACGCCTCCGGGAACGTCTTCAACTTCACGGGGACGCGCGCCGTCTCCGGCGGGGCGCAGCCGTTCTTCGAGGTGCAGCGCCAGAGCGCGGGCGACATCCTCCAGCGGTTCTGGAACACGGGCGCGGGCGGCGCCAAGCTCCGCTACGTGGCAGGGACGGGCGCGACCTCACAGATTCAGTTGACCGACGGGGCGGAGTGGCTCTCGTCCATCGCGGGCAACAACCAGATCGGGCTTCAGTTTCGCGTGAGGGCGACGGGCTCGACCAACAGCGAGGCGGCGCTCGACACGAGCGCGCGCTTGACCCTCGCGCGCAACGGCAACGTCGGCGTCGGCGTCACCAACCCCGCGTCGAGGCTCGAAGTGGTGGGGGACGTGCGCCTGAACGGCGCGGGCAACGGGCTCGTCTTCCCTGACGGGACGAAGCAGACGACCGCCGCCACGGGCGGCGGGGGGGGCGGCGGCGTACCCGTCGGCACCGTCGTCGCCTATGCCGGCCCTCTCAACACGATACCCGCTGGGTGGCTGGTATGCGACGGCGCCGCGGTGAGCCGGACGCAGTTCGCCGCGCTGTTCGCCGCTGTCGGCACCTCTTGGGGCGCGGGCGACTCGGCCACGACGTTCAACCTGCCCGACCTCGCCGGGAGATTCCTGCGCGGGGTAGACCGCGACACCGCCAGCACGCCCACCGCGACCCCGAGAGACCCGGACAGGGACGCGCGCGCCGCCTCCAACGCGGGCGGCAACACGGGGAACAGCGTCGGCTCGCTCCAGGCCGACGAGTTCGCCTCGCACGTTCACAACGCGCCGGACGGCCTCTCTTTCGTCTTGACGAAGGGCTCAACGCCGCTGCCGAAAACGAATGTGGACACACATTCGTTTATTGATAGCTGGCCGCGCTCCCAAAGCACGGCGAGCAGCGGCGGGGGTGAGACGAGACCTAAGAACGCCTATGTGGTCTGGATAATCAAGGCCAACTAGAGACGGCGGGCGGCCGAAAAGAATCATCACCTCGGACACGGGGACGCGGCTTGAAGACGAGAAGGCTTCAAGCCGCGTCCCCGTGTCTCTGTGGTAAACTTCCCGCCTCTCACAGGAGCTTCGAGTCGGGAGGGGTCGTCCTTGCTTAGCAGAACCTCGTTCGTCGTGGCCCTCGTCGTCGCCGTCGCGGCCGCCGGGCTGTCGGCGTGTCTGAACACGTCGGAGACGCCGGCGCAGGGCTCGGGCGGCGGCGCGCCCGCCGCCGCCGCTTTGCCCGCCTCCCCGACGCCGGTCCAGCGACAGGCGCAGGAACAGGGGGCGGAGGACGCGGGGCTGTCGGCGCGGCTGAAGGAGATTTGCGGGCGCGCGGGCGGCGAGTGCGCGGCGGCGGTCGTGCACGTCGAGTCGGGGCGCGCGGCGTCGTCCGAGGGCGGGCGGAGGCTTCCGCTCTACAGCGTCTTCAAGCTGCCGCTCGCGGTCGCCGTCCTGCAGGACGTGGAAGCCGGCAAGCTCGCGCTGGAGCAGAAGGTGAGGGTCGAGCCCGAGGAGGCCGCGCCGGGCGTGAAGGCGAACTCCGACCTCTGGCGGGAAGCCTCCGACCGCACCGTCCGCGAGCTGCTCGAATTCTCCATCGCGCGGAGCGACAACACTTCGAGCGACAAGATGCTCGAACTCGTCGGCGGCCCCGCCGCCGTCACCGAGCGCATGCGCGCGCTCGGCCTCCGCGACATCGAAGTCCGCTCGGGCGTGCGCGAATTTTTAAAGAACAGGGACGCGCACCCCAACACGGGCTCGGCCTCGGACCTCGCGCGCCTGCTCGCGCTGCTGCGGAAGGGCGAGGTCCTGCGCCCCGAGAATCTGGACGTGCTGCTCGGGATGATGGGGCGCGCGGTGACGGGGCTCGGGCGGCTGCGCGCGGGCGTGCCGCCGGGGACGCCGGTCGGCGACAAGACGGGGACGGGCCCCGCGACGACGAACGACGTGGGACTCATCACGCTCCCCGAGGGCAAGGGGCACCTCGCGTTGGCCGTGCTGCTCAACGGCTCGAAGCTGTCGGTCGAGGGGCAGGAGAAACTGACCGCCGAGCTTGCGCGCGCCGCCTACGACGCGCACGTGCCGCGCCCCGCGGCGGGACGTTGAGGGGGGGCGGGTTGAAGTCGCCGCTGCCCGTGGTCGACGGCGTGGCGCCGAGCCGGCAGACGCTGCCCGCCGGGGGTTGGGAGACCGTCCTCGACTTTCTGGCGGAGCGGCACGCTTCGGTCGGCGCGGACGTTTGGGCGTCGCGTATGCTGAGGGGCGAGGTGGTTGACGAGCGGGCCCAGCGCCTCACGCCTGCGAGCCCTTACCGCGCCGGGGCGTGCGTCTTCTACTACCGCGAGCCGCCGGACGAGACGCGCGTCCCGTTCGACGAGCACGTCCTCCACATGGACGCGCACGTCCTCGTCGCCGACAAGCCGCACTTCCTTCCGGTCGTTCCCGCGGGGCGTTTCCTGCGCGAGACGTTGCTCGTCCGTCTGAAGAGGCGGACGGGCGCCGAGCACCTGGTCCCCGTCCACCGCATCGACCGCGAGACGGCCGGCCTGGTCGTCTTCTCCGTAGACCCTTTGACGCGCGGCGCCTACGCCTCGCTCTTCCAGCGGCGCGAGGTCTCGAAGGTCTACCACGCGCTCGCGCCCGCGTGTGAAGCACTCGACTTCCCCGTCACGCGCCGCAGCCGCATCGTCGCGGGCCAACCCTTCTTCCGCATGTGTGAGGTCGAAGGCGAGCCGAACGCCGAGACGCGCGTCGATCTTGTAGGGCGCGAGGGCGCGTCGTCGCTCTACGAGGCGCGCCCCGTCACGGGGCGCAAGCATCAGGTGCGCCTGCACCTCGCGGCGCTGGGGATTCCAATCATGGGCGACAGGCTCTACCCCGAGGTGATTGAGTCAGCGCCCGAGGACTTTTCCGCGCCGCTCAAACTGCTCGCGAAGTCCGTCTCCTTCCGCGACCCCGTCACGGGGCGCGAGCGCCACTTCGAGAGCGCGCGGACGCTTTAAGCCCCGGTTGAGAAAAGAGGGCGCGGACTTTAAAGCTCAAACAACCTTGACGCCAAAGACGACAGCGACGCACGCGACGAGCGCGCCCCGCGTGACGGCGGCGGCGGCGCGGCTGCTCCTGCTGGGGGCGCAGGGGCTCCTCGCGGAGCCCGCGCGCGCGGCGACGCCGAAGGCGCTGCTCGCGCTCGTCACGCGGATGGGCTTCGTCCAGCTCGACTCGATCAACTACGTCGAGCGCGCGCACCACCTGACGCTCTTCAGCCGTTCGGACGGCTACCGCCGCGAGCACTTCGCGCGCCTGCTTGAGCGCGACCGCAGCCTCTTCGAGCACTGGACGCACGACGCCTCGGCCGTCCCCGCCGAGTGGTTCGCGCACTGGAAGCCGCGCTTCGCGCGCGCGGGCGCGCGCATACGCGGCAACCGCTGGTGGGGCGAGCGCATGGGCGGAGACGCCGAAAAAGTTCTCAACGCGGTGCGCGAGCGCGTCGCGCGCGAGGGGCCTTTGCGTTCGCAGGACTTCGAGCACGAGCGCGGCGCGTCGCAGGCCTGGTGGGGTTGGAAGCCGCAGAAGGCCGCGCTCGAATACCTCTGGCACACGGGCGAGCTGATGGTCGCGCGGCGCGAGAGGTTCCAGAAGGTCTACGACCTGACCGAGCGCGTCTTCCCGGAGCTGCACCGCGCGCCCGCGCCCACGGAAGAGGAGCACACGGAGTGGGCCTGCTCGACCGCGCTGGAGCGTCTGGTGGTGGCGACGCCGAAGGAGCTGGCCGACTTCTGGGCCTCGATAGAGCCGGCGCGCGCGCGCGAGTGGTGCGAGCGCGCGGCGCGCGAGGGGAGAGTCGTTCCCGTCGTCGTCGAGTCTTCGGGCGCGGACTCAAAGCCGAAGCCGGCCTACGCGGCGCCCGACTGGGAAAGCCGTCTCGCGCGACAGCCCGCGCCGCCCGCGCGCACGCGGCTGCTCAGCCCCTTCGACCCGGTGCTGCGTGACCGCGCGCGCGCCGGGCGCCTCTTCGGGTTCGACTACCGCTTCGAGGCGTTCGTGCCCGAGCCGGCGCGCAGGCACGGCTACTACGTCCTGCCCGTGCTCGAAGGCGACCGCCTCGTCGGCCGCGTAGACCCCAAGTTCGAGCGCTCCGAGGGCGCGCTCAAAATCCGGCGCGTCTTCTGGGAGCCGTCCGCGCGCCCGACCCGCGCGCGCGTCAGGGGACTCGAAGAGGCGGCCGAACGCCTCGCGCGCTTCCTCGGGGCCGAGCGCGTCGAGTGGCCCGCACCGTAGACCGAGGCGGCGCGCCTCACCGCCCGACCCTCGTGACGTACTCCTCCGACGTGATGAACGCCTTGACCATCTCCGCGTTGATGTAGTCGCCGCCGAACTCTTCGAGCTTACCCGGCCAGAAGTTGTAGCCCGCGAAGTTCGCGTCGGGCGCGGCGACGAGCTGGGCGGGGCTCACCGAGTCGGGGTAGAAGAGCGTGAACAGCTCCCCGCGGACAAACTCCTCGAAGAACTCGCGCTTGTTCAGTTCGAGCCGCCCGCGCCGGTCGCCCTGATTGACCACGACGCCGCGGCCCATCTGCTGGGCCTCGTGGAGGAAGGTGAGCTGCGTGACGGGCACACCCGGCCGCCGCCGCTAAGCGGGGGCCGCCGCGCGCTTTTCCACAACGCGCGCGCCGCTTTTCCACAAGAGGATTTCTTTGTGGCAGAATCGCCGTCGTCCGCGAAACGTTATGCTGAAGAACGAAGAGACCTCTTACCCGAGAGACAAGGTGCGGGTCCTGCTGCTGGAGAACGTCAGCGGGTCGGCGGCCGCGGAGTTTACGAAGGGCGGCTACGCGGGCGTCGAGCGTCACGCGCGGGCGCTCGGCGAGGACGAGCTGGCCGAGGCGGTCAGGGGCGTCCACATCCTCGGCATACGCTCGAAGACGAAGGTGACCGAGCGCGTGCTCGCCTCGGCCGACAGGCTTTTGGCGGTGGGCGCTTTCTGCATCGGCGTCAACCAGGTCGACCTGAAGGCCGCCACCGCGGCGGGCGTGGCCGTCTTCAACGCGCCCTACTCGAACACGCGCTCGGTGGCCGAGCTGGTCGTCGGGCTCGCCGTGATGCTCATCCGCCGCGTCCCCGACAAGAACGCGGCGGCGCACCGCGGCGTCTGGCTCAAGGAGTCGCAGGGGAGCTACGAGCTGCGCGGGAAGACGCTCGGCATCGTCGGCTACGGCAACATCGGCTCGCAGGTCTCGGTGATGGCCGAGGCGCTGGGGATGAAGGTCGTCTACCACGACGTGGTGCCGAAGCTCCCGCACGGCAACGCGCGACAGTCGCGCGACCTCGCCGAGCTGCTCGCCGAGTCGCACGTCGTCACGCTCCACGTCCCCGGCGGGGCCTCGACCCGCAACCTCATCGACGAGGCGGCGCTCGCGCGGATGCGGCCGGGCGCGCTCCTCATCAACTACAGCCGCGGCGACGTGGTGGATTTGGAAGCCCTCGCGCGTCAGGTCGAGCGCGGCGCGCTGGGCGGCGCGGCCGTGGACGTGTTCCCCGAAGAGCCCGAGAAGAGCGGCGACCCTTTCCGCAGCGTCCTGCAGAACCTGCCGAACGTCATCCTGACGCCGCACGTCGGCGGCTCGACCGAGGAGGCGCAGGCGAGCATCGGGCTCGACGTGTCTTCAAAGCTCATCCAATATCTGGAGTACGGCACCACCAGCGGCTCGCACACCGTCCCGGCCGTCGCCCTGCCGCCGCAGGACGGCACGCACCGCATCCTCCACATCCACCGCAACGTCCCCGGCGTCCTCGCCGACATCAACTCGCGGCTCTCGGCGCGCGGCGTCAACATCCTCGGCCAGTACCTCAAGACCAACGACCACCTGGGCTACGTCATCCTCGACGTGGACACCGCGCTCTCGCGCGAGGCCGTCAAAATCTTGCGGGAGGCGAAGGCGACCCTGAAGACGAGGGTGGTCTACTAGAGGAGCAGCGTCTCGACGCGGTGCGCGTGGACCATGTCTTCGCAGGGCGACCAGGCGAAGACGGTGAAGCGGCCGTCCTGCGAAGCCACCAGGGCGAGCGAGTCGTGCTGGTCCTGGACGAACTGCGCGGCCGAGAGGTGGCGCGTCCCGCCGAGCTGCGCCGTCTCGACGACCGCCGCCGCCGAGCCGACGACCGGCTCGGTCAGCATCACGCGCTCGACGCGCGGCGCGCCCTCGTGGCGCGTTATCTTGACGCCGAAGGCCAGCAGCTCCGAGTGCTCGTTGATGATGGCGGCGCCGTCCACGGCCGTCAGCCCCGCGACCGCCTCGACGGCCCTCCGCAGAGCCTCCTGCCACTCCGGGTCGTCCGCCTCCGCCGCGCCGCGCCGCGTCAACTCTCTCAGCTCCGGGAACGCCGGCTCGACCGCGTAAGGCGCGGGCCAGCGCACCGACTCGCGCCAGCCGTTCGAGCCGGCCGGGACGACCAAAAGCGCCCCGCCGCGCCCGTGCGCGCGCATCGAGACGGCGAGCTGGACGAGCACGTTGACCGAGTCGGCCGGCGTCGCGGCGCCCACGCCGAAGCCGAGCAGCGAGGTGACGAGGCCGGGGCAGTCGGGGACGGAGGCGCCCGCCTCGTCAACCACCTTGACCTCGTCGCCGCGCAGCACGGCGACGTTGGCGAACTTCGCGGGGTCGCGCCCCCGCCGGTACTTGACGACGAGCAGGCCGGGCTCGACGACTTCGAGCACGAAGCAGAGGCGCGGGATGGTGCGCGTCGTCCCCCAGACGCACAGCTCCTCGCCGCAGCCCGAGCGCCAGACGCCGAGGTGTATGCCGGGGCGCTCGACCGCGGGCGCGAGCTTCGCCAGCGCGGCCGCCTCGAGCGGGAGCGTCTGCGCGAAAGTCAGAGGCGGCTCGGCCTGTTCGGGCGGGAGGAAGGCGAGCGAGATTTTGGGCGAGTAGCCCTCCTCGCGGCGCAGGCTGGCCCAGAAGGCCGCGTTGATGACGGCCTCGACCGCCGCCGCGTCGGGCGCCGGGGCGAGATCTTCCTTGCCGCGCGAGCGCGCGTCGGCGATGCGGCGCGCGAAGTGCGCCTCGACCGTCTCCGCGACCTTGCGCGCGGCCGGGTATGCAGACCCCTTCAACATCGGTCGGCGCCCTTCATGTTTTTCCGCCCCGGCCTCATTTGACGTTCAGTAGCTCGATGTCGAAGAGGAGCGTCGAGCCGCCCGGAATCTTGGGCGGCCGCCCGGCCGCCCCGTAGCCGAGCGCGGCCGGGACTTCGAGACGGCGCTTGCCGCCGACCTTCATCGTCGCCACGCCCTCGTCCCAGCCCTTGATGACCTCGCCGCGCCCGAGCTTGAACTCGTAGGGCTGGCTCCTGTCCACCGAGCTATCGAACTTCGTCCCGTTGGTGAGCGTGCCGGTGTAGTGGACGACGGCCGTTTGCCCCGTCTGAGGGCTCGGGCCCGTGCCGACGACGAGGTCGGTGTACTTCAGTCCCGAGGGCGTCGTCACCTCCGCGCCCGCGCCGCCGCGCAGCGCCGCCGGCGCGAACAGGTAGGCCGCGCCCGCGGCCACGAGCGCGAAGACGATGACGGCGGCGATGACCCGCTTTCGCCTGTCGGCGCTCCGGCGCGCCTGCTGCCGTTGCGGCGAGAACGCGCGCGGCGCGTGAGTTCTTCTGGCCGTGTGTCGCTTACGACTCTGAGGCAATGGCTCGTCTCCTGTGTGTGGTGTGGTCTACGGGTGCGCCGAGGCGCGCGCGGGGTCGCGCGGCTGCGGACGCGGCGTAGCATAAGCGAAACGGAGCGCGGCCTCAACTGCCGCGCGCCCGGGCCGGTTACGCCTTCGTGCTCCAGAAGGCCGGCTCGCACGGCCCCAGCGCGCGCTCGGCGGCGAGCGCGACGAAGCCCATCGTGTAACGCGCGTTGACTTCGAGCAGCGGGTGCAAGCCCCCCGTGTGCTCGAGCGCGTCCACGCCGGCGGGGCCCCGGTAGCCTTCGGCGTGCAGCCGCTCGCAAACGAGCGCGGCGACCGCTTCAAGCTCCGCCGCGCGCGCGCGGGCGGGCGGGCGGCCGAGCACGTAGCCCGTGCCCGTCCCCGCGCCGTTCGTCCGCAGGTCGCTGATGCCGTGGACGCGGTGCGAGCCGTCGCTCCGCACCTCGCAGACGACGCCGTACTCGCGCACGACTTCGAGCCACGGCTGGAAGACGAGCGCCTCGCCGCGCGCGAAGCGTCTCTCGGCCCACGCACCCTGCGCCCCGCCGACGCGCGGGCCCCGCCCGAGCACGCGTTCGCGCGCGGCGAACCCGTAGGGGCTCTTGACGACCCACTTGTCCCCGGCGCCGGGGCACGCGCGCGCCGCCGCCTCGGACAACTCATCGACCGAGCGCGCCACGCGTGCGCCCGCGAGCGCCCAGCCCGTCTCGACTTCGAGCGCGTGGCTCCACAGCTTCGAGTTGACGCGCGCGACCACGTCGAAGGCGACGGGACGCACGACCGCGCCCGCGCGCTCGCCCTCGGCGGCCGCGGTCGGCGTCCAGCCCCAGGGCGTGAAGAGTCTATCCGTTTGAGGCTTCGCCCCGCGGGTCGGCACCATCTCGACGCCGCGCCCGCGCGCTTCGCCGGCGAGCGAGTCGGGCCAGGGCGCTTCGACGAGCAGCGCGTCGCCGGGCGCCGTCAGCCAGAGCAGTTGCGCGGAGAGGCGCCGGTTAAGCGCGGCGAAAGATTGCGTGCGGCGGTAGGGGCGGCCGGGCGCGGCGGCGTGGTGCGCCAGCTCGACCTCGAAGTCCGCGTTCATGTGCCACAGTCTGGATTTCACGTCGCCCGGGGTTACTATACAGGAGATGCGAGTCTGGAGGCTGGAGGCCGAGTACGAGGGGACGCGCTACGCGGGCTGGCAGGCGCAGCCGCACGCGCGGACGGTGCAGGGCGAGCTACAGCGCGCCGCCGAGCAGGTGTTGGGCGCGCGCGCGGAGGTCGGCGGCTCGGGGCGCACCGACGCGGGCGTCCACGCGCTCCGGCAGGTCGCGCACCTCAAGTCGAAGGGCGCGGGTCGCGCGCCCGACCCCTCGCAGTTGAAGGCGGGGCTGAACAAGCTCCTGCCGCACGACGTCAACGTCCTGCGCGTCGCGGCGGCGCGGCCCGACTTCCACGCGCGGCACGACGCCCGCGCCCGCTACTACCTTTACCAGATCGCCACGCGGCGGACGGCCTTCGGCAAGAACTTCGTCTGGTGGGTGCGCGACCGTCTGGACGCGAAGGCGATGGCGGCCGCCGCGGGGCTGCTCGCGGGGCGCCACGACTTCAGCTCCTTCTGCGAGAGCCCTTCGGAGCAGCGCTCGACGCTCGTCGCCATCGAGCGCGCCGAAATCTCGGTCGAGGGCGGGCTGATTCTCTTCCGCGTCGGCGCCAGCCACTTCCTCTGGAAGATGGTCAGGCGTCTGGTCGGCGCGCTCGTCGAGGTCGGGCGCGGCGACCTGACGCGCGAGGGCTTCGGCGCGCTGCTCGAACGTTACTCGGGCGAGCCGGCCGCGTGGACGGCGCCGCCCTCGGGGCTCTTCCTCGAACGCGTCCTGTACGAGGGCGAGCCGCCGCCGGGGCCGCCGCGCCCGGCCTTCCCCCTGGCGGCCGAATGAAAGGCCGAGCGAGGTTGAGAAGATGAAGAGGCTGGGAATCGTCGGCGGCATCGCGCCGGAATCGACCATCGAGTATTACAGACTGATCGTCGCCATGTACCGCGCGCGCGTGACGGACGGCAGCTACCCGCCGCTCGTCATCAACAGCATCGACATGAACCGGATGCGGGGCCTCATCGAAGCGGGCCGGCTCGACCGACTCGCCGAGTACCTGCTGGGCGAGCTGCAACGTCTGGCCGACGCCGGCGCGGACTTCGCGCTGCTCGCGTCGAACACCCCGCACCTCATCTTCGACGAGCTTCAGCGGCGCTCGCCCGTCCCGCTCCTGAGCATCATCGGCGCGGCGCTCGACGCGGCCCTCGCGCTCGGGCTCGGGAAGGTGGGGTTGCTCGGGACGCGCTTCACGATGCAGGGCGGCGTCTACCACCGTGTCTTCGCGCGCGGCGGCGTCGAGGTCGTCACGCCGGACGAGGCCGATCAGACTTACGTCCACGAGAAGTACATGGGCGAGTTCATCGAAGGCGTCTTCCTGCCGGAGACGCGCGAGGGGCTCCTCGCGGTGATTGACCGTCTGAGGGAGCGCGAAGACGTCGAGGGCGTCGTCCTCGGCGGGACGGAGCTGCCGCTCATCCTGCGCGACCCGGCCGGGCGCGGCATACCCTTCCTCGACACGGCGAGGGTTCACGCCGAGCGCGCGGTGGCCGAGATGTTTTCGTGAGCCGGCGCCGGGCGCCCCGCTACTTCGGCCGCTTGAAGTAGAGGCAGACGACGTTGCCGTCCTGCGTGGCGGTCGCCAGCTCCCAGCCCTCCTCGCCGAGCTGGGTAAGGTTGGGGCGGCCGCAGGCCATCTTGTACTCCCACTTCGCGCGCTCGCGCGCCTGTCGCGCGAACCCGACGCAGAAGAGACAGCCCAGCAGAAGTGCGGCGAGCAGAATTCTCTTTCTCATGCGCCGCAGCATAAGAGAGGTGCACCGGCCACGTAAAGACGGCGGGACGAGCTGCGCGTCGGGGAGGCGGGAAGTCGGGCGGTGGGGAGGGCTTGCGAGAGTCCGGTCAGCGCTTCATCAAGACCTGCGTGAAGTAGTACGTGCCGTCGTTCGTGCGCGCGATGCCGACCCCGGCGTGCGTGAACTCGCGGTTGAGGATGTTCTCGCGGTGCTTCTGCGAGATCATCCAGCGCTCGACGGCGAACCCCGTCGGGTCGTCGAAGCCCTGGTTATACGCGATGTTCTCGGTGAGCGCCTTCCAATCTGTGAGACCGACCTCCTTCGCGCGGGCCGTCACGTCTTTCCCGCCGCGGTCGCGGTGGTTGAAGTAGCCGTCGCGCGCCATGCCCTGTGCGTGTTGACGTGCAAC
>JAIVJI010000108.1 GCA_020200135.1 Acidobacteriota bacterium | reverse complement strand
ACGTCGAGGAGGAGGCGCGCCGACCCCTGCGGCTGACCTACCTCATCCCCGTGGGGGTGCTTTTGGCGGCGGTGCTCGTCGGCGAGGCGGCCTTTATGCTCCAGCTCGGCAGCGGCTCGGCGCGGGTCACGCCCCCGGCGCCCGGCCCTTCGGACATCGGGCTGACGGCGTCCATCGGGACGGGGATGTTCACGAAGTACCTGCTCCCCTTCGAGGTCACGTCCGTGCTCATCCTGATGGCGCTCGTCGGCGCCATCACGCTCGCGCGGCAGGGGCGGACGCCTCTCCTCGCCGCGCCCGGGAACGTGACCGAAGAGCCGGCGGTGCTGACGCCGGCGGGCGACCTCGCGCTCAAGCCCGGCGACACGGCAGCGACGGGGCGCGCCTTCGCGCGCGCGCAGATAGAGCGCGCGGACGCGGACGCGGCCGCCGACCGCGCGGCGGAAGAAAGGGGGGAGGGATGATCCCTTTGACGTGGTACCTGGCGCTCTCGGCCGTGCTGTTCACCATCGGGGTGGTCGGCGTCATCGTCAAGCGAAACGCCATCCAGATGTTCATGTGCATCGAGCTGATGCTCAACGCCGTCAACCTGACGTTCGTCGCCTTCTCCAGCTATTTCGGCGACGTGACCGGTCAGCTCTTCGTCTTCATCGTGATGACGGTCGCGGCCGCCGAGGCCGCCGTCGGACTCGGCATCATCATCGCCATCTTCCGCAACCGCGAGTCGCTCGACGTTGACGACGCGAGCATGCTGAGACTTTAGTATGACGAATCACCTGCTCTCCGTCGTCGTGTTCGCGCCGCTCGTGGGCGCGCTGGTCTGCTGGCTGGTGGGGCGGAAGAATCGCAGCGAGACTTTTATCGGCGCGGTGGCGTGCGGGTCCGTGGCCGTCTCGGCGTTGTGCGCCTTCGTCGTCGCGTTCACCGACTGGGGCGGGGCGGCGCTGACGGCCGACCCGGCGCGCCCGGTCTTCAGCCACGTCTGGACCTGGATTCAGGTCGGCGGCTTCCGCGCCGACTACGGCTTCGCGATGGACCGCTTGAGCGGCGTCTACGCCTGCTTCATCACGTTCGTCGGCTTCCTCATACACCTCTTCGCGACCGGGTACATGCACGGCGACCGCGGCTTCTACCGCTTCTTCGCCTACCTGAACCTCTTCATGTTCATGATGCTGACGCTGGTGCTGGGCGACAACCTGCTCCTGATGTTCGTCGGCTGGGAGGGCGTCGGCCTCTGCTCGTACCTCCTCATCGGCTACTACACCGGCCGGCGCGAGGCGGGCGACGCGGCGAAGAAGGCCTTCGTCGCCAACCGCATCGGCGACTGGGGCGTCGTCCTCGGCATCATGCTGGTCTTCTGGCTGACGGCCGGGGCGGGTCACCCTTCCATCAGCTTTTTCGATAAGTCGCTCGACGTGCTCGGCGCGAGTGGCGGCCCCGTCGTGACGAGCGCGCTGACGACCATCGGCCGGATGGGCGTCGAGGCGTTCGACTGGCGGCTCATCTTCGCGGGGGGCATCACCTCGGCGGCCGTCTTCGCCGCCACCATCGCCATCGCGCAGAACGACATCAAAAAAGTCCTCGCCTACTCGACGGTCTCGCAGCTCGGCTATATGTTCCTCGCCTGCGGCGTCGGCGCGTTCGTCGCGGCCATCTTCCACGTCATGACGCACGCCTTCTTCAAGGCGCTGCTCTTCCTCGGCTCTGGCTCGGTCATCCACGGGATGCACCACGAGCAGGACATGCGCCGGATGGGCGGGCTGAAGAAGTACATGCCCGTGACGTTCGCGACGATGGCCGTGGGCTGGCTCGCCATCAGCGGCTTCCCGCTCCTCTCGGGCTTCTTCTCGAAGGACGAGATTCTGTGGAAGACCTGGAGCAGCGAGACGCTCGGCACGGCGGGCGCGGGCAAAATCCTGTGGGTCGTCGGCATCATCACGGCCGGGCTGACGGCCGTCTACATGACGCGCATGATGGTGATGACCTTCTGGGGCTCGGAGCGCTTCCGCGACGCGAACGCGGGCGGGCAGGCCGACGAGGCGCACGCACACGCGCACGACGAGGGCGAGAAGCCGCACGACGCCCGCACGCCTTCCGAGGGCGACCGCCCGCGCCACGCGCCCGGCGAGAAGGTCGGCGAACACGCGCACGACATCGGCGCACACGGCGGCTCCCATCACGCCGACGCGCACGGCTCGCACCACGCGGCGTCAGACTTCGACGACGAAGAGGAGGAGCAAGAAGGGCACCACCACGGCCCCGTCGAGCCGCACGAGTCGCCGAGGGTGATGACGTTGCCGCTGGTCGTGCTCGCGGTGCTTTCGGTCGTCGGCGGCTGGGTCGGCATCCCCTACGCGCTGAGCGGCGGCGCGGTCGCCAACTACTTCGAGCAGACACTGGAGCCGGGCGCACGCCCCCGCCGAGATCGCGCAGGAGCGTCTGTTCACGGGCATCTCCATCGCCGTCGGCCTGCTCGGCATCGGGCTCGGCTGGGTGGTCTTCCGCCGCCGGCCGCTTTACGAGATGCCGCGCCTGCTGGAGAACAAGTACTACGTGGACGAGCTATACGACCGGACGCTCATCGGGCCCATCAAGGAGGGCTCGCGCGGTCTGCTCTGGCGCTTCTTCGACGTGGGGGTCATCGACGGCCTCGTCAACGGCCTCGGGCGCGGGACGGCCGCGCTCGGCGGGCTGCTGCGCTACCTGCAGCCCGGCTTCGTGCGCTCCTACGCGGCCATCATCCTGCTCGGCGCGCTGGCCGTCGTCGGCTACTTCGCCTGGAACGCCTGGCAGCTCGGCCAGCTCGCACGGTAAAAGTCATGGAGCCAAACCTGCTCACGATTCTCATCCTGCTCCCGCTCGTCGGGGCGCTCGCCCTCGCCGCGCACGGTCTCTTCGCGCCCTACGCGGACAAACGTCACTACCGCTGGATCGCCCTCGGCTTCTCGCTCCTGACGTTCGCGGCCTCGCTGCTGTTGCTGACGCGCCCCGTCGGACTCGGCGCGGGCGGCGCTTACCACTTCGTGACCGACATTCCGTGGGTCGAGTCCATCGGCGCGCGCTACCACGTCGGCGTGGACGGCATCAGCCTCTGGCTCGTGATCCTGACGACGCTGCTCGTCCCCATCTCGATTCTTTCGAGCTGGACATCGGTCGAGAAGCGTCCGCTCGCCTTCTTCGCCTTCATGCTGCTGCTCGAGTCGGCGATGATAGGAGTGTTCGTCTCGCTCGACCTGCTGCTGTTCTACCTCTTCTTCGAGGCTTCGCTCGTCCCGATGTTCTTCCTCATCGGCGCGTGGGGCGGCGAGCGCCGCCTCTACGCGGCGGTCAAGTTCTTCATCTACACGGCGGTGGGGAGCCTCCTGATGCTCGCCGGCATCATCTGGCTCTGGTACCTCTACGCGAACGGCGCGGGCGGCGGCGCGGGGACGTTCGACTACGCGCTTCTGCTCGACGCGCTCCAGCAGGGGCGGATGGGGCTGACCGCGAACGGCATCGCCACGCGCGAACAGGCCATCCTCTTCATCCTGTTCGCCGTCGCCTTCTGCGTCAAGATTCCGCTCTTCCCTCTGCACACGTGGCTGCCCGACGCGCACACCGAGGCTCCGACCGCCGGCTCGGTCATCCTCGCGGGCGTGCTGCTGAAGATGGGCACCTACGGGCTGATGCGCTTCAACTTCGCCTTCTTCCCCGAGGCGGCGCGCGAGTTCGCCCCCATCTTCATCGTGCTCGCCGTCATCGGCATCATCTACGGCGCGCTGGTGGCGATGGTGCAGCCCGACGTGAAGCGTCTGGTCGCCTACTCCTCGGTGAGCCACATGGGGTTCGTCGTGCTCGGGATGTTTAGTTTTACGGAGGCGGGGATGCAGGGCGCGCTCTACCAGATGCTCAACCACGGCGTCTCGACCGGCGCGCTCTTCCTGCTGGTCGGGATGATCTACGAGCGGCGGCACACGCGCATGATCGCCGACTTCGGAGGGCTGTCGAAGCCGATGCCGCTGTTCGCCACGTTCCTCGTCTTCACGTCGCTCTCGTCGGTGGGGCTGCCGCTTCTGAACGGGTTCGTGGGCGAGTTCCTCATCATGTTCGGCTTCTGGACCTCCGACCCGGCCGTCCACAACGTTTCGCGTTCGTGGGTGGTGACGATGCTCGCGGCGACGGGCGTCATCTGGGCCGCCGTCTACATGCTCTGGATGTTGCAGCGCGTGCTCTTCGGCCGCGTCAGGCACCCGGAGAACCGAAGGCTCGCCGACTTGAACTGGCGCGAGATAGGCTTGCTCGCGCCGCTGCTCGTGCTGATGCTCTACATGGGCGCCTACCCGCGCCCGTTCCTCGCGCGCTCCCGCGCGAGCGTCGAGGCGCTGCGCGCGCGCGTCGTCGCCGGCGAGTCGCAGGGCGGCTTCCACGCCGAGGCGCGCGAGACGAGATGAAAACGGGTTTTAAGATGTCACGATTTAACAGAAACGTCTTCGCGCTCGCGATTTTGCTCGCGGCGCTGTGCGCGCCGGGGCGGGCGCAACAAAGCGCGGCACCACCGTCGCCGGCCGACCCCTTCTGGGGTGACGGCTTCCGCCTGAAGGGGCTCGACGGTAAGTTTTACGACACGTCGAAGATGCAGGGCGACGTGCTCGTCGTAAGTTTCGGCGCGACGTGGTGCGTGCCGTGCACGTGGGAGCTGGTGGCCATCGAGGAGCTGAAGGAGGAGTACGCCGGCAAGCCAGTCCGCTTCCTCTGGGTCAGCATCGAAGACCCGAAGCGCGTGTCGAACAACCTCCTCCGCCATTACGCGAAAGAGCGGCGGCTGACGCTGCCCGTGCTGCGCGACCCCGGCGGCGTCGCGCTCGCGCAGTACGAGAAGACCGGCCAGCGCATCCCCGTCCTCGTCTTCTTCGGCACGGACGGAACGCTGAGCGTGCCCGTCCACCAGGGCATGTCGCAGGACATCGCGCGCTACAAGCAGATGGTGCGGGGGCGCGTTGACGCGCTCCTCGCCAGGCGGGGCGCCCGGCCGGATGCGGCGTCGGCCGCGAAGTAGGCAACAGCCTGCCGAGCCTCCGGAAGGGTTCGGCCGTCAGCGAGTTTGAGAAGATGAACCTTAGCTTCGCCATCAACCCCGTCGCGCCAGACGTCAACTTCACGCTCCTGCTGCCGGAGATAATCCTGACGGTCGCGGGCGTGGTCGTCATGCTCGTGGACGCCTTCACGCGCCGCGCGGGCGGGCGCTGGGTGACGGGCGGGCTCTCCCTCTTCGGGCTCGCCGCCTCGGCCGCCGCGACGCTCTGGCTGTGGTCGGGCGCGGACGGCGCGGCGGTCGGCTCGGCGTGGGGCGGGATGGTCGTCTTGGACCCGTTGCGGCTCTCGTTCACGCTCGTCTTCATCGTCGTCTCGGCGCTGACGGTGCTGGTCTCGATGGTCTGGGTCGAGTGGGAGGGGCTGCCGGCGGGCGAGTTCCACACGCTGCTGCTGTTCGCCACGGTCGGGATGATGTTGATGGCAGCCGGCAACGACCTCGTCATGATATTCCTCGGGCTGGAAATCCTCTCCATCGCGACCTACGTGATGGCCGGCTTCCGCCGCTCCGACCTGCGCTCGAACGAGTCGTCGCTCAAGTACTTCATCCTCGGCTCGTTCTCTTCGGCCTTCCTGCTCTTCGGCATCGCGCTCATCTACGGCGCGACGGCGAAGGCCGTGCCGGCCGGTCCTGGCCCCGGCGCGCCCTTCTCGCTCATGCCCGGCACGACCAACATCAGCGAGATCGCCGAGCGCCTCAACGACAGCCTCTACCCGCCGCTCCTCTTCGCCGGGGCGGCGATGCTGCTCATCGGCTTCGCCTTCAAGGTCGCACTCGCGCCCTTCCACGTCTGGACGCCCGACGTGTACGAGGGCGCGCCGACGCCGGTCACGGCCTTCATGGCCGCGGGCCCGAAGGCCGCCGGGTTCGCGGGCTTCATGCGCGTCTTCCTCTTCGCCTTCCCGCTCGCGGCGGCCACCGCGCAGACGGCCGCCGCCGGCACGCAGCTCCACTCCGCCTGGCTCGACGCGCTCTGGCTGCTCGCCATCCTGACGATGAGCGTCGGCAACGTCGTCGCGCTCGTCCAGACGAACGTCAAGCGGATGCTCGCCTACTCGTCCATCGCTCACGCGGGCTACGCGCTCGTCGGCTTCGTCGCGGCGGGCGCGGCCGACGCCGCGCGCCAGCCCGACGCGGTGGCGGCCGTCGTCTTCTACCTGCTCGCCTACGCCGTGATGAACCTGGGGGCCTTCGCCGTCGTGACGCTCGTCGCGCGCAGCGGCGACCGCCGCACGGACGTGGAAGACTACCGGGGCATCGGCTTCCAGTCGCCGGGGCTCTCGCTCACGCTCTCGCTTTTCCTCCTGAGCCTGCTGGGGGTGCCGTTGACGGCCGGCTTCATGGGCAAGGTCGTCGTCTTCAGCGAGGCGCTCGCCCAGGGGTACCGCTGGCTCGTCATCATCGGCGTGCTAAACACCGCGATTTCTGTATACTATTACCTGCGCCTGATCGTCGTGATGTTCTTCCGCGAGCGCACGAACGAGTGGCGCGCGCCGCGCGTCCCGGCGAGCATCGCGCTGGCGCTTGTGCTGACGGTGGCCGGCGTGCTCTACCTCGGGCTCTTCCCCGGCCGTGTCATCGACGCCTTCCGCGCCGCGCAGTGGAACGTCGTCTCGTCGCTGCGCTGAAATCCGGGGACAGGTCGCCCGAACCTTCCCCGCGCCGGGCGAGGGCGAGGGTTCGATTCACCGGAGCTTTGTGCGATGAGAGCCGCGACCGAGATTGCGAAGAATGCCGCCGCGGGCGAGGTGAGCGCGGGCGCGGTTACTCGCCCCGGCTCGGTCGAGGCGACGGTCGCCGGACTCAGGGACGCGCTCGGCGAGGAGTGGCCGCCGCTCATCTACCGCGGGCGCATCCTTTCGACGCGCACGCGCTCGCACAAGGTGCCGGCGGCGTCCAGGAACGCGGCGGTCGAAGTGCAGCACACGCTCCTCGGCATCGAGTTGAAAGTCGGGCGGCGTCGCGTCTCCTGCCCCGACCTGGCGACGGCGCGTTACCTCTCGGTCTTCGCCCGCGCGGGCGTGACGGAGGTGGCGGTGCCTTACGACATCACACGGATTTCGCGCCTCGCCGACGAGCTGGAATCCGCGTGGCAGCGGCTGCTGCTTCTGGCCGACCACGAGACACGGGGGCGCGCCGAGACCTTCCGCGCGCGGGTCCGCGCCGCGGCGCTCAAGGAAGTGCGGCGCGAGATAGAAGAGGCCGGGGCCGGCACGGCCGTCCCGGTATTTAATCAGAACACCCGCCAGCGCCCCGAGCGCATCTAAAGGGACGGACGAGGGGGTTTTTAAGTTTTAGCGACATGACGCCAGAGTTCAGCCATCAACAGCCGGAGGAGCCGTTCGACTCGCTCCCCTTCCCGTACAGCCAGCGCCCCTACTGCCCCTACGAGCCCTTCGAGAGGCGAATCGAGAGGATACGCGTCCTCGTCGTCAACGACCTGCTGCGCGACGAGTCGGACCTCTCCGACCTCGCGCGCCGCGAGTGGGGCGGGTCGGCGGCCGCCAGGCTCGAACGCGAGCGCTACGTCTCGGCGCTCGCCTTAGACAACATCGTCAACAACATCAGGCGGCTCGTCGTCGAGCCCGAAATCCGCGTCGCGCACCTGTCCGAGACGGTCGAGGCGGCCGAAGAGTTCAAGCCCGAGGCCATCGTGCTGAGCGGGACGCTCTCCGACTTCGACTACTACAACCCGGAGATGCTCCGCCGCTTCGCGGCCTTCGCCGTCAGGACGACCACGCCGATCCTCGGCATCTGCGGCGGCCACCAGCTCATCGGCCTCTGCTTCGGCGTGGGCTGCGTCACGCTCGACAACGCCGAGCCGGGCGAGCGGCGCGACGGGCGCAACTTCGAGTACCAGTACCGCTTCATACGCATCACCGAGCCCGATGACCCCATCTTCCGCGGCCTCAACGAGGGCGTGTGGCAGGACTATACGCCCGAGGGTGACATCCTGCGCGTCTGGCAAAACCACGGGCTCCAGCTCCCGCGCCTGCCCGAGGGCTTTAAGCTGCTCGCCGCCAGCTACCTGTGTCGTAACCAGATGATGGTCAAGCGCGACGGCGGGCAGCTCATCTACACCGTGCAGTTCCACCTGGAGAAGTCTTTTCAGGATTTGACGAAGAGCCTCCAGCGCGTCAACCCGAACCTCTCGCCCGAGGAGCGCAAGCGAGTGCTGCGCGAGGAGGCGAGCGCGCGCACGCTCTGGGCGCACCCCAACGAGTCGCGCGACGGCCGCATCCTCTTCGAGAACTTCCTCATCCTCGCGCTCGAACACAACAAGGCCGCCGGACACAACGGTCGCGCCGGGGCGTAGATTTTACCCGGTGCGCGCCGCGTCTTCTCCCCCGAGATGCTGACCGCCGAAGTCATCGTCCTCGCCGCCGCCGTCTTCGTCATGGCGTCGCTCTACTCGTCGGTCGGGCACGCGGGCGCCTCGGGCTACCTCGCGGCGATGGCCCTCGCGGGACTCGCGCCCGCGGTGATGAAGCCGACCGCGCTCACCCTCAACATCCTCGTCGCGCTCATCGCCGCCACGCGCTTCTACCGCGCCGGCCACTTCTCCTGGCGCATCTTCCTGCCCTTCGCACTCAGCTCGATTCCCTTCGCCTTCATCGGCGGCGCGTTGACGCTGCCCGGCTCGGTCTACCAGAAGCTGGTCGGCCTCGCGCTCCTCTTCGCGTCCTTCCGCCTCTGGATGCACGCGTCCGCGCCCGCCGACGCGGAGGCGAGACCCGTCCCCCTGCCGGCGGCAATCGCGCTCGGCGCAGCCATCGGACTGCTGTCGGGGATAACGGGCGTGGGCGGGGGGATTTTTCTGAGCCCCATCCTGCTCCTCGCGGGCTGGGCCGAGACGCGGCGGGCGGCGGGCGTGGCGGCGGCCTTCATCCTGGTCAACTCGGTCGCCGGTCTGGCCGGCCACGTGGCGAGCGTGCGGATGGTGCCCGACTCGATCAACCTGTGGGGCGCGGCGGCTATGGCGGGCGGGCTGGTCGGGACGGAGTTGGGGCGGCGGCGGCTCGCCACCGTCACGCTGCGCCGCGTGCTCTCGGCCGTGCTTGTCGTCGCGGGGCTCAAGATGATGCTGGCTTAGTCGCCGGCCGACTCGCGTGCGCGCGGCGGGCTAGTCCTTCCACTCGTCGGGGACGTTCTCGATGGTGAGTTCCATGAGGCGGTCGACCACCGCCTTGAGGTCGCCGGTCTCGTCGAAGACGCGCTGCTGTTCGTCGGCGGAGGTGCCGCGTTCGAGGATGGTGTGGATGTGCTCGACCTCCCTGCGCGAGTCGAGCTCGTCGAGGACGGGGTCGACGAACTCCAGCAGCTCGCGGATGAGGTCGCGGACGGGAACCTCCTTCTGCTTGCCGAAGTCGATCATCTTGCCGTCGAGGCCGTAGCGCACCGCGCGCCACTTGTTCTCCTGGATGAGCATCCGGCGGTAGAGCCGGAAGCCGAGGTTCTTTTCTATCAGCTTGTCGAGCCGCGCGACGATGGCCTGGAAGAGCGCGGTGATGGCGACCGTGTCGTCCACGCGCGTCGGGATGTCGCAGATGCGGAACTCCAGCGTCGGGAAGATGTGGTGCGGGCGGACGTCCCACCAGATCTTTTTCGGGCTGGTGATGGAGTTGGTGTCGAGCAGCAGCTTGATGTAACTCTGGAACAGGGCGTAAGAGCCGAAGTGGTCGGGGATGTCGGTGCGCGGGAACTTCTTGAAGACCTCCGAGCGGTAGGACTTGAGCCCCGTGTGGATGCCGAGCCAGAAGGGCGACGAGGTCGAGAGCGCCAGCACGTGCGGCAGGAAGTAGCGCGCCGCGTTCATGATGTGAATCTGGCGGTCGCGGTCGGGGATGCCGACGTGGACGTGCATGCCGAAGATGAGCAGCGAGCGAGCGACCATCTGCAACTCCTCGATGAGGAGCTTGTAGTGCGGGTCGTCGTAAATCTGCTGCTCCTTCCACTGCGAGATGGGGTGCGTCGAGGCGGCGACGATGCGGAGGCCCTGCTTGCGCGCGAGCCCCGAGACGATGGAGCGCAGCCGCGTGATGTCGCGCCGCGCCTCCTGGATGTTGTGGCAGACGCCGGTGCCGACCTCGATCTGCGCCTGGATCATCTCGGGCTTCACCTGCTCGCCGAGCATCATCCGGCCCTCTTCGAGCATCTCGGCGACGCGCGAACGCAGCTCGCGCGTCTGCGGGTCGACGATCTGAAACTCCTCCTCGATGCCTAGCGTGTAGTGTTCTGGCGTCATCCCCGTCCTCTCCTGCCCGGCGCCTGCAACTTCCCCCGACTCAGCTCACCTTGAGCGCGCTTTCGAGGTGCGCGCGGTCTTCTTCCGAGAGTCCCTGGAAGGTCACGCCCACGCCGCGCCCGGGGTTGCTGTAGACGACCTCGCCGTTGCAGACCACGTCGCGCCCTTCGAGCGGCAGCCGGAGCGTGAGCAGCGCGCCCTCGGGAATCTCCGCCTGCGTGTTCATGTAGAGCCCGCCCGGGCTGATGTCCTTCGTGCTGGCGATGCCGGTCAGGTCGTCGCCGTTGAAGAACACGTCGATGATGAGCCGCGAGCGCTCGTGCTGGCGTCGCTCCTCCTGCGGCTCTTCGCTGTTGACAAAGTTCATCGCTCTTGGCTCCTCCGCCGTCCGGAAATGGGTGAAGACCCGACGCGCGCTCAGGACTTCTCGCCGATGATGAAGGTCGGCACCATGCCCCCGCCCGACGAGACGTTGGCCAGCTCGGTCGAGGACAGGCGCGTGAAGGCCGACCCGACCCGGCCGTTGAAGAGCAGCGGGTCGAGGTCGACGAGCTGCTCTGCGAAGACGACCGACCCGTCGTCGGCGAGCGCCGGGAAGGTCTCGCGCGCCGTCTTGACGCGCTCCTGCACGAGGTAGTCGCCCGAGGCTAACGCGACTCCGAGCGCCTCGTCCCACGCGGCCGCGTCGCTGTTCCAGCCGATGTAGATGCCGTGCCCGCCGTAGTCGTCGTTGGGCTTCAGAACCAGCCGCCCGCTGTTCTCCCTGATGTAGTCGAGCAAATCGATCGTCTCGCCGTCCTTGACGGTCCTGCCCTCGCGCACCATGCGCGACCAGGGGACGTGGCGGCGGACGGCCTCGCGCTCCTCGGCGTTGAAGAGGCCGGCGTGGCGGTCGTCGGTAAGCACCGCGAAGAGCGCCTTCTTGTGAATCATCTTCGAGCGGAAGTTGTTGACGAGGCAGACGGCGCCCGCGCGGCAGGCTTCGAGCAGCGCCGGGTGCTCTCGCATGACGGGCAGGTATTCGTTGACGAGCAGACGCTTGTAGACGATGTCTATCTCGAAATCGCCGCAGCGCAGTCTGCCGCCGGAGAACTCCAGCTCCTCGGGCGAGCAGATGGCGGAAGCGTGCCCGCGGGACTCGAAGTACTCGCGGAAGAGCTCGAACTCTTTTTGGGTGGGCAGCCCCTTCAGATCGACGATGGCGATGGACGGCTTGCGGGCGGCCGAAGCGCCCGCGTACTCGCGGTATGCCTCGAGGAGCGTTTCGAGCATGAGCGGGCGCCCCTGGAAGGCCCGGAGCCGGTAGCGCTCGGCGAAGCGGCGCATGACGGGCAGACCCGAGAAGATTTCAAAGGCGGCGTCAGCGTAGGCGATGCCGGCGGGGCTCTCGCCGTTCAGCTCGACGAAGCTGAAGGCTTCGGGGGTAAGGAACGAGTCGAGCCGCGCCGTGGGCGAGACGGCGCGGTAGCCGGGGTCTATCCGGACCAGCTCGCGCTCGACCTCGGTCAGCCCCAGCTCGTCGAGCATCGACGGGTCGGCGACGGCCGCGTCCTTCACCTTCTGGATGGCCGACCAGACCGTCTCGCAGATGCGCGTGACCCGCGCGAAGTCCTCCTCGGTGACGAAGTGTGGCCGCAGGTAGGGCGACAGGCGGCGGCCGCCGAAGATGAGCTTGGCCCGCTCCAGCCCCTCGTCGAGCATCCGGCGAGAGGACTCGGCGACCTCCACGTCTTCGAGCAGCTTGTGGTAGAACTCGACGGCCACTTGCAGCATGGCTGTTTGAGAGCTTCCCTGTTTAGTTGAACGAGCGGCGGGTTAAGAGTAGCACAGATGCGGGCGGGTTTGTAAAAAGCGAAAGCGCCCGCGCGCGTGGCGGCGGGCGCTCGGGCGGCTCGGCGGCGGGAGGCTACCGGCGCCGCGGCTCTCCCCCGAACGAGGGCGAGAAATTGACGGACAGGCGGCGGCCTTCGCGGACGAGGCCGAACCTGAGCGCCGAGGCGTCCGGCTCGGCGAGCAGACGGCGCAGCTCGGTAGACTCGAGGGGCGCGCCGTTAACCGTCTCTATCACGTCGCCGGCGTGGAGGCCGCTCGCGGCCGCCGGGCTCTCGGGACGCACGGCGACGACGAGCAGCCCGCCCTTCGCGCCGAGTTGGCCGGCGCCGCGAGGCGTCAGGCCGATGGCGTTCAGGCCGTACAACTGTAAGCGCGACGCCGCCACATAGCCCTCGAAATTCACGGGCGGGTGGCGCGTCGGGAACCCGAAGGCCGGGATGCGCGACCCGTTGACCTTCGCACGCGCCGCCTCCAACTGCTCCCGGACTCGCGCGTGCCTCACCTCCGCCGCGACGAGCCGCTCGGAGACGCGCGTCAACTCGGCGGCGCTCACGACGCGCTGGTCGTTCCTCAGACGCGACTGTTCGGAGCGCAGCAGCTTTAACTCGCTCGCGGAGGCGAGCAACGCCTCGCGCAGCGCGCCCTCCTCCGCCAGCGCGGTCGCGAGCGCGGGATTCCTGACGCCCTTCAGCTCGACCGTCACCTTGACCGGCGCGGGCTCAAGCGCGCGCCACACCGTCAGGTCTACGGTCGAGCCGACGCCCGCCTCTTTCAAATTCATCGAGAGGTCGTCGGCGCCGCGCACCTCGCGCGCGCCGAAGCCGGCGATCAGGTCGCCGGGCTTCAGCCCCGCCAGCGCCGCCGGCGTGCCCGGCGCGACCGAGGTCAGGAAGACGCCCCGCCGGTTCTCGATGAGAGGCCGCGCCGTCTCGGGTGTCCAGCCGAAGCTGACCCACGCGTCGAGCGACGACTGGAGAGCGGCGTCTGCGCGCGCGCCGAGCCAGGGTTGCGGCGCGCTGCCGCGCAGCTTGAGCACGCGCTCGCAGGCGTTCCTCACCATCGCCATCGGCACGAGCTGCGTCTCGCCGTCGCGGCTCTGCGAGACGATGCCGACGACCTCGCCCAGCTCGTTCGCGGCCACGGCGCCCGTCCACGCCTGCGACACGTCTGCGCTCACCACGACGCGCGAGGGCGCGCCCGAAGGCGCGCGGTTGACCTCCGTCAGCAGCCCCTCCTTCTGGTCGATGCTCAGGAGGATGTATTCGGGCGTGACCCCCGGCGCAGTCCTCGCGCCCGGCGCGACGGCGGGCGCCGGCGCGTAGAGTCGGACGCGCTGCCCGACGGTCGGGTCTTCCGTGTCGCCCTGGTCGCCGGCGGGCGCGCCCGAGAGCAGCACCTCCTTGGCTTCGAGCAGCGTCAGCCCCGTCGAGGAGTCGATGCCGACAAACTTGGCCTCGACGCGCCTTTTGTCGGCGGTGACGAGCATGTACTCGGGCTCTGTGTCGAACCCGGCGCCCGAGCGCGCGAAGAATGCCGGCGGCGTGCGCGGCGGCGAGAAGGCTTCGAGATCGAGGTCCGCCTGCGGGAGCCGCGCCACAACGCTGCGCCCGTCCTCGTAGATGTAGCCGGCGACGATGTTGGTGTGCGCGTCGGTCATCGACGGCAGCTCGTCGAGTTCGAGCGCGGGCGGCCCGCTCGACGCGAGCCACGCGAGGAGTTTCCACCCGGTCAGGCGGTGTACGACCGTCACGACCTGCGGCGAGACAGACTGGGCGGGCCGCGCCGCCGGCGTCGGCGCGGGGGCGTTCGGCGCGGGAGCCTGGGACGGCGCGGCGGGAGCGGCCTGCCGCGCCGACGCCGAAGCAGGAAACAACACGCAGACGAGTAGCAGCGCGCCGCGCATTATGCGGCCCCGCGAAACGGCTGTCAGTTCGTGGTCAAAATACGTCATCGACCGACTACCAGACCCCTTCGTTCTCGGCGACGGTCGCCTGCCGGCTCACGCTCTCGCGCGCGATCAGCTCCTGCGAGCCGAAGCTCACGGCGCGCATCGGCACGACGCGGCCCGCGCCGCTCTCGTCCCGCAAGACCACGTGCAAAGGCGTCTTCATAGCGATGGTCACGCCGCTGCCGGTGATAACGCGGGCTCCCGTGACACTGAGAGTGGCGCTCCGCTGCACCACGCCCACGTCCTCCCTCGCCGTGTGCGACTTTGCGAGCCGCCTGTGAACCGCCGGCCGCGCTTTGAAGACCGGCGGAGCCGACGCGACTTCCACCAAACGCCCGCCCGTCGGCTTCAACCCTTCAGCCGATCTTGTATCGGGAGTGGCAGCGGTTTGCGCCACGTCCGAGTCATGCGCCGGCTCGGTGACGCTGGCCGCCGGGGCTTCCGCCGGGGCCGGGCTCGCGGCCTGTCTGAGGTAGAGCGCGGCTGAGACGACGAGGAAGCACGCGGCGGCGGCCACCGGCGCGAAGGCGTAGACGAGACGGAGCCCGCTCAGCGGCAAGCGCCGCCCCCCCCCGCCCCCGGCCGCCATGCGCGCGCGCAATCGGTACTCGAAATCCGCCGGGGCTTCGACTTTGCCGAGGCCGCGGACGAGCGCGCTCAGAGACTGGCGGCCGCGCAGTTCCTCGCCGCAGGCGCGGCAGGATTCGGCGTGCGCGCTCGCCCCCCGGCTCAACGCGCCGTCCAGGGCTTCGACTATCTCGTGTCGGTACGCTTTGCAGTCAGACATAAAACACACTTCCCTTACAGATACGCCCGCAACTTGTCGCGCAGGAACGTCCGCGCGCGGTTGATGCGCGACTTCACCGTGCCCTCGTTCATCCCGAGGATGGAGGCAATCTCTTCGTAGCTGCGCTCTTCCACGTCGCGCAGCACGAGCGGCGCGCGGTACTTTTCGGGGAGCGTCGCGATGGCCCGCGCGACGGCCGCGCGGCGCTCGTCCTCGACGACGGTCACGTCCTGAAGCGGCCCCTTGTCGGGCATCTCCAGCTCGCATGAGTCCGAAGGCGACTCGCGCTCGCTGAAGAAGGTCGTGAGCGAGACGAGCCGGCGGCGCTTGCGGCGGCGCAGCTCCGAGATCGCCAGGTTGGTGGCGATGCGGTAGATGTAGGTCGAGAACGCGTAGCTCGTCTGGTAGCGCTCGGCCGCCGCGTAGACCCGCATGAACGTCTCCTGCGCCAGATCGACCGCGAGGTCGTAATCGTTCGTCATGCGGTAGACGTAGTTCGTGATCTGGTTCCGGTAACGCCGCACAATCTCCGCGAACGCTGCGCCGTCGCCCGCCTTCGTCTCCTCAAGCAGACGGTGGTCGGTCATCTCGCCGACCGACTCTTCGGCGCGCACGGGCGCACCCGCCGATGCGACGGAGAAGACCAGCTCGTCGGTTGTCGAGATCGCGCTCATCCAGGAAAGTGGGGCTCTGCCTCTTGCTTCGGGGGACTCGCGGAAATTATACACTTACGTCCGCAGACTCGCTCGGTTTACACGCCGCGGCGCGCCGTCAGGTTCCAAAAAAGCTGATGTCAGTGGTCTTAGACGGCGTGGCTTCCGAGGCGCTCTAATCGCCGACCCGCCGCCCTTCTCCAAGGACCGTACAGAGCGCCCGGCGGCCCGCGTCGCCTCGGCGTACCTCCCCTCCCCGATAAAAACCCGCGCGCGCCTCCCGTCCGCCTGCGCGAGCAGCCCCGTGTCGTTGAGCCTTGAGAAGAGAACGACCGCCCTCCGCTCCGCGTCCGCATCCGCAAGCTCCGAGAGCGAGCGGCCGAGCAGCACACGCGACTCGTCAAACGCGCCTTCGCTCCAGTAACAGAGCGCCAGGTCACTTCGCGCGAGCGCTGCCCTTGCGCGATCACCTGCTCGCTCGTAAAGTGTTGCACTCTCGCTGATTAGGTCTTTTGCCGCCTCCTGCGCGCCCCCTTCTTACTTTGTCGCTCCCAGCCAGCCCGTGAGGGCTCTGACCTGTAACAGAACGGCAGCGGCAGTCGCCGAGACAAAGCCTTTGCCCCCGGCCGTCGCCCTGTCCCGCGCCAGAGGTCGCCCATGGCCCCCCGTGCGTCTTCGTATTGCCCTCGCCGTATGAGTTCGACCGCCATCCGGCAGCGATTTAAGACGGCCTCTTCGGCCTCAACCGCGGTGGCTTCTAGTTTCTCCAGACTCGAATCTGCTAAACTCATGTGAGGTAAGCCCTTCTTTGTCTTTGCAAAAAATTTGCGGGGACTGAAAAATGGTCACCTCTTGTCCAGAGGCGGCCGTCTGCCCGTCGAATAATTCCACAAAGGAAAAGTGTAATGCGTAAGTCTCTCAACACCTTTGTCCTGTTGCTTGTGCTTTGCTGCCCAGTATTTGCCGGCGAAATGCTCACTCCGCCCGTCCCCACGCCACCGCAGTCCAGCACAACTTCCGTCGCGCCGAAACCGGAGGACGAAAGCACCGAGGCTGCGACCGTAGACGAACCCACCACGCAGGACATTTCGGTGACGCGGATAGCATTGAGCATCTTCGAAAACCTACTCGCGTTTATCTAAACCACATATTTTTTTTCCGGGGCAAGCTGTCTTATGGTGGCTGGGGAGAAGTGTCCTTGCAGGGAGAGCCGGCGGTGAAGACGACACCCACGGGACTGAGATTAACCCCGTATCGGGTTGGATTCAATAGATTTCTACGCTCAGCCGAAATTCCGGCATCACGACTTTCCGCCTGTGCGACGCCGGCCAATCGCCGCTCCATCGCTCAGACTGCGTCACGGCACCCCTCATCGCTCAGCTTCAAATTTTAGCTCCTTCAGTCCCGATGGCCGATGTTATAATGCCGCCTCTTTTCGTAAGTCGTCCGCCCTTTGCAGCCTTCGTCGCGGGGCTTTTTTCATCCCACTTGAATAATTTGTTGCCCGGGGGGCCATGCCCAAAGAGATCAAGAAGCACCAGACCGTCCTCGAAGCGATTCGGAGCGTGGACATCATCTCCGACCTGCTCGATAAGCACGACGGGCATTTCAAGTACGAGTTAGACCTCGAAGTCATCGCCTACGGCCGCAACTACAACGGCAAAAAGGTGGGCCCTTACGTCCACCTCTACGAGTACGAGGCCGGCGAGGAGGTCATCCGCGAGGGCGACTGGGGCGGCAACACTTTCTACGTCACCGTCGACGGCAAGCTCGAAGTCTATGTCCGTGACCGCGAGACGGGCGAAGACCGCAAGGTGGCGGAGCTTCCGCCGGGCGTCAGCTTCGGCGAGATGTCAATCCTGGCGGGCGTGCCGCGCAACGCCACCGTCCGCGTCCCCGAGGGGTCGAAGGCGCGCGTCCTTGAGGTGACGCGCCCGGCGCTGCGCCTGCTGCGAAAGCTGCCGCAGTTCGGGCAGATGCTCGACGCCAACTACCGCAAGCACGGCCTGAGCCGCACGCTCATCGACGTGCAGCAGGCGACAGACGACGCGTTCGGCCGACAGCTCCTCGAACGGCTGGGCAAGTCCGCACGCTTCATGGTCTACGCCAAACACCACGTCCTCTTCCGCGAGGGCGACCCCATCGACCGCGTCGTCTTTCTCAAGAACGGCTGGGTGCGGCGCGTGCGGGGCCTGGGGTACGGCGGCGCTGTGGGCGACCTGCTGGCCGAGGGCCTGCCCGAGGACGTGGGCGTAGACTTCCTCGGCGCCGGTAACTGCCTCGGGCTCGAAGGCGTCGGGCGTGACGGGCGCTGGGGCTACACGGCGGTCGTCTTGCAGCGCACGGAGGTGCTCGAAGTGGCGATGCCGCCGTTGCGCGCCGACACAGAGCTGCGCGATACGCTGGTGCGCACCTTCTCCGAGTTCTCTTTAGCGGACGACGACGTGAGCGTGGCGTCGCGGCTCGACAAGCGTCTGGTCGCCGCCACCGAGCGCGAAATTGCGACGGGGGTCGTGGACGGCACGAACCTGCTCGTGATGGACATGGACAAGTGCGTGCGCTGCGGCAACTGCTCGATGGCCTGCCACCAGGTTCACGGGCAGTCGCGTCTGCTGCGCCGCGGCATACACATCGAGCGGCCGAAGAATTACGGCGGCGTCTCCGGCGAGAAGATTCTCGTCCCTTCGGTCTGTATGCACTGCCAGGACCCGGAGTGCCTGACGGGCTGCCCCACGGGCGCCATCGGCCGCTTCGGGAACGGCCAGATAGACATCGACCCGAAGACCTGCATCGGCTGCGGCGACTGCGCGACGCAGTGCCCCTACAACGCCATCACGATGATCCCGCGCAAACCGGAGGCGCCGAAGCCTCCGACGCTGGCGGGGAGGATGAAGGGCTGGCTGAGCCTCGCGCCGCGGACGCCGCCGCAGCCGGTGACGGCGACAGAGAATCTACTCGCCACCAAGTGCAACCTCTGCGCCGGCACTTCGCTCAACCCGCCGGGGGCTCGCCGGCAAGCCTTCTCGTGCCAGGAGAACTGCCCGACGGGCGCGCTCGTGCGCGTCAACCCGCGCGAGTACTTCGCCGAGGTCAACGGGCGCATCGGCCTCGTCTTCCGCGACCAGACGCACGCCATCGGCCGCAACATTCACCGGCGCGACCCCCTCGCCCTCTTCTGGCACGCCGTCGGCGTCATGCTCGTCCTGGGGCTGACGGCGGGAGTGGTCTGGGCGCTCTCGCGCTTCGGCATCGACGAGCGGCTGGGGGGGACGTGGCTGACGGTGCGCTGGGTGACTGGGCTTCTGGGGCTCGGGGGCGTCGCGGCGGTGATGACGTACCCGCTGCGGAAGCAGGTCTACAGGCGCCGCGCGGGCGCGCTGCGCTACTGGATGCTGGCACACGTCTACGTGGGGCTGGCGGCGGGGCTCGTGCTGCTTTTGCACGGCGGGAGGACGACGGGGGGCTTGCTGACCTCGCTATTGATGGTCTCATTTGACGCGGTCATCGTCACGGGTCTGTTCGGCGTCCTCGTCTACCTCGTCGCGCCGCGGGTGATGACGAGCATCGAGGGCGAGCCGCTTTTGGTCGAAGACCTGCGCGCGCGGCGCGAGGAGCTGCGCGAGACGCTGGCGGACATCGGACAGCGCAGCAACGAACACTTGCGCGAGTTCGTCCGCCGCAAAGTGCGCGGGCGCGTCTTCTCCTTACGCTACCTTCTGCGGCAGTACCTCCGGCGCGAGGAGCTGACCGCGCTCCTGGCCGCCGCGCGCGAGACCTACGAGGCGGAGGCGCGCAGCCTCGACCCGGAGTCGCGCCAACTCCTGCTCGAAGCCGTCGAGGCGACGGTCACGCTCAGGCGCGTGGACTCGCTCATCTACCTGCACCAACTGCTCAAGCTCTGGCTCGCGCCGCACGTCGTCGCCACTTCGCTGATGCTCGCGCTGATGCTCGTCCACGTCGTACAGGTCGTCCTCTTCGCCGTCCGCTGAAATCCGCATGGAGACACAGGCCAGCAAGTTCCGCATCGTCCGCGAGGACCTCGACGTAGACCCGGTGACGCTCGTCACCGACGGCCTCAGGATAGGCCGCCAGCCGAGCTGCGAGCTGGTGCTCAACCATCCGACCGTCTCGCGTCTGCACGCCGGCGTCACGCTCGCCGGGGGGCGCTACTACCTCTACAACTTCAGCAGCTCCAGCGGGACGACGCTCAACGGCCGCGTCGTCGCCACCGAGTCGGGCGAGGTGCTCGCCGACGGAGACCTCGTACAGATCGGCCCCTTCTTCCTCTCCATCCAACGCGCGGGCGACGCGCTCGACATCAACGTCACGCTCGAAGTCGCGCTCACGTCCGGCGAGGCCGAGAGCCGCGGCGAGACCCCGGCCGGCCCGTCACCCTTCCGAGGTCAGGGCGCGAAGCCGGGCGCCGAGGAGAACGAGCTGGCGCAGGCGCTCAACGTCTTCTGGGAGAAGCGCAAGCGCGAAGCGGGCAAGATGCAGCGCGTCTCGCACATGCGCCCGCGCAAGCCGGCGCGCGTGCTCGGCAAGGCGCGCTTCAACTGGACGCCCACGCGCGACCTCGTACGCCCCTGGCCCTTCTCGGTCTTCGTCTGGTGTACGGCGCTCGTCGCGGTGCTCTCAGTCGTCGCGGCTTACGTCTACGCCGAGGCCTACGCGCCGGCGCCCGTCTCCGGCGCACACGCCGCCTCCACCGTTAGCTCGCAGCCCCCTATCGCCGTGCGCACCAACGCGGGCAGTTGCACCTCCTGCCACTCTCTGGCGGCGAGCATCGAGTCGAACTGCTCGTCCTGTCACCAGGCCCCGGCCTTCAAGGCCGCCGTCACCGAGCCGCACGCGCGCGCCGGCATCGGCTGCACCCACTGTCACGTCGAGCACCAGGGGACGGAGTTCCGCCCGGCGGTCGCCAGCCTTCAGACCTGCACGACGTGCCACAACGACTCGAACAAGAAGACGTACGAAGGCCGCGCGGTTCACACGCCGCACGGCGGGGCGTACGGCTACCCCGTGCGCGACGGCAGGTGGGTCTGGAAGGGGCTGGCGGACGAGGAGTGGCAGCAGAAGTCGCCCGCCCTGCGCAAGCTCGTGCAGAGCCTTCGGGGCGCGCTCCTGGTCGGGCCGCGCGCGTCCGGCCGCGACCCGGACGACCTGCGGCGGAGCGCGGAGTTCCACTCGCTGCACGTCCACCGCGTCAAGCTCGTCGGCGATTTAAAGGGCACGAGCGATGGCGAGATGGGCTGCAACACTTGCCACACGACCCACGGCCCCAACACCGACATCGAGACGCCGCGCAAAACATGCGGCCTCTGCCACAACGGCGACCGCGGCGGCAAGTTCGAGAAGATTCTCGCCGCCGACAGGCCCAACTGCATCTCCTGTCACGTGCAGCACCTACAGGCGCGGCGCGAGTGGGGGCGCGCGCTCCTGAACGACCTGACGGCGGCCGCGCCCGACTTTTCGCACACACCCGGACGATGAAGAAATCACAGCTTTTCGTCATCATCGTGCTGCTGGCGCTGCTGGCGGCGGTCAACCTCCTGACCAAAGACCCGAGCAAGAGCTTTTTCGGCGGTCTGCCGTGGTGGGGCTGGACGGGGACGACCGGCGTCACCTTCGCGCTGCGCGACTCGCGCCGCGCGCGGCTCCTGCTTGAGGAGCCGCTCCCGCCTACGCCCGAGGAGGACGACGGACGCATCAAGCTCACCAAAGAGCAGCTCGAACAGTACGACCCCGACGGCCCTTCGTACCCGCACCCGGTCGTCATCACCGAGCGCTGCATCGGCTGCCACGCGTGCGTGGACGCCTGCCCGCACGACGTGCTCGCCATCGTGGGCGGCGTCGCCACGCCGGTCGCGCGCGACCAGTGCATGGAGGACACTGCCTGCCAGGTCGAGTGCCCGGTCAACCCGAAGGCGTGCATCGTCGTCAACACGACGAAGAAGATTCCGCCGCGCAAGGTTCCCAACCGCGACGCGCGCTTCATGACGAACGTCCCCGGCTGCTTCATCATCGGCGACGTCTCGGGCACGCCGCTCATCAAGAACGCGACCAACGAGGGCGCCGACTGCGTCCACTTCATCCGCGACGAGCTACGCGACGGCGCGCCGCCCGAGCCGAAGGCAGACGTCGAGGTCGTCATCGTCGGCGTTGGCCCCGCCGGGCTTTCGGCCGCCGTCACCGCGCAACGGCTCGGCCTCACCTACGCGGCCATCGAGCAGGACAAGGTGCTGGCGACCATCGAGGCGTACCCGGCCAACAAGTACGTCTTCTTCAAGCCCGAGACGATGGAGCCGCGCGGCGGCGTCCGCCCCGAGGGCGCGGGCGCGCAGCGCGAGGCCATCCTCGAATCATGGACGCGCGCGCTCGCGGAGGCGGGCGTCCGCGTCAACGAACAGGAGAGCTGCAAGTCCGTGAAGCGCGCCGAAGACGGCGACTACTTCGTCGTGCAGACCGAGCGCGGGGTCGAGAAGAAGCGCGTCACATACAACGCGCGGCGGGTCGTCCTCGCCCTCGGCAACCGCGGGACGCCGATGAAGCTGCGCGTGCCGGGCGAGGAGATGAAGGTCACGCGCGACGGGCGGACGGAGGACAAGGTCAAGTACAAGCTCGCGGACCCCGAGGCTTACAAGCGCAGGCGCGTCGTCGTCGTGGGCGCGGGAAACTCGGCCATCGAGGCGGCGGTGGATTTGGTGGCGACGCGCCACGGCGACAAGATAACCTTCCGCCCCGACTCCGAGCTCAACGACGTGACGCTCGTCATCCGCTCCGACATGAAGAACGACCTGAAGTTCGGCAACAAGCTCCAGGTCTACGACTGCATCGACGAGGGCAAGATCAAGGTCTTCTTCGGCACGTCCATCAAGGAGATACGCGACGAGGAGGTCGTCCTCATGAACGCGCGCACCGAGGAGGTCAAGGCGACCGTCCCCAACGACTTCATCTTCGCCATGATCGGCGGCGACCGCCCGACCAGGTTCCTCGAAGCCGTCGGCATCAAGATCGGCTGAGCCTTCGGCCCGCGCCGGGCTCAGGAAGTCGAAAGCCGCGTGAGCCGCCCCGTCACATCGTCGGGGCGGCTCACGCGGCTTTATATTCCTCGTCGCTCTTTACTGCTCGTCGTTCAGCCCGTTGTCCGGAATGGGCTTTTTAACCGAGTAGGTGTAGATGTCCTCGATCTGCTTGATCTTCTCTTTCGCCTCGCCGTTGTCGGGGTCGTAGCGGAGGACGCGCCTGAAGTCCCCGAGGGCATACCTGTAGAGCATTGGGTTGCCCGCCTCGTAGTAGAAGTTGCCGCGCGCGAGGAAGGCGGCGGCGGCGGCCTTCTTGTCGGCGGCCGACGCCCCGGAGCCTTTGGACTTCGCGGTCGCCTTCTCGATCTTGGCGTCAAGCTCGGGCGTCTCGACGGGGGCCTTGGCGGGGGCGGACGTGGCGGGACCGGCCCCGGCCGGCGGGGGCGCCGCCGTCCCGCCGCCGTGCGACGAGGCGACGCCGAGGTTCGCCGAGGGGCTGGTGCCGTGCTGGAGGCTCGTCTGCGCCCTGTTGGCCGGCGCGTTCGAGTTCTGTTTGGTGACGGGCGGGTTGGCGCCGCCGCAGGAGGCCAGCAGGAGTGCCGAGCAAGCAAGCGACGACCCGGCGAAGAGCTTTTGCATCAGTAGGACTCCGTTGTCGAAGGTTTTATCCCGACGATGATACACAGAAACGCCCGCCGAAGTCACACGCGACCGGCGGGCGTTCTTGCCAGTGATATTTCGGCGGTAGCCTATTTGCCCGTGTGGCACTTGGCGCACTCGTTGGTGGTCGGGGCGGTCGTCAGCTTGCGCTTCTCGACGGCCGCGTCGTGGCACGAATTGCAGTTGCGGTGGAACGCCTCCTCGTTGGTCAGGATGGTCGGGTCGGTGTCGCCCTCGTAGGTGACCTCGGGGATGGCGTCGAGCAGCTTCGGCTTCGAGCCGTCCTGCGCGTGGCAGGAGCGGCAGGTCGCGACCTGCGGGGTCTTGGCGTCCTTGGCGGTCTCGGCCGTGAGCGTGACGGCGCGGTCGGCCGGGTAGGCCGACTTGAGCGGCGGGTGCTTGGCGGCCTCGGCGGCCGGCTGGTCTGTGTGATGGCACTCGGCGCAGCCGATTGTCTTGGTGCCGTCCACGCTGTAGTTCTTGGTCGCGTGGTTGACGTGGCTGAAGGCGACGGCGAGGCTCTTGGCCTTGTCCTTCTTGGAGTCGGTCGAGAGCTTGTACTCGTCCTTCGGCGCCTGCGCGCCCTGCGCGGTGAGCGAGGCCGAGCCGGACTTGAGCGCGGATGAGTTGCAAGCCGTCACGCACAGGAAGAAGGCGAGCGCGACCGACGCGATTAAAAGTTTCATGGTTGGATGTCCTCGGGATTTACCCTGTCTGCCCTGTTCTCAAAAGTGCCTGGCGGCGGGAGAGATGAAACCCTGCCTGTCACGGACGACCGAGCCTTCAAAGGTCATGGCCTGGGGATGCGGAATGATAGACGCGCCCCCCGGCCATGTCAAACTTTTTCCGTTTCCGCACGGCGCGGGGCCTCAGAGGTCATGCAGTTCTGCGCGCGACCCGAGCCGAAGTGCTGCGTCGGGCGCGTCGCGGTGACCTGCCGCCCCTGCCCCAGACCGGCGCGCACCTGATGGCACTCGTCGCAGCGGAGTCCCTGACGCGGGCCGTGCGCGGCGTGGCTGAAGCCGACCGAGAAGGCGCGTGACCCCGCCGGCGTGCGGCGGTAGCCGCCCTGCGCGTGACAGGTGGCGCAGGTGGAGATGTCGCCGGAGGGCCCGCGCGAGCCCGGCGTGTGGCAGCTATAACAGTTGTCGTGCGCGGAGGCGCCGGCCGGGATGCTGAGCGCGACGCCGCGCCGCGCGGGCCGGTGGCAAGAGGCGCAGCCCTGCTCGGGGCGCCCGCCGCCCGACGCGTGACGCGCGTGGTCGAAGCGCATGTTGAAGCTCGTCAGCCCGGGGAAGGCTTTGACCGGCGGGTTGCCGCCCTCAAGATTCGTGTGGCAGTTCATGCAGAGCTCGCCGCCGCGCGTGACGAACTGTGTGACGTGACACTCCATGCAGGCCTTGTGACCCGGCATCCGCGGGCGCGGCGAGTTGTCCTCGCGCTGGTGGCACGAGGCGCAGGCGATCTCGGCGTGGCGCGGGAGCGAGTGCGAGAACTTCGTCGTCCCGCCCTCCTGCGCGGCGACGGCGGTCACGCGCGCGAAGGGCGCGGGCGCGGCGGACGGCGTGCGGCTGCCGAAGGCGTAGACGCACGGCGCGGCGGCGAGACACAGCAAGAGCAGAGCGCGCGCTTTCCTGTTCTGACTTCCCTTTTTGTCGGGCACTTCTCTCACGGTCACCTTCCGAACGCCTTATTTTCCGACCGCGTCGAGGTGCGACCTGGGCGGCTTCTCGTCGCCCAGATTGACGTGGCACTTCGCGCACCTGAAGGCGGCGTCGGCCAGCTTCTTGTCCACCTCGTCGTTGAGAATCTTCTTCGGCCGCGCGTTGATGTGGCAGCCCGAGCCGCCGCAGGAGAGGATGGAGACTTTGAGCGTCGAGTCGTCGAGCGTGCTGATGGCCGGGATGCGCGTGTGGCAGCTCGCGCAGTCGATGTCGCGGTGGTTCTCCTCGTCGTGCGCGAAGGTGACCGTCTCCCTGCGGAGGAGTTTCCGAATGATAAACGGGTCGGCGAACCCGGCGCGCGCGGCGAGCTGCGCGTCCGCGTCGCGCCCGGCGGCCGGCGCGGGCACCGAGCCTTTCGGAAGCGGCTTGTGACAGCCGGCGCAGTCGTTGGAGAAGGGCTTCTCTCCCCCGTCCTGCCAGTGGCAGTTGAAGCAGGAGTCGTGACCCGTGGGCGTCGTCTTCAGAAGTCCGTCGGGCAGCGCGGGCGTCGCGCCCGACGCGCCCGCGCCCGCCGCCGCGTCGGCCGGGGCCGGGGTCGGGGCCGCGGCGCCGGGCCGTCGGTAGGTCTGGTGGCAGATGGAGCAACTGTTCGGCTTCGCCTTCTTCGGCGCGTCCTGCGCGAACGCGGCGCGGACGAAGCGCGGCGCGCCCCTCTCGTCGCCCGCGTCCGAGGGAGCGCGCGCCATCACGTCCTGATGAACGTCGTGCGGGAAGATGAGCGCGAACTCGCCGGGCCTCGTCTTGGCCCTCGCCGAGCGAGCGAAAACGTCCGCGGGGTTGGCGAAGGGGTGGCGTTCGCCGGCGCGGGGCGAGACGGCCGTGTGACAGACAGTGCAGATCGGGGGGCGCGCGCCGTTGAAGAACTGCTGGCGGTGACAGCCGAGACAGGACTCGTGCTCGGGGTAGTCTGTGATGTCGGGGAAGGCCGCGTCGCGCGCGCGCACCCTCGCCCAGTTGTCGCTCGGGCTCTTGTGACAGGAGTCGCAGGAGTCTTTGCGGTGCGCGGGCGTCGAGTGTGTGAACTTGGTGTAGTCAACCCGCGGGCGCGCGGGCGCGCGGCGCTGCGTCGCCGCGCGCCGCCTCTGCGGCTCGGGCGCGGCGGCCGAACTTTCGGCCAGGCGCGGCCCGAGGAAGGCGGACGCGGCCGCGAGTGTCAGGAGTGCGAACAAAAGTTTTCGGTGCTTCATCCGTCAGCCGAAATGGTCGGCCGCGTCAGCCGGTCGGGTCTGCGGCCGAGAAAACACCCGAGCGGGTGAGGCTGTGGGACAACTGAAAGGTAAAGCTTCGGAAAAGAAAATTAACCCGGAGCGGGTTGTAGCACAGACGCCGAAAGCCTGACAACAGAAATCTGTTAGGGGCCCGAGGCCGACTGGCGTGCGGGCGCGCTGAGGACGTAGGTCAGCGCCCACATCTGCCGCGGGTGCGGCGGCAGCGTCGTCACCTTGCAGTCAAAGACCGCGCCGCCCTCTTCGAGCGGGAAGAGGTTCGAGATGTAGTATTCGCCCGGCGCGAAGCCCGTCAGCACCGCGCGCCCCTTTCCGTCGGTCATGAACGAGACGACCTTGCCGGTCCTGCGCCCCGCCTCTTCGAGCCACGCGCGCTTGCGCCGGAAGTACTCGGTGCGGACGTTCTTGAGCGGGAAGTTGACGGGGAGCCACTTGAGCGCGAGCCGCTCGCTGCGGTACTTGCGCAGGCCCTCCTCGTAGGCGCGCTTGAATTCGGGGACGGTCTTGACGGCCTCCGCGAACTCCGCCTCGAACTCGGGGCAGTAGAGCGAATCGCAGTCGCGGCGCGCGAGCCACTCGCGGAGCTGCGGGCTCGCGCCCTGCAGGTAGTCGGCGTGCCTCGGCATCGAGGCCCAGTCCGGCCCGCCGGCGCCGAAGGGGCTCCGGCGGAGCAGGTAGAGACGCTTGCGCGCGAGCGGGTTCTTCGCGGCGTCGTAGAGGAAGACGCGGATGCCGCCCGCTTCGGCCGGTGCTGTCGCGGTGGCCGTCAAGGCGGCCGCCGCCGCCGCGTCCGCCTTGACGGCGACGGGCGTGGGGCTCGGCTGGCAGGCCGCCTGGGGCGGCGCCTGCGCGCGAGCCGACGCGGCAGCGAGCACAAAGAGGCACGACAAAAACGCGACTCTTCTGATGGGCGTGCGCCGTTCAGTTCTCATCGTCTTCGTCTTCCGGGGATGAAGTTGCGGGGACGAGCCGCGCCCCCACATTCTTTAAAACAAAAGACGCGGGTCTCAGTCGGTCGGAGATTTCTTCTGGGCTCCGCCGTCCGGGGCCGCCACGGCAGCGCCGGAGCGAGCCTTCTGCACTTCGCCGCGCAGGCGCGGGAGCTGGTCGTAGGTCGGGTCGGCGCGTTCGAGCCGCGCGAGCATCGTCTCGGACTCGGCGAACTGCTTCGTCTCAAGGAGCATGAGCGTGAGGTTGTGCAGACTCGGGACGTGGTTGGGGTCGATCTCGAGCGCGCGGCGCAGCTCGGCGACCGCCTTCTCGGGCTGGCTCGGCTGCCGCATGAAGTACGTGAGCGCAAGCTCGGAGCGGGCGTCGCAGTCGTCGGGCTTTTTGGCGAGCGCGGCGGTGTACCACCGCGCGGCGTCGTCGAAGCGCCCGGCCGACGAGTAGACGTTGCCGAGCTTGACGACGGTGTCGTAGTCGTCGGGGCGCAGCTCGTTGGCGCGCGTCATGAAGTCGATGGCGTCCTCGAAGCTGCCCGCCTGGAAGTAGCCTTCGGCCGCCCTCATCTGCGCCGCGAAGTCCTCGGGGTTCTCTCGCGCCGCGCGCGCAAACTCGTCGGCCGCCGTGAGCAGGCGCTCCCGCTCCTTCGGGTCAACGCCGTCGGCCGGCATCGCCTCGCCCGCGCCCGTAGCCGCCGTGGCGTTCTGCGCCGCCTGGCCCTGGTTGACGTAGACGACGAGGTGGAAGGCGACGACGTAGCCGAGCAGCAGCCCGACGACCGAGAAAAGGATGTTCTCTCTGTTCATAGGAAATAGCGTGAACCGTGAACCGTAAACCGTGACAAGAAGAAGCAGCGGCTCTTTCTTGTCACGGTTTACGGTTCACGGTTCACAGCCTTTACGCGTAAGAGTGCAGCCCGGGCAGCAGGTAGCTGACGCCGAGGTATGTGAAGATGATGAGCAGGAAGGCGACGATGGCGAAGTAGGCCGAGGCGCGCCCCGTCCAGCCGCGCGAGATGCGGACGTGGAGGAAGCCGCCGTAGGTCAGCCACGCCACGAACGCGCCCGTCTCCTTCGAGTCCCAGCCCCAGTAGCGTCCCCAGGACTCGTTGGCCCACACCGCGCCCGTCATCAGCAGCAGAGCGAGCCCGGCGAAGGTCACGCCGCCCGTCTTGTACATCAGGCTGTCGATCTTCTCCTTGTCGGGGAGCGCGGCCCGCAGCTTCTCGGTGCGGAAGCTGAAGAGGATGACGAAGAGCGTGCCGGCGAAGGCCGTGATGAGCGCGGCCAGCTCGACCGGGTTGGCGTTGAGGCTCAGGAAGAACTCGCCCTGACGGCCCCGCAGGAACTGCTCGCCGGCCTGGCTCAGACGCTCGGCCGGGATGGACGCGATCTGCTCGGGGCGCAGCCCCTCGTTCTCGGCGAGGAACGCGCCCGCGCGCTGGAACTGCGACGGGTTGATGCAAGCCGTCGAGGCCGGGCGCGCCGCGCCGTCGTCACAGACGGCGACCGCCTGAAGCGTCCTCACCTGATAGGAGAGCATGAAGACGGCGAGCACCTGCGCGACCAGCGCGGCCTTCAAGACGTGGTGACCCAGCCGGCGCGAGCGCTCGTCCCCGCCGTAGAGGTAGCGCAGGAAGAGCACGACGACCCCGGCGAGCAGCACCCCCGAGGCGAGGAGCAGCCACCCGACGTAGGGCAGCTCGGCCCTCAGCGGGAGCGGGAAGCGCGGCGGCAGGAAGACGGCCGAGCCGTAAGAGCCCACGGCGCCGCTCAAGCCCCAGAAGACGCTCCCCACGGCGAGCACGCTCCCCTTGCTGACGGTCGCGATGACCGCGAGCGCGAAGGCGCTCGACCAGACCGCCATCGACTCGGTCTTCACGCCGTCCTTCAGAAGGTAGACGACCGCCACGGCGAAGCAGACGAGCGCGATGCCGTAGGAGAGCGCGGCGATGCCGACGTGGATGGGGCGCCAGTAGGAGTCGAGCACGGGCTGGAGACCGACGATGTCATCGCCGATAAAGCGCGCCAGAATCAGGATGAGCGACGCGAGCGGCAGCGAGACCGCGCCGAGGAAGCGGAAGTTCCGCCGGTGCGCGATGAGCAGCGTCGTAATGCCGGCGCCGAAGGCGAAGCCCAGGCTCAGGTCGTAGAGGTTCGCGAACGGGATGTTGCGGAAAATCCACGGCCACTCCGCCACGGGCTTGCCCTCCTGGAGCCAGATGGCGACGTCGTGCTCGCGGTACGCTATCCAGCGCACGAGCCAGCTCCCGAGGTTGAGCATCACGCCGACCGTGGCGGTCGTGATGCCTATCTTCTCGAAGAGGCGCGAGGGCGCGTAGAGGTTCGTCAGGTAGAAGACCGCCGCGACGAGGTAGCCCGCCAGCGCCCACAACATCATCCCGCCGTCCGAGATGAAATTATCCGGCCCGGCCTTGAACCTCCACAGCGTCAGCAGCCCCGCGCCGAGGAGCGCGATGATCGCCGGGAGGTACGACGACAGCCGCCCGGCCTTCAGGTTTATCTCCGGCGCGCCCGCCAGCGCCGGCTGCTTCATTACTTCGCTCATGCCTTTTTCACCTCAACGGGCTCGCCGCCGATCGCCGCGACGAGCTTCCTGAAACGGTCGCCGAAGCCCAGGTGGTTGCGGTTGGTGTTCCCGCCGGCCACGACCTCGAAGCGCCCCTCGCCCTTCTCCTCGACGAGCGCCCACACGCGGTCGTGCGAGAAGAAGAAGACGCCCATCAGCGCCAGCCCCAGCATCGTGAAGCCGACGTAGACGACCGTCGCGCCCGGGTCCTTCTGGATGGCGAGGATGTGCGCCTGCGGCGCCTTCTCGAAGTCGACGAGCCGCCACGTGTGGCCGGCGACCGGCTGCCTGGCGAAGGGCGCCTGCTCGGCCATCTCGGGCGTGAAGGCGACGGCCTTGACGGCCCGCGCGCCCGGCGGCGTCACCGCGAGCGTCGCCGCCGGGAGGTTGTACTCGCCCTCGCCCGACTCGTCCTGCCGCCCGCCCCCGACTTTGAAGTTCGCCGCGAAGTCTTTGAACTCGACGCGCGTCCCGTCCGGGAGCACGGCCGCGCCGCCGCGCGTGATGGTCAGGTCTTGCGGCTGGCCGCCGCCCTCCGGCGTCACGCGCAGGCGTATCTCGCGCGCCTTGCCGTTGGGGACGAAACTGGCCTGGAAGAAGCGGTAGCCGCGGTAGTCGAAGGGGGAGTTGAGGTGGACGAGCGCCTCGGTCTCGCCGCGCTCGGGGTCCTTGATCTTGATGCGCGTCAGCCAGTCGAGCGTGTTGTCGGAGGTGATGCGCCCGTCCTTGCGGATGAGCTTCTGCTCGATGTCGGTGCATTCGACCGTGAACGGGAGCTGGCGCACCGAGCGCGAGAGCTGGTCCACGTCGAAGACCGTCTCGGTCAGCTCGTTCGACGTGAGCCCGGGCTCCAGGGGCATCTGCCCGCCCACCGTGAACATCGAGGTGAGGAAGCCGCCGAAGAAGATGGTCAGCAGCGAGACGTGGACGGCGTAGGCGCCGAGCCGGTTCCAGACGGCGCGCTCGCCGAAGACGAAGACCTTGCCCGACTTCTCGGTCACGCGGGTCTTCAGGCGCGAGGAGCGGAACGCCGCCTCGACGCGCCCGACCACCTCGTCGCGGCTCTCCGCCTGGTGGCCGAGCGTCGCGCTCTGCTCCTGCCCGCGCAGCCAGTGCGCCGAGGCGTCGAGCTTCTTGCGCGAGACGTAAGTCCACGCGCTCGGGAAGCGGTCGATGGAGGCGAGCACGATGTTGAGCGAGAGGACGAGCAGTAAGGCGTTAAAGTACCAGGCGTGGTAGATGTCGAAGAAGCCGAGCTTACCGTAGAGGAACTTCTGCGCCGGCGTCAGGCTGGCGAAGTACTTGTCGAACCCGTCCACGTTCTGCTGCACGACTATCATGCCGACCATGCAGGCGACCGCAAGCAGCACGAGCAGCGAGACGCCGAAGCGCACAGAGCTTAAGAGATCGAGCGTCCGCTTCGCCCCCAGCCCGCAGACGGCCGCCGTGGCTAGAAGGACGACGACCGTGAAGGTCCGGCTGTAGAAGCCCGAGCCGGTAGCGTCCGGGCCGAATGCCTCCCTCAACCCGCTCTGCAAGACGTTGTCGATGAGCAGGGGCAGGAAGGCGATGATCGCCCCGATGGACGCGATGACGACGCGCTCGGTCGTCGTGGGGGAGTCGCCCGAGGCGGTCGTACCGCCGGTGGGGCGTAGGTTGGTCTCTTGGATGGCTGACATGATGATGAACGGTTGCGGTAAATCGACAACTGACGGATGCCAGGGCCGCGTGGGGCGCTTCGGACTCCTGAGAAGCTGCGCCCGCATCATAACGAAACCGGGCGGCGGCGGCAACTCAATCGAAGGGGGGCGGCGCGTCCCTGATTTCAGCGTCGCCGTGTTATTATCCCGGCGCGCGGGCGCGGCGTGCTTTCGCCGCAGAAATCATGATTTTTCGGATTCCGGCTCGCCGGGTTTCACGGCGACTTACCTGCTAAAATGTCAAAAAACCTCCTCCTCTGCGTGATCGGCATCGTCGTCGGCTTCACGGTCGGCTTCTTCATCACCAACGCTGTCACCAAGCCAGTCGCGGGCGGCGGCACGGCCGCGCGCGCGGCCTCCCCGAGCGGCGACGCGCGGCCGCTCAGCCCCGACCAGATGGGCGGCGAGCTGCCCCCCGGCCACCCGTCGGTCGATAGCGACGCGGGCGGCGGCGGGTCGGCCGCCTCGACCTCGGCCGCGGCGCAGGCGGCGATGGAGAAGGCCGACCGCAGCCCGAAGGACTTCGCGGCGCAGACAGAGGCCGCGCGCGTCTTCTACGGGCTGCACGACTACGACAAGGCGGCGCTCTACGCCGAGCGCGCGCTCAAGCTCAAGGGCACAGACTTCGACACGCTCGTCCTGATGGGCAACGCCCGGTACGACGCGAAGGACTTCGCCGCCGCGGCCGGCTTCTACGAGCGCGCGCTCGCCGTCAAGCCCGCCTCGCCCGACGTGCGCACCGACCTCGGCAACACACACTTCAACCGCGGCGACTACGACCGCGCGTTGGCCGAGTACCGCAAGTCGCTCGCCGTCGACCCCGGACACGTCAACAGTTGGCGCAACATCGCCGCCGCCGCGCTCCAGAAGGGCGACAAGAAGGCCGCCGAGGAGGCCGTCGCACAGCTCTCGCGGCTCTCCCCGCAGAGCCAGGAGTTGGAAGCCTACCGCCAGCGCATCGCGCAGATGCCATAACCAACGACCGAAGCCCGACCGTGAGGGAGGGCGTCTCAACAATTTAAATGAACTACAAAAGCAATTCGCACTCGCTCAACTTTGGGCTTCCGCGTCGCGGAGCCGCCGTCATCTTCTTCGCCATCTTCTTCCTTCTCACATCACAAGGCGCGGCGGCGCAGACGCAACTGACCGAAGAAGCCTCAAAACAGCTACGCGCGCAGGCCGAGGAGTCCAGCCGCGCCTTCATGGAGGGGAACTACGAGCGGCTGGCCGACTTCACGCATCCGAAGGTCGTGGAACTGATGGGCGGGCGCGAGAAGATGGCGGAGTTCGTCCGCAAGAGCATGGCCGGGGTGAAGTCACAGGGCTTCGAGACGCTGTCGTACGCGCCCGCCGCCGAGCCTACTCAGGTGTTACGCGAGGGCGGACAGTTTTACGCCATCCTCCCCGCCAAGCTCAGGATGCGCACGCCCGACGGCGTCATCTTCGTCAGCGAGTCCTTCATGATCGCCGTCTCGGCCGACGACGGCAAGAACTGGAAGTTCGTCAGCGGCGCCACCGCCGACGCGGCCAAGCTCAAGCTCCTGATGCCCGAAGTGGCGGACAAGCTCAAGCTGCCTACCGTCCGCAACTACCCCGAGCCCGAAAAGAAACCCTAGCCGAACGACGCCATCCACTCGACACACCTCTCAAGCTCTGCGCGCATCCGCCCGGCCGTGTCGTGGTGTATGCGGCCGTGGCCGGGCAAGACCCACTCGAAACGGTAGTCGAGCAGGCGATGCATCGAGCGCGTCTGCGCGGGCCACGAGTACCAGCAGGCCGTGCGGAAGGCGGTCAGGGCCCGGCGCGTCGGCGACCACGCGAGGTGGTCGCCGGTGAAGAGGTACTTGTCTCGGTAGAGCAGGACGGCGCTGCCGCGCGTGTGGCCGGGCGTCGGGACGGCGACGAGGTCCCGGTCGAGCCGCGACTCGTCCCCGCCTTCGAGGACGTGCTCGACGCCGTGGCGCGCGGCGCCGTCGTCGGCGTGCATGACGCGCGACGCGCCGAAGTGTCGCGCGAACTTCTCCTGGTCGGCCACGTCGTCGCGGTGCGTGAGNNNNACATAGAAGTCGCCCGGCACGTTCTCGGGCAGACGCCTCGAAGGATTCGCCACGCGCCGATTTTAAGACTTCGGGTCCGGAAAACCCAGCCGCCCACGCGGGACGCGACACACACCGCCGAGAGGCCGCCCGGCCAACTCGCCTCGGCAGTCAAAATGGTTATAATGATTTCCCGGACATCCGGACGGAAAGTGTTGACGGTGTGAACTTAATTATGAGCAAACAGATGTCTTCCGCATTTTCACAGGAGAAGAGGGGCGAGCTGGAGCGCATGCGCCACTCCGCGGCGCACCTCATGGCCGCGGCCGTCCACGCCATCTGGCCGGGCGCCAGGTTCGGCGTCGGCCCGGCCGTCGAGAACGGCTTCTACTACGATTTGGACCTCCCGGAGTCTTTGACGCAGAAGGACCTCGAGCGCATCGAGAAGAAGATGCGCGAGCTGAAGAATAAGAATCTTCCGTACGAGCGGGTGGAGCTGCCCGTCGACGACGCCATCGCCGAGATGGAGCGGCTCGGCCAGACCTACAAGGTCGAGCTGCTCAAGCTGCTCAAGGAGAAAGGCAGCACCGCCGTCGCCAAGGAGACGGGCGACGACGACGCCGTGGGCGCGAGCGAGAACGGCGGCGCGCTGACCATCTCGCTCTACAAGACCGGCGACTTCGTAGACCTGTGCCGCGGCCCGCACGTCAACTCCACCTCCGAGATAGGCGTCTTCAAGCTGATGAGCATCGCCGGGGCCTACTGGCGCGGCAACGAGAAGAACCCGCAGCTCCAGAGGGTCTACGGCGCCGCCTTCGTGAACAAGGAAGACCTCGAAAAGCACCTGTGGCGGCTTGAGGAGGCGAAGAAGCGCGACCACCGCAAGCTCGGGCAGGAGCTGGAAATCTTCACCTTCTCTGACGACGTCGGGCAGGGGCTCCCGCTGTGGCTGCCCAACGGCTCGGTCATCCGCGAGGAGCTTGAGAAGCTGGCCAAGGAGGAGGAGCGCAGGGACGGCTACCAGCGCGTCTTCACCCCGCACATCACCAAGGACAGTCTCTTCTACCGCTCGGGGCACCTCCCCTACTACAAGGAGGACATGTACGCGCCCATCGACATCGAGGGCGAGCCCTACTACCTCAAGCCGATGAACTGCCCGCACCACCACCAGATTTACGCGGCGCGCCCGCGCAGCTACCGCGAGCTGCCGTTCCGCATCGCCGAGTACGGGCAGGTGTACCGCTACGAGCAGAGCGGCGTGCTCTCCGGCCTGATGCGCGTCCGCGGCTTCTCGCAGAACGACGCGCACCTCTACTGCCGCTACGACCAGGCGCGGGAGGAGTTCCTCAAGGTCATGCACCTCCACGCGCGCTACTACGACATGTTCGGCATCGAGGAGTACTACATGCGCTTCTCGAAGCCGGACCTGAACAAGCTCGACAAGTACGTCGACGCGCCCGAGAAGTGGATCGCCGCGATGAACATCATCAAGGACGTGATGGAGGAGTCGGGCTACCCGTACGTCGAGGCCGAGGGCGAGGCCGCCTTCTACGGCCCCAAGATAGACTTCATGATTCGGAGCGCCATCGGCAACGAGTACGCCATCTCGACCAACCAGCTCGACTTCCTCGCCTCCGAGCGCTTCGACCTGACCTACATCGGCGAAGACAACAAGGAGCACCCGGTCTACGTCATCCACCGCGCGCCGCTCGGCTCGCACGAGCGTTTCGTCGCCTTCCTGATAGAACACTACGCCGGCGCGTTCCCGACCTGGCTCGCGCCCGTGCAGGCCGTCATCATCCCCATCGCCGACCGCCACAACGAGTACGCGCGGAAGGTCTACGAGCAGATTTTCGGAACGCCGGTCTCCAACGCGCTCGGGGGCATCAGGGTCGCGGTGGACGACTCGCGCGAGTCGATGCAGAAGAAGATTCGCAACGCGCAGTTGAAGAAGGTGCCATACATGCTGGTGGCCGGCGACAGGGAGGCCGAGGAGGGCAAGGTCTCCGTCCGTCTCCGCAGCGGCGTGGACCTGAAGTCAATGCCGGTCGCGGCCGTCATCGAACGGATAAAGACCGAGATAGAAGAGCGGCGCGACGAGCCGGTCGAACCGGCGGCGTGACGAGGTCTGAAGGGTGAAAGCGGAGGGGGGAGGTTAAACGCCTCCCCCTCCGCTTTCACCCTTCAGACTTTCCCTTCCTACTTGCCGAGCCCGTCGATGATCAGCTCGGAGAGGCGTGACATGAGGAGGTGGGCGGGGTTGTCGGGCGTCCACTCGGGGGCGGGCATGTCGTCGCAGGTGACGGCGAGCACGATGCGGCCGCGCTGAGGGTGGTAAATGATGCCGACGTTCGAGCGCAAGGCGTCGAGCGCGCCCGACTTCGTAGCCTTCGGCACGCGCCACTGGCCGCGCCAGATGCCGTTCGTGCCCTGCTCGCGCTTGAGCAGGTCGAGCATCTCCTTCGAGACGGCGGGGCTGACGACCTCGCCGCGCTCCATCCTCTCAAGCAGCGCCGCCATCTCGCGCGGCGTCGTCCGTCCCAGCCCGAAGCGCTTGTTCGACTCCAACTTCCCTTCCCGGCTCTCGCCGCCGCCGCCCACCTTGCGCATGATGCGCGTCTGTGTGAGCCCGAGCGACTGCATACGCTCGTTGACCGCGTCGGTCGTCAGGTGTTCGAGCACCATGTTGGTCGCGGTGTTGTCACTCAACATCATCATCAGCGTGACGGCGTCGCGCAGGGGCAGCCGCAGCCCGTCGGTCAGCTCGTTCAAGACGCCCGAGCCGCCGTAGCGCACCGGCTTGCCGAGCACCAGCTCGTCCGACCACTTCGCGCGCCCCTCTGCGACGCGTGCGAACGCCTCGACCATGACGGCGACCTTGATGGTGCTCGCGGTGCGGACGGGCTCGTCGCCGCCGTGGCTGTACTCGGCGCCCGTGTCGAGGTTCTTCGCGTAGAGGTAGACGTTGCCGTTAAAGCCCTCGACCTCCGCGCGCACGCGACGGTCGAGCCACGTCGGCACGGGCTTCGGCGTCGCCGTCGCGGCGGCCGGAGTTGGCGAAGGCGTCGGCGCCGGCGGGTTGCCGGTCTGTGAGCGCGCGGAGGCGGCGCAAAGGAGAAGCGCGAGGGCGACGGTTGTGATTGTTCTCATGGGCGGCCCCTTCATCTGTCTCGCCGCGAATCAGTCTGCGTGCTGGACGAAGTCGCGCGTGCGCGGGTCTCGCGGTTCGTTTAGCACCTGCGCCGTTTCGCCTATCTCGACGGCCTCGCCGGCCTCCATGTACAGGACGCGGTCGGCGACGGCTTCGAGGAACTTCATCGAGTGGGTGACGATGACCATCGTCTGCCCCTGCCCGACAAAGCCGCGCAAGCTGGCGGCCAGCTCGTTCGAGCGGCGCGGGTCGAGCGCGCTCGTCGGCTCGTCGAAGAGGAGCGCCTCGGGGCTCATCGCCAGCGCGCGCACGATGGCGACGCGCTGCTGCTCGCCGCCAGAGAGCGACTCGGGGTAGCGCCGGGCGGACTTCCCGAGCCCCACGGTCTCAAGCAGTTCGAGCGCGCGCGCCTCTGCCTCCGCGCGCGGCCTTTTCAAGACGTGGACGGGCGCCTCCGTCACGTTGCCGAGCACGGACAGGTGCGGGAAGAGGTAGAAGTGCTGGAAGACCATCCCGACCTGCCGCCGGAGCTGCTTGACGCGCCGCTGGTACTCCTTCTCCGCGAGCCCCGCTTCGAGCCGCACGCCGCCGGCTTCGAGCGTGCCCTCGGTGATTCTCTCGAAGCCGTTCACGCAGCGCAGCAGCGTCGTCTTGCCGCTCCCCGAAGGGCCGATGACGCCGAGCACCGTGCGCGGCTCGACCGTGAGACTGATGCCGCGCAGGATGCGCGTCTCGCCCGCGACCTTGCCCAGACCTTCGACGCGTATCATCCCGCCACCTCCGACTCGACCGCCCGCAGCGCCTGACGACGCTTGAGCCGCAGCTCAAGCCGACGCGCCAGGTGCGCGAGCGGCAGACTCATCAGCAGGTAGAAGACCGAGACGATGACGCCGAGCAGCATGAACTCGCCCGACGCGTTCGCCAGCTCGCGGTAGGCGGTCGCCAGCTCCCAGACCGAGATGGCGAAGGCGACCGACGTGTCCTTGAAGAGCGAGACGAAGTCGTTCGTCATCGGCGGCAGCGCGATGCGGAGGGCCTGCGGCAGCACGATGCGCCGGAACGCGAGGACGGGCGTCATCCCCAGGGCGTAAGCCGCCTCGAGCTGACCCTTCGGGACGGCGTCGAGCGCCGCGCGGTAGACCTGCGACTCGTAGGCCGCGTAGTTTAGCCCCAGCCCGACGAGCGCCGTCAGCCAGCCCGGCATCGCCAGCCCCAGCCGCGGCAGCCCGAAGTAGAGGAACAGCAGTTGGACGAGGACGGGCGTGCCGCGGAAGAACTCGACGTAGACGGTCGAGACGAAGCGGAGCCACGCGGGCCCGCGCGACTGTCCGACCGCGAGCGCGAGTCCCAGCGTGACCGCGATGACCATCGCGCCGAGCGAGAGCAGGACGGTGACGAGCGCCGCGCGCGTCAGGCGCCAGATCGCCTCGCCCCAGTTGAACGAGGTCGAGGTCATCTCGTACTTGACCTCCTCGGGCCTCTGCTCGCCCTCGGCCACGTCGGTGCGCGCGGCGGCCTTCAGCTCCTCCTGCGCGTCGTTCCACAGGCTCCACTTGCGCAGGATTTTTTCGAGCGTACCTTCGCGCAAAATCTTGTCGATGCCGGCGTCGACCTCCGCCTTCAGCGCCTCGTCGCCCTTGCGCAGGCCGACCACGTAGGCGCCGCGCATGAAGGGCTCGCCCGCCGGCTTCAGGCGCGGATTCCGGCGCGCGTAGAACATCTCCATCGGCACGTCCATCAGCACCGCGTCCACGCGCCCCAGCTCAAGGTCGCGGTACGCGGCCACAGGGTCGGCGTAACCCTTGAAGGGAATCCCCTCCTTCTCCATCAGCCGCGACGCGGCGGTGTTGCCGAGCGTGCCGACCGTGCGCGTGCGGCAGTCTTCGAGCTTCTGGATGCGCGTCTCGGTTTGGCGGACGGTGAGCTGGAGCTGGAAGACGTAGTAGGGCTTGCTGAAGAGGATGACGCGCGCGCGGTCTTCGGTCGGCTCAAGCCCGTTGACGATGACGTCGAACTCGCCGCGCTGGAGCGAGGTGACGATGGTCTCCCAGTCGGTCGGGACGAACTCGGGGCGGCGGTTCATCGCCGCCGCCAGCGCCTCGACCATCTCCAGCTCGTAGCCGACGTATTTGTCCGGGTGTGCCGGGTCGGAGAAGACGTAGGGCGCGCCGCCGCTCGGGTCGGCGCCCCAGCGCAGCGCGGCCTGCGCGTGAGCGGCCGCCTCGCAGAGCAGGAGGCAGAGGAGAACGAGCGCACATTTTCTCATTTTTCGGGAAGGGCGGAGTCGCGTATGAATTGTGCGAGCGTGTCAATATACTTCTCGCCGCCGACGATGGAAAGGTCGTTGTGCCCCGCGCCCTCGACTATCACGAGGCGCTTCGGCTCGGGCGCGGCCTCGAAGAGTTTGCGCCCCTGCCCCGCGGGGATGATGTCGTCGCGGTCGCCGTGCGCGACGAAGACGGGGCAGCCGACGCGCGCGAGCTTTCCGGCGGTGTCGAGCTTGTTCTTCGTCAGCCGGCGCACGAAGCGCGGCAGCCACGGGACTATCTCGCCCGCCATGTCCGCCGCCGAGCTGAACCCCGATTCGAGGACGAGCGCGCCGCACTCGCGCCGCGCGGCTACGTCGGCCGCCGCCGCCGTCCCCAGAGACTGGCCGTAGAGCACGACCCGCCGCGCTTGGGCGCCGCGCCCCTTCGTCACGAAATCGTAAGCGGCGTCGGCGTCGGCGTAGAGCCCGCGCTCGTCGGCCGAACGGCCTTCGCTGCGCCCGTAGCCGCGATAGTCGAAGAGCAGCACGTCGAAGCCGCGCCCCGCGAGACTCTCCCCGACCCAGTCGCAGTAGCTCAGGTTCTTATAAGAGTCGGAGAAGAACATTTGGGAAGTAGACAGTTGACAGTAGCGAGTAGTCAGTAGAAGAACCTTCGTCGGCGTTTCGTCTGCGTTCCTGTCTCGACGCTCATCAAGCGGAGCCTACTGACTACTGTCTACTGTCTACTGCTTCCCCCCCTGCCGTTCGAGGTAGTCGAGGAGGACGTTCGACATCACCTTGACGCCGACGACGAGGCTCTCCTCGTCCACGTCGAAGGCCTGCGTGTGCCAGCCGGAGGTGATGCCCTTCTCGCGGTTGCCGACGCCGAGGAAGTAGTAGAAGCCGGGGACGATTTTCTGGTAGGCGGAGAAGTCCTCGGCCGGCATGAAGGGCTTGATGGCGAGCGCGTTCCCCGCCCCGACGACGCGGCGGATGGTCGGCAGCGTCTCCTCGACCAGCGCGGGCTCGTTGTAGGTGACGCCGTTGCCGTCGCCCATCTCAAGCTCGGCGGTCGCGCCGTAGGCGGCCGCCACGCTCTGGAGCGTCTCACGCATCAGCGCTATGGAGCGCTCGCGCACCTGGTCGTTGAAGGTGCGTAACGTCCCCGACATCTTCACCTGTCCGGCGATGACGTTGAAGCGGTCGCCGCCCTGAATCGTCCCCACGGTGATGACGAGCGGCTCGAGCGGGTCGATGCGCCGGCTCCTGATGTTCTGGAGCGCGAGGACGCACTGCGCGGCGACGACGACCGCGTCCACGCCCATCTGCGGCTGCGCGCCGTGCGAAGCCTTGCCCTTGACGGTGATGTAGAAGGTGTCGGCCGAGGCCATCGCCGGCCCCGAGTGGTAGCCGATCTGTCCGGCCTGAAGGTTCGGCTCGGTGTGGAGGCCGAAGATGGCGCGCGGGCGCGGGTTCTCCAGCGCGCCCTCTTTTATCATCAGCTTCGCGCCGCCCTCCTCGCCCGGCGGCGCGCCCTCCTCGGCCGGCTGGAAGAGGAACTTGACGGTGCCGCGCACCTCATCCTTCATCTTGCTGAGCACCTCGGCGACGCCCATCCCGACCGTCGTGTGTACGTCGTGGCCGCAGGCGTGCATGACGCCGGGCGTCCGCGACTTGAAGGGCTTGTCGTTCACCTCCTGAATCGGCAGCGCGTCCATGTCGGCGCGGACGGCGACGACGGGGCCGGGCTTGCCGCCGACGAGCAGCCCGGTGACGCCGTGTTTGGCGACGCCGGTCTTGACGTCGGTCAGCCCCAGCGCGCGCAGCCGCTCGGCGACGACGCGCGCGGTGCGCTCCTCGCGGTTCGACAGCTCGGGGTGCATGTGCAGGTCGCGCCGCGTCTCGACCAGCCGGCCGCGCAGCGCCTCGGCCGCCGCCGCGACCTTCTGGTCGCGCGCCACGTCCGCGCCCCCGACGCCCGCCGCACGCTGCCCGCGCGGCGCGACCGCCGCCGACGCGAGCGACACGCCCGCCAGCAAGAGTGTGATAAAGAGTCTCACGTTTTTCCTCCGCAGCTATTTTGCAAAACTGTATTCACATGGATGGACAGGATTCACAGGATGAGAATTTCAGATTTCAAATTTGGGTAATAATATCTTTGACTCACCATGAATCTTGTCTGTGTTTGCTCGGCATGATACCATGCGTGCGTAATCGTCTAGTGGTCAGGACGCCGCACTCAGGATGCGGAAACGCGGATTCGATTCCCGTTTACCCAACCAATCCAATCCCTCATTTTTACCTGTAACCCGGTCTAAGAATCCTGTATAGTCCTACCGATAGGTGAATCAAGTATCTTACGGCGGGAAGTCTAATGGCTGCTAACAAAAAAAAGCATATGCCGGGCGCGGGTAAGAGGCTGGCGGCGAATAAAGTCACCCGTCAAGGCGAGCGGCAGACCATGAAGATTAGCCGACGCTTAATCCAAACTCTGCCCGAAAATGTCCCAGTGATTTTTTCCGACGGTCTGGTGGTTACTCATACGCAGAATGAATTTGTCTTATCATTCATGCAGAACAGACATCCGTTAGCGCTCACGACAGAAGACGTTGTCAAGGTAAAGGAAATTGAGAGTAGATGTATAGTTCGCATTATAGTCACTCCGGGTCAAATGCAAGAGATCGTCGAAGCCCTGAACAGAAACTTCGCTACATTTATTAAGAACATGATGGCGGCGCGAGAGAGCATGGTGGAGGGGGACGAAGAATAATGCTGGATACCGTTGATATAGCCTCTACGTCATCTCTCTCCCGCTCTCAGCATACGGTAGGCATTGTCTATGCCGGAAACGGAAAGCATACGCCGGAGACCGATGCGGCCGTAACGGTGCGCGCGGACATATCCGGCGACAGTATCAGGCTGTACGTGACAGCCCGAAACCGGAAGGGGCGGAACGCGAACTTTAATGAGCGTCAGGCTAAAGAAGCGTTTCGCACTCTGGCCGAAAGGCTGCGCGAGAAGCATCAAGGTATCGGCGTCAACGAGCGTGTATTGGGCGGCGAGCCGCACATCAAAGGTACGCGGGTTAGCGTAGCCCACGTCCTAGCCCACCTATACCACTCGGGCAGCGTTGACGCTATCGTTAATGAGTTCAAGCAACGGATTAGTAAAGAGCAAGTAAAACAGGCTCTAGCCTACGCTCACGACTTCATGGAGATGGCATGTGACCCGTCTCAAGATGATGATTGACCAGAATCTCGCCAGTCTAGAGGATGACTTAAACGGCCTTTATCCGCACACCATAAAGGCCGTGAGTGTCTTTGAACTGAGACCGGACTTCCACGACTACACTGAAGATGAAGATTTGGTGCTGTTGGGCAGGAAAGAGCGATTCATCCTGTTAACGAGGGACGTGAAGTCAATCAACAAGACCAACTATCCGCCATGCAAGCATGGCGGGATTATTAAACTACCGGGGATGCCTTCAAAAGAAGAAGTGCTTAGGCGTGTTAGGCTGTTAATTCACTCAGGCCCACGGTACTTAAAAGAGATTCGTGGTCATTTCACGCATCTAAATACAGACGGGGCTACTATCTACAAAGAGAATGACCAGACAGTCGAGGTGAGGTTCTAATGAAAAGGCAGGCCGCTAAGCCTCAAACCGAGGCAGTCGCTTTCACCACTCTCGCGCGTAAGCTTATTGCGGTGCCGAAGAAAGAAGTTGACGAAAAGAAGGCCGACTATCAGAAACAGAAAGAGAGGGTGTCAGATGAGTTGTGTAAACGAGTTTCCGTCGAGTGTTGGCACGCGGCCTTCAAAGATGATGGCAAATGCCTGCATCGCCTGACTCCAGTGTGGAATCGGCATCGTCCACTTTTTCG
>JAIVJI010000038.1:10709-22395 GCA_020200135.1 Acidobacteriota bacterium | reverse complement strand
CGGTATCTCTTCGCCGACCCAGCCGACGAATTTAAGCTCCTCGTTCGCCCCGGCCAGCTCCGACCCGCGCGAGGCGCCGAACCGTTCGAGCGCGAAGACCGTCCCCAGCAGCAGCGTGACGAAGACGAAGGCGCTCGCGGTCGCCAGCGCAACGTCGCGCTGCGCGAAGAAGGCACGCCCCGCGCGGCCGTAGGCGCCGAACGAACGCACGGTGAAGCCGAAGGGGTCGCGCTTGAACTCGGGCCACGTCAGCCCCGCGCCCGCGCCCGCCGCGCGCAGCTCGCGCGTGAGCCGGCGCACCAGCCCCTCGTCCTCGACGAACGTCAGGCGGTACTCGCCGCGCGCGAACGCGTCGGCCGGCCGCCCCCAGAAGTCTGTCCGAATCTCTTGTGCCATACGTCGCCTCAGTCTTTCTTCGTAGCCGTCCCAGAAACTTTCCGCCGGGAGAGACTTTTCGGCGGCCTCGTCAAAGACGCGCAGCGTCTCGGCCATCACCCGGTAGCGGCCGGCGCACGCCGCGCAGCGCAGAACCTCTTCGAGCAGAGAGCTTTTCCGCCCGCCCTCGACTTCGTCGAAGAGCAGGTCAACGAGCATCTCCTCAGTCGCCTGACAATCGTGTCTCATCGCAGACGCCGCAAAGCCCCTTCACTCAACCGACTCAACTCTTCCCCGTCGCCCCGAGCGGCACGCGCTCGGCGTCCTCCGCGCCCAGACCCAGTGACGAGCGCAGCTTCTCGATGGAGCGGAACAGAGACTTCTTCACCGTCCCCGCCGAGCACCCGAGCGTGTCGGCTATCTCCCGGCTCGTCATCCCCTCGCGGTGTCTGAGCAGGAAGATGAGTCGCTGCTGCTCGGTCAGCTCGCCGAGCGCGAGCATGACGCGCCCGGCCAGGAGACGCGTGTGGTAGTCGTCCTCCGCGCCCGCGTCGGCGAGCCGCCACGCGAGCGCCTGCTCGTCGAGCATCTCCTCCAGACTGTCGAGCCTGACACGTGTCTTGACCTCGTCTCGCGTCACGGTCTCCGAACGGCGGTGGTTGAGAAAGGTGTTGACCATGATTCGCCGCAGCCACGTGTGGAAGCTCGACTCGAAGCGGAACCCTCGGAGCGAGCGGAATGCCTTGAGCCAGACCTCCTGCGAGAGGTCTTCTGCGTCTTCGGGGCGGCGGCAGTGGTGGAGCGCGAGCGCGTAGACGCGCCGCTCGTACTCTCGCGCCAGCCGGCAGAAGGCTTCGACGTCGCCGCCCTGCGCCCGCCGTATCAGTTCGTTCTCGCTGGTCAACTCAAGTCGGTCCCCGGGGCAAGCTCACTACGACAGACACGGCGGCGCGAAAAAGGTTGGCGCGCCGCCGCAATATTTTGTGCTCAGATGTAGGCCGGGGACGTGAGGGTTGGATTGGCGCGGCGGCCGCAAAGTGAACGGCCGGCGCGGGGTTGCAACCCCGCGCCGGCCGTCCCGCTGTCGAGTCGGGTTCGCCCCTACTCCGCGCCGTTCTGCTTTGCGCCGTCCTTCGTCTCCTCCCGCCCGAGCTTGGAGGAGATGGCCGTCAGCATCCGCGGGAATGTGCCGAGCGGCGTGCGGCTCTCGACGTAGAAGCCGTCCTCGCGCGTCAGCCCGAACGCAAAGCTCGGGCGAAGGCTTGCGCGCTGCCCCTCGGTCTTGAACGCCTGCTCGCCGCCCTGGAGCGTGCGCCCGAGGCCGTTCAGGTAGTCCGTGTTCGAGTTGTAGTAGACGAACTGCGGCTGGCCGGGCAACTGCGCCGCCGCCGACTGGTAGGCCGCGCTGGCCTTGAGCGAGCGGCCGCCCTGCGCGGTGTCGATGACGCGCTCGACCGCCTCGGCCTTGCCGCTCGCCACGAGGTTGCCGCCCACGAAAGCGTACTCAAGTCCGCCGCCCTTCTCGCCCGCGATGCGGCGCACGGTCACGCCCTTGTAGTCGCGCTGAGTCGTCTCGCGCTTGTTCCGCTCGGCGAACTTCGCGAGCGTCTGCGCGAACGCCTGCTCGTCCTTCAGGTTGATGATGAGGACGCCGCTCGCCCCCTCCTCCGAAGACTTCGACGTGAGCTGCGCCGCGCAGAACTCGTTGCCGACCGCGCCGACTATCTCCGCGCGGAAGTCAACGCCGGTCTTCTCCGCGAACTCCGCGAGTCCGGCCTCCGGCCCCTTGTGGCCGGGGCGCGCGCCGAGCTGCGACGCGAGCGCGAGCATCTGATCGAAGGTCTGCGGCGCGTTGGCGACCGAGGCGTCGAAAGCCTGCACCGCGTCCTCCGGGACGAGCGCGAGCAGCTTCCCTTCGGTCGGCGGATTCGCCGCGACCGTGGCCAGCACGCCCTCGCGGTTCGGCGCGACCAAGCGGAAGCGCTCGGCGACGCGGCCGTCCTCGAAGGTGCTCGTGAACGAGGCCGACTGGACGCTCGCCGCGCCGACGCCGTGGAAGAGCTGGCGGAAGGCCGCGACGCGCTCGGCCACCTTCTCGTCCGCGCCCGCCGGCGCGTTGTCGACGACGGAGGTCAGCGCCGCGCCGTCGAAGAAGCCGAACATGCCGTCAACCGGGCCCGAGCCCGCGCGCGCCTGCTTGAACTTCTCGTTCGTCTCCAGCGACGGCGTCTTGCCCGCGCGCACGTCGAGCACGCGCCGCACGGCCGCGTCCGCGTTCGAGACGACGAGCAGGTCGCCCGACTGCGCGTAGGTGAAGCGGTGAACGCCGAGCCGCTTGACGGTGTGGACGCGCGCGTCGCCGAGCTCCTCCATCTTGATCTCGACGCCCTTCGACATCCCGTCGCGCACGAAGCGCAGCACGCGGTACTCGAAGGTGCGCCGCGCCTCCCAGTCGCTGAACTGCGCGACGATGACGAACTGCGGCTCGGGCTTGCCCGACTCGCTTCCGCCGACGCCGAGTAGCGCCACGGCGTAGCTCGCGTCGAGTATGCCCGCGTGGTTGGCGCCGATCATGAAGAGCGAGCTGGCCGCCGAGTTCTCCTTCGAGAACTCGCGCCACGCCTCCGACTCGATGACCTTGAGCGCCTGCGCGCGCAGGTCGGTGACCTCGACGAAGCCGACGGTGTCGGCCGGCAGCAGCCGCTCGAGCCGCGGGTTCACGGCCTTCGTCGGCCGCGCGAACTCGACCGTCGCCGCCACCCCGGCGAGCACGAGCACCGCCGCCGCAAACATGATGAAACTCTTGCTTTTCAGTCTTTCCATGACGATTCTCCGTTCCGAACGAGTGCGAGAATTACCTCATCTCCTTGCGCGCGAAGACGTACTGCGACGCGAAGTAGAGCCCCGAGGCGATGAGCAGCATGCCGAAGATCGGGGCGAATTCGAGCTGGCTGTAGAGTTCGAGGTTGACGCTGTCGCCGTCGGTGGCGCGCGTCGCGCGGCTGACGACCCAGTCCACCAGGTAGCCGCCCAGGTAGATGAACATCAGGACGAGCGAGACCGCGCCCGCGATAACCGCGATCCACCACTTCTCGAACCAGACCGAGAAGAGGAAGGTCGCCGAGTAGACCATCAGCGAGACGACCACCGTCCAGACCGTCCCGCGCAGGGCGTTCGACGCCACCAGCACGAACGAGTCCCACGACCCCGCGAGCGAGACGTTCGACGCGAACGCCGCCGTCACGAGGTAGACGGCGGTGAGCGTCGACAGGATCGAGACGCCGACGCAGGCCGTCGTCTGCACCGCGCCGACCGCGTACTTGAAGAGCAGCACGTGCCAGCGCTTCACGGGCCGCTCGAAGATGAAGAACATGCTCTGGTTGTCCAGCTCCGCCCCGATGGAGCCGACCGCGAAGAAGGCGAGCAGGAAGAGCCCCGCCGTGATGAGGAAGCCCGACTGGAAGACGATCGCGAACGCGAAGACCTGCTCCGCCACCGGGTCGGAGAGCGCGTAGAGGTCGAAGCGCGCGCTCTCCCTGAAGGCCACGACAAGCGCCGCGATGACGAGCGGGATGTGGAACGCCGCCGCGAACGCCAACCACTTCCAGCGCGTCTCGCGCCACTCCTTCCAGAGCATCGCCTTGAAGATGTTCCTGCTCACAGCCCGGCCCTCCGCTCGCGCTCCGCGCGCACCGTGTTCACGAAAATGTCTTCGAGCGAGATGGGCAGCACCTCCGGGTTCTTCACGCCCCGCTCGCCCAAGCTCCGCAGCGTCTCGTCGCCCCACGCGCTCACGGTCAGCACCTGCTCGTGGCGCCCGTTCTCGACGGCGAGCACGCCGGGCAGGCCCGCCACCTCGGGGCGCGTCCCGTTGGTCGCGTAGCGGACGCGCTTGTAGCTCGTCTTGATGTCGTCGATGGTCGAGACCAGGAGGATTTCGCCCTCGTTGATGATGGCGACGTAGTCCGCCACGCGCTCGACCTCGTCGACGATGTGCGACGAGAAGAGGACGGTCTTCCCCTCCTCGGCTATCTCCGAGACGATGTTCTCGATGAAGTCGCGGCGGACGATGGGGTCGAGCCCCGAGGTCGGCTCGTCGAGGATGATGAGTTCCGGGTTGAAGGAGAGCGCGAGCAGCAGGCAGAGCCGGGCGCGGTTGCCGCGCGAGAGCTGGCGCACCTTCTTCCCGGGCGGCAGGCTGAAGCGCTTGAGCAGGTCGGCGGCCTTCCCGTCGTCCCACGTCTCGTGGAAGGCGCGCGTGAAGCTGATGCTCTCGGCCACGGTCATCCACTCGTAGAGGTAGCGGTTCTCCGAGACGTACGCGACGCGCTTGCGAATCTCGACGAGGTCCTCGCCGAGCGCGCGGCCCAGCACCTTGATCTCGCCGCGCGTCGGGCGCAGGTGCCCCATCGCCATCTTGATGATGGTGGACTTCCCCGCCCCGTTGACGCCCAGCAGGCCGAAGACCGTCCCCTTCGGCACGCGCAGGTCGACGCCCTTCACGGCCTCGAACTTCCCGAACGTGCGCCACAGCCCCCGCGTCTCTAGCGCGTAGTCTCCGAGGATGTTGTTGAGGTCTGAATTCATTGTCCCCACTCTCGTCACGACTTGCGGTCTTAAACTTTCGGCCGGCTCACTTGCCGACCGGCTCGGGCGCGCGCCCGAGCAGAATCTTGTCGAGCACGCGGTCGAACGTCTCGCGCAGCTCCTGCTCGCTCAAGCCGAGGTTCACGCCCTCGACGAGCGCCTTCTCCAAAAGCTCGGTCAAGACCCTGCGGCGCTCGGCCTTCGACATCTCGACGCCCTGGCCGGAGACGAAGGTGCCCGCCCCCTGCCGCTTGTAGATGACCCCCTCGATCTCGAGGTCGAGGTAGGCGCGCGCCACCGTGTTCGGGTTGACCGCCAGATCGACCGCGAGCTGCCGCACCGACGGCAAGGGCTCCTCCGGCTGGAGCCGCCCCATCGCCACCGCGGTCTTGATCTGCTGCGCGATCTGTATGTAAATCGGCAGCCCGCTCGACGGGTCAATGTTTATGAACAACTCGTTCCCCTGGCCGCCACTGTATCAGTCAACTAATACAGTGACACAGAGTACGGGGCGGGTCAAGCCGAGGTTTCAAAAAAATTCGGCCGCCCGTTTCCGAGCGGCCGAACCGGTGTTCGGGGCCGTTTCCCGCCGCGGACCGTCTACTTCACCGTCTTTGCGCCGTTGCCGGTGGTCGAGGCCTCGATCCCCAGCCGGTCTTTGAAGAGGCTGAGCAGGAGGAGCGTGCCGATGCCGCCCCCGCCGTCGCCGGTGCCGCCGGAGGCGAGGATGTCGGGGGTGATGCGGACGCCCTTCTCGCCGATGACCCTCAGCGTCTCGACGAGCGCGACCCCCTGCGGGCCGAGCGCGTTGACCTGTTCGTGGTAGGCGACGCCCTGCGCCTCGCCCATCAGCCTGACCTTCTCGGCCTCGGCCTTGCCGGTGGCGAGGATGTAGTGCGCCTCGCCGTCGGCCTCGGCCTTGCGCTGCTCGGAGCGGCGCGTGGAGATTTCGACGCCGACGGTGGCCGCCATCAGGTCCTTCTGGTTGTCGGCGTGCGCGCGGGTCTTCTCAAGCTGGATGCGCTTCTCCTCCGCCTCGCGCTGCGCGTTGTACATGTTCTGGCGCTGCTCGGCGAGGATTTTCTCGGTCTGCGTCTTCATCAGCTCCTCGGGCAGGTGGATGTGGCAGATGAGGACGTTGACGACGTCGACGTGGTACTTCAGCAGGTGCATCCTGACGCGCGCCTCTGCGCGCTCCTGCTCCTCGTGGCGGTTTTGCAGATACGCCATCGCCGAGGACTCCGACGCCTGGTTGCGGAAGATGGAGTCGATGAGCGGGTGCATCACGTTCTGGATGAGCTTGTCGGTGTTGCCTATCTTGGCGACCATGAAGGGCGCGTCCTCGGGCTTGACGCGGAAGACGACGCGGACTTCGAGCTTCATCGTGAAGCCGTCCTTCGAGATGACCTCGAACGGGTCGAAGGTGTTGTCCACGTCCTCGGCCGTCCACTCGACCGTCATGTTGGTGGTCGGGATGATGATGGGCGACATCGCCAGCGTGTTGATGTAGTACTTGCCGGGGCCGACCACCGTCTCCTGGATGCCGCGGTAGCCCTCGGGGACGACGTACGCCTCGTGCGCGCCCTGGTCGAGCCGCTGGTCGGCGGGGTCGTTGGCGATGAGGTCTTCCTGAATCTCGTTGAGGCGGCGGTTCTCGCCTTCGAGCTTGTCGAGGCGGGCGGCGGCCTTCGTGACCTGGTCGCGCTCCTCCTGCTCTAACCGCTCGCGCACCTTGTTGGCCATCGCGCGGCGGATGTCCTCGGTCGGGTCCGTGCCGATGTTCGAGACGATGACCGCCACCTCGCCCGGCTTGACCTCCCGCGCCGACTCGGGGATGAGCTTGAAGACGAGCGGGTTGATGTAGTAGGTGCCGGGCAGGAGGATGTCCTTCTGCGGCCCGCGCTGGCCGCCACGGCTGATGAACTCGTTGCAGTCCTGGAAGTTGTCGTGACCCTCGATGGGGGTGGCGACGTAGTCGCGCGGGTCGAGCGGCGCGCCGTCGAGCGCCTCGACGAGCCCGATCTGGTTCTCGTTGATCACGGTCGCGTCGTAGAGGCGGATGAAGAAGAGGCCGGGCTTGGGGTCGCCGCCCGCGATGGGCACCGACTGCGTGTGGATGCGGTAGGTGCCCGGCGTCAGGATTTCGACCTGCGGGCCCTTCTGCCCCTTGTTGGCGATGAACTGCTCGGCGTCCTGGTAGTTGCGGTGGCCGTCGACGGCCTTGCCGTGGAGGCGGCCGGAGTCGAGCTGGTCGCCGTCGGAGGCGGTGACGATGCCGACTTTGCCCGGCGGGATGACCGTCATCTTCGAGATGGAGACGCGGAAGAGGTAGGGGTGAATCGGCCACAGCCCCGGCGGGAGCGTGCGGAGCTGGATGCCCTTGACGCCGCCCTGCTTGATGAAGGCGATGGGGTCCTGGAAGTTGTTGTGCGCGTTCTGCGCGCGGTCGGGCGCGAAGTTTCTTCCGGGCGGCATCGGCTCGCCGTCGATGGCCTCGACGACGCCCAGCTCGTCCGGCCCGATCTCGATGAGCGGCACCTTGTGGACGACCGCCTCGAAGGGCCACTTGACGAAGTGGAGGCCGGGCTTGAGCACGTCGGCCTGGATGCCGACCTCGCCCTCGGTGGCGACGACGCGGCCCGGGGGCATCTTGTGGCCGAGGTAGCGGCGCTCCTTGATGGCGATCTCGCGCGCGCCGACGTTGACGAGCCAGCGCCTGATGAGCACCACTACGACGATGAACACGATCAGGCCGATCACGGCAATCGGCAGCCACTCCAACAGTGTGTCGTTCATGTACTTTCTTCCTGTGCGGCTCCGTCGAGGGGCGGCGCCGCGTCTGTGTTTGTCTGCCCGCCGCGCGCGCGCGGCGCCAGGCGGCGCCTCGCGTCGGCGAGTTTCTGCTTGAGGATGAAGCCGGCCCCGCTGACGCGGGCCTCCGAGGAGAGCAGCCAGTACTCGGCCTCGAAGAGCGAGCGGAGCGTCTCCGCCCCGACCTCTTCGAGCCCGCCGTCCTCCCAGAGCTGTAGCACCTCCGTGACCGCGCGCCCGAACGTGCCGGCGTCGTCCGAGAGCGCCGAGACCCTCAGCAGGTCGGCGGTCGAGTCAGGCGCGGGGTTGCGCCTCCACTCGCCGAGCAGCATCTCGGCCAGCTCGGGCGATGAGCGCAGGCCGTCGCCGCGCGCGACGTAGGCGGAGAGCGCGCGCAGCTGGCCGGCGTCGCCCGCGCAGCGCCCGACCAGCCCGTCGAGCACGTAGCGGTAGAGCGCCGGGTCGTCGGACTCGGAAGCCTCGCGGAGCGCCCCGAGGTCGCCGCCGGCGGCGCGCCCGCGCAGCTCGGCGGCCCTGAGTTTTTCGTGATTTTCCCTGGCGGCTTTCCCGTCCGAGGGCTCCGCTTCGCCGGGGTCGCCGAAGAGCCCGCGCGGGGTGACGCCGGGCGGGAGTTGTTCGGCTTCCGGAGTAGACTGCGAGCGTCTCGTGCGGAGGATTGCGTAGGAGGCTGCGAAGGCCAGCAAGACTGAGATGATGAGAATGGCGCTCACTTTTAACGCCCGTGACCGAGGCCGCCGGCGGCCTCCCCCGCACCCCGTCGGTGGCCGCTTCCCGGGGTGCCGTCCTTTGTAGGCATACAAAAAAACGTTGCGAAGGTTGCGGGTCGGCTAAAGTTTCCGGCGAGGCCGCCGCTCCCGCCAAACGCGTCGGGCGACGCATCATACATCGGGAAGGCAAAAGTAGGAAGGCGCAGGGGACAGTAGTCGGAAGACTGTGGGGATACAAAGCGGCGCGCCCGGCCCGAAGGCTGAGGCGCGCCGCCTGTTCTTTCTACCGACTACGGTCTACCGTCCACCTCCCCCTCAGAAGCTGCGGCGGAAGAGGTAGGAGGCCTTGATGAAGAAGTTGCGGTTGTTGCGGCGGAAGCCCTGGTCGGGCTGGCCGTCGAACGGGTTGAAGTAGCCTCGGTTCATGTCGTCGTTGTAGCCGACGTAGAAGGCCGTCCCCGGGCTCGGCGTCCAGCCGAAGAGGAACTGCCCGATGTAGTTCGACCTGAGCGAGCTGTAGTCGAGGCGCGCGCGCGCGAAGGCGTAGCGCGTGAACTGGTAGGTCGTCTTGAACGAGACGATCTGCGAGTCGAAGGCGACCTCCCCGGTGTCGTCCCTGACCAGACGGTTCTTCGACCAGCTCAGCGACATGTTGAGCGCGTTCGACGCCTTGTAGGTGATGCCGCCGTTGGTGTAGAGGAGGGCGCCCTCGCCGGGGTCGAGCAGGCCGAGGCAGACGGGCGGGAGCGCGTCGTTTTCATTCTGCCTCACGCAAAGCCCGGCGGCCCGAGCCTCGCGCTGCGCGAAGACCGAGGCGCTGACGCGCGGGTAGCGGCGCCCGTTGCCGAAGTCGTAGTCGAGCTGACCCCAGCGGTAGCCGAAGAAGTAGTTGAGCGTGATCCGCTTGGTGGGCGACGAGCCCATGTAGGCGAAGTAGTTCTTCGAGTGCGCGGACACCTCGGGGCGGCCGAGCGAGAAGCCGGTCGCGCCGAACTCCGACGCGAAGACGCGCTCGTAGCCCGTGTTGTAGCCCGTGCGGATGTAGGTCTGGCGCTGGAGGTTCGCCCCGACCTGCCCCTCGTACGTCCAGTTCTGCAAGCGCCCCTGCCAGTCGTGGTTGCCGCCGAGGTAGTTGTAAATCTCCCACGAGACGATCTTCCGCTTCGGCTTCCGCTCCGAGCTGTAGCCGACGTTAAGGTTGTGGTTGTTGGTGTTGACGCGGCGCGTGAAGCCGAGGTCGGCGATGTAGTTGGGCGTGCGCCCCGCGCCGTTGATGTTCCAGAACCAGTGGCGCTTGTTCTGGCTGAGGTTGTAGGCGTAGACGAAGCCGTTCAGCGTGCGGCAGTCGTCGCCTTTCGGGTCGGCCTTGAGCGTGCAGCGGCGCGCGTTCGTGCCCAACACCTGAACTTCCATCGTCGTCTGCTTGTTGAAGCGGAAGCGCGCGTCGAAGCCGCCGACGTAGTTGCTGCGGTCGGCGAACTTATAGGCCGTGCCAAAGAAGCCGATACTGTTCTCCTTGCCGATGTCGCGCTTGACGCGGAGGATGCCGATCTTGGCGTTCTCGTCGAGCACCCTCAGCAGCGCGCCGCGCTGCGCCGTCAGCCGCTCGCGCTCGTCCGGGTTCGAGACTCCCGAAAGGTCTTCCGTGGCGCCAACGAAGTCGCGCTCGCCCTCGCCGAGGTTGCCCGGCGCGTTGTCCGAGGCGTAGAGGAAGCCGTATGTCGTCCGCCCACGCTTGCCCGTCAGCTTGGCCGCGATATCCGGGTCGACGATGGTGCGCGTGTGGAGCGCGGCGATCTGCGTGCGGAAGATTTCGATGCCCTCGAGGAAGAAGGGGCGCTTCTCCTCGAAGAAGATGGGGAACCGCTGGTTGGCGGTGTTGACCGTGGCGTCGGCCTCGACCTGCGCGAAGTCGGGGTTGAAGGCGAGGTCTAAGGTCATGTTGGGGCTGATGCCGAACTTGGCCGTCAGCCCCGCGTCCATCACGACGGGGCGGTTGACGAAGCGGCCGGAGTCGGTCGGCACCGCGATGCCCTGCGCCCTCATCAGTGCGCGCTGCCCCGCGAGGAAGACGGGCGCGCTCACGCCGTTCTCGGAGAAAGTGATGCTCGGGTTGAGCTCCAGCGTGCGCTCGGTCGAGATGCCTTCGAGCCCCGTGATGCGCCCCGCCTGGTTGAGCGTCCCCGAGGCGTCGCGCGCCATCGGCATCCACGAGACGAGCTCGTCGTTGTTGCGGTCGATGTTGCGCCAGACGTGGATGCCCCACTGCTTGCCCTTCCCCGCCTCGTAGCGCAGCGACTTGAACGGGACGGCCACCTCGACGACGTAGCCGTCCGAGGTGAGCGCGCCCTTCGACTCCATCACGATGTCCACGCTCAGGTCGAGCCCCTGGTTCTCGGTGTGGATGCCGTCGGCCTGGACGCCGAGCGGGTTGAAGCCGAGGACGTAGGCGCGGCGCTGGTCGTTGAAGGTGTCGAGGAAGACGCGGACGTTGTCCTCGCCGAAGATGTTGTCGCGCTTCGGGATGGTCGCGCGCACCTTGGTCGGGTCGTCGAAGCAGCGGAAGGCCATGTAGAGCGTCTTCGCGTCGAAGCCGATGTAGACCTCGGTCGGCTGGCTGGGCGCGATGTTGTCGCCCGGGTGGAACTGGTAGAAGTCCTTGAAGACCGCGCCCGTCTTCCAGACCGCCTCGTCCATCTTGCCGTCGATGACCGGCGCCGTGTCGAAGCGCGGGATGCGAACGGGCTGCGCCTTCTCGGGCGGGAGCGGCGGGACGCCCTTGGGCGCGGCCTTCGTCTTCGCGGCCTTCGCGGGCGCCGTGGCGTTCGCGGCCGGCTCGGCGGCGGGAGGCGCGGGGGTCGCGGCGGAGACGGCCGCGGGGGTCGGGGTCGGCGACGCGGCCTTCGCCAGCTGGGGCGTGGGGTCGGCGGCGGCCGTCTGCGCGCTCGTCGTCAAAGGGGTACAGGCCGCGGCGAACAGACACAGCAGCGCGACTCTCTTGATGGTGTTCATTGGGCTCTCTTCCGCTCCGGCAGGCCGCGCGCGGGACGTGACGCCCGCGCCGGCGCGTGTCGAGGTCTTTGTGCCCCCGCGCACCGACGCCGGGGACACTAACCAAGGGTATTCGGTTAAAAGTCCGTGACCGATTCGGAGGGGTGAATTAAGTCTCGGCTCGTGCGGCGGGG
>JAIVJI010000038.1:0-10654 GCA_020200135.1 Acidobacteriota bacterium | reverse complement strand
CCTGACCTTCAACACCTTCGTCCTCTTCCCGTCGCGGTCGACTCGGAACTCGTACGAGCCGGGCAGCGTCACTTCGATGTTGCGCAGCGCCTCGTCGGCCTTTCGCCACTCGGCGCCCTTCCCCTCGAAGCGCGCGGCGACGTAGTCCGCGCGAGCCCGCCCGGCGAGCCTGCGCGTCTCCGCCGCGCCCAGGCGCGACAACTCTCGCGGGTCTACGCCGCTGTCGGGCGGGATGATCATCGCCAACTCGCCGAGGGCCTTGACCGGCGGCTCCAACATGGGCGACGGCTCGACGATCATGGCCAGCTCATCGCCCGGGACTTCGGCGGCGCGCGCCGAGGCGCGCGCCGGCTCGGCCTTCTTCTGCTTCGCGGCCTTCCTCTGCTTCGGGCAGGAGGCGAGCTGCTTCTCGGAGGGGAGCGGGGCGCCGGTTCGCGCGGCCGTGTCCTCGGCCGAGGGCAGGCTCAGGAACGTCCGCATGAGTCCGACGCTGACGCGCGAGCCCAGCGCGTTCCTGAAGGTCTGTAGGTCGTGCGAGAGCTGCGGCGCGGCGAAGAGCGCCGCGGCGACGATGACGTACGCGATGACTGATCTGTGCTTCATAGTCTCAACCCGCCTTTTACCGAGAAGCCCCGAGAGGACTTCCGACTTACCGATACCGCCAACCACTTCCCGCTCGTTCTAACCGCAAAACACCACCCGCTCGTGTTTCGTGGCAACTTTTTTTCGCTTACAATGAACCCCGCGTGCCCCTTGCTCACGGACTTACACGCGCGGGCCGCCCCTCGGTTTTGTATTCGCGCCGGGCGGCGCGGGGCTTTCAGTCTCGCACCTGTAAGTGTCGCGGCCCGGCGCTTGGTTTCAAAAAAACTTCGCGTGCGGTTCCTTTTTTTAAAGGCGCACCACCGACACCTTTAACGCGTAAGAATGCGGCCGCGCGGGTCAGCGCTCAATTCAAATGTGACGAAAGCGGACGGCCTGTGACGGGACGCGGCCGTGGAGTGACGAACGGGACTGTGGCGGGGACGAAATTGACCGAAGGGTCGGATGCGGAGGGACGATGAGGTACAGAAGGTTCGGGCGCGCGGGCCGGGACGTGAGCGAGGTCGGATACGGCATGTGGGGCATGGGCGGTTGGAGCGGGTCGGACGACGCGGAATCCCTCCAATCGCTCCAGCGCGCGGTCGACCTCGGCTGCAACTTCTTCGACACGGCCTGGGGGTACGGCGAGGGTCACAGCGAGGCGCTCCTCGGCCGCCTCGTGCGCGCGAACCCGGACAAGCGCCTCTACACCGCCTCGAAAATCCCGCCCAAGAATTTCAAGTGGCCGAGCCGCCGCGAGTACACGCTCGACGAGACGTTCCCGCCCGAGCACATCGAGGAGTACGTCCACTCCAGCCTCCGCAACTCGGGACTCGAGAAGTTCGACCTCATGCAGTTCCACGTCTGGGAGGACGCGTGGGTCGAGGACGAGCGCTGGGCGAAGAAGATGGACGAGCTGCGCGCGCAGGGGCTCGTCGGCGCGGTCGGCATCAGCATCAACCGGTGGGAGCCCTGGAACGGCGTCCGCGCCGTGCGGAGCGGGCTCATCGACGCCGTGCAGGTCATCTACAACATCTTCGACCAGAACCCGGAGGACGAACTCTTCCCCGCCTGCCGCGAGATGGACGTGGCGGTCATCGCGCGCGTCCCCTTCGACGAGGGGACGCTGACGGGGACGCTCAACCGGGAGAGCCGCTGGCCCGAGGGCGACTGGCGCAACACCTACTTCGTCCCCGATAACCTCGTCCCGAGCGTCGAGCGCGCCGACGCGCTCAAGCCGACCGCGGAACGCGCGGGGCTGACGATGCCCGAGATGGCGCTGCGCTTCATCCTCTCAGACCCGACGGTCTCGACCATCATCCCCGGCATGCGCAAGACGCGCCACGTCGAGTCGAACACGTCGGCGAGCGACGCAGGCCCGCTCCCGGCCGACCTGCTCGAAGAGTTACGCGCGCACCGCTGGGAGCGCTCGCCCACACCCTGGTCGCAGTGAGACGTTTAAGATTCGGCCCGCGTCGAGAAGCAGCTCGACCCCGCCATCAAGCTCGACGTGCGCTACGCGACGCCGAACAACTTCACCGGGCGCGCCGTCTACGCCGAGGCGCGCGCCTTCCTCCAGCGCCCCGCCGCCGAGGCGCTGGTGCGCGCGAACCGCTCGCTCAGGAGGAAGGGCTACGGCCTCGCGGTCTTCGACGGCTACCGCCCCTGGTCGGTCACCAAAATCTTCTGGGACATCACGCCCGCCGACAAGAAGCAGTTCGTCGCGGACCCCTCGAAGGGCTCGCGCCACAACCGCGGCTGCGCCGTCGACCTGACGCTCTACGACCTGAAGACCGGCCGCCAGGTCTCGATGCCCGGCGAGTACGACGAGATGTCGGAGCGCTCTCACATCAATTACGCGGGCGGCACGCCCGAACAGCGACGCCTCCGCGACCTGCTCCGCTCCGCGATGGAGGCCGAAGGCTTCAACGTCTATCAGGAAGAGTGGTGGCACTACGACTACAAAGACTGGCGGCTCTACCCCATCCTCAACCTCAGCTTCTCCGAGATAGGAAGGCTGAAGGCGAAGGCCGCCGGCGCGACTCACACCAAATAGTGCCGGGCCTGCACCATCTGGCATAAGCGCCGCCACGACCCACTTTGATTTCCTTGAAAATCGCCCGTCGGCGGTTCACTCCCCGACCTTCGAGAGTCACGGGCACAGGCTTTGCACCGCCCGCCGTCAAAGGACGAAAGCCTCCGAAAAGGTTTTAGCCTTTCGCAAAGGCAGGACTTCGTCCGCCCAGAGTCTGCCCCCAAAGCAGAGCACGTCTGAACCGCCAATTGAAGGAGCGTACCCGTATGCGTTCTCGTCTCTCCGCGCCCGCAGCTCTCCTGTTTCTGCTCTCCGTAACCTTTCTTCAAGCCTCCCCCGCGCTCGCCGACGACGTCTACGACGACGAGTACGAGGAGCGCGCACGCGTCCTGCGCGTCAGCCTGCTCAAGGGCGAAGTCAGCGTCAAGCGTTCCGGCGAGGACGACTGGGAGGAGACGCGTCTGAACGCCCCGCTCGTCGAGGGCGACCTGCTCGCGACGGGTCGCGACTCGCGACTTGAGATACAGGTGGACGCGCGCAACTTCGTCCGCCTCGGCCCCGACTCGGTGCTCAAGATAGTCACGCTGCGCGACGAGGGGATCGCGCTCAGCCTCTCCGAAGGCACGGCCACCGTCCGGCTCGCGCGCTTCGACAAGGACAAAGAGTACTTCGAGCTCGACGCCCCGGCGACGACCGTCGCCGCCGAGAAGACCGGGCTGTACCGGCTCGACGTTGACCGCGACGGGACGGTGCGCGGCCGCACGGCCCGCCTCACGGGCGGCGTCGGCGGCGTCGAGCGCGACTGGGAGTTCACCGCGGCCGCGGGCTTCGACGCGTGGGATTCGTGGAACGACGAGCGCGAGCGCTACCTCGCCTCGCGCCTGCGCCACGAGGGGCGCGAACGCTACTACGACTCTGACATCTACGGCGCCGAGGAGCTGGACGCTTACGGCGACTGGGTCTACACGAACGATTACGGCTACATCTGGCGACCGCACACGACCGTCGTCAACGTCTACAACGACTGGGCGCCGTACCGCTACGGCCGCTGGGTCTGGTGCCCGCCTTACGGCTGGACGTGGGTGGCGGACGAGCCCTGGGGCTGGGCGCCTTACCACTACGGCCGCTGGGTCCACGTCAACGGCCGCTGGTGCTGGGCGCCGCGCGGCTACGGCTACAGCTACCGCCGCGCGTGGTGGCGGCCCGCGCTCGTCGTCTTCGTCGCGGTCGACTACGGACGCGACCGGCAATACTGCTGGTACCCGCTCACCTACGGCCAGCGCGACCCGCGCGGGCGCTGGTGGTCGCGCCGCTACGACCCCGTCACGCCCCTGCGCGGGCGCGACCTGGAAAGGCTGCGCCGCTCGAACCCCGCGTTGCTGCGCGCCGTGACGACCGCGTCGGTGCGCGACTTCGGAGCCGCGACGTTGCGAGCGCGTCCGGCCTCCGGAGACATCGCGCAGCGCGCGCTCAAGGGTGAGCCGGTGCGGGGGCAACTGCCCATCGCGCGCGCGGGCTCGACGCGCGGCGTGCCCCGCGCCGACTCGCCGGCCGGAGCCGCGCGCCCGGCCGGCGCGAACGGACGTGACACGCTGACCATCAACCGGCCGGCGCCGGCGATGCCGCCGCGCGTCGTACCCGACCGCCCGACCGGCGCCGCCGCGCGCACGCCCGGCGTCCCGCTCGACGGCGAGCTGCGCCGCACGCGCGTCTTCAACAACCGCGAGCCGCGCGTGCCCAACCCCTCCGCGCCGGGCGGCGACTCGGCCGGCTCCGGCTCGTCCGGTCGCGCGCCGGGCGGCGACACGGGCACGGGCGCGGTCGAGCGTCCGCGCTCCACCGGCTCGTCGCCTTCAAGTCCGGGCGGCTTCGGCGGCGAAGCGACTTCGCCCGCGCGGGCGCGACCGTCGCGGCCTTCGACGCCCGTCGAACCCGGCGGCAGCCCGAACGACGACGAAGCGCCATCGCGCCGCCGCGACCCGAACGACGACTCGACGCGTCGCGTGAGGCCGACGCGGCCGCCCGACGAGCGGCCTCGGGACGACGGCTCGAACAGTCAACGCATCCCGCGTTACGAGCCACGCATCCGGCCGCGCGACGAGGGCGAGCGCCAGCCGCCTCCCGCGCGCCGCGAGGAGCCGTCGCCGCGACGCGACGACACGCCCTCCTACAGGCCGGAGCCCTCCGCGCCGCACGAGTCTCCGCGCAGCGAGCCTCGGCGCGAGGAGCCGCGGCGCGAGACGCCGAGGCCGGAGCCGCGACAGGAAGCGCCCCGCCCCGACCCGCCGCGACAGGAGGCCCCGAGGCAAGACCCTCCGAGGCAGGAAGCGCCGCGACAGGAGGCCCCGCGGCAGGAGGCCCCGCGGCAGGAGGCCCCGGGACAGGAGGCCCCGCGCCCCAACGCGCCACGGCGCGGCGACCGTCCGTAGAGGCCGGCACGCACGCGGCCGTCGCCCGCACGTCTCAGGCGACGGCCGCACGGCCTTCGAGCATCGGGAGCGCGAGACGGGGCCTTGCGCTCTCGCCGACGGCGGCGGAAAGCTGAGCGATTCACGACCGACGCAACTCGTCGCTCAGCTTTCCGCCGCCGCAAACTTCCGGCGCCCCGTGCTTCGACAGACGCGAGCTTCAGGACTCTCCGACTCGCGGAAGACTTAGACGCCCAACACGCGCTCTCCCCCACACACCCGAAAGGATTCCAGATGCGCGCCCGCTCACACCCCGTCGCCCTCGTCTTCTCCCTGTCGCTCGCCCTTCTCGCTTCGGGCGCGCCGCACTGGCGCGCCGCCTCCGCGCAGACGCCGTCACGCAAGAACTACAGACCCGACACCACCCGCGCGCTCGCCGCGCGCACCGACGCCTCCGCACGCCCGACCCGACCGGGCGCGTACACGCCCAAGCGCAACCGACCCGACGCGACGACAAGCTCGCGCTCGCTCGCCTCCGGCGCCGAGACGCAAAGGCGACGGCCCGCGCGCACGACGCGCCTCACGCGCATGGCCGCACAGCCCACGCAGAAGTCTTCGCCCTCTTCGGCGTCGGCGACGAAGCCCCTGACGCCCTCCGCCGCCATCGCGCCCGGCACGCCGCTCGGCCGCGTGCTGCACGTCTCGCAGCTCAGCCTCGTCAGCTCCGCCGGCACGCACGAAGAGTTCGTCGACCGCGACGGCGACCTCGTCGCCGACGACCGCGCGACCTTCGACGCGCAGGGCGGCTCCTACGACATCGCCGTCGGCCGCACGGGCTCGCGCTACGAGGTCTTCACCGCCATCGACGACCGCGGGACTGGGACGACCTCCGACGACGTTTCGACCGGCGTCCTCGTCCTCGCCCTGGACACCAACAGCGACTACGTCCGCGACGCCTCGGCCACCTACGACCTCGGCCGCGACTTCGGGCTGCCCTCGGCCGTCTCGGTCGTCGCCGGCACTTCGCGCGCCGGGCGCGAGTTCGTCGTCGTCTCTTCGAGCGGCTACTACAACGCCGAAGACCCCAGCGACCCGGACAACGAAGACTCGCCCGGCGTCGTCCTGCTCGTGCGCGACCCCGCGACCGGCGGCTTCGACGCCGCGCGCTCGCGCGAGCTGGCCGAGGTCGGCGACGACCGCCTCTTCAACGCCAACGGCCTCGCGCTCCTGCCCGGCGGCCACCTCGTCGTCGCCGACTTCCAGTCGAACGAGCTGCGACTCGTCCGCGACACCAACGACGACGGGATGCCCGACACGCTCGACGCGACGCCCTTCTACACGTTCCCCTTCGACACCGACGCGCCGCTCGACGTGACGGCCAACTCGCGCGGCGTCGTCTTCACGCACTCGGTCGACAACGAGACGTACATGCTCGCCGTCTACGACACGAACGGCGACGGCCGCGGCGACGCGGACGAGGTGTGCGCCGAGGGGCTCTCGGTCGACAACAACCTCGTCCTCCACGGGCTGACGGTCGCGCGCGACGGCACGGTCTACGTCATACTGGACGCGACGGGCGAGAGCGACCTCGCCGAGGACGGCGGCAACGGCGGCATCCCGCACGTCTACGCCTTCCCCGACCCGGCGCTAAACGGCGTGCTGCGCGACGGCGCGGCCTTCGTCCTCGCCGACGACGAGTTCACGCAGGCCTACGCGGGGCTCTCGTTCGGGGTCGAGACCGTGCTCGGGCCGGTCGCGCGTCTATCGGTCACCAACAGCGCGAGCCTCCAAGGCGACGCGCCCTCGGGCGGCCTCGCGACCGTCAAGGGCACGGGGCTGACGCGCGGCTTCAGCGGCGCGACGCAGGCCGAGGCCGCCGCGCGCCGCGTCCGCGTCACCGTCGAGGGGACGGACGCGCCCGTCCTCTCCTTCGTCGACGCGTCCATCCACATCCGGGTGCCGCAGTCGCTCGCGACGGGCGTCGCCTCCTTCGTCGTCACCGTCGGCGGCGACGTGACGGCGGCCGACGACGCTCGTATAGTCGCCGCCAACCCCGGCCTCTTCACCGGCACGCAGACGGGGGCGGGCGAGGCCGTCGCGCTGCTCGTCTCGGGGATGCTCTACACGCGCGCGCCCTTCCCCGCGCGCACCGGCGGCGCCGCCTCCGAGGTCGCGCTCTTCGGCACGGGCTGGCGCAACTCGCTGCCCGTCACCGTGCAGATAGGCGGCAAATCGGCGACGGTCAGCTACGCCGGCGCGTCCGGCGGCTTCCCCGGCCTCGACCAGCTCAACGTCCGCATCCCCGACGGCGTCACGGGCGCGGCCCCCGTCGTCGTCACCGCCGCGGGCGGCGCGACGAGCCGCACCACCGGCGTCTTCATCACCGTCCAGTGACGAAGCCCGCCCCGACGGTGTTATAGTCCTCGGCAACCCTAACAGCCATGGACTTACACACCATCAAGACGCCTTCGCTCGTCCTCGACGTGGAGCGCGTGCGGCGCAACGCCGACGCGATGTCGTCGCGCATCCATTCGCTCGGCGCGAGCTTGCGCCCGCACGTCAAGACGCACAAGTGCGTCGAGGTCGCGCGCATCCAGACAGCCGGAGCTGCCGCCCGGCTCACCGTCTCGACGCTCGCCGAGGCGCGCGCCTTCGCCGCGCACGGATTCACAGACATCACCTACGCCGTCCCCGTCGAGCCGGGAAAGTTTGACGAGGCCGTCGAACTTTCCCGGCTCTGCGAGCGCTTCGCGCTCATCACGGACGACGCCGACATCCCGCCGCTGCTCGACGAGGCGGCGCGGCGCGCTGGTCTAACGCTCGACCTCTTCCTGAAAGTTGACTGCGGCTATCACCGCTGCGGCGTCGAGCCCGACCGGCCCGAGGCGCTTGAGATTCCCCGCCTCATCTCCCGCGCACACAATCTGCGCTTCGCCGGCATCCTGACGCACGCCGGCCACTCCTACCACGCGCGCTCTTCGGAAGAACTGCTCGACATCGCGCGGCGCGAGCGCGACGTGATGACGGAGTTCGCCGCGCGCCTGCGCGCCGACGGCCTTGAGGTCCCGACCGTCAGCGTCGGCTCGACGCCGACCGCCACGCGCGTCGACCACCTCGAAGGCGTGGACGAGGCGCGCCCCGGCAACTACATCTTCTTCGACGCCTTCCAGGCCACGCTCGGCAGTTGCACGTTCGCCGACTGCGCGCTGACCGTTCTCGCCTCGGTCGTCCACCGCGACCGCACGCGGCGCAAGGTCGTCCTCGACGCGGGCGCCGTCGCGCTCTCGAAAGACCGAGGCCCCGTCGAGCTTGACCCCGCGTGCGGCTTCGGCCGCGTGCTCGACCTTGAGGGGAGCGAGACCGGCCTGCGCGTCAAGTCGGTCTCGCAGGAGCACGGCGCGGTCACGGTCGGGGACGAGAGCCTCTTCGACAGCCTGCGCGTCGGCGCGCGCGTCCGCGTGCTCGCCAACCACTCGTGCCTCGCCGCCGCGCAGCACGCGCACTACGAAGTGCTCGAAGGCGGGCGGCTGGTCGACCGCTGGCGGATTCACGCCGGCTGGTGAGGGCTTCGATGGCCGGAAACAATCTTTTCAACCTCAAAGCCTTCCACGACGACGAGGGGCTGAACGTCGTCGTCGAGACGCCGAAAGGCAGCCGCAACAAGTACGAGTACGACGAGCGGCTCGGCCTCTTCAAGCTCGGCGGCGTGCTGCTGTCGGGCGCGTCGTTCCCCTTCGACTTCGGGTTCGTGCCCTCGACGCTGGGCGGCGACGGAGACCCGCTCGACGTGCTGGTGCTGATGGACGAGCCGGCGTTCGCGGGCTGCCTGGTACGCACTCGTCTCGTCGGCGTCGTCGAGGCCGAGCAGACCGAGCGCGACGGCGAGACGACGCGCAACGACCGCCTCGTCGGCGTCGCCGCCGACTCGCGCCTGCTCGCGCGCGTCCGCACGCTCGAAGCCCTCGGGCCCGACCTCCTCGAAGAGATAGAGCACTTCTTCGTCTCCTACAACGCGATCAAAGGCAAGGTCTTCAAGCCGCTCGGGCGCTTCGGCCCGCGCAGGGCGATGAAACTTGTCGAGGAGGGGATGAAGCGATTCCGCCGTTCGAGGAGGAAGCGCACGCCGGCCGGGTCGGGCAAGGCGAAAAAGCGGAAGTGAGTTTTGGAAAAGAGACGGGTCTCGGGCTAGCCCTCCGCCTCGCGGTTGATGGCAGCCTCGCCGCCCACGCGCGCGTCAACAGAAAATTTTTCGCGCGCGATTCTCAGGACAGATTCAGCCGGCCGCGCCCGTCACTGCGTCGAGCCAGAACTCGCCGAAGCGCGCGCCGTCCACCTTCGTCAGGACCCTCGTCATCCTCCCCCCTTCCTCGACTCGCTGGCGCAGAAAGCGGTCAATGACCTCTAACTTTACAGGCAGCTCGCACACCTCCGCGCCTTCGTCCCAGCCGAGCGCTACGGCGCAGGCGAGAGGGTCGTGTTGGAAGTTGATGAAGTCTTCCGGCACTCCCGCGTACGTCGGCACGTAACGCTCGGCCAGCCCCTCGTCCGACGCGAAGGCTTCGGCCTGCCGCGCGACGAGCCGCGCGAGCGGCGACGGCGCGCGCCTGAGCGCGGGCAGCTGCGAACGGGTGAGCATGGTCTCGGCGGTCGCCGAGAGCGGGACGAGCGTGGGGCTTGAGCGCTCGAAGACGTAGAGCGCGGAGGCCGCGTCCACCTGTATGTTCCAGTCGTCGCGGAAGTCCCAGCGCGGGAAGCCCTCGCGTGACGCGAGGAAGTGGCCGCCCATCAGGCACAGGCGCGCGTCGCGCAGGATGCCCGGCCGCCGCCTCTCAAGCAGCGCGAGGTTGGTGAAAGGGCCGATGGCGGCGACGACCGCGCCGCGCTCGATGCTCCGCTCAAGCAGGTCGAGCGCCGTCTCGTGCGAGCCAGGCGCGGGCGACACGGGCTCCGGCCAGTAAGCGTCTTCGCTTTTGGGGAAGCCGGGGACAGGGCTGTAGCAGCCGAGCGAGACGTCCGCGCCGGCCGCGACCGGCACGCCCGCGCGACCTGCGAGCCCGAGCGCGTAACGCGCGTAGCCCGCGCGCCTGCCGCCGTCGTCCGAGACGGTCGTCACGGCGAGCAGCTCCGCGCCCGGCCACGCCAGCACGAGCGCCAGCGCGCACAGGTCGTCCGTGTCGCCGCCGATGTCTGTGTCGAGGTGGATTATAGTCCGCGGCACATCTCCGTACCCCAGGGCGTGGAGGTGGCGCGCTGGACGGCGGCGCGCACTTCGCCGAAGTTCCAGTCCTTGCGCTGCCAGATGGTGCCGTCGGCGTACTCGATGCGGTTGACGACGACCCGCTCGCGGTACGGGCTCTCGGCCCTGTTGGCGAGGCTGTCGATGCTGATGGCGCCGTTGGGGCCGGAGGCGCTCCACGCCAGCAGCTCCTTGTCCTTGCCGGCCTTGATCTGGACGCCGCAGAGGAACTGGCGCCGCGCGAGGTTCGACGGGTCGGCCGCCTCCTCGAACTGGTACTCCCAGAAGAGCACCTCGACGACCTTCGCCGAGGTGTTGCGGACTTTGACCTTGTAGGCGAAGCCGTCGACCTCGACGGTCTTCGGCGAGCGCGCGTCGCGGACGGCCTTGTCG
>JAIVJI010000037.1 GCA_020200135.1 Acidobacteriota bacterium | reverse complement strand
TCCCCGGCGCGAGTCTGAGCTGAAGGCCGCTGTCTCCCGTGGCCCCGCCTCGGAGCAGCCCGCCGGTGCCGTTGAGGCGGTCGGTCAGGTTGCCGTCGCGGTTGATGTCTATGGCACTGTTGACGGTGAAGGGCTGCCCCGTCTGCGCGGTGACGATGCCTGCGAACTGCCACCCACCGAGCCTCCTCGGCCCGAAGAAAACTAAATCTTTTCGATAGTCCTTGACGAAGTGCGTGACGGAGCGGAGCCGGACGTCGAAGTTCGACGAGGCGCGCTCCGACCTGCGGAGGCTGTTCTGCGGCAGGGCGAAGGCGCCGGCGGTGTCGAAGAAGTCCGACACGTCGTCGATGGCATGCGAGTAAGTGAGCGCCGTCCTGAACTGGAAGCGTTCGGCGTAGTGTTTGCGGAGCTCGACCTGCAAGGAGTTGTAGGTGGACGAGGCGCTGCTCTCGAACAGGGTGCGCGCGATGACCATTTGCGACGCGCCGGCCCTCGCCTGCGGGGCGCGTACGTCCCCGCCGAGGAACGGGATGTGTGTGTTCCCGAGATTCGTGATCTTCACGCCGAAGTCGTCCACGCGGCTGTTGTGGAGTCCGAGGTCGGGCGTCGAGAGGCGAAGGAGTTTGATGCCGCGCGTCCCGACGTAGGCGACGGAGAGCGCGTACCTGTCCCAGATTCTGCGTTCGAGCGTGACCGCGTATTGCAGCGAGTAGGGGGTCTGCAATCCTTTCTGCGGCAGCGCGAGGTCGAGCCCGAGGATGGTGCCCTGGAAGGGGAACGTGTTGCGCTTGCCGAGCGAACGCAGCCGGCTCGCCAGGAAAGAGATGGCGGTGACGCCCGGCGCGAGCGTGTTGAGCGAGCCGGGGACGAAGATGCCCGTGCTCTCGTTCTGGCGCAGGATGGGGTTGGCCGGGTTGGAGAGGAAGACCGGGGAGATGGGGCGGTTGACATCGAAGTTGAGGATGGCCGGCAGGTCGGCGAAGTTGAGCGGGAGGAAGTTGGGGAAGGCGTTGCGCGACTGGCCGACGACGATGCCGGGGAACTCGCTCGTGTAGGAGCCGAAGCCGCCGCGCACCACCGTCCGGTCGTTCAACGACCAGGCCACCCCTACGCGCGTGTCGAGGGCGTACTTGTCCGCGTCGAAGGTGGTCGCGAAGTCGCCCGGCAGCGCCGAGAGTATCGCGTTGACGACATTCTCGCACTCGGCCCTCGCCTGCGGGATGTTGACACAGTCTTCGATGGCCGGCGCGGCCTGACTCTTCAACTCTTCCAGGTCGAAGGCGGTCTCCAGCGTGTCGCCCTTCGTGCTCAGCTTCGTCAGGTAGTTGAGGCGCGCGCCCATGTTGACGCTGAGATTGTGGCGCGCCCGCCAGTCGCGCTGCGCGAAAAAGCTCGCCTGCGTGTAGCGGATGGCGACCGAGGAGTTGGGTGTCACGGCGAGCGTCTGGAACATCCCCGTCGGCAGCCCCCCGGCGGCCAGCGACGCGCCGGGGTAGGCGCGCGGCGCGAGCGGCTCGCCGCCCGGCAGCCGGGCCGGGAACCCGCCCGCCGGCTGGGGGGACAGCAGGCCGCCGAAGACGGCGAGCGGCCTGAAGTTCCTGTCGAGCGTGCTGTTGATCATCGTCTTCCTCACGTCCGCGCCGAAGGTGTAGATGAGTCCCACGCGCTTGACGAAGGTGACGGTGTCGGCGAACTGGAGGGTGTTGTTGGCGCGCGACTGCGGGAAGTGGTACACGTCCACGCCGAGCGGGCTGAAGCCGGGGAGCGAGACCTGCCCGAGCGGCCCGGCGACCTGCTCGGCGCGCGTGACGTTGGAGTAGCCCAGCGTGTTGAGCAGCGCCTGCCCCTGCGCGCTCGCGGCCGAGACGTAGGCGGGCTGCGTCAGGGTGCCGTTCAGCAGCGGCGTGGTGACGTTGAGCAGCAGCGGCGCGTTGAGCAGAAACTCCTCACCGGGGAAGTGGGTCGAGGGCGTGAGGTACGGGTCACGCTCCTCGCGGAAGTCGAGCGTCGTCCGCCCGTAGGAGAAGCGGAGCACGTCGCTGACCCGCCGCGACAACTGCCGGTTCAAATAGAACGCGATGTTCTGCGTGTGTACCTCTGGGCGCACCGACGAGAAGAGCGCCTCGCCCGTGACGGGGACGGTGCTCGCCTCGCGCGAGAAGTTATATCGCCCTGTCAGGTGGTCGCCGTCGCGGAAGAGGCTCCACGGCCGCCGCACCTTGTCGGTGTTCTGTGCCCCGAACTGGCGGTCGAGCTTGGCCGACAGGCGTGTCCCCGAGGCGTCGGCGGGCAGGATCGAGGTGTAGGTGTTGCGGCCGAAGGGGCCGAGCGGGTTGTTCGGGAACGGGTAGAGGCTGAAGACGGCGTCGCCGGGGACGGAGGCCGGGGAGAGCGTGGCAAGCGACAGGTTGGGGTTGACGACGCTGCCCAGAATCAGCCCCGTCGCCCCGGAGTCGTAGAGGCCGCGCTGCTCCACCGTCGGCACGACGAAGTGCGACTCGCGCCGGGCGCGCGCGCGGACGTGCTCGAACGAGCCGAAGAAGTAGGAGTCGATGAGCCGGGCCGGGCCGCCCGCCGTGAAGCCGAGCTGCGTGCGCGTGAACGGGTTCTCGCCGCCGGCCGGGTTGGGCGTGACGATGGGATTACCGTCGAGCAGGACGGGCACGCCGTCGCTCTGCCGCCGGAGGGTGAAGGAGGCCGGGCCGTCGCCGGCCGTCCGGTCGAAGCGGTCGCGCGCGTTGAGGCGGCTGTCGGTGACGAAGCCGTAGAGCGAGCCGTGGAATTCGGGCGTGCCGGACTTCGTGAGCGCGTTCACGTGGCCGCCGAGGTTGCGCCCGAAGCGCGCGTCGCTGAGCGCCGTCACGATCTGGAACTCGTTGAGCGACTCGACGGGCTGCGGGGCGAGCGCGACGAAGCCCTGCCGGCGCGTGCCGATGTCCTCGTCGTTGTTGTCCGAGCCGTCGATGGCGAAGTTGTTCTCGCGGCTGCGCAGGCCGTTGACCGCGAACTGCCCGGCGGTGCCGAGGCCGGGGCTCAGGCCGGGGCCGCGCGCGTTGGGCGTCTCGGGCGGCGGCGCGACGCCCGGCGCGAGCAGCGCGAACGAGTCGAAGCTCCGCAGCCCCGGCACGGGCAGCGTCTCCATCAGGCGCGGCGAGAAGGAGTGGCGTCGCGTGGCCTCGTTCCGCTCCAACAGCGGCCCTTCGCGCGGGGTGGAGTCCGGCTCTAAGGTCAAGGACTCCGGCGGCTGCTCGTTGCCCAACAGCAGCGAGATGAAGTCGTCGTAACCCTCTCGCTCGACCGAGATGAAATATTTGCTCACGCCGTCGGCGGGGCGAAAGCACACGGAGTACCTGCCGTCTTCGCCCGTTGACGCCGAGCCGAGAACCGTCAGCCGGTTGGAGCCCTCCTTGACGCCGAGCGCCGAGACGCGCGCCCCGGCGACTCCCTTCTGATCTACGTCAACGACCTGACCCTGCCAGCCGACCTGACCCTGCGCGCAGCCGTTGCGCCTCGGCGCGCGCGGCCCGACACGGGTCGCGCCCGGCCCGGCGGCGTCGCCCTTCTCCGGCCTGCTGTAGACGGCCAGAACCATCCTCGGCGGCGAGACGGAAACCGCGGCGACTTGCCGCGTGATCTTCACCGGCGGGTTCGGGTTCAGGTCGTAGACCTTCTTCAGGTCCGCATCGACGTTAACCTTGTGCTTCGGCGACACAAGCCCCTGGTACTCGGCCTGAACCGTCCAGTAGCCGTTTTCGAGCCCCGTGATACTGAACGTCCCGTCGCTGCCCGTGGAGGCGGTCTTGTGCCACCCCTTCAAGTTGAAGTGGACTATCGCGTCGTGTACGACGTTGTCGCTGAGCACCGCGCCTTGCGCGTTTAGCTCGATGAACCTTACATGCCCCGACACGGTGCCCTGGTCGGCCCGAGGCATCCCGGCCGCGGGCAGGCACGCGCACCCAATCGCAACCGCCAGAAATAGAGATGTCAGCCTGAGCCTCATCGCGCCCCCTTTTCATTCGACGGCCCGCCGCCGGCCTCCCGGCGGAGCGGCGTCAGGTAAACATACTCCACCCTCATCACGCCGCCGTCGGTCGCCGGCTCCGTTATGCCGTCCGTCACGAGCAGACCGATGCTCCCCCACCCGAAGGTGGCATCCTTGTCGATGAAGTCCGCCTCGTCGCTCTTCGCCGTGTCCTCCGTCGAATGGCCGATGTCGCTGTCGAGCCTGATGTGATACTGGATGCGTGTGCCGTCCGCCCCGTCGGTGATGTCGGCGTTGACCTGGAGGGCGTCGGTCAACGCGCAGCACTTGCTGTACCTCAGCAACTTTTCGCCGGGGAGCGGGTCGCCAAGCCGGCCCCCGCTCAAGACCCAGCCCTTGAGGAAGAGCGTCGTCTTCTCCTTTCTCAGCTCGAACAGGTAGCCGCTCTCGCCGTCCGGCTGAGCCCGCAAGACCCACGCGGCCTTGTTGCCCTTCGTGAAGCGCACCTTGAACTCCGCGTGGTGGTCGTAAAAAACTTTCGAGCCGAGGTCGGCCGGCATCGCCATCCGACTCCCTTTGATAAGGAGCGCGGCATAGTCTTCGTCCTCCTCCATTCTCTCCAAGTCCCATGCGCCGTCGGGCAGGCGCCACGCCTTGCCGAGCCTCTCCCTCTCCGAGAGCAGAAAGTCGTATCTTTTCTCGGTCGGGTACTCGTCGGGCCAATACCTGATCTTGAACTGGTAGAGGAGCACCACGCCGAGGAGGGCGACCCCGAGGGCGGCGAGGGCGTACCACTTCCAGGGGCGCGGCGGGGGCGGTTGGGACGTGGGCCCGGGCTGAGCTTCAGGTTCGGGCTCAAGCTCGGGCTCGGGCCGGCGCCCGTCGGGCTGCTCATCATGCTTGAGGAGGCTGGCGACGGCGACGCTGACCTGCGCGGCCAACTCGTGGCGGTCGTGGAAGAAGCTGACGGTGTGCTCCTTCGCCAACTCCTCGCGCAGACTCCTGAGACGCTTTCTCTGTTCGTCACCCTCGTCCTCGTCGCGCCACATGGCGTTCTTGTCGAGGATAAAGATCAGCGCTTTTTTCTTCCGCTCGACTGCCGTGCGGTATTCGAGCTCGGTGATGGAAAGGTGCCGGGGGTTATTCTTCCCGGGGACGTACCCGTAGCGGCGCGCGAATATCCCCACGTACACGTCGCACCGGGCCACGTCCGCCAGACACTTCTCCAGGGGCGCGCGGCCGTCCGCCGTGTAGCTCTCCATCCCTTCTACTTGATGGCCCATCTGCCGGAGCACCTTGCAGACCGCCTCGCGGCACTCCTTCAAGTCTTCGTAGGTGGACGACAGGTAGAATGTGGTCATGTCGTGACGACTCTCGCGTTCCCGGTGTGCTGATATCGGCGTCGCGTCGCGGCAAAGCGCGCGCCCGACCGAGCGTGTCTGCGACGTAAAGATTACAAAGGTCTTGTGGCGTGGGCGCCGGTAGTAGTGAGCGCGCCAATTGTCTCGCCGCAAGTTGAAAGCGACAGGTACGCGGTCGGCGCGGCGAAGTATCACGCCCGTAGCAAGGCAATAACACGCCCGCCGCCCGGCAGGGGGTGGGTCTTGTTATGCACCGGAATGCTAAAGGATGTGGGGCCTTACTTCAAGGAATTCTTTCCGTTAGCCTGTTGGTTAAAGTCACACGCCGCGCGACGCGGACGCCCGCGCGCCAGTCTTCGTTGAGGTCGAAGCGGTACATCTCTATCTCGGGTCTGACGCAGCGCGCGAGCGACGCGAACGAGCGGTGGAAGCGCAGCAGCGGCGCGACGAGGTAGACGAGCGGCGCCTCTTCGGAGAGTTCGGCGTCGCCGAAGAGGCGCGCCCGCGCGATGTGCCCGGCGCGGTGTTGGCCGTAGACGCGCCGCCAGTAGTCCGCGCCCTGGAGCGCGAGCGCCGCGTCCTCGGAGACTTTGAGCTCGACGACGACGAGGCGGCCGTCGCGCCGGAGCGCGAGGAGGTCTACGGGGCGCGCCGCGCCCGCGCCGCGCTCCGCGCGGAACTGCGCGTGCAGCGGCGCGAGCCGCAGTCCGGGGTCGAGCCTTGTCACGTCGCGGCGCAGCAGCGCTTCGAGCCACGCCTCGGGCGCGGCGCGGTAGAGCGCGTGGTCGCGTTCGGGCGCGCCGGCGCGCCTGTGCGCGGCGAGGTCTGCGAGGAGCTTTGCGAAGTCCTCGGCGCACCCCTCGTCGGAGAGCGCGCGGCGCGCGCGGCCTTCGACCCCGAACCAGAGCTGTTCCCTCCCCGCCACCCGGCGCGCGCGCGCGAAGGGGAGCCCGAGGTAGCGCAGCGTCTCGCCCTTGCGCGCGTACACGCAGTCGATCTCTGCGGGCGCGAGCGCGGCGACCGCCGCCGCCAGCTCGGACGGGGCGCGCGGCGCGGCGCGCGCGGGGCGAGACGGTTGTGGCGCGGGCGCTTCGAGCAGTTCTTCGAGCGTCGGCGCGTGCGTGTGCGTCAGCCCGCCCTCCGCGTCAAGCTCGTAGACCGAGACGAGCGTGCGCAGCCCCGCGCGGAGCAGCGGCACGCGCTCGCCCACGGCCGCGGCGAGCGAGCGCGGCGCGACCAGCCACAGCCCCCCGACTCCCGCGCCCGTTCCCTCTTCGAGCCGCGCGAGCCAGAGCAGCGCCGAGGCGAGAAAGCTCTCGGCCGTCTCGGCCCCCGCGGGAACGACCGGCGCGGTCGCGGCGAAGCGGGTCCGGGCGACGCCGCGTCTGAACAGGATGCGCGCCCAGCGGCCGGGCTCGCCGCGCCGCGCGCCCGCGCTGAGCGTTGCGCGTTCGAGGCGCGCGCCGGCCGCGCGGCAGACGAGCGCCGCGAGCCTCTCGCACTCGGCGCGCCTCGCGTCGGCCAACACCTCGCGCGCCGACGCGACCGACGCGCGCGGCACGAGCCACAGCGGCGCGCGTCGCCCGCCCGCGCGGCCCGCCGCTTCGAGGAAGAGCGCCTCGCCTTCCGCGCGCCACGCGCGCACGCGCCACGAGCGCGCGCCCGCCTCGCCCCAGTAGGAGAGCACGAGCCCGCCGCCCGCGACGCGCAGCTCCCACTCGCCGCGTCGCAGCTCGACGCCGGCCCGGTCGCGCCCCTCGCGCACGAGCCAGGCGCCGTGCGCTCCGAGCAGCGCGGACAGAAGGCGACGCGCCTCCTCCGCCCCCTCCGGGTCTCTGAGTTGGTTCAACGGCTCGGTGTGAAAGTCTGTGAAGCGTGGCGGCGCGTTCGTCGGGTTCGCGGGTGTCGGCGCGCGTATGCTAACATCGAAACACTTTTCAGCACGACTAAATTTTCGCGGCCGGGCGGGCCCTCGGCTAACGCCGTGCGCGCCCCGCGCGTCTTTACCCCGAGACGTATGAAGAAGGTGCTCAAGTGGTCGGCCGTCGCGTTCGCGCTCGTCTTCCTCGGGGCGCAGGCCGTCAGACCCGACCGGACGAACCCGCCGGTGGACGCGTCGAAGACGCTGGGCGCCAACACGCGGATGACGCCCGAGGTGGCGGCCATCCTCGAACGCTCCTGCAACGACTGTCACTCCTCCGAGACGGTCTGGCCCTGGTACAGCAACGTCGCGCCCGCCTCGTGGTTTTTGAAGTGGCACGTTGACGAGGGGCGCAGGGAGCTTTCGTTCTCGGAGTGGGCGACCTACACGAAGCGGAAGCGCGAGCGCAAGCTCCACGAAATCTGCCAGCAGGTCGAGTCGGGCGCGATGCCGCTCAAGTCCTACCTGCCGCTGCACCCCGAGGCGCGGCTCTCCGACGAGGACAGGCGCGTCATCTGCGAGTGGACGCGCCGGGAGGAGGGGCGCCAGCCGGACGAAGCGGGCGCGGAGGGCGGCCGGTAATAGTCGAAGGCGGCCGGCAAGAGCCCGCGCCGCTCGCGCGCTTTTTTCGCGGCCAACCCCCACGCGGCGGGCGCGCATCCGACCCACGCCAACGCTCCCCGAAAGCCAGAGACACCCCCGGACTTTTTTTGACGACGCCGCCCCGGCGCGGCGCGTACGGGAAGATTGTGGATGAGAGGTTTATGAGAAGGACTTTTTACGTTTCGACACTCGCACTCTTAGTCGCCGCCGCCGCGCTCGCGCAGACGGCCGGCGCGCAGAACTCTCGCACGGCACCGACACCGCCGCGCACGACCGTCCCGCAGGCGCGTGCGCAAACACCGAGCACGACGGCGCCGCTGCCGCTGCCCGCCTCGGACATGATCTTCACGGTTGACGTGCGCAGGCTTTTGACCGAAGTCGTGCCGCGCGCGCTCGCGTCCGACGGCGCGCGGCTCGCGCAGGTCAACGCGGACGTGGACGACTTCAAGGCGCGCACCGGCATCGACGCGCGCGCCTTCGACACGGTCGCGGTCGGCGCGCGGTTCGTGCCGCTGCCTTCGGGCGCGGTCAAGGTCGATAACATGACGGCGGTCGCGCGCGGGACGTTCCGCGCCGACGCGCTCGTCGCCGACGCGCGCGCGGCCGCGAAGGGCGGACTGGCCGAGCAGACGCACGCTGGCAAGACCGTCTACGTCGCGACGGTCAACGACCGGCTCAGGCTCTTCGGGCTGGCGCGGATGCACGTGCGCGAGCTGGCCTTCGCGGTGCTCGACGCGAACACGCTCGCCCTGGGTGAGCCGGCGGACGTGCGCGCGGCCATCGACGCGCAGGCCGGGCGCGGGCGCGCCGACATGAGCCTGCTCGACTTCCCGCGCGGCGCGGGCGACTTCGCGGCCTTCGCCGGCAACATCCGGCCGGGCGTGCTCGCGGGCGTGCGCACGGACCTGCCGAACGTAGACCGCGCCATCGACTCGATACGCGGCTTCTACGGGACCATAGGCTCGTCGCCCACCGGGATTCAGTTGTTGACGACGCTGCGGACGGGCGCGGCCGCCGACGCCAGGCAACTCTTCGACACCGTCGAGGCGCTCCGCCAGATAGCGCCCGGCCTCATCTCGATGGCCGGCGAGAAGGGGCGCTTCGCGCGCACGCTCGTGGACAGCCTCAAGGTCACGACCAAAGGCAGCGAAGTCCAGCTCCGCCTCGAAGTCCCGCAGTCAGACCTCTCGACGCTGCTCCGCGCGCTTTGAGGTTCGCCTTGAAGAATCGGAGGTTGTAAGGCAGCGCCCCTTCCGCCTCCAGACGTATACAAAGAGAGGGCCACCCCTTTCGGGGTGGCCCTCCTTCGACGGGTCTGAGGGCGGTGCTCCTCACCCGTCCGGAATAGTGTCTCCTCCTTGGCTAAGCATCCGTTCCCTTTTCGGGCGGATCGGGTGAATGAGGCTCTTCATGCTTACGCACATACTGGCGCACCTTCACCCGCCCGATCTCAGCCAGGGAAAGCCCCCCGGTGAGAATCAGCACACACGCGGTGGCGACAAGGGCGATCTCGAAGGCTTCCAACGCCCGCTGCTCCGCAAGCAGAACAGCCGAGCCTGAGAGCCCTCCGATGTGGAACAACGCCACAGCCACCTGTGCCGGTCGTTGGGTTATCATGCAGTACCTCCGTAACACCAGACGGCGCACAATCTTCTCTTGTGCCGCCGAAGGTTAGGTGGTATGCTCAGCCCGACAGTCTTTCCCTAGAAAAGTGAGGCTGTCGTGCGAGCCGTTGGTTGTCTCGCTTAAGTTGATAGTTAAGGGCGTCACGCGCCTGCGTGACGCCCTTCATCGTGTTTCCTGGTCATAAGTAACCTCCCTTGTTAGCAACAAGAAAAATAAACAGGACTCGGACGGCCGCGTCCCCTGGACGCGCATCATCCTACACGTCCATATGCTGCGCGCGGACAGCGCCGGCGAGATGACCTGCGACATCCTGCATGTGGCCGGCCCCGAGCGCGAGCATGTGCTTGTCCTGCGCCGCGAGCATGTGTTCGCTGCGGTCGGCGGCAGCAAAGTCTCCGCCCATATGGTCGGGGGCGGCGGTCATAGCCAGCGCCAGGAAGAGGGCCGCGCATAGCAACGTCACAACCTTACGCGTGATCTTCGGCTTGCGGTGGGCGATGTGCTCCGAAGGGAGGCCCGCCGGGCCGGCGGTCAACTCGTGTGAATCCTGCGAGTGCTTAGACATGGTTTTTACTCCTTCCAAGTGGGTTGTATCTTACTCTGAGATATCTCAAATCTCAGATGCGGAATATATGCAGTCTCCTCTCCTCGTCTTAATTTGTCAATCACTATTTTTCATCGCCACTTTCATCGCCACTAAGTGTTGCTATTTTAGGGGATTAGCTTCAGCAATCGCTGAATGAGCATATGTGCAAAGCGTCTCTTATCTTTGATTTTCAGGGCAATATGAGTACAAAATATTTGCTTTTTCGATAGCCGTGTGGGACGAACAAATTATAAACGTTGCTAAAGCTTTGCTTTAATTGGTCGGATTTGACGTTTGATAGCTCATTATTCACTTTCTCGATATCTACTAAAATATTATTTGCATTTGGAAGCTACATCAGATATATAGAGGTCTTGTTCTGCATCCCACATGGCAGCAAAGCGGGAGCTTGAGCGACTAGGTAGGAACGGAGGAATAATGGCGACCAAAAGAGCAGGAGCTAAACATTTGGGCGAGAGTGATGCTCCGGATGGCACGGCCGACATACAAGATTCGCAACAGGCAGAACAGAGCGCCGGGGCTGACAACAAGGTTTCGGTCTTCGTCCGAATCAGCCCGAGCGCCAATCGAATCCTCAAAAGCGCGGCCACCGGCGGCCGCACGAAGGCGGCCGTCCTTGAGGCGCTGCTCAAAAACCTCGCCGAGGAGGAAGACCCGTCGGTCAGGGAGAAGATACTCGACAGGGCCATCCGGAAGCCGCTCGAAGAACAGGGCGAGCTGCTTGAGTGGCGCAGTTGGGCCGAACACGCCTTCGAGAATGATAGATACTTCTGGGCGGCCATCATGTATAAGCGGCTGGTCAACCACAGCAGCAGCAGCGTCGGGCTGAAGAACATCTGCCACTACAGGCTGAGCCTCTGCTTGATACGCCTGTCGTATATCGTGCGTGCGGAGGCGCTTAAAGGCTCGGTTGACCAGAAATTGTTCGGGAGGGCCTTGAAGACGCTGGATAAAGCCATCTTTTACACGAACGCGGTCGCGGCTCATCTGAGCGACAAGCTTCTCTTCCCCCGGCTCGTCCTTTATTACAACCTGGCCAGTTGCCGGTCGCTGAAGGCGCAGTACCTCGTGGAGTCTAAGCTGGGGCCCAGCGACCCCGCAGTCATCAAGCTTCGCGATCTAGCCGGGAAGGAGGGTACTGGTGAATTGACAGAGGCCGTGTGGGAAGGCTTGGGCCAGACCTGGCGCAGTAATCAGAACGAGAGGGAGGTAGACGCCGAGGCCGAAAAGGCGTTTCGCGAACTCCAGAAAATCCTCCCGTCCGGCGACCAAGAGCCACTCGGTGCGGGTACGGACGGGGCGGAAGATGATAGGCTACGTTCGGAAAGGCTGTGGATGGCAGAGGCGGCCATGAAAGACACCGATTTCATGGGTGAGCCTGTTCACTCGTTGCCGATGGGCGGGAGGTTGATGGGGGCGCGGCGCGGCGGCGCGGCGGCGGGCTCGGACGCTTCGACCTGCGCGAGCGCGTCGGGGAAGATCTCTATCTGACCCTTCTCGTCGAGCCGGCGGCGCGCCTCGACGAGGTAGTCGTCGAAGACCTGGCTGCGCCGCTCGGAGAGCGCCGACTCTGTGAGCGTCGAGCGCTGCTTGTCGAACTCCGTCGGGTCGGCGTCCTTGCGCGCCCTGACGCCGACGACCACCCACTTGTCGCCGACCTTGACCGGCGCCTTCGTCACCTCTCCAAGCTTGAGCGCGAAGACCGCCGCGTCGAGCGCCGGGTCGGCGCCCGCCGCGCCCATGGGGCGGCCGAGCTTGAAAGCCTCCTCGTCCTCCGCCTTCAGCCCCGCCTTCTCGGCCGCGGCCTTCAGGGCGTCCACGCCGCCGGCGCCCGCGGCCATCTCGCGCGCGGCCGCCTCCAGCCGCTCGGTGGCGCGCGTGCGCTTGAAGTCTTCGGCGACCCTGGTCTTCACCTCGTCAAACTCGGGGATGCGCGGCTCGCGCTTCTCGACGAGCTGCGGGATGGCGAAGCCGTTCTTGATGCCGACCCGCTCGCCGACCGCGCCGGCCTCTTCGAGCGACTTGAACGAGTCCTCGAACTGCGGGTTGACGCCCACCTCGGGCACGTCGTCGCCGGGCCTGAGGAAGCCGGTCTCCCTCACCATCTCGGCCGGCGTCATGTTGGCCTCGGCCGCCAGCTCCTGCGCGACCTTCTGCGGGTCGCGCGTCTCCTTGAGCCTGTCCTGCGCCTTCTGCACGAGCTGCGCGGCGACGGCGTAGGAGCGGCGGTTGCGCAGGGAGACGAGCAGCTCCTGCCGCGCGTCCTCGAACGACTTGGGCACGGCCGGGCCGCGGCGGAAGATGTAATAGGCGTTGCCGGTCTTCAGCGGGTCGCCGACCTGCCCCTCCCTCCACTCGAGCGTGTTCTGCAGCAGCTCGGTCGCGCCGGCCGCCGGGTTGGGTCTGCGGTTCGGGTTGCGCCTGACCGGGTTCGGAATCCAGCCGCCGGCCTGCGCCGTCGCCGTGTCTTCGGAGCTGCCGCGCGCCTGCTCGGCGAACGCCTCCTCGGACGCGGTCAGGTCGGGCTGGCGCATGCGGCCGACCAGCTCGGTCGCCTTGTTCAGCACGTCCTGGTCGAGCTCGGGGCGCGCGACCTTAAGCACTATCTGCTGGACGCGCACGCCGGCCATCTTGTTCTCGGGCTTGAGCGAGTCGTACTCCCTGCGCAGCTCCTCGTCCGAGATGGCCAGCTTCTGCCCGACCTTCTCCTGGTTGACGAAGAGGTAGCGAATCTTCTTCTGCGGTTCGAGGAAGCGGTAGTCGGTCTTGTGCGCCTCGAAGTACTGGCTCAGCTCCTCGTCCGAGGGGTCGAGCCTCGCGGCCAGCTCCTCGGCGGTGACGGGGACGTAGGTCACGTCGAAGGTCGTGTTGTCGCGCATGTACGACTCGCGCACCTCCGCCTCGGAGACCTGCGCGCCGGCCGAGACGAAGGCGCGCAGCTTCTCGGAGGCCAGCGCGTCGCGGACGCTCTGCTCGAAGAGTTCCACGCTCCCGTAGTTGCGCACGACGTAGTCCTTGTAGCGCTTGACGTCGAAGGCGCCGGTGGCCGGGTCGCTGAACTGGCGCGCGATCTGGTCGCGCACCTCCCCGTCCGAGGCGGTCAGGCCGAGCCGCCGCGCCTCCTGGAGCGAGACGCGGCTGTTGATGGCCTGGTCGAGGATGCGGTCGTTCGTCATCCCGATCTGCGCGAGCGTGAAGTTGCCGCCGAACTGGTTCTCGATCTTCTTCCTGAGGAGCGCGAAGTCGGCGACCGTCACCTCTTCGCCGCCGACGCGGGCGAGCGCCGCCTTGTTCTTGAAGGGGTTGGCGACGGCGACGCCGCCGCCGTTATAGACGCCGACGACGACCATGCTGATGACGACGAGGACGGCGAAAAAGATGATGACGAGGTTGCGCGTCTTCTCCAGCCGGCTGAAAAACTTGAGCATTCCGGGTTACCTTCCGCTAAACGAGGAGTTCTGGACTTACTGGCGGCGTGCGCGCCCGCTAGGACGCGGGCAAAGCGTCTCCCGCAAAAGGCGAATTGTAGCCGACGCCCCGCGCGCCGCGCAAACGGGCGAAAGAAGCAGGCGGCGGGCGGGCGGCAGACTGACAACCGCGCTTCGCCGCTGGATACCGGCCGCCGTCTACTGCTATCTTTACCGCATCATGGACTTTCCAATCTGGGCTTGGGTGGGTTTCGGGGTCTTCATCCTGTTGATGCTGGCGCTCGACCTGGGGGTGCTCAACCGGAAGGCGCACGCGGTGACGTACCGCGAGGCGGCGACGTGGAGCGCGGTGTGGGTGTCTCTGGCGCTGGTCTTCGCGGCGCTGGTCTTCTGGAAGACCGACCGGCTGACGGGCTACGAGTTCCTCACCGGCTACGTCATCGAGCTGTCGCTCTCGGTCGACAACCTCTTCGTCTTCCTGCTCATCTTCTCCTACTTCAAGGTGCCGGCGAAGTACCAGCACCGCGTGCTCTTCTGGGGCGTGATGGGCGCGCTCGTCATGAGGATGACGATGATCGCCATCGGGGCCACGCTCGTCGAGCGCTTCCACTGGATTCTCTACATCTTCGGCGCCTTCCTCATCTACACCGGGTTCAGGATGCTCCGGCAGGACGAGGCGCACGCCAACCCCGAGGACAACCCGCTCGTCCGCTTCGCCTCGCGCCTCATCCCCATCACGCGCCGCTACGAGGGCGAGAAGTTCTTCACCGTCGAGAACGGGCGCAAGACGGGGACGCTACTGCTGCTCGTCCTGATCATCGTCGAGGTCTCAGACCTCGTCTTCGCGGTGGACTCCATCCCGGCCATCTTCGGCATCACGACCAACCCGTTCATCGTCTACACGTCGAACGTCTTCGCCATCCTCGGCCTGCGCTCGCTCTACTTCCTGCTGGCGGGCGTGGTCGAGAAGTTCCACTACCTGAAGATCGGTCTCGCCATCGTGCTCATGTTCGTCGGCGTCAAGATGCTCGCCGAAGGGTACGTCCAGAAGGCCTTCGGCGTGGGCAAGGAGACCATCATCCTCGTCTCGCTCGGCTTCGTCTTCGTCGTGCTCGCCGCCTCGGTCGTCCTCTCGCTGCTCCGACCCGTCCCGCCCGAAAAGCAGATCGAGGTCGAGCTGCCCCCCGGCTTCGACTCGCCCTTCGACGACGACCAGGGGCGCCTCGGCGCCAACGAGCAGGGGTTTCCGGAGAAGCGATAAGGCGGTAGGCGGACGGCAAGTCAGTTAGGAAGAGCAAGCAGTCAGGCTACCGGGGGCGGCGAGTCGTGAAACTCGCCGCCCCAGATTCTTTCGGGCCGCCTTCCTGTTTTAACTGCTTACTGCCGCCTGCCTACGGCCTGCTGCCCACTGCTCCTAAAAGGTGCTTGCCTTTTACCTTTCCCGTTTGTTAAGTTCAATATGTGGCCGCCGCCCTCTGTTCGGGCGGGCCGCCACGGGAGCGGTTCCCATGCCCTCCGCTCCCGCCGCCGGGCCCCAGGAATCCACGCGCCCGGCGGTTTTCCGAGACAAACAGCCGAAAGTCACAGCAATGGTCACCAGAGTCAGCCGTTACGACGCCGACTGGTGGGTCGTCCAGAAGCGATTCATCTACATCGCCGTCATCATCGCCTCGCTCGCCGTCGTCGCCTGCGGCGCGGGGCTCTACGTCTGGGCCTACGGCAACCCCTTCAAGGGGGCGGCCGAGGCCGAGGGCGCGCCCACCGGCGCGCGCTTCGTCTCGCTCGAAGGCGTCGTCAAGGTCGTGCGCGCCAACACGCGCGAGACCTTGCAGGCGCGCGCCGACACGCGCCTCTTCCCCGGCGACCTCGTCCAGACGCAGGAGGACGGCCGCGCGCGCGTCACGCTCGCCGACGGCTCGACGCTCTTCGTCAAGCCCAACTCGGTCGTCACCATCGCCGAGAACACCTCGGCCGAGGGCGGAAAGTCCACGAAGGTGCGCGTCGCGGTCGAGAGCGGCCAGATCAACGTCCGCACCGAGCAGCAGAACGAGGGCGCGCAGAACATCATCGGCACGCACCTGACCGAGAGCCGCGTGGGCTCGGAAACGGACGCCAGCTTCCACGTCCGCGAGGACAAGACCGAGGCCATCCGCGTCGGCACGGGCGCGGTCGAGACCAGCACCTCGGGCGGCGACACGACGACGCTGCGCGCGGGCGAGTACGCCGCCGTCAACCCGCAGGGCACCATCTCGCAGAAGGAGAAGCTGCTGGCCGCGCCGCTGCCCGTCGCCCCCAGGAATCTCGAACGCCTCGCCGGGCGCAGGGGCGGCGCGACCGCCGTCGCGCTCAAGTGGCAGAGGCCGCAGACCGGCGCGCCCGCACACTACCGCGTCGAGGTCGCCACCTCGCCCTTCTTCGTCCCCGCCGGCAAGCTCATCGAGCGCGACCGGCTCCAGTCGACCGAGTTCACCGTCGACGACCTGCGGCAGGGCAACTACTACTGGCGCGTGCTCGCGGTCGCGCAGTCCGGTCAGGCTTCGGACTGGAGCGAGCCGCAGAAGTTCGTCGTCGTCGGCGAGGGCGGCACGGGCGACGAGCTGAGCGTCGCGGACGTGCAGGTCGAGTACGTCGCCGGACAGATTTACCTCGTCCGCGGGCGCACGCAGGCGGGCAACACCGTCCGCTGCGCCGGGCGCGAGACGCTGGCGGCGCGCGACGGCTCCTTCCAGCTCCAGATCAACGCCCCGCGCGGCGCGCGCGAAGTACAGGTCGAGACCGCCGACACGCAGGGCAACCGCAACTCCTTCAAATTCCCGCTCCCGCCGGGGGGGTGAGAGGAAGGTAAATGGTAAATGGTAAATGGAGCCGTCGCTCCCGCAGCTCCCGACTTACCATCAGGCCCCGGTGACGCTAAATCACCATTCACGATTTACCATTTACCATTCACTAGTTATGCACTACGTCATCCTCCTCAGCGGTGTGGAGACCGAGCCGGGGCGCGAGTTGTTCGAGGCTTTGCGCCACGGCGGCGTCTGCGTGGTCGTCGTGACCCCGGGCGCGTGCGGCGAAGAGGAGGAGGCCGCGCGCGCGCGCGCCGGGTGGGGGGCCGAGCCTCTGGCCGTGCTCCTCGACCTCGAAGCGGGCGCCGAGCTGGCCGACCTGCGCGACCGCGCGGCGCGCGCCGCACAGGTCTGGCCGTCCGTCCCCGTCGTCGCGTGCCGGCGCGCCGCCGGGGCGGCCGCGGCCGGCAGGCACGCGCACTCGCTCACCGACGCGACGCTCAAGCGCCTGGGCTTTCACTCGGTCGCCGCCGGGCCGGCGCAGATTTCGGCGCTGCTGCGCGAGGTCGAGGAGCGCGGCACGGAAGACGGGCGGGGCGGCGGGGCCGACGCGGCTTCCGACTTCGCGCCCGCGAGCCTGCTCCTGCCCGAGCGTCTGAACGTCGAGCGCCTGCGCGCGGCCTTCGAGGTCGTCGCCTCGCTCCACTTCGCCGCCGGCCAGAGGGGCGCGGCCGCCGCCGCGCTCGCCGGACTCGCCGCGCTCGTCCCCGCCGACCGCTGGACGATCTACCTCGTCGCCGACTCGGGCGCGCTCGGCCAGCCGCCCTTCGAGCCGCTGGCCGTGAGGGGTCTGACGCCGAGCGAGCGCGCCGTCCCCGAGGGCGACTGGCGGACGCTGATGGGCGACGCGCTCGCGCTCGCCGGCGCCGAGTCGAAGGCCGCGCGCGAGTCCGCCGCCTCGGCCGAGACCGTCCGCCGGAAGGAGGGCGGACGGCAGACGCTCGCCGTCCCGCTCGTCTCGGGCGAGAGGGTCGTCGGCGTGCTCGAGGCCGTGCGCGAGGGCGCGAGGGCGCGACGCTTCCCCGCGCGCGACGCGTCGCTTTTGTCGGCGCTCGCGCTCCCGCTGGCGGCCGCGCTCTCGAACTCGGCGCGCGTGGCCGAGGCCGAGCGCCTGTCGCAGACCGACGACCTGACCAAGCTCCACAACGCGCGCTACCTGCGCCAGTACCTCGTCAACGAGCTGAAGCGCGCGCGGCGCTACGGCTCGCAGGTGACGGCCTTCTTCCTCGACCTCGACGACTTCAAGCAAGTCAACGACAGCCACGGCCACCTCGTCGGCTCGCACGTCCTGATGGAGATGGCCGGCGTCATCCTCTCGTCGGTGCGCGACACCGACGTGGTTTCGCGCTACGGCGGCGACGAGTTCGTCGTCGTCCTCCCCGAGACGGATTTGGAGATGGGTTTGCGCGTGGCCGAGCGCGTCCGCGAGCGCATCAGTGAACACGGCTTCACGGGCGGCCGGGGCCTCAGGCTGCGTCTGACGGCTTCGTTCGGCGTCGCCTCGTTCCCCGAGCACGCGCAGTCGCCGCAGCAGCTCGTCGCGCGCGCCGACGCCGCCATGTACGAGGCCAAAGCCTCGCGCAAGAACTGCGTCCGCCACGCCGCCGAGGCCGCGCAGGACGCCTGAGCCGGGGCCGATGGGCGCGCGCCGACCCCGCCCCGAACCCCTCCCCGGCCCGCCGAACCCGCGTAAGCAAAAAAGTTGTAGACAATTTCCCGCTCATGCTGTAAAGCTTTGTTTGAGAACTTGCCGGAAAGCAACCCCCCGCTCGAAGGACAACTCAAGCCAGAGAGTCTAAGCTTTTCCCAGGCCAACCCGTAGGTTTGTGTCGGTTAGCGTTCTTGCCCCGTTCGTTGTATCTTTGTTAGTTCGTTCCACGCCGCGTGGCGAAGACAAAGGGAGCAGGGACGCCCGAAGTGCATCCGGCGGGCGACAAGGCCGTTTTACGGCCGCCAGCCCTGAAGTCCGAAGGCCCGGGCGCATCAACAGAAGTCAGAGGTGCGTAAACAGTAACGAATGGCATTCAAGTCACTCTTCAGCCTTTTCTCCAGCGACCTCGCCATCGACCTCGGCACGGCCAACACGCTCGTCTACGCCAAGGGGCGCGGCATCGTCGTCTCGGAGCCCTCCATCGTCGCCATCAACAAGGTCACCAACACGCCCGAGGCCGTCGGCAAGGAGGCCAAGGAGATGCTCGGCCGGACGCCCGGCAACATCGTCGCCATCCGGCCGATGAAGGATGGCGTCATCGCCAACTTCGAGGTCACGGAGAAGATGCTCCAGCACTTCATCCGCAAGGCGCACAACGGCAAGACGTGGGTCAGCCCGCGCGTCGTCATCGGCATCCCCTCCGAGATCACGCAGGTCGAGCGCCGGGCGGTCGAGGACTCGGCCTACCGCGCCAAGGCTTCGGAGGTCTACCTCGTCGAGGAGGCGATGTGCGCGGCCATCGGCGCGGGCCTCCCCATCACCGAGCCGCACGGCAACATGATCGTGGACATCGGCGGCGGCACCACCGACATCGCCGTCATCTCGCTCTCCGGCATCGTCTACTCCCGCGCGGTGCGCGTCGCCGGCAACGAGATGGACGAGGCCATCACGCAGTACATCAAGCGCAAGTACAACCTCCTCATCGGCGAGCGGACGGCCGAGGCCATCAAGATTCAGCTGGGCAGCGCCTTCCCGCTCGACGAGCCGCTCTCGATGGACGTGCGCGGCCGCAACCTCATCGAGGGCATCCCGAAGACCATCACCATCTCCGACGAGGAGGTGCGCGAGGCTTTGGCCGACTCGGTGGCGACCATCGTCAACGCGGTGCGCGTCGCGCTCGAACGCACCCCGCCCGAACTCTCCGCCGACATCGTCGAGCGCGGCATCGTGCTCACGGGCGGCGGGGCGCTCCTCAAGAACCTCGACAAGCGGCTCTCCATCGAGACGGGGCTGCCCGTCTCGATCGCCGACGACCCGCTCTCCTCGGTCGTGCTCGGCGCCGGCAAGATGCTCTCGGACTTCGACCTCCTGAAGCGCGTCCGCTGGGACAACAACCTGACGGGCGGAATGTAAAGGGCCGCGAGCCGTGAACCGTAAACCGTGACGAGAGACACCCGGCTCTTTCTTGTCGCGGTTTACGATTCACGGTTCACGGGTTTTAACGGTTCACGGGTTACGGCCTTCAATGGTTCGGAGCACGCAGAAGGAGATCAGGCAGCGGGCGCCGCTCTGGCTGCTCGTCCTCCTCGCCCTCAACTTCGGGCTGATGACCTGGAACGCGAAGGACTCGGACACGGGTCAGCCCGTCGTCAAGGCGTGGGCGCAGTCGGTCTTCTCGCCCGTCCAGCGCGCGACGACGGGGGTGGGCGGCGCCGGGGTCGGCTTCTTCCGGGGGCTGGCCGACATGCGCACCGCGCAGGCCGAGAACGAACACTTGCGCCGCCGGCTGGCCGAGGCCGAGAACGAGCTGCGCGAGGCGCGGCAGGCGCGCGACGAGAACGAGCGGCTTAAAAAGCTGCTCGACTTCACCAAAGACCTCGCCTACCAGTCCGTCCCGGCGCGCGTCGTCGCCCGCGACCCCTCGGTCTGGTTCAACTCTCTCATCATCAACCGCGGCACGACCTCGGGCGTCGACCTCGACATGCCGGTGGTGACGCCCGAAGGCATCGTCGGCCGCGTCGTCGGGGTCGGCCCCGTCTCGGCGCAGGTCATGCTCATCACCGACGAGCGCGCGGCCGCCGGCGCGGTCGTCGGACAGCTGGGTCAGTCGAACGCCGTCGGCTCGGTGCGCGGCTACGGCAAGAACGGGCTGCTCGACATGCGCTACGTCTCGGGGCTGGAGGCGGTGGTCGTCGGCGATTACGTGGTCACCACCGGGCAGGACCGCATCTACCCACAGGGCCTGAGCGTCGGGAAGGTGGTAGAGGTAGTTCCCGGCTCGGCCACCACGCCCCACACCATCAGGGTCAAGCCGGGCGCGCGGCTCGACTCGCTCCAGGAGGTCGCCGTCCTCAGCTACCGCGCGCCGCAGCGCGCCGCGCCCGAGCGCACCCTGCCGAACGTTGACAAGGGGAAAAGCAAGTAAACCGTGAACCGTGAACCGTGACGAGATAAAAACCACTTTCACGTTCGGCGGCTCTTACTGGTCACGGTTTACGGTTCACGGTTCACGGCTCTTATGAAGTGGAAAATCGCGATCTGCGTGGCGCTGGCCGCCGTCCTCCAGTCGGGTTTGAGGACGGTCTGGCCGCCGTTCGTCTACGCGGATTTGGCGCTGGTCGTGGCCGTCTACTTCGCGCTCCAGCGCGACGCGGTGCAGGCGGTGGTCATCGGCACGGTGGCGGGGCTCGCGACCGACGTGCTCTCGGGCGGCCTGCTCGGCGCGCGCGGCTTCTCGCTGACGCTGACGGCCTACCTCGTGGCGGCGCTCGTCACGCGCGTGATGCTCGACAACCCGCTGCTGCGCATCCCGGTCATGGCGGGCTCGGCCGGCTTCAACACGCTCGTCTACCTGCTCATGCACCAACTGCTCGGCCAGCCGCCGGGCAGCCCCCTCGCCGGCACGATAGCCGAGACCGTCGCCTTCTCCGTCATCTGGACGACCGTCGCGGGCACCGCCGTCGCCTTCGTCCTCGACCTCTTCTTCAACGAGTCGACGCGCGTCCGGCAGCGCCGCGCCTTCGCCTTCCGCCGCCGCCTCGCGCGGCGGGGGCTCGGCCGGAGGAAGTATTAGGGGGTTGGGCGGCGGACGGCGGACGGCGGATTCAGCATCCAAGTCACTGACGCTGGTGCAAAGTCATGAAATTCGTTGACGAGACACAAAACTTAAGGGTGCGCGTGGCGGTCATCCACGGGCTGGTCATCGCCATCCTCGTCGTGCTGGGCGCGCGGCTCTACTTCCTGCAGGTCGTCAGCGGCGTCTACTACGCCGAGCGCGCCGAGAACCAGCGCGTGCGGCGCCTGCGCATCCCGGCGCCGCGCGGCGCCATCTTCGACCGCAACGGCAAGCTCCTCGTCGACTCGCGCGCGACCTACAACATCGTCCTCGCCGGCGAGGACATGAAGGGCAAGGACTGGAGCGCGCAGGTCGCGCCGCTCATCGAGCCGCTCTCGGCCGGGCTCGGGCTCGACCCGGGGCTCCTGCGCGAGCGCTTCGATTTGGCGGAGCGCCAGGCGGCCTTCGAGGAGGTGACGGTCAAGGAGGGCGCGACCCCCGCCGACATCGCCTGGGTCGAGGCGCACATGCTCGAGTACCCGATGCTGCTCGTCCGCGAACAGCCGCAGAGGCGCTACCCCGAGAACGGCGTGCTCGCGCACGTCCTCGGCTACGTCGGCGAGATCGGCCCCCAGCAGCTCAAGCAGCCCCGCTTCACCGACCCGCAGGTCAACCCGTTCGTCAGGGATAACCCCTACCGCCAGGGGGACATCATCGGGCTGGAGGGGCTGGAGTCCACCTACGACCGCTACCTCCGCGGGCGCGACGGCTACCGCGAGGTCGAGGTGGACAGCCGCGGCCGCATCCAGCGCGAGCTGTCGGTCGCGCCGCCGCAGCCCGGTCAGGACATCGTCACGACCATCGACTTCGAGATGCAGCAGGCCGCCGAGGAGTACCTGCGCAACACCCCCTCGAAGCGCGGCGTCATCGTCGCGATGGACCCGAACAGCGGCGAGGTACTCGCGCTGGCCTCCTACCCGACCTTCGACCCGAACCTCTTCTCGCAGCGCATCGGGACGCCCGAGGGGCGCAGGGAGGCGAACGCGCTCCTGCGCGACCCGCTGACCCCGCTCTTCAACCGCGCCATCCGCGGCCGCTACCCGCCCGGCTCCACCTGGAAGATTCCGATGGCGATGGCCGGGCTGGAACAGGGCGCCATCACGACGAAGAACTCGAACGTCGCCTGCGGCGGCGGCATCACCATCGGCAACAAGTTCACGCGCTGCATGGGGAGCCACGGCTCGCCCGACGTGCGCTACGCCATCCGCGTCTCGTGCGACGGCTACTTCTACCGCCTCGGTCTCAAGATGGAGCTCGAAGGCATCATGAAGATGGTGGACGACTACGACCTGAACAAGAAGACCGGCGTCGACCTGCCCCACGAGCTGGTGAGCTGGACGCCCTCGCGCGAGTTCAAGAAGCGCTTCAACCCGCGCGACCCCGAGTGGCGCGACATCGACACGGTCTACGCGTCGTTCGGCCAGGTCTACGACTTCGTGACGCCGCTGGCGATGCTGAAGACGGTCGCCGGCATCGGAGCCGGCGGGCGCTTCTACACGCCGCATTTTCTGAAGGAGGCGCGCGCGGTGGCGGCCATCGGCCCGTTCGCCGAGCGGCCGGCGCGCGGCTTCGACCGGCCCGAGCCTAAAGTCGTCCCGCTCTCGGCCGAGCACCACAAGCTCGTC
>JAIVJI010000107.1 GCA_020200135.1 Acidobacteriota bacterium | reverse complement strand
ATTTCTTTTTCGGCATAGCTGGTCTGGCTCCTATGGGATAATGTAACCAGACTTTACCGATTCAAAGAACATTCATCAATTTCACCGTGACGGACTACTAGGTTCTCGAACTCAAACGGGCTCAGCTCCATGAGATTCGGCCGGGAATCTAACTCGGCCAGGATGTCGCTGCCCTCAACGAAACGGCTGTCCACCATGTTGAACTCGACAATCGGCTTGACGGGTACGCACTCTTCCGGCTGTGGTGAGACCTGCGCCCCCAAGTTTCGGAGGCATGCCTTCTTATCGACGCGCCCGAGATTGAACTTCTCAAATTCTTCTTTGGAAACGCGCACGCTTACCAGGTAAGGACGGATGTCCCGGCCCGTTGTCGGGTCGACGGTCTGCACGAAACCGCTGAAGGTCGCCACTTCGAGGTGGCCGCCCTGATCGGCCTCGAAGACCTCATGCAGCGTGCGCAGAGCGGTAGCCGCCACTACGTCTTGGTAGAGGGCCTTGATCTCAGCCGGTTTGCGGGGCTTAACTTCGATCACGTCTCGGCTCTTAACATACTTGTAGTCAGCCTCCGTGGGCACTACCCTGACGTCAGGGAGTTCATAGTCAATGACCAGCTCTTTCGACTCCGGCGAGTACGCCAAGCGAAACTCTTGTGGGAATCCTTCCGGATAGACTGAGCGGTCGAGCACCATCGAGTTGTAAGTCACGACGGCCTCCGGGTCATCTGCTCGGTAGGCAGCCTCTAAGGCGTCAACCTCAGCGTTGCGTTGCGCCCTCTTAGCCTCGAATGCTTCCCGCTCCGCATCATAGTCCGCCCGCAGACGGGTGAGTTGTGTCGTCCTGCTCTGCTCAGCAGCCTCCCACCGCGCTAGCGCATCTTGGTAGCCTCGTTCTGCCTGCCTGGCTTGCTCCTCCTGATGCCTGAGCACGCGCTGGCCTTTACCGTGCTCGCCATGGAACAGCTTCTCGAAAAAGCCGACGGGCGCGGCGGCCGTCATCTTGGAGGTGAACTGTTCCCGCTGCGGCTTAGGGGGCTGCGAGGTTAGGCCGGTAGACGGCTTGAACGGCTTGAACTTCTCCTTGATCCGCAGAGCGCCGAAGTCTATCGTGTCATCGATTTCAAGGGTATGCTGCAAGATAGACTGAAGCTCCTCAATCCTAACGGCGAGAGCGTCGTTCGCGTCCTGAGCCTCCTGCAAGCGATCTTCCAGGTACTGCTGCTTGGTCTCTCTCTCGGCCTGCTTGCGGTCCTTCTCCATGTCAAGCGCGAGCTGCCGCTGGTATCGCTCCGCGGCCTTCCGCGCCCGCTCCTGCTCCCGCAGTTGACGGTTGTAATCTGTCACGGCACGCCTCTGGGCGCGCGCTGCGTCGCGAGCGACGGCGTTCATTAAGCCAACGAATCCTGACCTTCTACCCATACTACTATTTCCCAACTAAGAACGACTTCTTGTGACGGCCGGGCGGCACTGCGTGTAAGCCTGAGATAAGGGGCAGCGCTACCGGTGTTTCAGGACGAGAAGCTGCCGAGCCTTATCGCGTGAGGCCGACAGCATTAGATATTTATCACGGTGCGCGGGGTGACTCAAAGATTTATCTGACGATATGTGAGAGGAAGAAGCTGCCAAGGGGACACTCAGCCATTAACCGAGAAGGCTAGGTGGCAAAGCCGGGAGCGCCGAACTGACTGCGGGCTTAGTGAACAACTTAATTTCTTCAGGGAAGAACTTAATTTCGCCAGTGAACAACTTAATTATTCATACACACCACCCGCGGGGTCAGAACAGCTCGAATTTGATGGTGAGGTACTTCTTGGGGTTCTGGCGGAAGTCGTAGATGAGTTTGACGGACTCGGCCGAGAGCTGGTTGACGTTGTTGTAGAGCTGGTCGTCGGTGAGGAGCTTGCCGGCGGTGCCTTCGCCGCGCTGGACGCCGGCGACGACGTTGTCGATGCGCTCGGCGGCGGTGTTGAAGCGCGCGATGGCGGCGCGGGCGTCGTTGTAGATGGCCTCGTCGGTGAGGAGCTTGCCGGCCGTGCCGCGGCCGGCGCGCAGGTCGTTGACGATGAGGTCGATGTTGTCCACCGAGCGGTTGAGCCGCGCGATGGCCGAGCGCGCGTCGTTGTAGATGGCGTCGTCGGTGAGGAGCTTGCCGGCCGTGCCGCGGCCGGCGCGCAGGTCGTCGGCGATGGCCTGGAGCGACTGGCTGACCTCCGAGAGGTTGTTGTAGAGCGCGGGGTCGTTGATGAACTTGCCGGCCGAGCCGCGGCCGGACTGAATCTGCCGGACGAGCTCGTTGACGTCGCGCACCGTCGAGTTCAGGTTGTTGTAGAACGCCTCGTTGTTGACGAACTGGCCGATGGTGCCCTGACCCTGGTTGATCTTGGAGGAGATGTCGGTGAACTGCTTGGAGAGCTGGTTGAGCTGGTCCATGAGCTGCGTGCCGGAGGTCGTGAGCGCCTGCACGGTGCCGGGCTCGTCGCCGGTCCTGATCATGTCGCCGTCCTTGACCGGCAGCCCGAGGTCGGTGCCGGGCGAGAGGTTGATGACCTTCTCGGCGCCGAGGATGCTGGGCGACGAGAGGAGCGCGCGCGAGTTGTCGCGGATGAGGTCGGTGGCGGCCCGCCCGTCGATCATGGTGTCGATGGAGAATGACGCCTCGACCTTCTCCCCCGGCTTCTCCGAGGGCGGGAGCAGGCGCACGTCGTCCACCTTGCCGATGCGGACGCCCGCGAGGCGCACCTCCGAGCCGCGCCGCAGGCCGTCGCCGCTGGAGAAGCGCGCCCTGAGGTGGAGCTTCTTCGAGAAGGGGGAGATGTCGCCCGACGCGTTGAGGATCAGGAAGATGAGGACGCCGATGGCGACGACGACCAACAGGCCGACGCGCACCTCGCGGATGCCGACTCGCTTCTTGGCTGGAGGCATATTCGCTTAGTGACGGGTGACGAGTGACGGGTGATGAGTAAAACCGGCCCGCGCCGTGTCTTCTCTGATCATCCCTCACTCGTCACTCGTCACTTCTCCTTTCAGTGCCCGCGGATGAACCGCTGGATGTATGGGTCCTCGTTGCGGTGGAGCGCCTCGTCGGTGCCCTCGAAGATGATCTTGCCGCCGCGCAGCATCAGGACCTTCGTGTTGGTCAGGCAGAGGCGCTGCCCCTCCAGCTCGAAGTCGATCTCGCCCTCGTCGTTGACGACCGCGTACTCGCTCGTGATGTATTTGACGTTGTTCATCTCGTGCGTGACGAAGATGGAGGAGACGTCTTCGAGGTCGCGCAGCTTGATGGCCAGCTCGCAGATGGTGCGCGCCGTCGGCGGGTCTAAGCCGGCCGTGGGCTCGTCGAACATCACTATCTTCGGGCCGCCGACGAGCGCGCGCGCGATGCCGACCCGGCGGCGCATCCCGCCCGAAAGCTCGATCGGCATCTTGTCGATGGCCTCTTCGAGGTTGACGAAGCGGAGCATCCGCCTGACCTCCTGCTCGACCTCCTCCTCGGGCACGCCCTGCTCGTGCAGGCGGTAGGCGACGTTGTCGTAGACCGAGAGCGAGTCGAAGAGCGCGCCCTCCTGGAAGACCATCCCGATCTTCTTGCGCACCGACATCATCTGCGCCTCGGTGTAGTCGGTGATGTCCTCGCCGTCGACGAGGATGCGCCCCCCGTCCGGCTTCAGGAGCCCGAGGATGAGCTTGATCGTGGTTGACTTGCCGCCGCCCGAGCCGCCGAGGATGATTTTGGTCTCACCCTTGCGCACCTTGAAGCTGAGGCGGTCGAGGATGACCTGCTCGTCGAAGGCGAGCGTCACGTCCCGGAACTCGATGGCGGGCGTGACGCGCTCGCGGTCGTCCACCTCCTGGAAGGTGGAGTCGGCGGCGGCGGCGCTGACCCCGCCGCGCTGCTCGCCGGCCGGCTCCCGCTCCCTGACGTCCACGTCCGCTGTACTCATAAGCCCTCGTCCCGCCCCGCTAGCTCGCCGGCAGCCCCCAGATGAGCTGGAGCCCGCGCGTCAGGAAGTAGTCGGCGACGATGATCAGAATCGAGGTCGCGACGACGGCCGAGGTCGTCGAGCGCCCGACGCCGACCGTCCCGCCCTCCGTGCCCAGCCCCTTGTGGCAGGCGACCGTCCCGATGATGAGCGCGAAGGCCAGCGTCTTGACGAACCCGCCGAAGATGTCGTCGGTCGAGAGTCCGTCCCACACGGCCGCCATGAAGGAGCTGGAGTTGATGCCGAAGAACTGCACCGAGACGACCCAGCCGCCGCCGATGCCGACCGTGTCGGCGATGAGCGTCAGGAGCGGGAGCGTGACGAGCAGCGCCACCAGCCTCGGCGCGACCAGCTTGCGCACGGGGTCCGTGCCGAGCGCGCGCATGGCGTCGATCTGCTGCGAGACGACCATCGAGCCCAGCTCGGCGGCGATGGCCGAGGCGACGCGCCCCGCCACCATCAGCCCCGAGAGCACCGGCCCCAGCTCGCGCACCAGCGCGGTCGCCACCAGCCGGCCGGTCTGGTCCTGCGCGCCGTAGTATTTTAGCGTGGGATAGGTTTGCAGCGCGAGCACGCCTCCGGTGAAGAAGCCCGTCAGCAGGATGATCGTCAAAGAGCCGACGCCGATGACGTCCATCTGCGCGATCATCTCGTTGACGTAGGTGGGGCGGCGGAAGAGCCTGCCCGCGGCGCGCGCCGCGAGCAGGGCTGTCTCCTGAACCTCAAGCAGGGCGCGCAGGGCGAAATTCATGCGAGCAAATGGGAACCGGGTTTCCTTCGCGCGTGAGATGTGCCGACCGCCGCGCACGAGCCTTCGCGCCGGGGCTCCGGAGGCTGCGTGCAAACTAACCGGAAACTCTTTGCGGTCTGACAGAATCGAGCGGGCTTATGATGTGCGTAAAGAGGCGGGGGCGTCAAGCAGGAAAAGTGTCTGGAGCCTGAAGTCCGGAGTCCGGGGTCAAAACAGAAAGCGTCGAGCATGAGAGTCAAGCCGTCTCGGCTCCGGGCCTCAGACTCCGGACTCCCGACCCCGGACTAGTTTAAAGGTTTGCGGCCGCGAGGGGTGGGCGGGTCGGCGGGGGCGTCGGCGTCAGGCTCGGGTTCTGCGGGCGCGGCTTGCGGGCCGGCGTTGGGGCGTCGCCGCTGCAAGAGCTGGCGGCGCTGCGCCTGCCGCCGGAGTTCGCGGAAGGTCTGGAGCTGCTCGGCGGTGAGCACGCGGCGCACCTTCAGCTCGGTCGCGGCGCGCAGCCGGACGAGCGCGGCCTGCGCGGCGGCGAGCTCGCGCGCGCGCTGCTCGACGAGCGTGTCTTCGGCCGCGTCCGCGTAGATGGCCTGATCGAGCGCGCGGCGCGCGAGCCGCATGCGACGGGCGAGCTCGCGCGCCTCCGGCTCGCCCTGGCTGCGAATCTCACGAAGTTGCAGGCGCTGAGCCGGCGTCAGGTTGAGGCGCTGTATCAGGTTGTCGCCACGAGGGCGCGCCGCCCGCCGCGCGCCGAGTCCGGGCCGCGGCGGCTGCGCCGCGACCTGTGCGCGCGCCGCAGGGCAGAACGCCGGCAGCGCGAGCGCGAGGCCGAAGGCGGCGGCGAGACTTTTAGTCGGTGTGAAGATTTTCAAGTTCGCTCCAGTCCGAAGTCTCCGGCAGACTCAGTAGCTCCCGTCCAGCAAATCCGTAAGCCGGGGCAGGTTGTCTTCGCCGGCGAGGAGCGGCTCGTCGCGCCGCGTGCCGGGGCGCGTGGCGCGCTTGCGCTGCCGGGAAGGCTGCGCGTCGGCGGCCGGCTGATTCTTGTTCGGAGCGACAGAAGCGTTGACGACCTGCGACGCCTGTTGCTTCCTGAACTGCGCCTCGGCCTCGGCGATTCGCCGGGAGACGATGGCTTCGACCTGCTCATCGGTGTAGCCCTGCGGCGCGGGAGCCGTGGGGACGGCCGCGGGGTGCGCGGGAACCTGCCCGCCGCCGACGCGCTCCGTGACGCCCGTGCGGAAGGCGAGGCCGTCCGCGTTCCATGTGACCTCCGCGCGAGCGAGCGTCAGAGCCGTCAGCGCGCAGACCGCGAGCGTCGCGGCGAACGCGCCCGCGCGGAGCCACACCGGCGCGAGCGCGAAGAACTCGCGCAGAGCGGCCGACGCCGAGCGCTTCCGCTCCCCCGCGCGCGGCCGAACGAACGCCGGCCTCAGCGCCTCGCCGAGGTCGAGGGGGGGGACCGACCCGAGCGCCTCCGCGCGCCACGCGCCGAACGCCTCGCGCACGCCGCCGAGCGCCACAAGCTCTTCGCGGCAGACGGCGCAGGCTTCGAGGTGTAGGCGGAAGGCCCTCGACTCGTCGGGCGTCGCCTCGCCGTAGAGGTACGTGACGAACTCTTCGGCGCGCTCGCAGCCGCGAGGCGCGGCCGCCCCCCCGGCGAAGTCGGCCGCGTTCCTGTTCTCCTTCATTTCGGGGCTCCCTCCAACTCGAACCTTTCGAGCCGCAGACGCAACTGCCTGAGCGCCGTGTAAAGCCGGCTCTTGACCGTGCTCAGCGGGACCTGGAGCGCGTCGGCGATCTCCTGAAACGTCAACTCCTCGAACTCCTTCATCAGGACGACCTCGCGCAGCTCCTGCGGGAGCGAGGCCACCGCGCGCCTGACGGCGTCGGCGCGCTGCTTCGTCTCGGTCGCGCGCGCGGGCGACTCGCCCGCCGTCGCCTTGAGGAAGCCTTCACCGCCCGCCTCCGTCTCGTCCTCCAACGCCGTCTCCGCGCGGACGCGCGCGCGGCGCTGGCGCGAGATGCACTGGTTGACCGCGATGCGGTGCAGCCAGGAGGAGACCTTGGCCTCGCCGCGAAAGCCCTGCAGGTTGCGGTAGGCCGCGATGAACGTCTCCTGCGAGGCGTCGCGCGCGTCCTCGACGCTGCCGAGGATGCCGTAGGCCAGCGCGTAAATCTTGCGCTCCCAGCGGCGCACGACCTCGCCGAAGGCGTCGCCGTCCCCGGCGAGCGCGCGTTCCACCAGCTGCTCGTCAGTCGTCAAAGTCACCCCAACAATCAGAACGAGCCTCGCATTCCGAGCGGCCGGCACGCGCGCGCTCGGAGGTTTTGACGCCCGAACATACCCCAAAGTCTGTGAAAGTTTAAGAGACGCCGCCGGGTCGGCCTGGGTTTAACTCCGGCCAACCATTGACAACAATTCCCGCCGGTTCGTACTATAGTTGAGCCCGCGGCCGGAATCGCCCAGGTCGCGAACTTTCTCCGGCTGTTCTCTTCGGCCCGCCTGATTTTAACCTTTCGGCCAAAGTTTTCGCCTCCGATGCTGGAAAAACTTCCCCGCATACGTCTGCTCTACATCGTCCTCGGGACGCTGCTTTTCGTCGGGCTCTTCCCGCTGGGGATGGCCGGGTGGATGCTCTCGGGCCGGAGCGCGACCGAGCTGCGCCAGATAGAGGGGCGTTACCAGGCGCAGCTCGTGCAGGACAAGGCGCGGCAGATAGAGCTTTACGGCCAGCGCTATCGCGAGGTTGTGACGGGCCTCGCCCGCGCCTTCGAGCTGACGGGCGGCGTCGGCGTGCTCGGTCTGACGGGGAGCGACGAGCGCCTGCAGAAGATGGTCGAAGGCGACCGCAACCTCGACGCGCTGGCCATCATGCCGGTGACGGGCAGCCCGCACATCGCGTACAAGCCCGACGCCGTCACGCGCGACGAGGTCAACGCGCGCGTCAACCTCGCGCTCGCCGACATGGCCGAGCCGGGCGTGCGCATACGCGGCCCGCAACTCATACGCTCGAGTCAGGAGATGGCGCTGACCATCGCGGCGCCCGTGATGGGCGGCGAGACGGGCGGCGAGGTCATCGCCGCGGTCGTCGCCGTCGTCTCGTTCCAGGAGGTCTTCGCCTCCGTCCAGCAGCCCGTCCCGATGAGCGAGCGCGAGCTGCTCGAGCGCGGGATGCCGGTCATCTTCGTCGTCAACTCCGACGGCCGCGCGGTCGCGCACCCGGACGCGCGCGTCGCCTACGCCGAGCGCTCGATGATGGACTTGAAGGTCGTGCAGGACTGGAGCGCCACGGGCCGGCAGGTGAAAGGCGCGCTCGCGCCCTTCAACGCCGAGCGCGACGGCGTGGAGGTCAAGATGCTCGGCGCCTACGCGACGGCGCGTCTCGACGCCGCCGCGCCGCTCGGCGTCATCGCCATCCAGGACGAGCACGCCGCGCTCCAGTCCGTGGCCGAGATGCGCCGGCAGACGCTCTACATCAGCCTGCTCGCGGCGAGCTTCGCGCTGTTCATCGGCTTCCTCTTCGCCAAGCAGCTCACGCACCCCGTCAGGGAGCTGGCCGCCGGCGCGCACCGCATCGCGGGCGGAGACTTCTCGCGGCGCATCAGCGTGCGCAGCCGGACCGAGCTGGGCGACCTCGGCAAGTCGTTCAACCTGATGACCGACCAGCTCCAGCACTACATCGAAGACCTGCAGCGCGCGGCCGAGGAGAACCGCCAGCTCTTCATCGGCACAGTCAAGGCGCTCGCCGCCGCCATCGACGGCAAAGACCCTTACACGCGCGGACACTCCGAGCGCGTCGCGCGCTTCTCGCTCGCCATCGCCGAGCGTCTGGAGCTCCCCGAGGCCGAGATAGAAAAACTCCGCATCAGCGCGCTCCTGCACGACGTGGGCAAGATCGCCATCGAGGACAGCATCCTGAAGAAGCCGGCGGCGCTCACCGACGAGGAGTACGAGATCATGAAGGGGCACCCGCAGAAGGGGTACAAGATCATGTCTCAGATTCCCGCGATGCAGGACTTCCTGCCCGGCATGTACATGCACCACGAGATGATGGACGGGCGAGGCTACCCGCAGGGGTTGAAGGGCGACCAGATACCGATGCAGGCGCGCATCGTCTCGGTGGCCGACACCTTCGACGCGATGACGACCGACCGCCCATACCAGAAGGGGATGAGCCTCGAAGACGCGCTCGAACGCATCAAGACCTTCGTCGGCACGCGCTACGACGGCGTGGTCGTCCAGGCGCTGGTCGAGGCGTGCCAGGCCGGCCAGATAGCGGCGGGGCGGGTCAAGCTCTCGGCGCGAGCCAAGGAGCTGATGGCCGGCACGAGCTACACCAAGCCCGCCGCCCTCGCCACGCGCGACAAAGGGACGGCGACCGCCGTCGGCTAACACGCCCACACGCCGACGCGTCCCGCACGCCGGCCCCGGCCGGGCACGGAGCAGAACCGATGAAGAGAACCGCCGCCGCGATACTGTTGACGCTCGCGCTGTGTGCCGCCGCCGGCGCGCAGTCTCCGGCCTCGGGGCCGAGACCCCCTCGCGCGAGGAAGGCGTCGGCCGAGAGCGTCGGGAAGACGGCCGACGCCGTGGACGAGGTCGAGCAGGTTTTCGACAGATACTTTCTCGCGTCGGGCGGCGTGGCCTCCTTCATGGTCAAGACCCGCATCATGCGCGGCAACGTCGAGACATTGAACACCGGGGCGTCGTTAGGCTTCGAGTCCTACGAGAAGCTGCCGAAGAAGTCGCTCATCGTCATCAGCGGCCCGGGGGGGCAGTTCATACAGGCGTCGGACGCGGGGAAGAAGTGGGTCAACTCACCCTGGGGCGGCGTGACGGCCGCCCCCAAGTCGGGCGGCGACGACATCCTGAACCGCCCCGACAAGACCGGCGGCTTCAAATGGCGGAGCCTCTTTTCGTCGGTGCGCGTGAAGGGGCGCGCGCAGGTCGGGGGAAGGCCGGCAACAGTCCTCGCCGCCACGCCGCTCGGGAGCGAGCCTTCGCTCATGTACTTCGACGCGGAGAACGGGATGCTCGTCAAGATAGAGTACGGCCCAGCGGCCGGCGGGAAGAAGGGCGATTTGAAGGCGCTCCACATAGACAGCTACGCCACCGTGGACGGGATAAAAGTGCCGGCCGCCTTCCGCCACGAGTTCGACGACATGACGATGACGTTCCGCGTCTACGAAATCAAGCACGACGTGAAGATTGACGACGCGCTCTTCGCCGCCCCGAAAGGGAAGTAGACAGTAGTCGGTAGGTTAAAACAACGGGCGGCACGTCCCGGCTGATGGCCGAAGACGCGCCGCCTTTAGGTCTTTCTACTGACTACTGACTACTGACTACTGTTTACTTTTTTGCTTGCGCGTACTTTTGTCGCGGCGCGCGTCTTGCGGTTATAATCAAAACTTTAAATCCGTCCGCGAAATTATAAAGGCGCACGTCTATCACATGGGACTCTTCTGGAGACGCAAAAAAGAGGATCGCTACATCACGCTCGGGCTCAACCAGCCGGCGGCGGCGGAGGAAGCCCCCGCCGAAGAGGCCGCGCCCGAAGGACGGCTCGAACCTCCGGCCGCAGCCTCCGCCGCGCCGAGCGCCCCCGAGCCGCTCGCGATACCTCCCGCGCTTGAGCCGGTCCCGACCGGCGGCCAGCCCACGCCCGAGCCCGCGGCCGAGAGCGGCCTGACCGGCACGCGTCGGGCCGAAGTCGTCGAAAGCCCGCCGCCGCCGCGCGCCGAGACGGCCGCGCCGCCCGCCGGGCAGCGCGAGCAGCAGACGACGGCTCGTCAACCTCAAGCGGCCCCCGAGCGCCCGCCGCAGCCGCAGCGACCCGCGCCGGCGCCCCCGTCCTCGGCCTTCGCCTCTTCCTCCATCCTCGGACTCAACCGCACCGAGGAGGAGTTACGGGCCGAGATCGAGGCGCTTGAGCAGGCGTACTCGGCGCGCTTCTCGCGCGCCATCGCCGCGACGCGCGAGTCGCTCTCGGAGAAGATCGACGCGGTCTTCGAGAACCGCAAGCAGATAGACGCCGGCCTCCTCGACGAGCTGGAGGAGGCGCTCATCGCCGCCGACCTCGGCGTCACGACCACGCTCGAAATACTCGACAAGGTCAGGCGCGGCATCTCGCGCAAGGAGATCGGCGACATCGCCGCGCTCAAGACGGCGCTCAAGACCGAGCTGCTCACTATCCTCCGCGACTCCGAGCGCAAGGGCGTCGCCAGCGAGGAGAGCGTTGACGAGTCCGTCACGCCCTACGTCATCATGGTCGTCGGCGTCAACGGGGTGGGGAAGACGACGACCATCGGCAAGCTCGCGCAGCGCATCAAGGCCGAGGGCAACGACGTGCTCATCTGCGCCGCCGACACCTTCCGCGCCGCCGCCTCCGACCAGCTCGCCATCTGGGCCGAGCGCACCGGCGTCCCGCTCATCCAGCAGAAGTCGGGCACCGACCCGGCCGCCGTCCTCTTCGACGCGCTCAAGGCCGCCAAGGCGCGCAACTCCGACGTGCTCATCGTGGACACGGCCGGCCGCCTCCACAACAAGTCGAACCTGATGGCCGAGCTCGAAAAGATGAAGCGCGTCGCCGGGCGCGAGGTCGAGGGCGCTCCGCACGAGACGCTGCTGGTCGTGGACGCCGTGACGGGGCAGAACGGCCTTGAGCAGGCGCGGCAGTTTTTGAAGACGGCGGGCGTGACCGGCATCGTGCTCACCAAGCTCGACGGCACGGCCAAGGGCGGCATCGCCGTCGCCATCTCGAAGGAGCTGGGGCTGCCCATCCGCTACGCCGGCATCGGCGAGCGCGTGGACGACCTCGTCGTCTTCGACCCCGAGCAGTACGTCAACGGCCTCTTCGCTTAATCGTTTCTTGACTCCGGACTCCAGACTCCAGACTCCAGACACTCTTGACGAGCGCATGATGGCGCGCGCGCTCGAACTCGCCGCGCGCGGGGCGGGGCAGGTGAGCCCCGGGCCGCTCGTCGGCTGCGTCATCGTCGGGCGCGACGGCGAGGTCGTGGGCGAGGGCTTCTACGTCTACGAGGGCGTGAAGCACGCCGAGACGCTGGCGCTCGAACAGGCCGGCGGGCGCGCGCGCGGCGCGACCGCCTACGTCACGCTGGAGCCGCACGCGCACACGGGGCGGACGCCGCCCTGCACGCGCGCTC
>JAIVJI010000136.1 GCA_020200135.1 Acidobacteriota bacterium | reverse complement strand
GTGAGGTTCAGCAGCGCCGCCGCCGCGACGAGCGCGGCGAAGCGCCGCGCCGCGCGCCCGCGCGTGAAAAGGGAGGCGGCGTTACGGGCGCCCCGGCGCCCGCCGGGCTCGTAGACTCTACGCATTTGGTCACCCTCGCTTTCGCTCTCGGCGGCCGTGGGCCGCCCCCTTCGACGTGTGACTTTAAGATAAATGACGCGCGGGGAGGCCGAAACCCACGCGCGGGCGCTGAGAAATTTTCGCGGCGGGCCGTCGCGCGGCTTCTTTGTGCCCCGCCCGTCAAACTCGCCGCCGGATTTTTCGTATTAACGTGTGATGAAAAGAGGAAAGAGAGAAAACTGGCCGGAAGTGATAGAAGTATCTAAAGGAGAATCAATGTCGAACAGCAAATACGTGCTCGCGGGGCTGGCGCTGCTGGGTCTGGTGCTGCTCATCGGCGCGGGCGTCGCCTTCGCCAACATCAAATACACGCAGGAGGGCACAGTCAAGGTCGTCACCTACTTCGGCCGCATCGAGCGCGTCTACCGCCCCGAGGACGGCTGGTTCACGACGCTCGCGCCGGGGCGGCAGGCTTACGAGGTCAACATCAAGTCGTTCACCGAGACGGCCCCCGTCCGCGTGACGAGCAAGGACAACGCGGCGCTCCAGGTCGAAATCTCGCTGACCGCCTTCACCGACCCGTCGAAGATAGAGGAGTACGTCCGCAAGTACGGCTTTACCGAGGATGAGCGGCACCGGCGGCGCAGTGAGATTCTGAAGGGGCTCATGCAGACCGAGGCGCGCAACGCCTTCTCCGAATACGGCACCTACGACGTCTCTCGTCTTCGTCTGGGCCGCGGTCGAGCTCTTGCAGCTCGCCGTCATCGCCGCCCTCGTCGTCGGGTACCGCAACCTCGAACGCAGGCTGCGCGAGGGCTACCGCTTCGAGGGGCGCCCGCCCCGCTCGGTGACCGAGGAGTAGGGGCGCGCCACCTCAGGTAAAAATCGCAACCCCCGCGTGGCCGGCTCTCGTTAAGAGCCGACCACGCGGGGGTTTTCTATTGACCTCTGACCTCCGACCTCGGGCCTCTTCACTTGCGGAGGAAGATCGTGTCGTAGACGGCGCGCTGCCGGTAGCCGGCCTTGCGGTAGAAGGCGCGCGCCGCGACGTTCAGCTCGTTGACGAGGAGGCAGACCGGGTCCGAGCGCCGGAGCAGGCCGCGCGTCAGTTGCGAGAGGCAGCGCAGGCCGTAGCCGCCGCCGCGCCGCTCGGGCGCGACGTAGACGCCTTCTAGATAGACGGCCTGCGGCGTCTCCGCGTAGACCTCTGCCTTGAAGACGAGGCGGCCGCCCTCCGTCACCACCCACGTCCGGCCGCGCGAAGGCCGCCGTGGCACGCGTGTGCGGCGTCGGGCCGCCCGTCTTCTTACTTGCGCTTACCGGAAGTGGTCGTGGTCGCGGTGTCCTTCACGGCGGCCATCGCGGCGGTGTCGTCACCGCTGAGCGTCATGCTCTGCGCCTGCGCCGAGAAGTCGTTGACCAGAGTCCCGTCGCCGAGCAGTACGCCGTCGCCGATGATCACCCCGTCGCCGAGCAGCACTCCGTCGCCCAGAAGCACCCCGTCGCCCAGCAGCACGCCGTCGCCCAGGAGCACGCCCGTGCCGAGGAACGGTATGCCCCCGCCGAGCGCGCCGCCGTTGCTCGTCAGGATGCTGTCGGCGAGGAGCACGCCGCTCGACAACATGGTCAGGTCCGCCAACAGCACGCCCGCGACGTCGAGCGTGGCGTCGCCGAGGAGCACGCCCGTCCCGTAGAACTTCTGGTACTTCGTGATGAGGTCTACGCCCGAGCAGGTCGCGTGGTCGAGGACGAGCCCCTTCGACCAGCCGAAGGTGTGGCCGGCGATGGTCGTCTGAGCCGACGGCGCGGCCGTGCCCGACTTGAGCAGCGACGAGTCGAGCGGCATCGACACCTTGAGGACCGAGGGGTTCCAGTACTGCGGCAGGTCGGTGCGGATGAGCTTGGCGAGCCTGACCGCGCCCTCGACGTTGAGCTGTCCGGCGCCCTGCTCGAAGGCGTTGAAGCCGGCGAGCGGCTGCGCCGTGTACATCAGGATGGACTTGACGAGGTTGGGCGTCAGCCGCGGGTTGTGGCGCAGCAGGAGCGAGGCCGCGCCGGCGACGAGCGGCGCCGCCATCGACGTCCCGTTCATCGTCATCATGTTCCGCTTCTTGTCGGGGCTGACGTTGGCGTTGAGCTGCGGGTTGTTGAGCAGCAGGGCGTTGTCGGCGCCGGCCGCCCAGATGACCTTGTTGCCGGGGGCGACGAGGTCGGGCTTGACGAGGTTGTCGTAGTGGACGAGGCCCGCCAAATCAGTCCAGTGGCCGCGCGTGGGCCCGCGCGAGCTGTAGGTGGCGACCGTGTCGTCCGAGCGCGTGTCGGTGCCGTAGGTGTTCGACGCGCCGACCGTGATGGCCGAGGGCTCGATGCCGGGCGAGTGAACCTGCCCGTAGACCTTCTGCCCCGCCGCGTCCTTGCCGTCGTTGCCGGCGGCGCAGACCACGACGATGCCGAGGTCGGTCATGCGGCGCACGGCGCGGCAGACGGGGTCGTTCTTGTAAGAGTCGATGGCCGGCATCCCCAGCGAGAGGTTGACGACGCGGATGTTGAAGGTGTAGCGGTTGGCGATGACCCAGTCCATCGCCTCGAGCAGCTTCGAGACCGAGCCGCGCCCCTGCGAGTCGAGCACCTTGATGGCGACGATCTGCGCGTCGTGGGAGGCGCCCTTGTAGGCGCCGCCGGCGATGAGCGCGCTGCCGGCCGCCGCCGAGGCGACGTGCGTGCCGTGCCCGTAGGCGTCGAGCTTGCCCGTCGGCCCCTCGGCCGTGAAGACGTAGTTGCCGGTGACGCGCGAGGGGGTGCCGTCGGCCTGCGCGAGCGACGCGTGGTAGTAGTCGACGCCGGAGTCGAGGACGGCGATGCCCGTGCTCACGCGGTTGAAGGTGGTGGTCGAGGTGTCCATCACGCGCGCCGCGTCGGCGCCGGTCGTCAGCGAGATGTGCCCGAGCGCGTGCATCTCGCGGTCGGCGGAGACGTACGCGATGTCGTCGCGCGCCGCCAGCGCCTCGACCGCCGCGGCCGGCATCTCGACGACGCGCGAGCTGAGGTGCTCGTGGCGTTTACGCACGCGCGCGCCGTGGGCGACGAAGGCGCCCTCGTGCTCGTCGTTCCACTCGCCGTTGGGCTGGACGATGGCCGTGACCTTCCCGCCGCCGCCGGACTTCCGGACGTGCTCGCGCAGGTCGGCCGAGACCTTCGACCCGTGGCGGGGCGCGTCGTCCTGCGCGCGGCCCGAACGGCCGCCCGACGCCGACGCGCCCCCGAGCGGGAGCAGCAGCAGCGCGGGAATCATCAGCCATGCCGTGAGACGTTTGAGGTTGAACCTGTCCATAACTCTATTCCTCGGGGCGACGACTAAACGTGACGTAGCGACACTACTCGTCGCCGACACCTTTTCAACCCCCGTGCCGCGACGGCTGAGACGGAAAAAGCTAAAAACCTTGGGATTTATGTGGCGGGGCGGGCGTGGGCGTGGGCGCGTGTCGGTCAAATCAGTCGGGATGAAGGACCGAATCGGTCAAACTGGCGTGCCGGACAGATGGGCTTGGGCGGGGCGGGGAGGTGAGATGGCCCCGAGG
>JAIVJI010000106.1:12167-44983 GCA_020200135.1 Acidobacteriota bacterium | reverse complement strand
GTGGCCGGCGCGTTTGACGTGACGGACGACGCGGTCGGCCGCGCTCTCGACGAGCTGCGCGCGCGCCTGCGCGACTTCGACCCGACGCTGGCGGACGCGCTCGACGGCGGGCGCAGGAAGATAGCGCACCAGCTCGAAGGCTTGCGCGCGCGCTTCCACCGCGCGCGGATGCAGCGCGACCGCGCCGTCCTGCGCCAGCTCGAGCGCGCCGCCACCGCGCTCTACCCGGAGAAGAGCTTGCAGGAGCGGCACGTCAACGTCGCCTCGCTCGTCGCGCGCCACGGCCGCTACTTCGTCGGCTGGATGCACGACGCCATCGACCTCTCGACCAACGACCACCAGATCGTCTACCTCTAAGGCCGCGCGTGAACCGCGCCGCCGCGCCCTCCGTATTAACCTCCGACGCGCGCGAGAGGAGACGCCCCACATGCTCTGCCCGAACTGCGGCACGAAGACGAAGACCGAGCACAGGTTCTGTCGCAACTGCGGCATGAACCTTGAGCCCGTCTCGCGCGCCCTGGCCGAGCACCTCTCGGCCGGCGGCGCGGCGGCGGCGCGCGAGGCCGCCCGGGGGAGCGCGCCCGAGGCGATGGGCTGCCTGTTTACGGGCGCCTTCGTCATCCTCGTCGGCGTGCTGTTGATGGCTTTCCTGCCGGGCAAAGCCTTCAAGTTCATGGGTGTCGCCTCGGCCGTCATCGGCCTCGTCGCCGTGCTGATCTCCGCCCTGACGCTGCGCTCAATGAGCAGCGGCGGCGCCGCCGTCGATACCCCGCAGAACGCGCTCGACCCGGCGGCGCCCGACACGGGCCGCCTCCTCCGCGAGCAGACCTTCGAGCCCGCCCGGACGAGCGTCACCGACCACACGACCGAGCTGCTCGGCGTCGAGGTCAAAGACCGGAAGGAACGAAAGTAGGCGCCGCCCGCCTGACGCTTTTGCCTGAACACCCGCCGAATCGTTACACTCCGAACCCGAGGCGGGCGCCGGCCGCTCCCGAGTCAAAAATCGAAATTCAAAAGTCTAAACTTACGATGTCAAAAATCCGCGTCCTCTCCGACCACGTCGCCAACCAGATCGCCGCCGGCGAGGTGGTCGAGCGCCCCGCCTCGGTCGCCAAAGAATTGGTCGAGAACTCCATCGACGCCGGCGCGCGCCGCGTCGAGGTGGACGTGGAGGCGGGCGGCCGCCGCCTGCTCCGCGTCGCGGACGACGGCGAGGGGATGACGCGCGACGACGCGGTGCTCGCCTTCGAGCGCCACGCCACGTCGAAGATAGCTTCGGCCAAAGACCTCGAACGCGTCTCGACGCTCGGCTTCCGCGGCGAGGCGCTGTCCACCATCGCGTCGGTCGCGCGCGTCGAGCTTCTGACGCAGCGGGAGGGCGAGACGGAGGGCACGCGCGTGTCTATCGAGGGCGGGCGGATGCGCGACGTGTCGCCGGCGGCGCGGCCCCGTGGGACGACCATCGCGGTGCGCGACCTCTTCTTCAACGTCCCCGCGCGCCGCAAGTTCCTGCGCTCCGAGGCGACCGAGAGCTTCCACCTCACGAACCTCGTCACGCACTACGCGCTGGCGCACCCCGAGACGAGCTTCGCGCTCACGAACAACGGGCGCGAGGTTCTGCGCGCCGCGCCGGCCGCGGATTTGCGCGAGCGCGCGTACCAGATTTTCGGCGGCGAGTTTATCGAGAGCCTGCTCGGGGTCGAGGGCGGCGCGGGCGGCGCCGCGCGCGTGACGGGCTACGTCTCTGCGCCGCGCGCGCGGCGCACGACGCGCGACGCGCAATACCTTTTCGTCAACGGCCGGTACGTGCGCGACCGCCTCGTCGCGCGCGCACTCTCCGAGGGATACCGCTCCGTCCTCCCGCACGGCGTCTACCCGTCGGCGCTGCTCTTCCTCGAAGTCGCGCCCGAGGAGGTTGACGTCAACGTCCACCCGGCCAAGACCGAGGTGCGCTTCCGCCGCGCGGGCGCCGTGGCCGACGCGGTGCGCGAGGCCGTGCGCGCCGCGCTGCTGGACGCCCGCGCCGGGCGACTCGCTCGCGGAAGCACCCGCGGCCGAGGCGTGGCAGCGCCCTTCCGAATCGGCGCTCGAAGCCGTGGCGCGCAGCGCGGGTCTCGCCCCCGCCGCGCCGCGCGCGTCAGACGCCTCGGACGCGCGAGCGCGCGAAGCGGATGAGAGCGCCGCCCGAGGGCGTCTGGACGAGCGCGCGGGCGGCGTCGCACTCCCGCCGCTCAACTCGGCGGCCGGGATAATGAAAGGGATAGCGGCCGACAAGCTCGACGCCAACATACGCCCTTTGGGTCAACTGGAAGAGAGCTTCATTTTGGCGACCGACGCGGAGGGGTTGCTGCTCATCGACCAGCACGCGGCGCACGAGCGCGTCCTCTTCGACAAGTACCGCCGCCTCGAAGAGTCGCGCCGCCCCGAATCGCAGAACCTGCTCGTGCCCGAGACCTTCGACCTCACGCCGGCGCAGGCCGCGAGCTTCGGAGAGGTCGCGGACGAGCTGGAGTGGCTCGGCTTCTCCCTGACGCGTCTGTCGGGCCGCACCATCGCCGTCCGCGCGGTGCCGGCCGACCTCCCGCCGGCCGAGGCGCGCAACCTGCTCGCCGAAATCCTCGACACGGTCGACGCCGAGAAGCGCGGGCGGGCGCGCGAAACTCTGCGCGACGAGATCGCGGCCTCGCTCGCCTGTCACGCCGCCATCAAGGTCAACACGGCGCTCACGCGGGAGAAGATGCGCTGGCTCATCGACCGGCTGCTGCTCACCTCCTCGCCGACCACCTGCCCGCACGGCCGCCCCGCCATCCTCCGGCTCACCAAACGCGACATCGAGCGCGGCTTCCAACGCCCCTGAGCGTGCGTCTTTAAGAACTGTTAACCGCGGAGACGGAGGGGCGCGGCTAAACTAATTTAGCCGCGCCCCTCCGTCTCCGTAATTTTAGCGCCGGGTCAGCCGCCCTGCTCCTCGGCGAGCATGGCGAGGGCGTCGCGCTGCTCGTCGCGGAAGCGCTGGGCGACGCCCTGCTGCACTTTGGGCGAGTTGCGCGAGAAGCGCGCGAGGCCGCCGTTCGGGTTCTTGCGCCCGCGCTCGGCGTAGATGGCCTTGATGAAGTCGCTGTCGAAGGAGGGGGCGCCGGGGCGCGTGCCGGTGTTGCGGAGCGCGACGGCCGGGACGTTGGTGCCGGGGCCGTGCTGGACGGCCGTAGACCAGATGACGTCCTGGAGCGCGTGCGAGCAGGTGAGCACGTTGACGCCGTTCTCGTCGATGATCTTCTTGACGAGCGGGTCGAAGTGCGTCTTCTTGATGTAGTCGTGCTGGCTCGCCTGGAACTCGTCCTTGTCGGTCTGCGCGAGCTGCTTCCACACGGCGGTGAACTGCGCGCCGCCGGGGACGAGACCCGCGAACTTGGCGCGGAACGGGAAGTCGGGCTCCGAGACGAAGCGCTTGACCGTCCCGCCGCCCGGCTTGCTCGTCATCTGGTACGAGCCGTAGGAGGCGCCGCCCGCGTCGCCCGCGCCCGTCGAGACGACGCCGGGCCCGCGCCCGCCCGTCTCGTAGCGCTCGGAGAGCTTGCCCAGCGGGCGGGTCGGGGCCGGCTGCGGCTGCGGCGGCATCGGCGGCTCGGTCACGGCGGGGGGAGCCGGCGCGGGCTCAGGCTGTGTGGGTGCCGGGGCGGGCGGCGGAGTCGGGGTCGGAGTCGGCGCGTCGGCGCCGCCCGGGATATTGAGCACGTCGCCGACGCGCACGCGGTTCGGGTTGGCCTTGAACTTGGGGTTGGCGTCGAGCAGTTGCGCCAGCGTGATGCCGTTCGACCTGGCTATCTTCGACAGCGTCTCGCCCGACTTGACTGTGTGGGTCATGGGAGCTTCCTTTCCGGGGCTGGTCTCTCGGCCGCCGTCGCGGCCGGCTGCCTCCAGACGTTCATGTGAGACTCGCGAAATATTTCCGAAGAGCGGTGACCGAGGCGGCGTTTCGGGGCGCGGGTAACATTAGGTCAGCCGCGCTTCGATGTCAACGCTTTCCCCGGCGCGCGCGGGAAAGGGGCCGGGGTGATTTCCGTTGACACCCCGGCCGACGCGCCGTACTCTTGCAGCCGCTCTCATTCACTTCCTTTTTTCTTCCGCTCCCAGCCTTTCACGCGAACAAGGGATTCTCAGGCCGCGGCCCCTCGAAGTCCGGCGCGGCGTGCGCACACGCCGAGCGTCGCCGCCGGCACGAAAGGAGAATCGTGATGAGATTCGGGACGACCTCAAGGCGCGCTGCTACCAGACCTGGGTCGCCGACCGCGAGGTGCGCGACACCGGCCCGTTCGTCGGCGGGGTCTACTACGGCACGCACCCGGCGGTGAAGGTCTTCTACTCGCCCGAGATGTGGGACTGGATGAAGAAGAAGAACCGGCGCGGCGACGTGCCCGACGGCGCCGTCGTCATCAAGGAGCAGTTCACGCCGCCGGCGGGCGAGGACTCGCCGCTGACGGGCTGGTCGGTGATGGTGCGCGACTCGAAAGGCTCGTGGGACGGCTGGTACTGGTCGGGGCACGCGGTCGACCCGAAGTTCGACCCGCAGATGGCCTCGTTCGACCCGCTCGGGATCGACTACAAGGGTCAGGGCTTCGGCACGTACTGCCTGCGCTGCCACGCCTCGGCCGTCGAGAAGACTTCCACCTTCTCGACCGCGCGCAACGTCGAGGACGACCCCATCTCCTACGCCGTGCAGGTGCCGACCTTCACCCTGCCGGCGCCCAACACCCAGCTCACGCAGCCGCTCCTGCCCCTGACGGCGCGCCCCGCGCACGACACCGGCGCGCAGACCGTCCGCTCGCCGCACGACGACGCGCGCCCGAGCGCCGCGGCGCCCGACGCCGTGCAGGCCGCCGTCGAGAAGCCCACCCCGCTCCCGTCCGAGAACTTCGACCACGTCTACCCCGGCCCGGCGGGGCCGCAGCAGTTTCTCACCTCCGACCAGTGCGTCGGCTGCCACACGGCGAGCGACGTCAACATGTCGGCGCTCTTCATGACGCCTCCGGTCAACCTCTCGCCCTACACCGAGTGGCGCTCGTCGATGATGGGGCTCTCGGGGCGCGACCCGGTCTTCCACGCGCAGGTCGAGGCGGAGCGCGCGCAGTTCGCCGACTCGCCGCTCGGCAACAAGGACGACTTCCTCGACACGACGTGCTTCCACTGTCACGGCGTGATGGGGCAGCGCCAGCTCGTCATTGACAACCTCAAGCCCGGACAGCCCGTCCCGCCCGGCGGCGGCTCGTCGCCCCCCTTCAAGCACGACTACGTCTACGCGATGCCGGGCGACGAGTTCGCCAGGTACGGCGCGCTGGCGCGCGACGGCGTCTCGTGCATGGTCTGTCACCAGATGGCCGACCGGAACCCGAAGCTCGGCACCGCGCGGAGCTACACCGGCAACTTCAGCGTGGACAAGCCGGGCACGGCCAACGGCCCTTACGCCGACGTGCAGACCGCGCCGATGAAGCAGGCGCTTGGGCTGACACCCGAGCACGCGCCGCAGATCGGCTCGTCGGCGCTGTGCGGCAGTTGCCACACGGTCGTCCTCCCGGTCTTCGACCGCGAGGGGAAGAGGATTAAAGACGGCCGGGGCAAAGACCTCGAGTTCCACGAGCAGACGACCTACCTCGAATGGCTCAACAGCGACTACCAGAACGAGCCGGAGCTGTCGAAGCGCCCCGTCAGGATGGAGGACGCACAGACCTGCCAGGACTGTCACATGCCGAAGACCTACGCGGGGCAGCGCGTCAGGACGCGCGTCGCCAACATCGAGGACAACACCTACCCCTTCGTGGACTTCCGCCTGCCCGACAAGGATCTGAGGCTCAAGGTGCGCGACGACTACGCGCGCCACACGCTGGTCGCGCTCAACGTCTTCGTCAACCAGATGTTTCAGCAGTTCAGCGGGACGCTCGGGATCGCCACCGGCGACTACATGTTCCCGACGTCGGCCGGCGGCGGCGCGCCCGTCGCCGGTCTGGTCACGACCGAGAACTCGATGCTCGAGATGGCGCGGCAGACCGTCAGGCTCGACGTGGTCTCGATAGAGCGCAAACCGGACGCGCTCGAAGTCGCCGTCAGGGTCATCAACCTCGCCGGCCACGGCTTCCCGAGCGGCGTGGAGTTCCGGCGCGGCTTCCTCGAATTCGCCGTCCTCGACGCCGCCGGGCGCCCGCTCTGGGCCTCCGGGCGCACCAACGCGCGCGGCGAGATAGTCGAGGGGCTAACGGGCCGCGTGCTCCCCACCGAGTTCTTCGACTTCGCCTGCGAAGACCCGCGCCTCCCGCCCGCGCAGTGCCAGGAAGCGTGCGAGAAGAAGTTCGACCCGGCGCGCTGCTTCCAACAAGTCCAGCCGCACTTCTTCGGCGAGCGCTACCCCGTCACGCGGCAGGACGAGGTGCAGATTTACGAGGAGCTGGTGAAGGACAGCGACGGGCTCCTGACCAACAGCTTCGTCCGCCTCTTCGAGCACGTCAAAGACAACCGCCTGCTGGCCAGGGGCTGGCGGCCCGACGGCCCTTCGGCCGAACACACCGGGCCTTTCGGCCGCGCGAAGGAAGACCCCGGCTACATCCCGCCCGACTTCGCGCGTGCGCGGCGCGGCTCGGAGGGGTCGAACACGGTCGTCTACCGCGTGCCGCTGGCGGCGCTCGGCGGCCGCGCGCCGACTGCCGTCCAGGCGACGCTCCAATACCAGACCATCCCGCCCTACTACCTGCGCGACCGCTTCTCGCTCCTCGGCCGCGGCCTCCCCGACTCGCGCACGCGCGAGACGCGCCGCCTCAAATACCTCGCCGACTACCTCAACGTCGCCGGCACGCCCATCCAGGACTGGAAGCTCCCCGTCAACTGCGCCCGCCGCACCCTCCCCGACGGCGCCGCGCAGCCCTGCGCCCCGACGCGCTAGACGGCGGCTCTCAAAACGTGGATGAAAAGGCAGGCGCGGACACCCCAGTCCGCGCCTGCCCGCGTGATAAGCCTCGGGCAAACCAAAGGCGCTGCCGGGGCAGCGCCCTCGAGAATTCGTGCGAAGAACTTATCATGTAGAATTATACCCACGCTAAATAAGCATTGAGTTTTGCCGAGGGTACCAGTAAAAGTGCCACTCTGATGTGATTAGGCGCCTATCCGGCAGGAATAAAAACAAAGGCGCCCAAATGGACGCCTTTACGGGCGGCTAATAGTACGCCTGCTTAGCGTTGGGCTGCTTCGCATTCTTTGGGCTGCTTCGCATTCTTTTGCTGTGATAGGATTGGCGCGAGGTGACGAGATGACTTTCACAGTCGAGTACGAGCGAGAGGAAGACGGGCGCTGGCTGGCGGAGGTGTTAGAGCTGCCTGGCGTGCTCGCCTACGCCCCAACCTCGGACGAGGCCATTGCTAAAGCCCAAGCCCTCGCCTTGCGTGTGCTCGCCGATCGGCTTGAACACGGCGAAACCGCCAGCGAATTTATGAACATCTCATTCGCAGCGGCATGAGTCAGTGGTCGTCCACAAGGGCTAGACGCGTCCTCGCGGCGCTCCTCCGCATTGGTTGGAGCATTAAGCGGGAGTCGGGCTCCCACAAGACCCTCTCGCGGCCCGGCTGGTCTGACGTAATATTCGCCTTCCACGATAAAGAAGAGATTGGCCCGAAGATGCTGGCCCGCATCGCAAAGAACACAGGTCTCACACCGGAAGACTTATAGTCTCATCCGGGGCGCCGCCCAACAACGGCCTGCCGCCCGCCCCTTCGTGATGTCCGCGTCGGACTCTCTTCAGAAGACGAGCGTCTGGATGGAGTGGGGGAGGCTCTTGAGTTCTGCGGCGTGGCCGCCGACCCAGAGGATGTAGGGGACTTCTTTGTCGCCGCGGTTCATGACGACCGTGGCGACGCGGCCGTCCGTGTTGACGAAGGCGGTGGAGAGCAGCGCGCTGCGGCTCGGCGAGCTGACTATCCTCTTCGCGCCGGGGCGGATGAACTTGGAGAAGTGGCCGATGTAGTAGAACGAGTTGGTGTAGATGACGCGCCCCGTCCGCGTGTCCGCGTGGAGCGGGGCGAAGCAGAGGTTCTTGACGTGGTTGGGGCCGCCCGTCTCGTCCAGAAGGATGTTCCAGTCCGTCCAGCCGGCGGTGCCGTTGTTGAAGTCGTGGATCATCTGGCGGCCGTACAGCTCGCCCAGCTTCCAGTCGTCAACCTTCCCCATGTCGAACGCCTCCTTGCACCCCTCCGTGAAGATGAGGTGCTTGTCGGGGAAGGCCTCGTAGGTCAGCTTCACGTTGTCGAACATCGGCTCGCCGCCGCTCCAGGGCTCGTACCAGTGGAAGCCGATGCCCCAGACGTACTTCGCCGCCTCGGGGTCGGCCATCATCGTGCTGGCGCGCTGGTAGATGAGGTCGCGGTTGTGGTCCCACATGATTATCTTCCGGTCGCCTAAGCCAGCGCGCCGCATCGTCGGCCCGAGGTAGTTCTTCAGGAAGTCGCGCTCCTCCTCCGCCGTGTAGATGCACGACTCCCAGCGCTGCGTCGCCATCGGCTCGTTCTGGATGCTGATGCCCCAGACGGGCAGGCCCTCGCGCTCGTAAGCCCTGACGAACCTCACGTAGTAGTTGGCCCACGCCTGGTAGAACTCGGGCCTGAGCTTCCCGCCGCGGAGCATGTTGTTGTTGTCCTTCATGAAGGCGGGCGGGCTCCACGGGCTCGCGTAGAGCGGGAGTCGTCCCCCGGCCGCGGCGGTCGCGCGCTTGATGAAGGGGATGCGGAACCGGCGGTCGTGCTCGACGCTGAAGGTCTTCAGCTCCCTGTCGCCCTCGGCGACGTAGGTGTAGCTGCCGCTCGAAAAGTCGCAGCTGTGGATGTTGGTGCGGGCGAGCGTGTAGCCGATGCCCTTGACGGGGTCGAAGTAGGCTTCGAGAATCTCGCGCTGCCTGTCGGCGGGGACCTTGGCGAAGGTCTCGGCGGAGGCGTCGGTGATGGCGCCGCCGATGCCGAGCAGCGTCTGGTAGGTCTTCGACGGGTCGACGAAGACGCACACCTGCGTCTCGGGCGGCTGGCCGTAGGGCTTGAAGGCCGGCGTGCCGGTGGGGGTCAGTCTGTAGTCGGTCTTCTCGGCCGTGGTGTAGACGGTGACCTTCCGCCCCTCGGCGGAGAACCTCTTCGGGGCGGCAGGAGCCCGGCGGGTCTGCGCCGCGGCGGGCCGGATGTTTGACGCCACCAGGCCCGCCGAGGCGGAGGTCAGCAGAAAATCGCGGCGGTTAATTTTCATAGCCGCGCTTATACCACATTCGCCGGGGCTGTCGAAAACAGCGCCGGGGCAGACCCGCCCGCGTCTTACTTGAAGAGGTTCCCGAGCAGCCGCCCGACGTCATCCGTCACGCTGCCGTCGCGGTTCGAGTCCAGCATGGAGTTGAGCGCGCCCGTCAGTCCCGGCGCGGCCGCCTCGGTCTGTTGCCGTTGGGTGTCCAGAAAGTCCGACAGCCCGCCCGGGTCGAGGTCGTTCTGCCGCTGGGTCTGCCCGACGGCGCCCAACACGAGCGGCGCGACCGTCGCCATCAGGTCGCCCGCGGCGTTTGGGTCGAGCCCCGTAGCCTGCGCCACGCTGTTCTGGACCGCGCCCTGCTGCTCGCCGAAGACGTGTCCCAGAATCCCCGCGCCGTTCGCCGCCGCCTGCGGGTCGCCGAGGTAGCCCCCCAGGTTGTCGAAGATGCTCCCGTCGTGGTCTTCGTTGACCGCCTGGTGGAGTTCCTTCGCGCCTTCGGGCCGGGCGGCGTTGCGCGCCAGCGCCGCAAGGATGAGCGGGACGGCGACCAGCACGGCGCGCTCGGCCGTCGCCTCGCTCACGCCGAGCCGGGGCGCCAGCGCGCGCGCCGCGACGCCCGCGACCTGTTGCGTGATCATTTGTGTGATGAAGTTCATTACCCGTCCTCCCCGGTTCGAGCGCGTTAGTCCGGCGCCGGCGCCGTTCAGAGATTCGAGCCACGAAATCATGCGGGCGGGCACGAGCGGGAATTCGGGCTCGGTGTCGTCTCAAATGATTTCGTGGCTCGAAGTGTTCCGTCACGGACGAGGGCGGCGCGGCGCGGACGGCGAAGGCCGCGCCGCGCCGTCCCCTCTTAGGCGACGTCCGTGTGGTCGTCTTCGTCGAGGACGAAAGTGATCATCAGGTTGACCTGATACTCGACGATCTTGCCCTCTTCGATTTTTATCTGCTGCTCTTTGACCCACGCGCCGCGCACGTTGCGCAGCGTCTTCGTCGCGCGGGTGACGGCGCTCTGGATGGCGTCCTCAAAACTCTTCTGCGAGGTGGAGCTGATTTCGGTGATGCGTGCGATTGACATGACTTGCGTCCTCCCTGGGTGGCCGTACCAAATGATGGCGCGGGGCGAATGTCGAAGGGGCCGCCCTTTGCCGGGGAGCGGCCCTGGTGGTTCCGCGTTGGTAACCAGACGTATGTTTGTGGTGGTTAGCGAGGGGGTTGTAACTCAGGCGACAGTGAAAGTCAAAGGGCGACCCGTCGCGCGTCTCACAACTCGGAGAGTGTGCGGAGGAAGAGTTCGGTGTCGGTGAGGTCCGGGAGGACGGCGTCGGGCGAGTGCGCGGCGAGTTCCGCGGCGGCGTAGGCGCGGCCGGTGGCCACGGCGACGGCGCGCGCGCCGAAGTGCCGTGCGCAGGCGATATCGTTGGGCGTGTCGCCGACGACGACGAACTGCTCGGGGCGGAGTTCGAGGCGGAGGTGACTGTTGATGCGCTCGCGCGCGAGGGCGGGGAGGTCGCGCCGGTCGTGCGAGTCTTCGCCGAAGGCGCCGGGCAGCCGGAAGAAGTCCGAGAGGCCGACCAGGCTGAGCTTGAGGCGCGCGGCCGGCAGCACGTTCCCCGTCAGAAGCGAGCTGAGGTATCGCGGCGAGCGCTCCAGCGCTTCGAGCGCCTCGCGCGCGCCGGGCAGCGCGTAGAAGATTTCCTCGGCGCGCGTCAGCCGCTCCAGCTCTTCGAGGTAGAGCGGCACCAGCTCGGCCGCGCGCTCGCGCACGTGCTCTGGCGTGAATCCCTCGTCGCGCAGCGCCTCCGCGACGATCTGGAGGTCGGTCATCCCCGACACGCCCATCTCCCCGAGCCGCCCGGCGGTGCCGAACACGCGCAACAGCACCGGCGCCGTGTAGTCCTTAAAGAACCCGTTGCGCCGCGAACGCACCAGCGTCCCGTCGATGTCCCAGAGGATGACGCGGAGGTCTTCAGGCATAAGGGAAAGTCTGGAGTCTGGAGTCAAAACCAAACGATGAGGGTCATTCTGTCTTGACTCCGGCTCCAGACCCCAGACTATTCGATAATCGCGAGCACGTCGCCGGCGTTGACGGTGGAGCCGGGCGCGGCGCGGAGTTCCGCGACGGTGCCGGACTTGGGCGACTTGAGTTCGTTCTGCATCTTCATCGCCTCGACGACGACGACGGGCTGGCCCGCCTCGACCGCCTGCCCCGCCTCGACCAGCACGCGCACGACCTTGCCCGGCATCGGCGCTTTGATCTGCGCCCGCCCGCCCTGCTCGCCGCCGGCCGCGCCCGCGCCGCGCAGGTGCTTCGGGTCGGTCAGCATCACCCCGTACTCGCGCGCGCCCACCGACACGCGCAGGCTCCCGCGCCCGCCCGCCTCCGCGCCCGCCTCCGCCCCGACGCGGCACTCGTAGACGCGCCCCCCGCTCGTCAGCAGGTACTCGCCCTCGCCCACGCGCCGCGCCTCCAACTCGTAACGCCGCCCGCCGACCTCGGCGAAGACGCGCCCGCCCTCGCGCCTCACTTCGAGCGCCACTTTCTCGCCTTCGATCTCCGCGTTGAGTCTCATCTCAAATCCTCGACCCGTGCAGCGCCTCGCGGCCGGCCAGCTTCCAGCGGCTCGGCGGCGCGGGGGCGGGCCGCGTCTGCGAAGCGTCGCGCGCGGGCTCGGCGTAGGCGAGCGCGGCGGCGATGAGGGCGACGTCGCGGCGCGCGGTCTCTGCGGGGTCGGCTTCGGTCTGCGCTGCGGCGGCCGCGGCGCGGCGCTCGTTGAAGCGTGAGATGAAGCCCGTGTCGAGGCGCCCTGCTACGAACTCCTCGTCGCGCATCACCTCGCGGAAGAAGGGGAGCGTGGTCTTGATGCCGCCGACCGCGTACTCGTCGAGCGCGCGCCGCATCCGCCCGACGGCCTCGGCGCGCGTGCGCCCCCACGTGGCCAGCTTCGAGATCATCGGGTCGTAGTAGATGGAGACCTCCGCCCCCTCGTAGACGCCGCCGTCGTCGCGCACGCCGGGGCCGGCCGGCACGCGCAGGGCGCTGATGCGGCCCGGGCTCGGCATGAAGTTCTGCTCGGGGTCCTCGGCGTAGACGCGGCACTCGACGGCGTGACCCGTCCAGACCACCTCGCCCTGCGTGAAGGAGAGCGGCAGCCCCGCCGCGACGCGTATCTGCTCGCGCACGAGGTCGAGCCCCGTGACGAGTTCCGTGACCGGGTGCTCGACCTGGAGACGCGTGTTCATCTCGAGGAAGTAGAAGTCGCGCGTCACGTCCGAGACGAGGAACTCGACCGTGCCCGCGCCGACGTAGGAGGCCGCGCGCGCGATGCGGACGGCGGCCTCGCCCATCGCCTCGCGCAGGGTCGCGTCGTCAATCGGCGACGGGCACTCCTCGATGACCTTCTGGTGGCGGCGCTGGATCGAGCACTCGCGCTCGCCGAGGTGGACGGTGTTGCCGTGCGTGTCGGCGAAGACCTGTATCTCGATGTGGCGCGGCCGCTCGACGGCCTTCTCGATGTAGACCGAGGGGTCGCCGAAGGCCGAGGCCGCCTCGGAGCGCGCGGTGTCGAAGGCCGAGGGCAGGTCCGCTTCACTCGTGACGAGGCGCATCCCCTTGCCGCCGCCGCCGGCCGCGGCCTTGAGCATGACGGGGTAGCCGACCCGCGCGGCGGTCTCGCGCGCCTCCTCGACGGATTCGAGCGGCGTGTTGGTGCCAGGCACGACGGGCGCCCCGGCGGCCTCGGCCGCGCGCCGCGCGCTCGTCTTCGAGCCCATCAGCTCCATCGACTCCGGCGAGGGGCCGATGAAGACCAGCCCCGCCTCGACGACCGCGCGCGCGAAAGCGGCGTTCTCCGACAGGAAGCCGTAGCCGGGGTGGACGGCTTCGGCGCCGCTCGCGCGCGCGGCCTCGATGATGCGCTCCATCCGCAGGTAGCTCTCGGCCGACGGCGCGGGCCCCAGCAGGTAGGCCTCGTCCGCGAGCCGCACGTGCAGCGCCGCCGCGTCCGCCTCCGAGTAGACCGCGACCGGCGAGATGCCCATCTCGCGGCACGCGCGCAGAACCCGCACCGCTATCTCGCCCCGGTTGGCGATGAGAATCTTTTTGAACATAAAGGAAGTGGTCAGTAGACAGTAGTCAGTAGACAGTAGTTTTGCAAGCGGGAGCCGCGGCGGTCGTCCGCGCAGCGCGAGCGAAGGTTCTTCTACTGACTACCGACTACTGTCTACTGACTCACACGACGACGGAGTTGCCGGGCTGGCGTGGGTTGAAGCGGACGGTGACGAGCGCGCCGGGGTAGTAGTCGGCCGAGCGCGTGCGCTGTTCGGTGTCGAGCGGCTGCGAGGACTCGTACTCGACGCCGTTGATCTCGTAGTTGTAGAAGACGTGCGTGATGCCACCCCCCTCGTCGGTGATGACGTCGAAGATAGAGCCCTCTGTGATGCGGCCGGCGCGCAGGAGCGCCGTGCGGCGCTCGGCCTCGCCGTCCGCCTTCTTGCGCTTGAAGATGTCGCGGAGTCCCATAAGCCTTGTCAGTGGGTCGGTGCGCCGACGCTCAGTTCGCGCGCCGCAGCGCGGGCGTCGGCGAGGCGGCGATGACCGCCCCCGCGCTCGCGGCCGTGGTCGGCGCCACGTCGAGGATACGGCCGTCGCGTATGTAGAGGTCGTCGGGAGTGCCGAGCACGAGGTCGCGGCCGGGCAGGGCCAGCGCGTAGTTGGTCAGGACCAGCCCCGCGTCGGGCGCGTCCACCGCCGAGGCGCGCACCGCGCTCACGCGGCGCTTGCCGCGCGACTTCCCGCGCGCGGGCGTGAGCGAGGCGAGGTCGGTCTCGGGCTTGTACTCGCCGGGCGCGACCCGGCCGAGCAGGCGCGCGATGGAGCCGTCCGGGTCTTCGAGCCGGCGCAGGTCCGTGAGCGCGGCCGGGTAGGTGCCGAAGCGCTTGCGGTAACGCGCCAGCGCGAGGTCCGTCTCGTAGAGCAGCGCGTTCTCGGCCGAGCGGCGCGCCAGCTCCCGCCTGCGCAGTCGCTCGGGGACGGTCACGCCGATGAGAGAGGGGAGCAGCAGCGAGACGGCGAACGTCAAGGCCACACCCGCGCGCGCCTGCGCGTGGCCGACGAAGCGTCCGGGGTCGCGCCGCATCCGCGCTTGCAGCCAGAGGCAGGCGGCCGAGAGCAGGAAGCCGGCCGGGAGCGCCGTCCACTTCAGACGCCACGCGGCGGTCTCGGCCGCGCGCAGAAGAGTCTTCGCGTCGAGCGCGAACTCGTCGAACTGGAGCAGCGCGCCGGCGGTCGAGCCCGCCAGCGCCAGCGCCATCAGAAGCCCGGCGGCCGAGATGGCCAGCGCGTGGCCGTAGCCCGGCAGCACGCGCTCGGGTCGCGCCAGCGGCGGCCCGACCGCGCGCGCGCCGCACGCGGCACAACCCTCGCCGAAACCGCCTTCACCACTCGCGCCGCAGCATGGACAGATGTTCAAGGCGCTCACCCCGTTCGCGCGTGAACCGTGAACCGTAAACCGTGACGAGATAAGACCGGGTTTCATCTCGTCACGGTTTACGGTTCACGGTTCACGCTCTTATCACTCCCCCTTGGTCAGCGCGGGGCTCGGGCGCGGCTCGCCGCGGTGGCGGGTGCGCCCCGCTCGCCCTGCGTCGGTGTTGGATGCTCCCGCGGGCGCGGAAGGTGTGCCGTGCGCCGTCGATTCGTCGGCCGCCGCCGCGAGGCTCTGCGCGGGGGCTTCGGCGGCGACGGTCGGGGCGGGCGCGCCCGCGAGGTTCAGCTCGCGCCAGGTGTGATAGACCCTGTAGGCGAAAGTCCAGAACGAGCCGACCGCCAGAATCCAGAGCACGGCCGGCATCCGGTTGGCGAAGAGGCTCTCGGAGCCGGGGTGCGTCGAGAGCGCGCCGATGATGAGCAGCACCACGCGCTCGGGGCGGCGCAGGAAGCCCACGTCGCACTTCGGGATGAGGCTCTCGGCGCGCGCCGAGGCGTAGGAGACGAGCACCGAGCCGACCATCGCGAGCCCCGCGAGCAGGACGTTGAGGGTCGAGTGGTGCTCTGTGTCGCGCGCGTAGAAGGTCATCAGGCCGACGAAGGCGGCCATGTCGGAGATGCGGTCGAAGGTCGAGTCGAGGAAGCCGCCGAAGGGCGTGACCTGACCCGTCCGGCGCGCCACCTGCCCGTCGAGCATGTCGAAGAGGTTGGCGACGATGAGGACGACGCCGGCCCAGAAGAAGTGGCCGAGCCCGAACAGCACGCCCGAGAGGACGTTGATCGAGACGCCGATGACGGTCAGCAGGTTCGGGTTGATGCGGCGGCGCGCCAGGCCCCGCACCATGGCCCCGATGATCCGGCTCGCGCCGCGTCCGATGCTTGCCCCGAACAAGTTTGAAAAGCCCCTCTTAGCGCGCGCTAATCTTGAAGAAGGCGCGCCCCGACGCGCCCACTGAATGACGGCTCATCATAGGAACGCGCCGGAAGGCTTGTCAAGGAAGTGCCCGAATCGCCGCCCCGCGGCGGTCAGTCGCCCTCGGCCGGCTGCTGGTCGTGGAGGGTGGTGAGCTTTTTGATCTCGAAGTTACGGGCGCCGGCGGGGGTGCGGACGGTGACCTCGTCGCCCTCCTCGCGCCCCATCAGGCTGCGGCCGACGGGCGAGGTGGTCGAAATCAGCCCGGCGTTGGGGTCCGATTCCTCGGGGGTGACGAGGCGGTAGGTGACCTCCTCCTCGCGCTCCGCGTCGTAGAGGACGAGCGTCGAGCCGTAGGCCGCCTTGTCGTGCGGGACTTTCGAGAGGTCGATGGTGGAGACTTCGCGCAGCCGCTGGCGGAGCTGCTGGATGCGCGCCTGGACGAACTGCTGGCGCGCGAGCGCGGCGTGGTACTCGGCGTTCTCGCGCAGGTCGCCCCACTCCTTCGCCGTCTTGATCTGCTGCGGCAAGACCACGCGCAGCTCCTGGTCCAACTCGTCCAGCTCCTGCTGTAGCTTCTGCTTGACGGCCTCTGTCACTTCCGCCACCTCCGTTATCGGTTTCTCACGCGCGCGAAAATTATAACCGATTTTACTGGTCGCAGCCCTCGGCGTGGTGGTACTTGTCCTCGTCGGGCGCGCCGAACGAGACGCCCACGTCGCGCGCGGTGCGGACGAGCTGGCTCTCGGGCGGGACGGTCTTGAGGTTGGCGATGGCCTCTTCGAGCGGCGCCGTGCGGACGTTGGCGGCGTGCAGACCCACCATCACGCCGCGCTTGCCGCGCGCGAGCGCGCGCACCGCCGCCGAGCCGAAGTTGGTGGCGAGCATCCGGTCGAACGCGTTGGGGCTCCCGCCGCGCTGGAGGTGGCCGAGGACGACGCAGCGCACCTCCTTGCCCGTCATCTCGGACAGCTCGCCTGAGAGGTGGTGGCCGATGCCGCCGAGGCGCGGCGCGCTCTGCTTGTCGCCCTGGTCCTGATAGACCTCGTGCCCCTCGACCTCTTTGGCGCCCTCCGAGACGACGATGATGGTGAACTGCGAGCCGCACGCCTCGCGCTGCCGAATCTTGCGCGCGACCTGCCCGGCCGAGAAGGGAATCTCGGGGATGAGGATGACGTCGGCCCCGCCCGAGACGCCCGAGTGGAGCGCGATCCAGCCGGCGTGCCGCCCCATCACTTCGAGAATCATCACGCGGTCGTGCGACTCGGCCGTGGTGTGCAGGCGGTCGAGCGCCTCGGTCGCGATGTCGAGCGCGGTCATGAAGCCGAAGGTCAGCTCGGTGGCGGCGAGGTCGTTGTCGATGGTCTTCGGCACGCCGACGACGGGGAAGCCGCGCCGGTGGAACTCGTAGGCGATGGCGAGCGTGCCCTCGCCGCCGACCGCGACGAGCGCGTCGATGCCGAGCCGCGAGAGGTTGCCGAGGGCCTCGCCGTAGACCTCGTCGGGCTTCGAAGACGAGCCGTCCTCCTCCCGGACGACGAAGCGGCCGCGGTTGCGCGTCCCAAGGATCGTCCCGCCGCGCGGCAGCAGCCCGCGCACGTCCGCCGGCTTCAGCTCACGCACGCGCGTCTCGCCGAGCAGACCCTCGAAGCTGTCCTCGATGCCGACGACGTGCAGGCCGTACTCGCCGACGGCCGTCTTCACCGCCGCGCGGATGACCGCGTTGAGCCCCGGCGCGTCGCCCCCGCCGGTCACGATGCCGATGGTCTTCACTTAACTTAGCCCTTGGCCTTCACTCTCGGCGGCTCGTACTGCTCGCCGTACTCGGGGTACTCGCGTGTGACGACCGCGCCGGGGCGCGTGTTCTCGGTGAGGAGTTGTAGCGCGTCGCGGAGCACCCGGCGCTGCAACTCGCGCATGTCGGGGCGGCCCGTGCTGTTGCCGACCTTGAATCCCTTCGGGTACAGCGCGCGCGGCGGGCGCATCTGCGCCGAGACCTCCGGGCTGACCGTGATGAGCACCGTCGGGATGCCGCGCATCTCGATCTCACGTTGTACCGCGACGACCGTGCGGTGGCACACGTTCGGTCAACCGCCGGTGAGGAGCACCACGTCGGCGCGCGAGCCCCGGTCTATCTCGTTGGCGATCTCGGGCGCCGTGCCCTCGTACATCGCCTTGAGCTGCATCGTGTAGCCCATGTAGCCGACGTGCTTTTTGGCAACCTCCCTGACGAAGCCCTCTTCCTTCAGGTCGCGCAGCACGTCGAGCGGGAAGACGACGTTGATGTCCCGGCCTGCGTCCGAGTGGTCGTAGTGGTGGTGCGTGACCATCAGGTCGGAGGTGTCGGCGTCTTCGGGGATGATGCGGAACGAGAGGTCGCCCAGCTCGTCCGCGGTGTTGAAGGGCTCCTGGCCGCGGAGGTGGACGCCGCCCGCCGTGACGATGGCGACCGTGGCCTTCGACAGCTCGCCGTCGAACGGCGTGAACGGCACACACTTTCTCGAAAGCGTCATGACTCTTCTACCCTCGTCTGTCCTCTTTGCGCGGGAGCGTAGACCAATTTTGTCGCTAAAGCGTCACGGGCCGCAACCCTCTGGAAAAGGGTTGCGGCCCGCCGGCCGGTGGAGTAGTCCTTGCGCCCGCCGCCTAGAGCTTGCGGAGCACCTCGAACAGTTCTTCGTTGTCGGGCTGGTCGCCGATGTCGTGGATGTCCTTGTAGGCGATCTTGCCTTCCTTGTCCACGACGAAGAGAGCGCGCTCCGAGATTCCGCCGTCGGCCCGGTACGCGTCGAAGAGCCTCGCGACCTCGCCCTTCGGCTCGAAGTCACTCAGGAGGTCGTAGGTGAGCCCGCCGAGCGACTTGGCCCAGGCGGTGTTTGACGGGACGCTGTCGACACTTATGCCCAGGACCTGGGCATCGTACTGCCTGAACCGATCGAGGTCGGCTTCGTAGGCAGGCATCTGCGCCGTTCAGACCGGCGTCCACGCCAGCGGGTAGAATGCGATGACGACGTTAGACTTGTCTCGGAAGTCCGAGAGCTTCACCTTCTTGCCCTTCTCAAGATGGCTCGGCAGCTCGAAGTCCGGGGCCACGTCTCCGACTTCTGGCATCAGAGTGTCTCCTCCGTGATTCGAATTCAGTTCTTGTGAACTACGGCCTTAAGGCTACAACTCCGCCCGCGTGATTTCAAGCCGGGCGGCCCGCCTTCCGTTGAACCCGCGCACGCTCCCGTGCTTCAATGAGCCGCAAAAGGGAAACCGTAATGAGTCAGGCTCAAGTCACCATCACGAGGCGCGGGGCCGAGCGCGCGCGCGAGGGCCACCTCTGGATTTACCGCAGCGACGTGCGCGCCGACGGCGGCGCCGAGGGCGGCGCGGTGGTGCGCGTGCGCGACGAGCGCGGCCGCCCCGCGGGGCAGGCGCTCTACTCCGACCGCTCGGAGATCGCGCTGCGGCTGCTGACGGCGCGCGACGAGGAGGTGGACCGCGAGTGGTGGCGCGCGCGCCTGCGCGCCGCCGCGTCGCGCCGCTCGGGCCTCCGGCGCGAGGCCGACGCCTTCCGCCTCGTCTACTCGGAGGGCGACCTCATGCCCTCGTTCATTGTGGACAGGTACGCCGACGTTCTCGTCGTGCAGACGCTCTCGCAGGGGGCGGAGGCGCTGAAGGGTCTGTTCACCGAGCTGCTCGTCGAGGAGTTCGCGCCGCGCTCGGTCGTCGAGCGCAACGACGTGCGCGTCCGCGCGCTCGAAGGCCTGCCCCTCCGGACGGGCGTGCTCCACGGCGAGGAGCCGGGCGAGCTCGAAGTCACGCAGGGCCAACGTCTTCGACGCGCTGCACGAGATGGAGTCGGCGGGCGAGCGCTTCGACACCGTCGTCCTCGACCCGCCGGCCTTCGCCAAGAACCGCGCGAGCGTCGCGGCGGCCGCGCGCGGCTACAAGGAGATAAACCTCCGCGCGCTCAAGATGCTCAACGCGGGCGGCCACCTCGTCACCTGCACCTGCTCGTACCACATGACCGAGCCGCTCTTCCTCGAAGTCCTCGCCGAGGCCGCCCGCGACGCGCGCCGCCGCGTCCAGCTCGTCGAGCGCCGCACGCAGTCGCACGACCACCCCGTCCTCCTCGGCGTCCCCGAGACCCTCTACCTCAAGTGCGTCGTCGCGCGCGTCATCGACTGACGACGCGCGCGACGCACCCGAACCGCACCCCGGGCCGGGCTATTCCACCGTCACCGACTTCGCCAGGTTTCTGGGCTGGTCCACGTCGCAGCCGCGGCGGACGGCGATGTGGTAGGCGAGGAGCTGGAGCGGGATGATGGCGAGGATGGGCGAGAGGAGGTCGGAGGACTCCGGTATTTCGATGACGTGGTCGGAGACGGCCGAGGACATCTCGTCGCCCTCGGTGAGCACCGAGATGACGACGCCCTCGCGCGCCTTGACCTCGACGATGTTCGAGTGCGTCTTCTCGTAGCGCAGCTCGGAGGCCCGGTCGCCCTCCTCGCGCGGGTTGACGACGACGACGGGCAGCCGCTCGTCGATGAGCGCGTTCGGCCCGTGCTTCATCTCGCCCGCCGGGTACCCTTCGGCGTGGATGTAGGAAATCTCCTTGAGCTTCAAAGCGCCTTCGAGCGCGACGGTGAAGTTGATGCCGCGCCCGAGGTAGAGGAAGTCAGTCGCGCGGTGGAACTCGCGCGCCAGCTCTTCGAGCCCGTCCGAATCGGACAGCAGGTGCTCTATCTTGACGGGCAGCTCGGCCAACTGCTGCGCGTGGCGCTTCGACTCCTCCTCCGAGAGCGTCCCGCGCAGCTGGCCGAGGTACATCGCGAAGAGGTAGAGCGCGATCATCTGCGACGTGAAAGCCTTGGTCGAGGCCACGCCTATCTCGGGCCCCGCGTGCGTCATGATGGTGCCGTCCGACTCGCGCGTGATCATCGACCCCTGGACGTTGCAGATGGCCAGAACCTTCGAGCCGAGCGCCTTCGCCTCGCGGAGCGCCGCGATGGTGTCGGCCGTCTCGCCGGACTGCGAGATGACGACGAGCAGCGTCCGCTCCGTCATCACGGGGTCGCGGTAGCGGAACTCCGAGGCGTAGTCCACCTCGACGGGGACGCGCGCCAGCTGCTCGATCATGTATTTGCCGGCGAGCCCCGCGTGCCACGAGGTGCCGCAGGCCGCGATGAGCACGCGGTCGAACGACTTGAACTCGGCGGGCGTGATGTCCATCTCGTCGCCGATGTAGACGCGCCCCGTGTCCAGCGAGACGCGCCCCTGCACGGTGTCCCTGACCGCGCGCGGCTGCTCGTAAATCTCCTTGAGCATGAAGTGCTTGAACCCGCCCTTCTCGGCCATGATCGGGTCCCAGGTGATGCGCTGCGTGTGCGGCTCGACGGGGGTGCCCTCGAAGTCCGTGACGCGCACCGAGTCCTTGGTCAGCACGGCCAGCTCGCCATCGCCGAGGAAGAAGACGTCGCGCGTGTGCTGGAGGATGGGCGGCACGTCCGAGGCGACGAAGTACTCGCCGTCGCCGAGGCCGATGACGACGGGCGGCCCCTGCCGGACGGCGACGATGGTGTCGGGCACGTCGGTCGAGATGATGGAGAGCGCGAAGATGCCGCGCAGGTCTCGCACGGCTAAGGAGACTGCCTTCTCGAACGAGTCTTCGGTCTTCAGGTACTCTTCGACGAGGTGCGCGACGACCTCGGTGTCGGTCTCGGTGACGAAGACGTGGTCGGTCTTGCGCAGGCGGTCCTTGAGGTGAATGTAGTTCTCGATGATGCCGTTGTGGACGACGACGACGCGGCCGGTGCAGTCGCGGTGCGGGTGCGCGTTCTCCTCGGTCGGCCGCCCGTGCGTGGCCCAACGCGTGTGGCCGATGCCGTAGGTGCCGTCGAGCGGCTTGAGCCGGATGGCCTCCTCCAGGTTGCGGAGCTTGCCCTCGGCGCGTCGGATGTCGAGGCGGTGCGCCTCGTCGACGACCGCGATGCCGGCCGAGTCGTAGCCGCGGTATTCGAGCTTCCTCAGACCGTCGAGGATGACGGGGACGACCTGCTTGTTTCCGACGTAACCGACAATGCCGCACATAAATTTATGACCTTCCGTTGTGGCGTTGATTGACTACAGGTGGGGACTTCGGGGCGTGAGCCCTCAACGTTCTTCGCCGGTGGCGGCCGCCGTGACCGGCTCGCCCGCGTCCTCGTTCTTACTCTCCACGGCGGGTTTGTCCGCCGCCTCGTCTTCGCGCGGCAGCTTCTTCTTCACTTTGGCCGGGACGCCGGCGACGAGCGTGTCGGGCGGCACGTCCTCGGTGACGACCGAGCCGGCGCCCGTCACGGAGCGCGCGCCGACGCGGACGGGCGCCACCAGCATCGTGTCCGAGCCGATCTTCACGTCGTGCTCGATGACGGTCGGGTGCTTGTTCTTGCCGTCGTAGTTGCAGGTGACGGTGCCCGCGCCGATGTTAGTGCGCTCGCCCACCTCGGCGTCGCCCAGGTAGGTGAGGTGCATCGCCTTCGACTTCGACCCCAGGCGCGACTTCTTCATCTCGACGAAGTTGCCGACCGTCGAGCCGTCCTCCATCCGCGCGTTCATCCGCAGGTGCGCGAACGGGCCGACGGCGCAGTGGTCGCCGACCTCCGACTCGACGATGAGGCAGTGGTCTTTGACCGTGACTCCGTTGCCGACGCGCGAGTCCACGATGCGCGAGCCCTGCATCACCTCGCAGCCCTCGCCGATGACCGTGCGCCCCTCGACGTGAACGTTCGGGTGGAGCGTCGTGTCGCGGCCGATCTGCGCGTCGGGGCTGACGTAGGTGTGCTGCGGGTCGATGACGGTGACGCCCGAGTTGAGCATCAGGCTCCGCAGCGTCCGCAGGCGGAGTATGCGCTCGAACTCGGAGAGCTCGACCCGCGTGTTGATGCCGGAGACCTCGCGCGCGTCGGTGTGCGTGGAGACGGAAACGTCCTCGCCGTCGGCGCGCAGGATGGCGGGCACGTCGGTCAGGTAGAACTCGCCCTGCGCGTTCTCCGGCTGGACGCGTTCGAGCGCGGGGAAGAGCAGGCGCGTCTCGAAGCAGTAGATGCCCGCGTTGACCTCGCCTATCTGGCGCTCCTCGGGCGTGGCGTCCTTCTGCTCGACGATCTTCTGGAAGCGCCCCTCTTCGTCGCGCACGACGCGGCCGTAGCCCGTGGGGTCTTCGAGCCGGACGGCCATCAGCGTGCAGGCCGCGCCGCGCCCGCGGTGCGTGCGGTGCTGGTGGACGAGCGAGCCGAGGGTCTCGGCCCTCACCAGCGGCACGTCGCCCGAGAGGACGAGGAGCGTCGAGTCGGCGTCGCCCAGAGCCTCGCGCGCGGCGAAGACCGCGTCGCCGGTGCCGCGCTGCTCGGTCTGCGTGACGAAGACGGCGCCGCCCTCGCCCAGCTCGGCGCGCACCGCCTCTTTAACTTCCTCGGCCTGGTGGCCGACGACGACGTAGACGGGGCGCTCGCCCTTCACGAGCGCCGACGCCGTCCGGCAGACGTGCGCGATGAGCGGGCGGCCGCCCAAGCGGTGCAGCACCTTCGCAGTGGACGAGCGCATGCGCGTGCCCAGACCCGCCGCGAGGATCAGGATGTCGAGCGGCTGGCTCTGCGCCTGCGAGGGTTGCTGCTGTGGCTGTCTGTCCATAGGGTCGTGTTTAGCGCGCGGCGGTCGTCGTCGTCCTCGCGGCGCGCGCGCGCGCCTTCTCGTAGCAGGCGAGGATGACGCGCGCCAGCTTGTCGGGGCTGTGCCGCACCTTCTCGCCCTCGTCGAGCAGGTCGGCGCGCACGATCTCGGCCTCGCGGCCGAACTCCTCCTCCAGCATGTGGTCGGTGAGCCCGATCTGGTGCGCGCCCTCGGCGGCGTACGCCTCGGCCTGGAGGGGGCTCACGCGGCGGTCGTTGACGACCACGAAGTCGAACTCTATCTCGGGCGCGTAAGCCTTGACGACCTCGATGTGGCGGCGCGCCGTGTAGCCGTCGGTCTCGCCCGGCTGGGTCATCAGGTTGCAGATGAAGATTTTGACCGCGGGCGACGCGCCGATCGATTCGGCCACGCGCGCCACGAGCAGGTTGGGGAGGATCGACGTGTAGAGCGAGCCGGGGCCGACCGTGATGATGTCGGCCACGCGGACGGCCGCCAGCGCCTCGGGGAGCGGGAGGCACTGCTCGGGTTCGAGCCGCAGGCGCCTGACGGCCGAGCGCGCGGCCGTGATGTTCGTCTCGCCGCGCACCACGCGCCCGTCCTCAAGCTCGGCGACGAGCCGCACGTCGTTCAGAGTCGCCGGGTAGATGCGCCCCTTGCTCGCCAGGACCTCGGAGGAGAGGCGCACGGCCTCGACGAAGTCGCCCGTGACCTCGGTCAGCGCGGCCAGGAAGAGGTTGCCGAAGCTGTGGCCGCCTAAGCCCCCCTCGCCCCGGAAGCGGTACTGGAAGAGGCGCGAGAGCAGCGTCGAGTCTTCCGAGAGCGCGACCATGCAGTTGCGTATGTCGCCCGGCGGCAGCATCTGCAACTCGTCGCGGAGACGGCCCGAACTCCCGCCGTCGTCCGAGACCGTGACGATGGCCGAGAGCGAGTCAAGCCAGAGGTCGCCCCGGTCGTGGTCGCCCGCCAGCTCCTTCAGCCCCGAAAGTACCGTAGACAGACCCGTGCCGCCGCCGATGGCGACGAGCTTCAGGCCGCGTTCCAGGCTCGACTGCAAACTACTCAGGGCTCCTCGGTGAAACTGGGGCCGGCCCGTCGGCCGGTGTGGGAAATCATACTTGAAAGACGTAGGCTTTCAAAGGAGTTAAAGCAGGGAGGAGGCGCTGGGTCGCAGCGGGGAAGTCGAGTGCGGCTGTCAGGGGCGCGAGTTGGGGAAGACGATGCGCTCGAACTCCGGGTCGTTGCGCAGGAGCACGAGGTCCGCGTCGGCCTGCGCGCGGACTCGCAGGACGGACCTCAGCTCGACGGCGCGCTCGAGCGCCTGGAGCGCCGACTCGACGGCGCCGAGCCGCGCGCGGGCGGCCGCCAGCGCGTAGTGCGTGTCGGCGGCCTCGGGGTCGCGCTTGAGGGCGCGCTCGAAAAGCTCCTGCGCCGCGACGAAGTCGCCGCGGTTCAGCTCGATGACGCCCCGGTCGTAGAGCGAATCGGGGTCGCGCGGCAGCGCGGCCTCGGTGCGCAGGCGCGTCTCGGCGATGTTGAGGTAGGTGCGGGCGCGCGCCGCGACCTCCGAGACGCCCGCGTGCTGCTCGATGAGGGCGCGGAAGTGCTCGCGGGCGGCCACGAAGTTGCCGCGCGTGAAATCTTTGTGCGCGCGCTCGAAGGCTTTGAGCGCGGCGGCCTCGTCGCGCGAGGGCTGGCGCGGCGGCGCGGGCGCGTGCCTGGGCGCCTGCTTCTGCGCCGGGACGGCCTTCGACGCCGCGGCCTTGGTCGTTCTGGCCGCTGTGCCTTTGACGGGCTGAGACCTGGACGGCGGCGCGCCCTTCTTGCCGGCGGCGGCGCGGGCGGACGGGGCTGCGTGGTGAGCCTTGCCGGCGGCCTTTTTGGCGGGCGCGGGCTTGGCGGCCGGGCGCTTTAACTGCTTCGAGGCCGGGGACTGTTTGGCGGCGGGGCGCGCCGCCTTTGCAGATTTGGAAGCGGCGGACGATTTCGCGGGGGCGGCCTTCCGCACGGGCGCCTTCTCGGCCGCCGCGCGTTTGGGCTTGGGCTTGGGCTTGGCGGCGGCAGTCAACTTTCGGCCCCTGGCCGAAGATTTTGGCGCAGCGCTATGCGGTGCAGGGCGGGAGGAGCTTCTTTTTGCACCCTTGATGACTGGATCGCTCATGCGAAGCACTCGCTTTTCAGAGAACGCTTCCCCGGCAGAAGGGAAGCCGCCGACCTCCGGCAGCTTAACACACGAAAGGGTCTAAATCAACGGGGAAGTAGGATTTGCGGGCGTTGTAAGCGTCTTCCCGGAAGTTAAACAATCGAGGCACAAGAAAAACTATTGAAGTCATCTTTGGCCGTATGCTAGAGTCCTTGAGGTGCCGCCGAGGCTTCCGCGGACAGCCCCCGGCCGGCGCACAGAGGCCGCCGAAGCCAAGAAACAAAGCCCCTAAAACTCTTCATTTAAGCTTTTCGGCCGACGCCCGGAACTCCCGCCCCCGGCGCTCACCTACAGTCCGCATCCTGCGAGATAGAGAGCCAGTGTACGAATGACAGACACGCCTATCATCATGCACGAGCAGCAGTTTCAACAGCTCAAGCTCATCTTGGGCAAGCTGCGGCTCGAATCTTTTTCCCGCGTCGTCTTTCTCGTCGACAAAAACGGCCAGCAGATCGCCACGCACGGCGACGTGGGCGACCTGGACACGACGAGCCTGGCCTCGCTCGCGGCCGGCAACGTCGCCGCCACGGGCGGCATGGCGCGTCTCATCGGCGAGAAGGAGTTCCCCACGCTCTCGCACGAGGGCGAGCGCGAGAGCATACACATCTGCATCATCGGCCGCGTCCTGCTCGTCGTGGTCTTCGACGAGCGCTCCAGCCTCGGCCTGATCAAGCTGCGCGTCAAGCAGGCGTCGCGCGACCTCTCCGCACTCTTCGAGGAGCTGGAACGCCTCTCCTCGGAGCGCCGCGACCGGGAGGAGGCGCTCTTCGCCGAGATCACCGACGACGACATCGACAGCCTCTTCAATTAATAAAAAGTGATGAGTGACAAGTGATTCAGAGGAGCGGCCGCCCCGCCCCTTCACTCATCACCTACCACGCATCACTTGTCCCTGGAGTGCCATGACTTTCATCAACTACGCTTCGAGAGAGATTAACTGCAAGATCGTCTACTACGGCCCGGGGCTGTGCGGGAAGACGACCAACCTGCAATACATCTACGACACGACCGCGCCGACGGCCAAGGGCAAGCTCATCAGCCTGGCGACCGAGACAGACCGGACGCTCTTCTTCGACTTCATGCCGCTGGAGCTGGGCACCGTGCGCGGCTTCAAGACGCGCTTCCACCTCTACACGGTGCCGGGGCAGGTCTTCTACGACGCCTCGCGCAAGCTCATCCTCAAGGGCGTGGACGGCGTCGTCTTCGTCGCCGACAGCCAGGACGAGCGCATGGACGCCAACATCGAGTCGCTCTACAACCTGGAGGAGAACCTGCAGGCCAACGGCTACGACCTCTCCAAGATTCCCTACGTCCTGCAACTGAACAAGCGCGACCTCCCGAACGTCATCCCCGCCGAGGAGATGGTCTCCGAGCTGCGCCGCAAGGACGAGCCCGTCCACGAGGCCATCGCCTCCAAAGGCAACGGCGTCTTCGACACGCTCAAGTCGGTCGCCAAGCAGGTCTTGACCGAGCTGCGTAAGAGCTAAGGGCGCGTAAGCGGTAAACGGTGAACCGTGACGAGAAGGAGTCCGTCCTTCTCGTCACGGTTCACCGTTTACCGCTTACGCGCTGTTCAGACGATGGACTTGACCATCAGGAGGCCGTCGCCGCCGTTGGAGTAGTAGCGCGGGAGGCGCTGCGTGACGGCGAAGCCGAGCTTGAGGTAGAGGTCCTGCGCGCCGGCGTTGACCGAGCGGACTTCGAGGCGCGTGATGCGCACGCCGCGCCGGCGGAAGCCCTCCTCGACCTTGAGCAGCATGCGGCGCGCGACGCCGCGGCGGCGGTGCTCGGGGGCGACGCCGAGCGTGGTGATGTGGCCGGTCTGGTCGGGCTCGACGATGCCGACGATGAAGCCGACCATCGTCCCGTCGGGCGTCACCGCGCGGTAGGAGACCGACTCGGGCGAGGTCAGAAGGTACTCGAAGGTCTCGCGGCTGTACGCCTCGCCGTCGACGAAGCAGCGGTGGTCGAGACGCCAGCACTCGTCGAGCTGCGCGGCGGTGAGCGGGCGCACGTCGTAGCGCCAGCGCGCGTCCTGAGCGGCGCCCGCCGCCGAAGCCTCGCCCTCGGGGTCCGTCTCCTCGCCGTGCCCCGCGCCGGACGAGAAGAGCCGCGAGCGAATTTTTTTCAGCACGGCCATGCGTGTAAATAGTAAATGGGATGAGCAGAGACGAGCGCGGGAGGTGGAAGTTGGTCAGCAGCGCGTCCACGACGCGGAACTCGTAGCCGGGCAGGATCGTCAGCCCTGTCTCGCCGCCCCCGGCTCGGACGCGCCCGTCTCCCGCGGCCGCCGATTCGAGCGCGCGCACGGTCGTCGTCCCCACGGCGACCACGCGACCCCCGCGCACGCGCGTCGCGTTGACCTCGCGGGCGGCCGCCTCGCTTATCTCGAAACGCTCTTCCGCGACGCGGTGGTCGCCCAAATCCTCGGCGCGCACTGGCGCGAAGGTGCCGTGGCCGACGTGGAGCGTGACCTCGGCCACGCGCACGCCGCGCGCGCGTAGCTCTTCAAAGACCTGCGGGGTGAAGTGCAGCCCGGCGGTCGGCGCGGCGATGGCGCCCGTGGCGGCGGCGTAGACGGTCTGGTAGCGCTCGCGGTCTTCCGCGACCGAGGCGAGGTCGTCAGACTCGCGTTTGATGTAGGGCGGCAGAGGCATCCGCCCGAACTCTTCGAGGAGCACGCCGAACTCCCCGCCCGAATGAAAGCGCACGACGCGCCCCGCGCCGTCGGACGTGGCCGAGAGGACTTCGGCCGTCAGCCGGCCGTCTCCGAAGGTCACGCGCGCGCCGTCTTCGAGGCGCCGCGCGGGGCGCGCCAGAACCTCCCAGACCTCGTCGCCCGGGCCGCCCAAATCCTCGCGCCGCCGCACGAGCAGCAGCTCGACGCGCCCGCCCGTCGGCTCGCGCCGCCCGACGAGGCGGGCGGGGAAGACGCGCGTGTTGTTGACGACGACGGTGTCGCCCCCCCGCATCTCCGAGGCGAACTCGGCGAACGAGCCGTCGCGCCAACTCCCCCCGGCGCGGCTGACGACGAGCATCCGCGAAGCGTCGCGCCGCCCGAGCGGGCGCTGCGCGATCAGCTCCTCGGGCAGCTCGTAGTCAAAATCAGCTATGTGCAAGGCTTCTTTCCCACCCTGCGCCCGCGATGAGCTTACCTTAAACGTTCGAGCTCCTGCCGCGCGCGCACTTCGGCGTTGCGGAAGACCGGGTCGCGCGCGGCCATCTCGGCGGCCGCCCCGAACTCCCCCCGCGCCTCCTCCTTCTGCCCGGCGCGGGCCAGGGCCAGGCCGAGCGCGAGGTGCGTGCGCGGGTCGCCCCCGCCGAGCCCGACCGCTGCGCGCCCTTCGGCGACGGCCTCCGCCACGCCCCCCGCGCGCAGGAACTGCCCCGAGCGGTAGGCGTGACTCATCGCCGCCGCGAGCGGGACCTCGAAACGCCCGCGGTAGACGAGGGTGTTCCCGCCGATGAGGGCGACCGGCTCGGAGCGTGTGAGGGGCACGTACTCGCCCGCGCCCCGCGGCGGCAGCTCGTTGACGCTGACGAGGACCGTGCCCTCGATGACCGGCGGGACCGGCTCGATGACCGTCGGGCTGACCAGAATCCGCAGCGCCGAGGGCAGGACGCGGCAGGGCTGCGTGGCGCGGACCAGCTCACGGTGGTTGTAGGCGGCGAACCAGCAGTCGGTGACGCCCTCTCGCGCCAGGTACTCGGCCGCCTGCTTCACGCTCTGCCCGAAGTCCACGTTCGAGTCGTTGAAGATGCGGCGCGTGTTGTCCACGCCGCCCCAGAGGTCGTTGGAGAAGGCGAGGTAGTTCGGCGCGACCCGGACCGCGGCCGCGGCGTGGTAGACGAGCAGCGCCGCGAGGGCGAGCCTGAGCGGCCGGAACCTCCGGCACAGCCAGACCGCGCCGGCCGCCGCCGCCACGACGAAGAAGCCGTAGACGGGCAGGACGTGCCGGATGCCGGTGGTCATCGGCGAGGCCATCGCGGCGGCGAAGAACATGAGCGGCGGCGCGAGCAGGAACAGCGTCTCGCGCCGCCTCACGCGGTCGAAGAAAGGCAGGAGCAGCCCCGTCGGCAGGAGCGCGAGCAGCGCGACGCTCGACTTGACGGCGAGCGCGAGTGGGAAGTACCACCACTGACCCGTCGGGTAGCTCTTCCCGAGGATGTAGGAGTTGCGACTCCCCCACGCGATCACGTCGGCCAGCCCCAGGACGTAGGACTCGGGCAGGACGCGCGCACGGCTGGCGGCCTCGACCAGCTTTGCGGGGAGCGACTGAATCATCTCGGGCCGGCCGTTCTCGCGGATGTAGTCGGCGACGGAGATGGTGCCCGCGGTCGCGCCCGGGATCGAGTAGTAGCGGAAGCCGTAGAAGGCCCACAGCACGGCCAGGCCGAGCAGCGAGGCCGCCGCGAAGGCCGCGACCTGCCCGGCGAGGCGGCGCGCCGCGCCGCCCCCGCCCGGACGGAAGAGCGCGACGTCCGCGACCAGGGCCGCGAAGAGCGCGGGGAGGAAGAGTACGGCCGAGTGCTTCGCCGCGAGCATCAGCCCGAGCGCCGCGCCGAAGAGGGCGAGGCGAGCCGGGGTCGGATGTTTACGGTAACGGTAGAGCGCGTAGGCTGCGGCGAAGGCGGTCGCCGCCAGCGCCATGTCGGTGGTGACGAGCGAGCCGTGCGCAATCAAACTCGGCTCGAACGCGAGCAGCGCCAGCGCCGTCAGCCCCTCCCAGCGCCCGAACATCTCCCGAGCCGCCAGGAAGACCAGCGCCGCCAGCAGCATACTCAGCACGGCCGCCGCCAGCCGTGTCTGCGTCGTCACGCGGTCGACGCCGTTGCGCACCAAAAACGAGGTGCCGGCGGCGAACATCTCCGGCTTCGGCGTGAGGCGCGAGCCGCAGACCCAGCCCGGCTCGTCCCACGCGCGGAAGTTGAGCGGCGCGGCCGCCACGAGTTTCAGGAGCGGCGGGTGCTCCGGGTTAATGCCGAAGTCGCCGCACTGCCAGTGCCTGTGCCCGGCCAGGATGTGCGCGCCCTCGTCCACGACCGGGCTGGTGCTGACGGCGTGGTGCCGGAGCTGGAAGGCGAAGGCGGCGAAGAGCAGCAGGGCGCACGCGCCGTAGAGCAGGGACGGGGCCCGTCGGCCCCCGTCGTACGCGGCAACATTCCCCGGTTCTGCCATAAGGCGGCGTCCCTCCTTCACAGTTTGTCACCGGCCGGCGGCCGGCCCGCCCGCCGGGCGAAGCTTTGAGGACGCCGGCCTCACTCAAGAGGGCGAGGCGGGCGTCTCGGCGGCCATCTCTTCGGAGGCGTGCTCCTGGTGGAGGACGACCGAGAGCTGCGCGCCGAACATCAGGATGAGGCTGGAGACGTAGCTCCACGTCAGCACGGCGACGACCGCGCCGACCGAGCCGTATATCTCGTCGTAGTGGAAGTACTTCAGGCTCGACGCGAAGACGTACTTGGCCGCCTCCCACAGCAAGCCCGCCACCACCGCGCTCGGCAGCGTGTCGCGCAGCGTGACGCGCCCGTTCGGCACCAGCCGGTAGACGACCGCGAAGAGCGCGACGGTGATGAGCGCGCCGGCGGCCGCGAAGATCGTCTGCCAGAAGGCGTTCCCGACGAGGGTCAGCCACGCCGAGCGGCGGACGACGCGGATGGGGAGCTGGTCGATCAGCTCCTGCAGGCCGACCAGCACCGAGGTCAGGAAGACCGAGGCGATGAGGAGCAGCCCGACCGCGCCGATCATGCCGAGCGTGACCGCGCGGCCGTGCAGGAAGTCGCGCGGCCGCGTCCCCCAGATGCGGTTGAGCGCGCGCTCGACGACGGCGAAGACCCACGAGCCGGCCCACAGCGTGACGACGACGGCGCTGATGATGCCGCCCCAGCCGACTTGTTTGAGAGACTTGATGGTCGAGTTCAGGAAGTCGCGCGAGCCCGGGTAGATTTCGACGATGCGCGTCAGCGCCTCGCCGCCGGCGGCGACGCGGTCGCCGACGACGAGCATGACGAGCAGGGCGGGGAAGAGCGTCAGCAGCCCGAAGTAGCTCATCGCCGCCGCCGGCGTGAAGAGGTCGTTCTCGTGGAACTGGTGGAAGGTGTGCTGGAGGATGGACGTCCAGGGCGCGTGGTTCTTCACGCCCCAGCGCCCGCGCGAGAAGAAGGGGATGTGTCTCCGCACGTTCTCCATCAGTTGAACCCCCCGAAGTGTTCGCCCGGCGCCGGCCCGCCGCCCTGCGGACGCCGCGCCGATTGTCCTTCATTCGGCGCCGTGCCGCAAAAGCCCTAGCGCCCCGGCCTGAGCTGCGCGGGGACGCGGCCGGCCTTCTCAAGCTCTATCCACGCCGCCGCGACGAGCGCGCGCGACCGCGCGAAGGCGCTCTTGAGGTTGCGCGCCTCCGCGGCGCTGCGGTCGAAGCCGCGGCGCGCGGCCGCCTCGAACGCCTCGCGGATGTTGAACTGCGCGAGCGCCTCGTCGAGCGCGCCGGCCTCGCCGGGTCTGTAGGCGGCGCGCGCCTCGGCGTCGAAGCGGAAGGGCTCGCCCTTGAACTCTTCGTCCTCGTTGAGCGCCGCGACCGACGCGGCCAGCATCTCCCAGACGCGCGGCGATTCGAGCCGCGCCGCGTAGGTCGCCGTCATCAGCAGCGCGGCGCCGCGCGCGAAAGTCCTCTCGTCCGCCTGCGACGCCTGTCCGAACGCCTCCCTGAGCAGCGCCTCCGCGAGCGCGCGCTCGCCGCGCCGCGCGGCCAGCAGCGCCGCCTGACCCAGACCGAAGGCGCGCAGCGCCGGCATCACCTCCGCGTCGCGCGAGAGCGCGGCGGCCCGCTCGAAGTCCTGCTCGTCGCCCTCGAACGTCTCGCGCACCCAGGCCACCCTGTAGGCTTCGACGACCGCGCGCGCGGCGCGCTGCGTCTCGGGGTCTTCGACCTCTTCGGCCAGACGCCGCGCGCGCTCCCAGAGCCTGCGCTTCGACGCGGACTCGACGGCCTGTAGCCGCGCCGCGTCGCGCACCTTCGCGTCGCCGGCGCGCGCCACCGTGTCGAGCAGCCCACGCAGAGGGTCAACCGGGTTCCTGGGCCTCTCGCTCAGCCTCTCCGCCTGCGATTCGAGTGCGACGCGGCGCTCCAGTCCGAGCTGCGCGGCCATCTCCATCTGGCGTGCCTGGAGCGCGTGCGCGTGGCGCGGGGCCTCCGACTGGAACAAGGGGAGCAGGCGGACGATGGCGAAGTAGACCGCGGGCAACTCGTGCCCGGGCGTGGCGGGCCGCGGGACGAGTCGACGCGCGAGGGGCAGAGGCTCGC
>JAIVJI010000106.1:0-12120 GCA_020200135.1 Acidobacteriota bacterium | reverse complement strand
TCCTCGTACTCGCCCGCGTCGAGGAGCGAGGAGGCGAGCGCGAGCCTCTGCCCCTCGCGCGTCGACTCGTCCCGCGGCCCGAGGTCGGGGCCGCCCGCCGCGCCGCCCCCGGTCGAAGCATCCTCCCCGTCGCCTTCGGCGCCGCCACGTTCGCGCGAGACCCAGTCGGCGAGCGCGCCTATCCAGCCCTCGGCCAGGCGCGAGTCGTGCCGCGTGGCGGCGGCGAGCACAAGCTCGCGCGCGCGCGTGAAACGCTCGGGCAGGTCGCCGTAGCGACCCTGCTCCCGCTCCGCCTTCAGCTCGGCCTCGTCCGCCTCGGCGGCGGCCTCCCACGCGCGCGCGAAGGCGGAGCGCGCGCCGCGCTCGTCCGCGTTCCAGAGCGCGCCGGCGCAGAGCGTCAGCACGGCGGCGCGCTGCGAGGCGTCTGCGAGCGACTTCGCGCCGTCGGCGACTTCGTGGAGCACGGCGACGGCCTTGCGCGTCGAACGCTCCGCGTTTTTCGCGGCCGGCGTCGCGGGCTTGCCCTGCGTGGTCGGCTTGCCCTGTGTTGTCGACTTGCTTTGTGCCGGCGGTTTGCCCCGAGGCGGGGCGGCGGGGCGCGCCTGCGCGCCCGCGTCTCGCGCGCACGCCGCGCACGCGAGCAGGAGCGCGAGGGCGAGCCGGATGTGGCGGGGCGTGTCTCTCATGGCGCGCGCGGCGGCTCGGGCTACTCCTGGTCGAAGAGCCCCGGGCGCGTCTGCTGGCGCGGGGGGTCGATGCCGAAGTGTTCGTAGGCGAGGCGCGTGGCGGCGCGGCCCCGCGGCGTGCGGTTGAGGAAGCCGATCTGGATGAGGTAGGGCTCGATGATCTCCTCGATGGAGTCCTTCTCCTCCTGGAGCGCGGCCGACATGTGGTTGAGCCCGACGGGGCCGCCCGCGTGCTGCTGGATGATCATCAGCAGCAGTTTTCTGTCCATCTCGTCGAGCCCGAACGTGTCCACCTCCATCCGATTTAAGGCGTCGTCGGCTATCTCCTTGGTGATGCGCCCCTCGTGCTCGACCTCGGCGTAGTCGCGGACGCGCCGGAGCAGGCGGTTGGCGATGCGCGGGGTGCCGCGCGCGCGCCGCGCTATCTCGCGAGAGCCGGCGTCGTCAATCTCGGTGCCGAGAATCTCGGCCGAGCGGCGGACGATGGTCGCCAGCTCCTCGTGCGTGTAGAAGTTGAGGTGGAAGACGATGCCGAAGCGGCCGCGCAGGGGCGCCGTGATGAGCCCCGGCCGCGTGGTCGCGCCGACGAGCGTGAACTTCGGGAGGTCGAGCTTGATGGAGCGCGCGGCCGTCCCCTGCCCGATCATGATGTCGAGCTGGAAGTCCTCCATCGCGGGGTACAGGACCTCCTCGATGGCGGGCGACATGCGGTGAATCTCGTCGATGAAGAGGACGTCGCCCTCCTGCAGGTTGGTGAGCAGGGCGGCGAGGTCGCCCGGCTTCTCGATGATGGGGCCGGCGGTCGAGCGCAGCTCCGCCCCCATCTCGTTGGCGATGATGACGGAGAGCGTGGTCTTGCCGAGGCCCGGCGGGCCGGTGAGCAGGACGTGGTCGAGCGCCTCGCGGCGCTGGCGCGCCGCGCGGATGAAGATGCCGAGGTTCTCGGTCGCCTTCCTCTGCCCGATGTACTCGCCGAGCCGCGAAGGGCGCAAGGAAAGCTCGAACTGCCGCTCGTCCTCCAACGCCCCGCGCTCGCGCACGTTACCCGGTTCGAGTTCGTCAGACATTACAATACTGTCACCGACTCAGCCTGCGCGCCGCCCGGCGCGGACTTCGGAGAGACGCTCCTGGGCGGCTTTACCTACCGCCGCGACGACGGCCGCGGCAACGTGCCAATCCTCTTCCTTTAACGTTTCCCTCAGCCGGCCGCCGGCCGCACGCATCAGGTAGTAAATCTCTTCCAGCAGGATGAGCCTGTCCTCGTCGAAGGGCTCGTACACGGGTTCCGCCATGAGTCGCCTCCCTCAGCCCTTCGATAGTTGTCGCAGGCTGCGCCTGAGCAGCGTCTCGACCGAGAGTTCGCCGCCCTCCTGCATCGCGCCGCCGATGGCCTTCTCGGCGGCGGGCCTGGGGAAGCCGAGCTGGAGGAGCGCGGCGAGCGTGTCCTCGCGCAGCGCGTCCTCGGACTGCGCGGCGGTCGTGCCGCCGGCGGCGATCTCCTGTTCGAGCGCGGGGCTCGAGAGCGCGGCCATCTTGTCGCGCAGCTCGATGACCATGCGCTCGGCCGTCTTGCGCCCGACGCCGGGGATCGAGGTCAGCCGCGCGTAGTTGTTGGTGCGGATGGCGGTGACGATCTCGTCGGCGTTCATCCCCGACAGCATGGCGACCGCGGATTTCGGGCCGATGCCGCTCACCGAGATGAGCAGCGTGAACAGCTCGCGCTCGCGCAGCGTGCGGAAGCCGAAGAGCTGCAAGGCGTCCTCGCGGACGTGCGTGTAGATGTTGAGCCGGACGCCCGCGCCCACGTCGCCGAGGTCGTAGAAGGTCGTCACGGGGATGGTCACCTCGTAGCCGACCCCGCCCACTTCGACGATCACGCTGGTCGCGTGCTTCGCCAGCAGGTTCCCTGAAAGGTGTGAAATCATTCTTTACTTGCGTTGACGAGAGAAGGAATTTCGGGAGCGCCTCACGTTACGAAATGGATTCTAGATTAACCCGCATCGCTCGGCAAACGGCCGACACGCGCGCCACAACTTAACGTGAGAGCGCGCCAAACTTTCTCCAAAGTTTGGGGACGAGATTGGTGCAGGCTGTCCGCCCTGTCGTCGGGCGCCGGTGGCGCCCTGCGTCATTCAGTCTTCATGGAAAGGCGGGCCCAAGTGTTAAAACGCATCGTCCTGGCCGGCTGCGCCGTGTTCGCGCTGGCCGCCCTCGTCAAGGCCGACAAGAACGAGGGGGAGCCCCTGCGCGTGGTGCCCTCGGTTGACCCGGAGCGCTACGCGGGGACCTGGTACGAGATCGCGCGGCTGCCGAACCGCTTCCAGAAGAAGTGCGCGGGCGACGTGGCCGCGACCTACGCGGTGAGGCCAGACGGCGGGCTCGACGTGTTCAACCGCTGCCGCAAGGCCGACGGGCAGCCGACGGGCGTGAAGGGGCGGGCGAGGGTCGCGGACAGGCGCGGGCCGAACTCGAAGCTGGAGGTGCGTTTCGCGCCCGGCTACCTCTCCTTCCTGCCCTTTGTCTGGGGCGACTATCAGGTCATAGACCTCGCGCCCGACTACTCTTACGCGCTCGTCGGCGAGCCCGGCCGCAAGTACCTCTGGGTGCTCTCGCGCACGCCGCGCATGGACGAGGAGACCTACGGCCGCGCCGTCGCACGCGGCGCCGCCGAAGGTTTCGACGTGAGCAAACTGATGAGGACCGAACAGTCCGGGGAGTAGACAGTAGACAGCGGCCAGTAGAAAGACAGGCGGCGCGCTCGGCTCACGACCGGAACGCGCCGCCTTCGGTTTTCCTGCTGACTACTTTCTTTTCCGTCGGTAGACGCCGTCGAAGGCGACGTTGACGCCGCCGCACTGCTTGTTGTCGGAGGCGACGAGGTAGGGGCCGGCGAGGCGGAGCTTGAGGCGGCAGTCGTCGTCGCCTCCGACTTCGAGGACGTTGCCCGAGGGGGCGGCCTCGCCCCTGACCTCGCCGACGTGGACGTTGCCGGGGCCCGCGCCCACCCACGTCGCGTGCCCCTCGACGAGCACCGTGCCCGCCGCGCGTCCGCGCGTCAGCCGCAGAGAGTTGTCGTAGAAGCCCCACGCGCCGAGCCACAACGCGAGCGGCGGCCGCGCGGCCGGCTCCGAGACGCTGAGACGGTCGGCGGGGAGCCAGCCCACCGTCTCAGACCCGCGCGCGGGCTGATACCAGGCGCAGACCCAGTCGCCGAAGGCGCGCGAGGTCAGCACCTCGTTGCCGGGGACGACGTAAGCCTTCTGCCTGCACTTCGCGGACGTGCCGGGGCAGCCCTCCTCGTCGCCGCTGAAGTACACGCGCGAGCCCCTCCGGCCGGTGACGCGCGCCGCCCTGAACTCCTCGGCGTCGCGCGCGAACGCGCCGTTGCGGCACCAGTTGGCGGGGTTGCCGCCCTCGCCCTGCGCCGAGGCGTGCGACGCCGCGCAGCACAGGGCGAGCAGCAGCCCGAGCGTGTAAGACACAGCTTTCTTCATCATCTCTCCGTCCACCGGACACACCGAGAACGCGACGCCGATGAGGGACGACGCCCGCGCCCTCCGCGCGGCGCTTCGTCCTGCTCGTGCCTGTTTTTGTGTCGGGTGAAAATGTCAGCGTGGCGTCGGATGGCGGTCAAACGCGGGCCTCTGTGCGAGCCTCGCTAGCTAGCGGGCTTCACTTCCAGCTTGTCCATACGTTTCCCAGTTGTCTCTGCTGGGAGCGCAGCATAAGCATGTCCTCCCAGAACACGTCCAGCTTGTGCTCGACTTTGTCAATTCTCTCCGCTAGGGTGTCAACCTTCTCCCCTAGCGCGGCGACATCTTGCCTGACGGCCGTTATCTCGGCGAGCGCGCGCTCCCGGATGGGCTTCGTGTCCACCGCCCTCCGCGCCGACTCCTCCTCCAAGCGCTGCACACGAGTCTCAAGACTCTCCATGCGAACGTTCAGGTGGTGGAGTCCGGCGTCTATGGCGTCGAAGCGTGCGAAGACGCGCTCCTCGAAGGAGCGTCCGTCCGGCAGGTTGTGAGTCGTTTCCACACTCATGGGCGAGATTATGAACCCCGCCCGGGTTCGGTTCAAGGATCGCGTGGCGCGCGGCTACCTGGCGAGCCGGTTGTACTTCCTCAGCGCCTCGCGGAGCCGTTCGTGCGGGAGCGCGTGGATGGTGTTGCCGTCGATTCCGCGCATCGTCTTCGCGGCGACCATGGCGTTGACGATGGCCTCCTCGGTGGCCTCGACGGTCGCGCGCAGCAGCGGGTTGATGCGCTCGTTGGGGAGCATCGTGAGCTGCGCCGTGCCCTCCTCCCTGCTCGCCTCCGGGTTGGCGGTCGAGAAGGCGATGAAGATGTCGCCCGAAGTGTTCTCGCCGCGCCCGCCCGTCGCGCCGACGCCGAGCGAGACGCGGCGCGCGAGACGCTTGAGCTGGTGCGGCAGCAGCGGCGCGTCCGTCGCCACGACGACGATGATCGAGCCGCCGCCGTCGTCACGCTTCCCGCGCTCGGGCATGAGGTCTGTGATCTCCCGGCCGACGGGGACGCCCGCGATGCGCAGCAGGTCGCGCCGCCCGTAGTTGGCCTGCACGAGCACGCCCACCGTGTAGCCGCCCTCCGTGGCCGCGAGCACGCGCGACGAGGTGCCCGTCCCGCCCTTGAAGCCGTGCGCGACCATCCCCGTCCCGCCGCCGACGTTGCCCTCGGCGACCGCCCCGCCCTTCGCGCCGTCGAGCGCCTGGAAGGCGTGCTCCTTCCGGACGTGGAAGCCGTTGATGTCGTTCAGAAACCCGTCCCACGTCTCGGCGACGACGGGGAGGCTGAAGTCGCCCGAGTAGCCTTCGCCCGCGCCGCGCCGCGCGTTCCACTCGATGACCGCGTCGCGCACGACGCCGACGCTGTGCGTGTTGGTGATGAGGATGGGCGTCCCCAGGCTGCCCGACTCTTCGAGCCACGTCGTCCCCGTCATCTCGCCGTTGCCGTTGAGGGTGTGCCACGCGGCGAAGACGCGCCCGCGGAAGTTCTTCCCCTGCGGCAGCACCGCCGTCACGCCGGTCCGCACGGGGCCGCGCCCCGGCGTGAGCTTCCCCTCGCCGCTCACGAGCGTGACGAGGCCGACCTCGACGCCGCGCACGTCCGTGATGGCGTTCAGGGGGCCGGGCGTCCCCTCGAACGGCACGCCTAGGTCGCGTGCGCGCGGGGCGGTCTGCGCGGCGGCGGGTGCGGACGCGAGCAGGGCGCAAAGTCCGGCGGCGAGCGCGGAGGCGGGGCGTTGGGCAACTCTTCTCATAAGTCTGACCTCTCTGAGTTAGTGTCTTTGACCGTGGAGCGGGCGCGCGCATTATGGACGCGGGGCGGGCGGGGCGTCCACGGTTTTTTACGGCGCGGGCGCACTTCTTCACTCCGCGCCCGGCGCGCGGTATACTCTCGTGCAGGTTGCTCTCCTCGGAAAAGGTTTTCGGATGAAGTCGGAGAAAATTTCTGAGCTGACGACGAGCCGGCTGAGCGTGTACCTGCGCTGCCTGAACCTGCTGGCGTCGGCCGGCATCGAGACCATCTCGTCGCAGGCGCTCGCCGACCAGTTCCGCCTGAACTCGGCGCAGATACGCAAAGACCTCGCGCACTTCGGCGAGTTCGGGACGCGCGGCGTCGGCTACTCGGTGGACGAGCTGCGCCGCCACCTGACGCAGATTCTCGGCCTCGACAGCACGCACCGCGTCGGCATCATCGGCGCGGGGAACCTCGGCACCGCGCTCGCCAACTACAACGGCTTCCGCGAGTCGAACTTCGAGGTCGTCGCGCTCTTCGACAACGACCGCGAGAAGATCGGCCGCCGCGTCGGCGTCGCCGGCACCGTCGTCCACGATGTGCGCAAGCTCGTGCGCGTGGTGCGCGACGAGGCGATAGACGTGGCCGTCATCGCCGTGCCTGCGCGCGTCGCGCAGCGCGTGCTCAACCAGGTGATGTCGGCGGGCGTCAAGGCGGTCTTGAACTTCGCACCCGTCCGCCTGCACGCGCGTTTGGGCGTCAAGGTCAAGACGGTTGACCTGACGATTTCGCTGGAGTCGCTGTCGTACTTTCTGGCGCGTCCGCAGATAACCTGCGTCACCAACCCGCGCAGCATCCTCCCCTACGAGGAGATCGCGCAGCGCGAGGAGCAGGAGTTGCAGCAGAGTTGACAAGGAGTTCGGTCATGTATTTGTTCTTGCTCAAGAAGGCGCTTCCGTTCACGCTGACCTTCGTCGTCGGCACGGCGCTCGGCGGCCTGACGTGGCTGTTCGGCGGCTCGGGGAAGAAGGCCGAGGCGGCGCGCGTCACGCGCACCTACGACTTCAGGCGCGGGTGCGACTCGCGCCGGCGCCACCGCCTCGTCGCCGAGTCAAAGCCGCTCGGCATCAACTTCAAGCCCGACGCGCGCCGGCCGCTCGGGACTGAGACGTGGGGGGGCGGGCGACCTGTCGTCGCGCGCGTGACGTTCGGGGCCGACGGCAAGGTTCAGAACGTCAAGCCGCTCGCGAGCTGGGTTATAGTGCCGAACGAAAATCTGGTCGAGTTGAGGGCCACGTGGCAGGCTGTCGAGCGGGCGGCGCGGCAAATCGAGTTCACCCCCGAGACGGTTGACGGCGTCCCCGTCACCGTCACCAGGGACGTCGAGATACGATTCCTCCCCAACCACTGAGCGGCGCGGCCCGAGTAGCCTTGATGGACGAGCAGACAGCCCGGCGCGAGATAGTGCGCGTCGGCAAACTCTTGTACGAGCGCTCTTACGTCGTCTCCTCGGACGGCAACGTCAGCGTGCGCCTCGACGACGGCCGCGTCCTCGCCACGCCCACGCAGACCAACAAGGGGCGCATGACCGAGGACTCGCTCGCCCTCACGGACCTCGAAGGCCGGGCGCTCAACGACCGCCGCGCCTCCTCCGAGCTGGCGATGCACCTGCTCATCTACCGCGAGCGCGAGGACGTGCGCGCGGTCTGCCACGCGCACCCGCCGCACGGCTCGGCCTTCGCCGTCGCCGGGCTCGCCATCGACCAGCCGATCCTCTCCGAAGTCATCCTCACCCTGGGCTGCGTCCCGCTCGCCGAGTACGGCACGCCCTCGACCGACGAGCTGACCGGGGCGATGCTCCCGCTCGTCAAGAACCACAACGCGCTCCTGATGGCCAACCACGGCGCGGTCGCCTACGGCGCGGACGTGTGGCAGGCCTTCGACCGGCTGGAGACGCTGGAGCACACCGCGAAGATAGCCATCCTCGCGCGCGCGCTGGGCGGGGCGCGCGACCTCCCGGCCGACTCCATCGAGAAGCTCATCGAAGTGCGCGAGCGCGCCGGCTACCTCGACGAGCGCGCGCGCTGCCAGGCGTGCGGCTACCTGCACCAGACGCGCGTCGTCTGCCCCGCGGGCGAGCGCGACGCCGTGACGGCGCAGCGCGGCGCGGCGAACGGCAAGATAAGTCTGACGCGCGAGGAGTTGATCGAGCTTCTGAGTCAGGCGGCGCGCGTCCGCCCGTAGCGGCCACTCCTTCATCGCGGCGGCCTTAACACTTCACACGACGGTTCGCGAAAGGGTCGCCGAGATGGCCACTCGCCTACTCAACGGGTCGGAGGTGGAGTTCGCGCGCCAGGTCTTTGAAGACCGCCTGCCCTACGACCGCGTCTACCTCTCCAGCCGCTACCTCCCCGGCAACCAGGGGACGGCCGTCACGGTGGCCTCGGCCTCCTCGTTCGTCTTCGTGCGCGGGCTCCGGAGCTACACCATCTTCTTCGGCCCCGAGACCTTCGACAGGGGCGCCGACAGCCCCGGCTTCGGGCACACCTTCGTCCACGAGCTGACGCACGTCTGGCAGGGGTTCCACGGCGCGCTCGGCTGGGAGTACATGGCCCAGTCGATGCTCGCGCAGGGGTACGCCATCCTCGCGCACGGCGGTCGGCACAGGGCGTACGACTACAAGCCCGGCGCGCCCTGGGGGAGTTACAACGTCGAGCAGCAGGCGTTGATCGTGGAGCACTGGTTCCTGAACGGCATGAAGCCCGAAGACCAGACTTCGGTTATACTCGAAGCAAGCAACGCGAACGCGGAACTGGCGGAGATAGACTTCGGGCGCGGCCGAGTCCGTCTTCGGCTTCAGGTACGCGGAACGCCGGCCGCGCGGCTGACGCGCGGCGGCGAGAGTTTCGGTTCTACAAGAGCTTAAAACAAACCACAGAGCGGATCGGAGAAGGAAGAATGCCACAGGAAGCACTCGGGATGGTTGAGACGAAGGGACTCGTGGCGATGATCGAGGCCGCGGACGCGATGGTGAAGGCCGCCAACGTCACGCTGGTCGGCTACGAGAAAATAGGCGCGGGCTTCGTCACGGCCATCGTCCGCGGCGACGTCGCCGCCGTGAAGGCCGCCACCGACGCGGGGGCCGCGGCCGCGCGCCGCGTCGGCGAGCTCGTCAGCGTCCACGTCATCCCGCGCCCGCACGGCAGCGTCGACGAGGCCCTGCCCATCGGGGCGGACAAGTAAGAGACGTGAACCGTGAAACGTAAACCGTGACAAGACGTGTGCGGTAAGGGCACGGCCCGCGGTGCTCGTGTCACGGCTCCCGCTCGTCACGGTTCACGGTTTACAGTTCACGACCTTTTTATGATTATCGCGCGCATCCTCGGCACGGTCGTCTCGACGCAGAAGGACGAGCGGCTGAAGGGCAGCAAGCTCCTGCTCGTCCGCCCCTTGAACCTCGACGGCTCGGACGGCTCCGGCTACGTCGTCGCCGTGGACACGGTCGGCGCGGGCTACCACGAGCGCGTCCTCGTCGTCGCCGGCTCGTCCGCGCGCCTGGCCGAGGGTCAGAAGGACAAGCCCGTGGATGCCGCCATCGTCGGCGTCATCGACACGGTCGATTTCGTGAACGACTGACGATGCAGCTCGCGCGTGTCATCGGGTGCGTGGTGGCGACGGTGAAGAACGACTCGCTCGAAGGGCGCAAGCTCCTCGTCGTGCAGTCGCTCAACGCCGACCTGAAGCCGCAGGGGCAGCCGCTCGTCGCGCTCGACGCCATCGGCGCCGGCGTCGGCGAGCTGGTCTTCTGGTGCAGGGGGAAGGAGGCGAGCTTCCCCTTCCGGCGCGAGGACACGCCGACCGACTGCACCATCATCGGCATCGTGGATTCGGACGCGCACGTGTCGAAGGGGAGGGGCGGGCGTTGATACTGGCGCGCGTGGTCGGCAACGTCGTGGCGACGCAGAAGAACGAGCGCTACGCGAGCGCGCGCGTGATGCTCTGCCAGCCCGTGACGCCTTCGGGCGAGGAGACTGGCGCGACGCTCCTCGCGCTCGACTCGGTCGACGCGGGCGTGGGCGACACCGTCTTGATAGTGCAGGAGGGCTGGGGCGCCTCGACCGCCGCCACGGGCGAGCAGGGCGCCGCGATAGATTCGGCCATCATCGGCGTCGTCGACCGCGTAGACCTGCTGGAAGAAGACACGGCTAAACGTAAGCGATGAGCAGTAGCGAACAGGACAGGGTGAGGGAGTTGGCCGAGCGCGTCGCGCGCCGGCTGGCCGACGCGCCGGGCGGGCAGGGCGGAGGGGCGGGCGGCGACGACCTCGCCGCGCTGCGCGCGAGCCTTTCCGAGATTCAGCGCCGGCTCGCGCACATCGAGTCGCACATCACGCACGGCGAAGACTGCGGGCAGGGCGAGCGCCCCGCGCGGCGGGACCCGTCACGGGGCGACGACGCGCCCGCGCAGACGCAGGCGCGCTCGACGTGGCTGAGCGGCACCTACGTCCCCGCGACCTCGCACCCGAGCGAGGAGCAGTTCGCCGGCATCGGCGAGGCAGTCTCCGAGCTGGTCGAGTTCTTCGAGAGCGAGAAGACCTGCACGGTCGAGCCCGGCGGCAAGCCCTGCGACCACTGCGGCGTGTGCAGCGCGCGCGGCTTCTAAGAAGTCAAAGGTCAAAAGAAAAAGGAGGGCGGGAGGCAACGCTGCCTCCCGCCCTCCTTCACTTTGGCCTTCCGACTTACTTGTTCGTCTGCCCTCCCTGGTCGCGCCGCATCGTGTTGGGGTCGATGCGGGGCGCCTGGCGCGCGCCCTCCTCGGCCTTGAAGTAGGGCTCCTCCTTGAAGCCGTACATCTTCGCGGCGATGACCGTCGGGAAGCTGTTGCGCGTCGTGTTGTAGTCCTGCACCCCCGCGTTGTAGTCCTGCCGCGCGACGTTGATGCGGTTCTCAGTTCCAGACAGCTCGTGCTGCACGTTCATGAACAACTCGCTCGAACGCAGCTGCGGGTAGCTTTCCTGCAACGAGAGCAGGCGCCCGACCGTCCCGCCGAAGCTGTTGGCCGCGTCGATCACGGCCTGCTTCTGCTCGGGCGTGCGGTCGCCGCCCTCGCCCGCCGGCGCGGCGCTCGTGGCGTTGATGAGCCGCGAGCGCGCCTCGGCGATCTGGCCGAAGACCTCCTGCTCCTGGATGCCGGCCGACTGCGCGGCCGCGACCAGGTTCGGCACCAGGTCGGCGCGGCGCTGGAGCTGGCTCTCGACGTCGGCCCACGAGCGCCTCACGTTCTGCTGCTTCGCCGTGAGCGTGTTGTAGCCACAGCCGCTCGACCCGAAAGCGACGAAGGCGACGAGAGCCACGAGCAACACCCTTCTTGTTTTCATCATACTCCTCCTCAAATCTGACGATGCCGCCGCGAGGCCCAGAGCCCGCGGTAAAATGCTACCTGCCGCTCGAAAGTTTTAGATTACATCTCAGTAGAAACCTCAAGACGATCCACCGCCTCGATGACCCGCTCGATCTGCGCCAGGTAGGACGCGAACAACTCGCCCGCCTCGCGCTCGCCGGGCGCGTGCCCGCCGCCGCCCTCGCGCAGCGCGAAGACGCGCTCGAAGACCGCGCCGTCGAGTCCCAGCAGCCGGGCGGCCGCGCGCACGATGTCGTGCCTGAGCACCGGCGGCTCCTGGCCGTGCAGCAGCAGGACGGGCGCGAACAGTGTGGCGAAGCTCGAAAGGCTGTCGCTCATCAAATCCCGCAGCCGCTCCGCGGACGTGGACGCGGGGATGTAGAGCCGGCGCAGTTGTATGAGCTTGCTGCGCAGCTCGTACTCGGTCTGGTGGCGCAGGTTCTTGTCCGAGAACGTGAAGCCCTCGAAGGGGTCGCGGCCGTAGAGCACGACGCGCGCGCGCTCCATCTGGTGGAACTCGATGGGGAAGACGTCGGCCGCGTCGCGCAGCTCGGCGAAGGTGAAGTAGACCGGGAGCGGGTGGCCGAGCCGACGCCACTCGCGCAGCGGCGGCTGCGCCGAGCGCAGCTCCTCCGGCGTGATGCGGTGGAGCGCGATCAGCAGGTTGTAGTCCGACTCCAACTGCACGAAGTCCCCCGACGCCGCCGACCCGTACAACACGACCGACGCGAGGTTGTCGCCGTGCGTCGCCTTCAGGTCGCCGATGAGCTGGTTGAAAG
>JAIVJI010000036.1 GCA_020200135.1 Acidobacteriota bacterium | reverse complement strand
GACGTAGTCGCAGATGGCCTGATCCATCGCGTTGCCCGCCGAGGGCAGGCTGTGCGATGAGACGACCGCGCCCGAGGCGATGATGGCGACGTTCGTGGTGCCGCCGCCGATGTCGACGACCAGGTGCGCGCGCTCGTCGTCCTGCCGGAGCCCGGCGCCGAGCGCGGCGCACAGCCCCTCGTCGATCAGGTCGACCCGCGCGGCCTTCGCGTCGCGCGCCGCGTCGCGCACCGAGCGCTGCTCCAGCGTCGTCGAGGAGCCGGGCACGCCGATGACGACGTGGCTGCGGCGGTGGCCGCCGCCGAGCGCGCGGCCGATGAAGGCCTTGAGCATCTTCTCGACCGCGTCGAAGTTCTCGATGGTGCCGCCGCGCACGGGCCGGAAGACCTCCACGTCCTTCGGCTCGCGGCCGAGCATCTTGTAGGCTTCGGCGCCCACCTCCAGGACCTCCCCCGTGTACTTGTGGATGGCGACGGCCGAGGGCTCGTTGAGGACGACGCCGCGGCCGGGCGCGAATATCAGCGTGTTGACGGTGCCGAGATCGATCGCCAGGTCGTCCGTAAAGATACTGCTCAGGATGTTCATAGCTCCCCCACTTGTTCCGACTGCTTCTTTGCTGGACATTCTTCGCCGAGGTCAACTGAGGTTGGGCAAGTGGCGTTCCACTGGAACAGACTCGGATAAAGGCCGCATTTCCAAAAACAGGCCGCCGCCCCGGCGTTTCGTTTCCAGACGAAACGCGGCCCCCGCCTCACCCGGGCCGCGCGGAAGGCGAACGGAAACGAAACGAGCAACCGGGGCGCTCAGGCGCCGGACTGGAAGAACTGTACGTCAGGTGTCATACGGCTCATCGTCGAGCGTTCACGGCTCGTCGTTCACGATGATGTCGCTGACGATTTCGTAGAGGGAGGCGGCGTCGGCGCGGGAGACCTGTTTGGTCTGCGGGACTGTCAGGACGCGTACGGTGAGGGCCCGGTCGCGGCGGCGCAGGGTGACCTCGTCCCCCACGCGCACCGCGCGCGAGGAGCGAGCCGGCGCGCCGTTCACAGAGACCGCCCCGGCCTCGCACAACTCCTGTGCGACCGTGCGGCGGAGGACGAGGCGGCTGGCGCGCAGGAACTGGTCGAGACGCATGGTTGGTTAATAGAAAATGGTAAATGGTGAATGGAAAGCTAAACTTCCATTCACCATTTACCATTCACCATTCACTAGCGGTTACTGCTTCTTCGCCTTGTCCTTCTTCTCGGGGGCGGGCTGGGCGGCGGCGGTGTTGCCGGCGGCGGCGGCCGTCTCCGACTTGTCCTTGTCGAGGACGGGCTGGATGATCGCCTTGTAGTTCTCGGCCGGCTTGATGTACGCCTCCTTGCGGAGCGTGCGGAGGTAGTTGTCGCGCTCCTTCTCGGCGCGCTCCTGCGTCATCACGCCGCGGACGAAGTTCTCCTTGAAGGAGTCGTCGCGCTCGTTGACGCGCAGGATCATAAAGCCCTCGTCGGTCTTGACGGGGTCGCTGACGCCGCCCACCTTCAGACCCTTGACCGCCTCGGCGATGACGCCCGACAACTCCGAGAGGACGAACCAGCGCGGCTTGCCGTCCGCCTCGGCCAGCACGCCCTTGAACTTCTTGGTCGGCTCGTGCTCGGAGTTCTTCTCGACCAGCTCCTCGAAGCTCGCGCCGGTGCGCGCGCGCGCGGCGAGGTCGGCGGCCTTCGCCTTGACGTCGGCCTCGGCGCGTCCGGCCAGGCTCAGGAACAGCTCGGAGAGGGTGACGCTGACGAACCTGTCGCGGTGCGAGTCGTAGTAGGCGCGCAGCTCCTTGTCGGTCAGGCCGTAGTAAATCTTGGCGTCCACCTCGCGCTGCAAGACGGCCTGGCGCATGAACTGGCGCCGCAGCGTCTCCTTGATGTCCGAGAGGCTCATCCCCTCGCGCCGCATCGCCTCCTCCAGCTCTTCGATGGTGGAGATGTTCGACTGCTTGGCGACGCGCAGCACCTCGCGGTTGACCTCGGCCTCGATGTCCTCGGGCAGGCGCGGCATGTCCTTGCCCTTCTGGACGAGCAGCGCCTCGTTGATGAGGTTGAGGATGATCTCGCCCTGGCGCTTGTCCACCTCGGCCTGCGCCTGCTCGGGCGTCATCCCGCGCTGCTTGGTGAGCACATCGCGGAACTCCGAGTTCTCGCGCTTGAGCTGCGAGAGCATGATGACGTAGTTATCGACCTGCGCGATGGGCTCGTCGAGGACGGTGGGCGGCGCCTCCTCCTGCGCGCGAGCGGGGGCGGCGGGGGCGGCGGCCAGCAGCAGCGCCGCGAAGGCGAGGGGCAGGCGCGCCGTGATGTTTCTCAATTGCACTGTTATCACTCCTCTAAAACGAAAACCGGGGGCAGTCTTCGGCAGCCTGCCGTTTCTCCAAACTGGACTGAACCTGCTTCGGGCGGGCATTTTCTTTCGTCGGGCTCTGACGGTCGGGAATCCCGGCACCGGGCGAAGTCGCGTATTCTAACCCCCGGCGCGGATTTCGAGCAACACGCCGCGCGCGCGCTCGATGAGCCCGGCGCCCGGCGCCGCCTCGATCTTGAGCACGCCGCTCGGGCTGAAGGTCGCGCCCTCGCCCTTCCCGACCAGCGCCAGCAGCTTCTCCGGCGAGACGCGCGCCGTCTCCTTCAGCTTGAAGGCGAGCCCCGCCGGCGTGCGGTCGATGGAGACGACGCCCGTCTCCTCGGCCGCGCGCCTGAGCCAGGCGTACTCGAACAGCCGCTCGACCGACTCGGGCGGACGCCCGTAGCGGTCCTCGGTCTCGCGCCGGATGACGTCGAGCGCCTCGTCGTCGCGCGCCGAGGCGATGCGCTTGTAAGTGCGCAGCCGCTGCCCCATCTCGGAGATGTAGTCCTCGGGGATGGACACGTCCACGCCGAGGTTGATCGAGACCGAGGTCTCGTCCTCGACCTGCTCGCCGCGAAGCTCCGCCACGGTGCGCTCGAGCATCTGCGTGTAAAGATCAAAGCCGAGGGCGTCCATGTGCCCCGACTGCTGGCCGCCGAGTAAGTTCCCCGCCCCGCGCAGCTCCAAATCCAGCGCCGCGACGCGGAAGCCCGCGCCCAGGTCGGAGAACTCGCGGATGGCCGCGAGCCGGCGGCGGGAGATGGCGGTCAGCTCCGCCTCCGAAGGTATCAAAAGGTATGCGTAGGCGCGGCGGTTCGAGCGCCCGACGCGCCCCCTCAGCTGATAAAGCTGAGAGAGGCCGTAGTTGTCGGCCCGGTTTATGATGATCGTGTTGGCGCGCGGGATGTCTATCCCGTTCTCGATAATCGTGGTCGCGACGAGCACGTCGGCCTTGAAATCCACGAAATCGAGCATCACCTGCTCCATCTCCTTCTCGTTCATCTGCCCGTGCGCCACCGTGACGCGCGCCTGCGGCACGAGGCGCTTGACTAAGGCCGCCACCGTCTCGATGGTCTCGACGCGGTTGTGGATGAAGAAGACCTGACCGCCGCGCCCGAGTTCCAGTTCGATGGCCGACTTGATGACGGATTCCGAGAACTGGACGACCTGCGTCTGGATGGCGAGGCGGTCGCGCGGCGGCGTCTCGATGACCGACATGTCGCGCAGGCCCATCAGGCTCATGTTGAGCGTGCGCGGGATGGGGGTGGCCGAGAGCGTCAGCACGTCCACGCGCTTCTTGAGCTGCTTGAGGCGCTCCTTGTGCGCGACGCCGAAGCGCTGCTCCTCGTCCACGACGACGAGGCCGAGGTCGCGGAAGGCGATGTCTTTCGAGAGCAGGCGGTGCGTGCCGATGATGACGTCGATGTCGCCCGACTCGACGCGCCTGACGATCTCCTTCTGCTCCTTCGTCGAGCGGAAGCGCGAGATCAATTCGATGGTCACGGGGAAGGCGGCGAAGCGCGAGCGGAAGGTCTCGAAGTGCTGGTAGGAGAGCACCGTGGTGGGCGCGAGCACCGCCACCTGCTTCGAGTCCATGACGGCCTTGAAGGCCGCGCGCATGGCGACCTCTGTCTTGCCGTACCCGACGTCGCCGCAGAGCAACCTGTCCATCGGCGTCTGCGCCTCCATGTCGCGCTTCACGTCCTCGATGGTCGTCTCCTGGTCGGCGGTCGGGACGTACTCGAAGGCGTCCTCGAACTCGCGCTGCCAGGGGCTGTCGCCGGAGAAGGCGTAGCCCGCGACCAGTTTCCTCTCGGCGTAGAGCTTCAGCAGCTCGTCGGCCATGTCGCGCATCGCGCGCTTGGCCTTCGCCTTGGTCTTCTGCCAGCCGAGGCCGCCGAGGCGGTCGAGCGTCGGCTCGTGCCCCTCGGCGCTCGAATACCTCTGGACCAGGTCGAGCCGCTCGACCGGCGCGTAGAGCTTGGCGTCGTCGGCGTAGTAGAGCAGCATGAACTCGCCCTTGCGCCCGCCCAGCTCCAGCGTCTGCAGGCCGCCGAAGCGCGCCACGCCGTGGTCGATGTGGACGACGTAGTCGCCCACCTTCAGGTCGCGGAAGTCGGAGAGGAACGCGGCCGCCGGCGACTTCTTCCGTTTTGCAGAACCCGTCGTCGCGCCGCCCGTGCCGGCCGCGCGCTGCTCGGGGAGCGCGCCGCCCGCCTCGTCGAAGAGGTCGGTCTCGACGTGGACGACGAGCCCCGCGCCCGGCAGCTCGAACCCGCCCGAGAGCCGGCCCGCGGTGACGACCGCCGCGAAATCCTCTGCGTCGCCGCCGCCGCCCTCGCCCGCGAGCGCGACGCGCGACGCGACGTTGTAGTCCGAGAGCACGTCGCCGACGCGCTCGGCCACGCCCGCCGAGGGCATCGCGAAGAGCGTGAGCGCGCCGCGCTCGTGCCGCGCGTGGCGCACGTCGGCCGCGAGGTCGGGGATGCGCCCGTGGTAGCGCCTGGCGGGGAGCGAGCGCCACTCGACCTCGGCCGCCTGCTCGACCGCCGGGAAGAGGAAGAGCGGCTGGCCGCCCCCGCGCGCGCGCCCTATCTGGACGGCGGGCTGCTCGGACTCGCCGACGAAGCGCTCGTCGGTCTGCGCGGCCGAGCGGCCGAGCGCGCGGAACTCCAGACGCCGCGCGGCCGAGACGCCCGCGCGCAGCTCCTCCGCCGTCAGGTACAGCTCGTCGGGACGGAGGCCGATCTCGCCCGCCGCGTCGTTCTCGGCGTAGCGCGCGGCGACCGTCTCGAAGCTGTTCGAGAGGTACTGCTCGACGGCTGCGGGCTCGTCCACGACGAGCACCGCGTCGCTCAGGTAGTCGAACACGGAGGCGTCCGACTTGACGACCAGCGCGCTGAGCCACTCCCAGCCGGGGAACGTCTCGCCCTCTTCGGCGTGGACGGTGCGGTCTTTGAGCGCGCGCGCGTGCGCCTCGTCGCCCCAGCGTTCGCGCGCGAACTCGGCCCACAGGCGGAAGTCGTCGCGACCCACGGTCAGCTCGCGCATCGGGACGACCTCGGTTGACTGTAGCTGTTCGATGGAGAGCTGCGTCTCGGGGTTGAAGCGGCGGATGGAGTCCACCGTGTCGCCGAAGAACTCGACGCGCACGGGCGCGGGCTCGCCCGGCGCCCACACGTCGAGGATGCCGCCGCGCATCGAGAACTCGCCGACCGCGCCGACGGGGTCTTCGCGCACGTAACCCGAGGCGAGCAGCACCTCGACCAAGTCTTCGGGCGGGTAGTCCTCGTCCCGCTTCAGAACCGCCCCGGCCTCCAGCAGCCGCGCGGGCTGAATGGTCCTGCGTGCGAGGGCGCGCGAAGAGAGCAGCACGAAGTTCCCGCGCCCGCGCGCGAGGTTCCAGAGCGAGAGCGCGCGCCGCTCCAGAGTCTCGGCGTGCGGCGAGGCGCCCGCGTACGGGTCGCCCTCGGAGGCGGGTAAGCTGAGCACGGCCTCGCAGTCCGACGCGCCCGCGCGCAGCGCGCCGCACCAGAAAGAGAGGTCGCGCTCCCACGCCTCCATGTCGCGGTTGGCGGCGACGACGACGGCGAAGCGCCGCCCCGTCTCGCGCTGCGAGGCGGCGAGCGCCAGAGCGCGCGCGGGCGCGGACGTGAGCCCCGACACCGACACGACGCGCGCGCCCGAAGAGACCTCCGCCGCCAGACGCCGGAACTCCGTGCCCTCGACCACGCGCCGCAGCACGCCGCGCAGGACCGGGGATGACTCGACCGAACTACTCATCGCTCATCACTGCTTTCACTCTTTCGATGATTCCCGTGGTCGAAGCGCCTTCGACGAAGGGGAGCGCGAGGACGCGGCCGCCGGCGCGCTCGACCTCCTCTCGCCCGTGTATCTCCGAGGGCGCGTAGTCGCCGCCCTTGACCAGCACGTCGGGCAGGACTTCCGCGATGAGCCGGCGCGGCGACTCCTCGTCGAAGACCGTCACGAAGTCCACCGCCGAGAGCGCCGCGAGCACCTCGGCGCGCTCGCCTTCGTTCATCACGGGGCGCCCGGCGCCTTTGAGCACGCGCACCGAGCGGTCGCTGTTGATGGCGACGAGCAGCGCGTCGCCGAGGCGCCGCGCCTCGGCGAGGTAGCGCGTGTGCCCGACGTGGAGGATGTCGAAGCAGCCGTTGGTGAAGACGAGCGTCCGCCCCCCGGCGCGCAGACGTTCGCGCGCGCGCAGCAACTCATCCCTGTCGAGAATCACCCTGCCCGCCATTTTCTTTCGGTCAATCGTAAAGGGTAAATCGCGAATCGTAAATCGCCGGGGCGAAGTTTTGTCTATTCAACGTCAACGATTTACTATCTACGAATCATGACGACAAGGCTTCCGGAGGAGATCGTCCCCGACAACGACCAGACGCGCGCGCGCGCCGAGCACCTCGCGAAAATTCAGGCGCTCGTCGGCAACGCCTACCCCAACAAGTTCGAACGCTCGCGCCTGACCGGGGGCGCGGAGGGCGAGGACACCATCACTTCGGTCGTCGGCGCCTACAGGAAGCACGAGCCCGAGGTCAAAGAGGGCGGGCGCCCGACGCCCGAGCAGTTGGAGGAGGCGAACGCGAGGCTGGACGGGGCGGTCGTGCGCGTCTCGGGCCGGCTGGCGACGCCGCCGCGCGTGATGGGCAAGGCCGCGTTCGTCCACCTCTCCGACGGGAAGGAGCGTCTGCAAATCTACGTGCGCAGGCAAGAGGCCGTCGCCGTCAGCAACGACTCCCTCCGGCCCGTCGAGGAGGAGGAGAGCGGCTGGAAGCTCTTTCAACTGCTCGACCACGGCGACTTCGTCGGCGTCGAGGGCAAGCTGTTCGTGACGAAGACGGGCGAGATGTCCGTCCACGTCGGGACGATTCAATTCCTGTCGAAGGCGCTGCTGCCGATGCCCGACAAGCTGCACGGCATCAGCGACCCCGAGATACGCCAGCGCCAGCGCTACGCCGATTTGATTGCTTCGAGCCTGAAGGTCAAGACCGACGAAGGGGACGACGACGCCCGACACGGACTCTCGACGCGCGAAGTCTTCGAGCTTCGCTCGAAGCTCGTCACGGCGATGCGCCGCCACCTCGACGACCACGGCTACATCGAGGTCGAGACGCCGATGCTCTCGCCCATCGCCTCGGGCGCGGCCGCGCGCCCCTTCACGACGCACCACAACGCGCTCGATATTGATTTATATCTGCGCATCGCGCCCGAGCTGTACCTCAAGCGGCTCCTCGTCGGCGGCTTCGAGCGCGTCTACGAGCTGAACCGCAACTTCCGCAACGAAGGCATCTCCACCCGCCACAACCCCGAGTTCACCATGCTCGAATTCTACACGGCCTACAAGGACGTGAACTGGATGATGGACTTCTGCGAGGAGATGCTGCGTCACACAATTCAAACTACTACCGGAAGTACAACGGTTCGTTTTGAAGGTCAAGAATTGGATTTTGGGCACCGATTGGAACGGCTCTCGATGAAGGAAGCGATAGCGAGACATTTGCCTCCCCTCTTTAAAGAAATTAGCGAGCCCTTCCACATCAGTTGGCTTGACGATGATTTGAGGGTGCGCGAAATGATTGCCTTGAATGATGCTCATGTAATTGAAGAGGCTAGCCTCCGTAGTCTTATGACCATGAAAATAGAGCATGGGATGGATGAGGACGAGGCTGTTGAAGAGTATCTGGACGCCGGTAAGAAAATTGATATTGATAAACTCTGGTCTGAGGTACGTTCGTCTTCGAGCAGGCTCCTTGGGCATGACAAATCAGCAACGCCGCTCTTAATTCAGCAGTTGTTTGAAGAGTTTGCTGAACAGCATTTGTTTGATCCGACATTTATTACTGACTTCCCTAAAGCAATCTCACCGCTCTCGAAAGCCTCGCCTGACGACCCGGCGGTCGCGGAGCGGTTCGAGTTGTACGTGGCGGGGATGGAGGTGGCGAACGGGTTCTCGGAGTTGAACGACCCGGCGGAGCAGTTGGAGCGTTTCGAGGAGCAGACCCGGCAACGCGAGGGCGGCGACGAGGAGGCGATGCAGATGGACGAGGACTATGTGAAAGCGCTTGCCTACGGGATGCCGCCCGCCGCCGGCATCGGCATCGGCATCGACCGCCTGACGATGCTCCTCACCAACCGCCGCTCAATCCGCGACGTGATACTCTTCCCTCACATGCGCCCGCGCCCGACTTCGGAAGCGCAGGCGGAAGCGGACGAAGAGCAGACTTCGGACTCTTAGACGGCGTCTCAGAGACGAAAACCGCGAATTTGCCGGCGAAAGGCGCGTTTTTCGCGCCTCCAACCGCTAATTTCGCACCCGCACCCGCGAGTCACGTCTTTTGAATTGAGGTTGAAAGGCTTTCAATCGCGATTGAAAGCCTTTCAACCTCAATTCAAAGCTTCAAACCCGCGATTGAAAAGCTTTCACGCGCGGTTTTACGCTTTGAATCTACGCGTGAAAGCTTTAAATCCGCGAGTTAAAAACCTAAAACTGCGTGTGAAAGCTTCAACCCCACGAGTCAAAGGAGATTCCCCGAAATGATTCGCAAAGTTTCCCTCGTCGCGGCCGCCGTCGCGCTGGGCACGGAGCGCGGCGTCCCTCCCGGCGGCCAAAATAAGGTCGTCCTTGTTGTGGGTGCGGGCGGCGCGCGCGCGTCGGGCGGCCACGGGGAGAGCCGAAGACGCCACGAGCGCACGCCCCACAGACGAGTCCTCGAAGCTTCCGCGCGCGGCCGTGTGGGGTTGCGCGCGCGGGAGACCTTCCCCTCCCCCCAGGAACGGAGCTTGACGATGACCTCCAGAAACTTCGGCCCGACTATCTTCAGCCTCTAACTTTAAGACCCCTCGCGCGGGCGTGGGAAAGAACATTCAAACGCGTGGACGCGGGGACTCGGCTTCGGTTCACAAGCCGCCTTCCCCGCGTCCCCGCGGTTCGTGTTTGGGGCGGCTCAGAGCCGCCTGAGCGCCCGGCGCGCGAGTTCGACGGCCTTCCTGATCTTGACGTCCTCCTCCTCGCCCGCGGCGGGACTGACGCGGACGACCGCGTCCTTCGCGAGCACGTAGAGCGAGGCGACAGTCTTGTTGCCCGACCAGTACGCCTCCAGTCCCACGCCCTCGACGCGGCGCGGCGGCCCGTCCTCCGCCTCTTTGTCCTTCTTCCGACGGCGGCCGCCTTCCCTCACCTGCCCGGCCTCCTGCTCGCGCTTGAGCGTCTCCTCGCGCGCGCGGTACGGCGCTTCCTCGCGCTCACGCCGGCGCGCGCGCTCCTCGACGGCTTCGGGCGAGAAGAGCTTCCGCCAGTGCTCCCTCAGCGCGCCCGCCGGAGCGCCCTGCGCGGCGCGCGTGACTTCGAGGTTGAACGACCTGGCGAAGGTCGGCAGGCGGTAGAAGCACTGCGACATCGAGAGCGCGCCCGCCGAGTGCTCGGTCCCCTGCGCCTCCGCCGGGGCCTCGCCGTGTACCTCACGCACCTCGTCGTCCGGGAGCAGCGCGCAGGTGGCGCTCCGCGGGAGCTGCGGGGCGGGGGCGGCGGAGGCCGGCGCCTGCGCGGGCTTCGCTTCGGCGGCCGGCGCTTGCGCGTTCGCGTTCCGCGCGACGCCGCCGCCCCCCCCGCACGCGGGCGCGATGAGAAGGACGGAGAGCAACAGTGTCAGGATAGTCAGCCGCATCAACATTCCTCACGGTCGGGTGTCATGGGGCAGGTCAAGAGGGACAGGAATAAATTAACATGGATGGATAGGATTGGCAGGATAAGAAGAAATGAATCCGACCCTGAAGGGGTCGCACGGTGTTACACGGTGCGCCTCCTTCAGGGTCGGAATTTTGTTGCCCGGCTCTTGCCTTCGTCCCCTGCGGGGACAAGGTACTTTCTCAGTTTTTCGACGCGGCCGGGCGCGCCTCCTGCCCGGCCTTCTTCTTCAAACTCTCGACGCGCTCGCGCGCCCACTCGGGGGCGCCGCCGCTGGCGCGCGCCGTGACGCGCACGTAGGCTTCGGCGGCCGAGAGCGCGTCCGTAGAGCGCCCCTCGCGCTCGCGGACGCGGCTCAGGTCGACGTAGAACTGCGGGCTCTCTTCGCCGGCCAGCTCGGCCGCGCGCGCGAAAGCCTCGCCCGCTTCGCCGAGCCGCCCGAGGTGCTCGTAGATGCGCCCCAGGTGGTAGAAGACCAGCGGGTGTCGCGCGCCCTCTTTGCGCACCACCGCGAGCAGCGCCGCGGCCGCCTCCTCGTGCCTCCGCATCGCGGAGAGCGTGAAGCCCAGCTCCATGTTGGCCGGCGCGAGGTAGCCGCCGCCCTCGCGTATGGCGCGGCGGTAGAGCCCGACCGCCTCCTCGTTGCGCTCGTCGGCGCGCGCCGCGCGCGCGCCGAGCAGGAGCGTGTAAGCCTGACGGCCTACGACCGGCACCGCAGACGCAGAGCCTTTGGACGCCGGCGGCGCGCCGCACCGCCATGACGTTGGCCTCGGCGACTATCTCGCCGCGCGCGACCGTCACCTCGCGCGGCACCGGCGCGCCGCGCCGCTGCGCGCGCTGGCCGAACGCGTCGAGCAGGGCGAGCGACTTCTCCTCCTCGCCGCCCTCCGCGAGCGTGCGCGCGAGCGCGACGACGGCGTCCGCGTGGTCGGGCTTGAGCCGGAGCGTGTGCTCCCACGCGGCCGCCGCCAGCGCCGCGTCGCCGCGCAGAGCGTGGAGCCGGCCCAGACTGTAGCTCGCCTCCGCGTACTGGTTGCTCTCGAGCCGCAGCGCCGCGCGCAGAGCCTCTTCGGCCTCCTCCCACCGACCCAGACGCGTGAGCACGACGCCGAGGTTGTGCTGCGCGCGCGAGTAGTTGCCGCGCCGCTGCGCCACCGCCTTGCGGTAGGCTTCCGCCGCGTCCACCGACTGGTCGAGGCGCGCCAGCGCGTTCCCCGCGTTGTAGAAGAGCTGCGGGTCGAAACGCTCTTCGGCGAGCATCGAGCGCAGGAGTTGCGCCGCCTCCGCGCCGCGACCCGCCTCGGCCAGACGCTCGGCCAGACTGAGCCGCAGACGCCCGCGCTCGGCGGGGCTCGCGGCCGACTCCACGCGCGCGCGCAAAGCCTCGACCTCGGCGTTCGCCTCGCCGGACTCGGCGCGCGTCGCCTCCGTCTTGTCGGCCGACTTGTCTTCAGACTCGGCGGCGGGCTTGGCGGCATCGCCGCGCGAGTCGGCGGCCTCGACGCGGCGCTCCCGGACGGCCTCGCCCGACTGCCGCGGCGTGGCCTGCGGCGTCTGCGGCGTCTGCGCCGGGGCGCACGGGACGCACGCGAGGAGCACGAGCGCCGGAGTTGTCTTCAAAAGCTTCATCATCTCACTTCCCTCCGCCCTCAACCTTTGAGCGCGACGACCGTGCCGCCGAAGCCGACCGCCCACGCGCGCCGGCCCACCAAAAACAGGCGTTCGAGCGCGTGCGTCGTCACCCGCCGCGCGTCGCCCCAGGTGCGCCCGCCGTCGGTCGTGTGCAGCATCGTGCCGCCCGTGCCGACCGCCCAGCCCTCGCGCGCGTCGAAGAACTTTACGTCCCGGAGGTCGTCGCCGACGCCGGACGTCTGCGGCCGCCACGTGCGCCCGCCGTCCGAGGTGGCGATGATGACCCCACCCGCCCCGACCGCCCAACCCGCTTCCGGGCCGACGAAGCAGACAGCGTTGAGCCGCCGCGAGAACCTGCGCGCCGCCGCCTCCTGCCGCGTCTCTTCGCGGCCTTCGACCGCCTTCGGCTCCGAACGGCCCTGCGCCTCCACGCCCGACGCGGGGAGAAAGACGGTGCCGGCGTGCCAGCTCGCGCCGCCGTCGGTCGTCTTCAGCACGGTCAGCCCGCCGCCCGAGAGCCAGCCCGTCCGCGCGTCGAAGAAGGACGCGCCGAGCAGCACGTGGCGCGTCGGCACGCGCTGCCGCACCCACGTCTCGCCGCCGTCGCTGGTCACGAAGAGCGAGCCCATCTCGCCGAAGACCCAGCCGTGCTCGCGCCCGGCGAAGCGCAGCCCCGCGAGCTTCAGGTCAACGTCCGCGCCGCGCGTCACCTCGACGCGCGCCCACGCGCGCCCGCCGTCCGTCGTCTTCAGGAGGTACGAGACCGACTCCTCCTTCTCCATCGGCTTGAACATGCTGCGCTCGCAGAGGAGCCAGCCCGTCTCGGCGTCGTGGAAGAAGATGTCGCGCACGGCGTCCTCGGTCGCGGGCTTCCGCGCCTCCCACGTCGCGCCGCCGTCCGAGGTCGAGAGCAGCGCGCCCTTCCCGCCCGCCGCCCAGCCCCTCCGCTCGTCAACGAAGAAGACCGCGTGGAGCCACGCGAACGTCCCCGTCCTCTGCTTCTCCCAGACGGCGGCCCGCGCCGCCGAAGGCAAAACGCAGCAGGCAAATGTCAACAGGCTCAGACAGGCGAAAGCTCCGCGCGCGTAAGCGCGGACACGCCTCCGACTTCCGACCTCTGACTTTCGACTTCTAATGTCAGAACCCCCCGCTGAAGATGCGCGCGAAGCTGAGGATGGGCGCGAGCTTGAGCACCTGCTCGACACGCTTCCAGCGGTTTCCGGGGACGACGATCTGGTCGCCGGGGCTGAGGAAGTAGTTGTCGGCGGCCTTGCCCTTTTCGATGGCGGACACGTCGACCCTGATCTGCTTGATCATGCGGTCGGCGTCCCAGTGGAGCACGACGACCTTCTTCTTGTCGCCGGTGCCGAGCACGCCGCCCGCCGCGTTGATGGCTTCGAGCACGCTCAGCCGCCGGGTCATCACGCGCGGGCCGGGCTGCGCCACGTCGCCGATGACGCCGTAGTGCATCGACATCGCCTTCTCCAGCGAGACCGTCACCTTCGGCTCGATGATGTACTCGTCGAGGTGGTGCGCTATCTCGTCGGCCACCTGCTGCGTCGTCTTGCCCGCGACGTGGAGGCCGCCGCGCACGAAGTAGTAGGCGCGAAGGCCGGCGCGGCAGCCGTGGCGAGCACGAGCAGCGCGAGCGAGAGGGCGGCGGCGATTCTCAGGTCGGACTTCATAGCTTTAAAACCTCCAAACGACAACTTCCGGTGACTTCACGTCCCGCGACCGAAGAGGATGGTCTTGACGGTCTCGAACAGGATGACGGCGTCGAGCACGAGGCTCTGGTTCTTGATGTAGTAGAGGTCGTACTGCAGCTTCTGGCGCGCGTCCTCGACGGAGGCGCCGTAGGGGTACTTGATCTGCGCCCACCCGGTCAGCCCCGGCGGGACGAGGTGGCGCTGCTCGTAGAAGGGAATCTCCTCGGCGAGCTGTTTGACGAAGTGCGGCCGCTCGGGGCGCGGGCCGACGAAGTTCATCTCGCCGCGCAGGATGTTCCAGAACTGCGGTATCTCGTCCACGCGGATTTTGCGTATCACGCGCCCGACGCGCGTCGTGCGCGCGTCGCCCGACCTGCTCGCCCAGACGGGGCCGTCCTTCTCGGCGTCGGTGCGCATCGAGCGGAACTTGTAGACGCGGAAGCTCCGGCCGTTCTTCCCCACGCGCTCCTGCGAGTAGAGCACGGGGCCGGGCGAGTCGAGCTTGATGAGGGCGGCGGTCACGAGCGCGACGGGCAGCGAAAGAAGCGCGCCGGCCAGCGCCGTCACGCGGTGGAACACCGCGCGGATGACCGCCGAGGCCCGGGCCTGCCGCGCGCGCGACGAGAAGATGAGCCACGACGGCCGCATCATGTCGAGCGAGACGCGCCCCGTCAGCCGCTCGTAGAAGCTCGCACACTCCTCGATGGCCACGTCGCCCGACAGGCTCAGGTCGAGCAGCTGGCGGACGGGGAACTGGCCGCGCCGCTCGCCGAGGGCGACGACGATGCGGTTGACGCCCTCGCGCCGCGTGATGGCGGCGAGGTCGTCGGTGAGCCCGATGACGCGCGGGTTCAAAAGACTCTGGCCGACGAGCGCCGGGTCACTGTCGACGAAGCCGACGACGCGGTAGCCGGCGTCGCGCCGCTCCAGAACCTCGCGCGCCACCTCGACGGCCGACGAGCCCGAGCCGACGATCAGGACCTTCTCGCCCACGCCCGGGTGGCCGAGCAGCCAGTGCGCGGCGACGCGCCACCCGACCATCAGCATGAGCGCCAGCGGCAGCGCGATGAGCGAGACGCCGCGCCCGATCATCAGCTGCGGCAGCAGGTACATCACTATCGCCAGCGCGACCCAGGCGAGCCCGAGCGCCTGGACGAGCCGCAGCACCAGCTCGCGCCGGTCGTGCATGACGACGAAGTCGTAGAGGTCGTAGAGGTAGAAGGCGGCGAGGCAGAAGAGCGTGACGAGCGCGGCCTTCCCGAAGCCGTACCTCTCGTTCAGCTCGAAGTAGGCGTCCGACCAGCCCAGGCGCAGGTATGCCGCCGTCACCATCGCGAGGAAGATCAACAGCGCCTCCGCGATGATGAGCAGCAGCGTCCTGACGTTCAGGCGGCGCGTCGAAGCCAAACCCCTCCCCCTTTACACGCCCTTCAGCCCTCGCCGCCTTCCGCGTCGCGTCGCGCGGAGTAGCGGCGGCGGTAGTAGTAGTTCTGCTCGTTGAGCTGCTCGTCCGAGCCGTTGAGGATGACGCCGAGCAGGCGCTCGCGCGGGAGCGGCTCGAGGAGCTTCTCCAGCGCGGCGTAGCGCGTCTTGCCCGCGCGCGCGACGATGAGCGCGGCGTCGGCGCGGCCTATGAGCACCGTCGCGTCGGTGAAGATGCCGAGCGGCGGCGCGTCGATGATGATGTAGTCGAACATCCGCCGCACCTCCTTCAAGACCGAGAGGAAGCGCGGCCCCGACAGAATCTCCGCCACGTCGTCGCGGGCGGAGCCGCCCGGCAGGAGGTGCAGGCCGGCCGGCTCGAGCCTGACGATGGCGTCGGCGAGCGACGCCTCGCCCGCGAGGACTTCGGAGAGGCCGGCGGGCGCGTCGAGCCCCAGGTAGTCGGCGGCGCACGGGTTGCGCAGGTCGCCGTCGATGAGCAGCGCCGAGACGCCGTCGGCCTGCGCGAGCAGCCACGAGAGGTTGAGCGCGGTGAGCGTCTTCCCCTCCATCACGCCGGCGCTCGTGATGACGAACGCCTGCATCTTGCGGCGCTCGCCGGCGTGGAGCACGCGCGTCCGCAGGGAGCGGAAGCGCTCGGCGTGCGATGAGCGCGGCTGCGTGACCGCGACGAGATGTGGTTCGACGCGCGCGGCGGAGATGTCGATGGTGACAAACTCCGGCGTGCGCGCCGAACCGGCAGCGCCCACAGTTGCCCCAGCAGCACGCGAAGCCTGCCCCGCGGGGAGTGCCGACCCGCCGGGGGTCCCGGTGTGCTCAGTGGACGCTGACGCCTGCGCCGTCTCCGGCGACTGGAAATGTTTCGAGGCGCTGAAAAGGTACTCGGGCGCGGCGCCGTGCTCGGCGGCGCGCGCCGCGCCGTTCGACTCGGCGAAGGCGGCGGTCGCCGCCTCCTCGCGCGCCGGCTCGACGCCCGCGCCGGCCGCCTCGTCCTCGGGACGGCCGGCCGCGCGCCTCTTCAGTGCTTCGTAGACTCTGCCCATCACGAATCTCCCTTGCTGTCGTCCCAGCTGCGGAACGCGCGCCCCAGCTCGTCGGCGTCGGGCGCGGCCGCCGCGCCGCCCTCCAGCTCGCGCTCGACCTCGCGCTCGTGGCTCACCTGCGCGGCGCGCCCCACGACGTTCGGCGACTGTGGCGGCGGCTGCCCGCCCGGGCCGGGGGCGCGCTCGGCGCCCGCCGCCTCGGCCGCCCACAGCTCGGAGCGCCCGGCGGAGGTGAAGATGCGCGCGGCCGCCGCGCGCTCCTCGCCCGTCTGCCGGCCGCGCTGCGCGTTCGGCAGGAGGTCGAAGGTCTCGGCGACCTCCTCGACGATGTCGCGCCCGACCGTCACGGCGCCGGCGGCGAAGCCCGCGAGCAGCGAGTTGTCGCAGAGGTTGTTGATCTGGCGCGGGATGCCCTCGGAGCAGCGGAAGATGAGGTCGACCGCGGCCGGCGTGAAGACGTCGGTGCGCTCGGCGCCGGCGGCCAGCAGGCGCGAGGCGATGTAGCGCGCGGTCTCGCCGATGTCGGGGAGCGGCTTGATCTCGCAGCGCAGCGCGACGCGCTGCTTGAGCTGTCGCAGCTCGGGCTGGTTCAGAACGTCGCGCAGCTCGGGCTGCCCCGTCAGGACTATCTGCAACTGCTTGGCCGAGTCGGACTCGAAGTTCGACATCAGCCGTATCTCTTCGAGCACCGAGGCGGAGAGCCCGTGCGCCTCGTCGATGACGAGCACGGTGCGCAAGCCCCTTGAGTGGCGCGAGTCCAGCACCTCGCCGAGCCTGAGCAGCAGCTCCGACTTGCTCTCCCAGCGCGGCACGTCGAGGAGCCTCGGCGACGAGACGTACTGGTAGAACTCGGGCACCGTCATCCGCGGGTTGAAGATGTAGGCGACGAGCACGGTGCGGTCGAGCCGGTTCATCATCCACCGCAGGATGGTCGTCTTCCCCGTCCCCACCTCGCCCGTGACGACGATGAGCCCCTTGCCGCTCTCGATGCCGTAGTGCAGGTTCGCCATCGCCTCGGTGTGCGAGGGCGTGAAGTAGATGAACCGCGGGTCGGGCGTCAGCGCGAACGGGAGTTCCTTCAGTCCGTAAAACTCAAGGTACATGTCTTTTCGGCTCCAACGCTCGGGGACTCGGCGTCACCCGCGCGACGCGAACAGCTCCATGACGTGCAGGCGGCTGAGGACGAAGGCGAGCGCGGGGGCGCTCACGAGGGTTGCGACGACGGCCGCCAGCGCGAGCGCGACGCGGCGCGCCTTCAGGTTGCGCTCCTCGCGCGGGGTCAGGAGCATCGGCAGCGTGACGAGCACGGGGAGGCCCGTGTAGTGCTCCGCGTCCTCGCTCGTCTGGACGGTCAGCAGGCGCGGCACCTCGAAGGCGGCGGCGAGCAGCAGCCCGACGGCGAGGCCGGCGGCGAGGCCCAGCAGCATCAGCAGCGGCCGCTTGGGCGCGACCGGCTGGGCCGGAAGGCTCGCCGTGTCGATGACCGCGATTGATTCGCCCTGCGCGCGCCCGGCCACCTCCGACATCGTCTCGGCCTTCTCCTGCCGCTCGGCGAGCTGGTCGTAGATGGTCTTCTCGGTCTGGTAGTCGCGGTTGATGGCTTCGAGCTGCACCTCGGCCTCGGGCACGTTGTTGATGTTGACGCTGACGGCCGCGATCTGCGCCTCGACCTGGTCGAGCAGCATCTGCTGGCGCTTGATCTCGCCCTGGAGCCGCGCGATGTCGCTCTTGTAGGCGTTGAGCCGCGGGTCCACCTTGCCCGAGAGCCGCTCGCGCGTCTCCTCGACGCGGCGCTTGTGCTCCTCGACCATCTCGTCCATCTGGCGCTGGACGGAGTCGATCTGGCTCTGGGCGGCGGCCACGTCCGGGTGCTTGTCGCGGAACTGGAGCTTGAGCGTCGCCTTGTCGGATTCGAGCTGCGCGCGGCGCTTGACCAGCTCGGCGTAGGCGGCCGTGCTCTTCGGGTCCTGCATCTGCGCGACGACCTCCTCGACCTGCTGCTGGTTGGCCTTGCCGAGGTCGTTGACGAGCCGGTTGAGGCTCGTGATCTGGTCGTTGAGGCGGCCGACCTCGGCGATGCGCGTCTGCTGCTCGTCGCGCAGCCCCGAGAGCTGGCCGACGAGCGCCTGCGTGGCCGAGGGCATGTTGCGGATGTTGTCCCGCATGACCTCGAACCGGCGGCGGTCGATCTCGGCGAGCTTCTCCTTCTGCTGGGTGACGCGCTGGTCGAAGAAGTCTTTCGTGAGCGAGGTCTCCTCGCTCGACGCGCGCTTCTGGCTCTCGACGTACTTGCCGGCGAGGTCGGAGGTGACGGCCTGCGTCGAGCGCGGCTCCTGCCCGCGGAAGGAGAGGTAGAAGCCGTTGGTGATGTCGTTGCGCGTCGTGTTGAGCCTGATCTCGAGGTCGTGCAGGCGCATCCGCTCGACCAGCTCCTCCATCGACTCGCCGCGCGCCCGCTCGCGCGGGTAGAGGCCGTACTTCTCGATGAGCGGCTGGAGCGAGCTGCGGCTGGTGACCTCCTGCGTGATGTTGTTGATGCGCAGCGTCAGGTCGCTGTCCGAGAGCTGGCCGACGGACTCGGTGGCGATGCTCGCCGGCCGCACCGTCAGAAGCGTCGTGGACTCGTAGACGTTCGGCAGGCGCCACACCACGTAGGCCACCGCCACCGTGACGGCCGCCGTCGGGAGCAGGATCAGCCACTTCCGCCGCCAAACCATCCGCGCCAGCTCGCCCGGCGTCCGCTGTCTGAAATCAACACTCATTGGCTCACTCCGTTCGCGTGAACCGTGAACCGTGAGCCGTGACGAGTAAGACCGGGTTTTCCCTCGTCACGGTTGACGGCTTACGGTTCACGCCTTAAAGGCTTTCGAGCGTGCGGCGCACCTCTTCGACGGGGGTGTTGGTCGGCTGCTTGACCGCGCGCTGCTGCTCCTGCGCGGCCAGCTCCAGCGCCTTCTGCAGCTCGCGGCGCGCGGCCGCCTTGTCGCCGCTCTTGGCGAGCGCCGCGCCGAGGTGCCAGCGGTAGAGCGAGTTATCGCCCCCGCGCCTGGTCGCGCCCTCGACCGCGCGCCGGAGCTGCGCGACGGCGTCCTGGTAGAGCCCCTTGCGGTAGTAGACCCAGCCGAGCGTGTCGGCGAAGCCGGGCTCGTTGGGGAAGCGGCGCACCACGTCCTGCCCCAGCCGCATCGCCTCCTCGGCGTTGCCCTTCCCGTGCTCGCCGTAGAGCGCGGCGAGGTTGTTGGCAGCCACCGGCTCGTCCGGCCGGATGGTGAGGACGCGCCGGTAGTACTCGGCCGCCGCGTCGTGGTTGTTCCGCCCCGCCTCGATGAGCCCGATGTTGCGGAAGGCGACGAAGTCGTCGGGCCTCCGCTCGGTGATCTTCTTGTACTCGCCGATGGCGCGGTCGGGCTGCTGCGTGCCGAAGTAGATTTCGGCGAGCGCCGTGTAGGCCGGCATGAAGTCCGGGTCTATCTCGACGGCGCGGCGGAGCGCCGCCTCGGCCCTCTGCGCGTCGGGCGGCTGCTGCTGGTTGCCGGAGCGGTACGCCTGACCCAGAAGGTACTGGAGCTGCGCGCTCGCGGGCTGCTCGGAGGCCAACTGCTCGACGCGCGCGCGCGCCTGGTCGAGCCGGCCCGTCGCCGCCGCGAGGTTGACGAGCGCGGTCAGCGCCTGGAAGTTCGTCCGGTCGAGCGCGAGCGCGCGGTCGAGGTGCTGCCACGCTTCGTCGGGCTTGCGCTCGGCGGCCGCCGCGTCGGCGAGGTTGACGTGCGGCAGCGGCGAGCTGGGCGCGCCCGCGCGCGCCGCCTCGAAGTCCGCGCGCGCCGCGCCGAGCTGCGCTGGCGTCTGGGCCGAGAGCCGCAGCGCGGCCTTCCCGCGCAGGAGGTAGGCGTTGGTCTTCACGTCGGCGAGGAGCTGCGGCGTCATGTCGCCCGTCGGCGCCGCGTCCTGGAGCTTCTTCAGGAGCTCGTCGGCCGTCCGCTTCGCCCCCTCGGCGTCGCCCGAGTCGAGCGCGATCTGCACCTGCAGAATCTTCGCCGGGAGGAAGTCCTGGTAGTAGCGCTCGAGCTCGCCCGCGCGCGCGCGCGCCTGCTCTAACTGGCCGTCGCGGTAGAGCGCGTCGGACATGAAGTAGAGGCCGAGCTTCGAGCGCGGCTCGGCGTCGAGCACGGTCTTCAGATCGCCTATGGCGTCCTTGAGCTTGCCGCCGTTGGCGTTCATGCGCGCGCGCAGGAAGAGCGCGTCCGCGTCCTTCGGGTTGCGGGTCAGCAGCTCGTCCACCTGCGACCTCGCGCCCTGCGCGTCGCCGCGCTGGAGGCTGATCTCGCCGAGGCGGTAGCGGCCGCGCGTGTAGTCGGGCCACGTCTTGACGATCTCCTGGTAGAGGCCCCCGGCCTCGTCGAAGCGGCCGACCGTCGCGTAGTAGTCGGCGAGCCGCGCGCGCCCCTCGGGCTTGTCCCAGTCGAGCTGCGCCCAGGCCTTGTAAGCCGCCTCGGCGAGGTCGAGGCGGTTGTTGACGAGGTAGTAGCTGGCGAGCACCCAGCGCACGTCGCGGTTCTCGGGGTCGGCCTCGACGGCGCGGCGGAACGCGCCCTCGGCGTCGGCGGTGCGCCCCGTCTGCGCCAGGAACCTGCCGTACTCGACGTGCGCGAGCGACGAGCGTTCGTTGACCGCGATGGCCTGGCGGTAGACGGCCTCGGCGTCCGACGGGCGGCTGGTCTGGAGGTAGAAGCGCGCGAGCCCCATGTACGACTCGACCCGCTTCGGGTCGAGCGCGACGGCCTCCTTGATCATGGCCTCGGCGCGCGCCGAGTCGCCCTTGAAGAAGACGACGTTGGCCTGGAGGATGCGGCCGTCGGGGTTGTTCGGCTCGCGCGCGGCGATCTCGTTCGCGAGGCGCTCGGCCTCGCCCAACATCTCGGCGTTCTTCTGGCGGCCGTAGGCGAGCAGGTAGGCGTTGGCGAGGCGCACGCGCGCCGGCACGTTCGCCGCGTCGAGCCTGACGGTGCGCTGCAACTCCTCGATGTACTCGCCGCCGCGCCCGAGCTGCTCGTAGGCCTGGGCGAGCCCCCAGTGCGCGGCCGCGAGGTTGTCGTCGATCTGGATGGCGTTGCGGAAGTGGAGCGAAGCCTCCTGCCAGTTGCGCGCCTTGAGCGAGGCTTCGCCCTCGGCGAGGTAGCGGGCCTTGTCTTTCTCGGGGTTGCTGCAGCCGGCGGCGAGCGCGACGAGGCAGGCGAGCAGGACGGCGAGCGGCGCCCGGGCACTCCGGGCGCGGCGGCACTCTTGAAGATTCATCTGACGGGCACTCCTTCCGGGCCGGCGCTTCTCGCGAGCGGCCTTCAGACCGGGGCTAAGGGTCTTCGGGCGCGCTGGGGTGCGGGACGCCGCTTCTTCTTCGCTTCTACTTCACGCGCCGCCCGAGTCGGACCCGGCGGCGGCGGGCAAAGCCGCTCCGGGACTCTCGGCGGACGGTTTCAGTCGCTTCCACGGCGGGGCAGGCCGCGGGAGAAACGACTTGAGGAAACGTCTAACGGCGTTTCCCTTCCTTAAAATGCCCTATCCCGTGACGAAAAAGCAAGAACCAACTTCGCCGCCGGGCTCGGGCCCGAAAGAAGAACGGCCGCGCCCTCTAGTCGGGCACGTAGGCCGGGAGGTTGGGGGCGACCAGCGCGGCGAACTGCGCGGCGGTCTCGGCCGTCTCGCGCTCCGAGCCGCGGAAGGGGACGAGCACGCGCACCATCGCGCCGTCGGAGCGGCGCAGGCGGATGCTGTCGAAGACCGTGTAGACCTTGTCCACGTACTCGTTGGCCACGGCGCGCCCGCGCCCCTGATACCAGTAGAGCATCAGCATCCGGTCGCCGCCGTGCTCGATGACGTAGCTGTTGGCCTCGAAGGGCGCGCGGCCGTCGGCGGGTCTGACCTCGACGGTCGAGGGCTCCTTGAGCACCCAGCCGGAGCCGGGCAGGCAGTTGAGCGGGCTGTGGTAGGTCGCGCCCGCGCGCTGCGTCGCGTAGTAGCCGACGTAGAGCGAGGCCGTCCGGTTGCCCTCGCCCGTGTAGTCGCGCGAGACGTAGTCGTCGGCGCGCAGGACCGCCTCGGTCGCGGCGTCGAAGCGCACGTCGCTGCCGGCCCGGCGCCAGCCGCCGACCTCGGCCGGGAACTCGGCGAGAGCGCGTCGCGGGGCGCGCGCCTCGCCGGCCGCGGCCCAGAAGTTGACGACCGCGCCGCCCAACAGGAGCAGCGCCGCCATCGCCCAGAAGTGTGTCGCACGTGTCTTCATCTTTATTCAGCCCGCCGCACGCTCGTTACCGCCCACGGACATCGCCGCGCCGGCCGGCGACGACGCCACCGCCCCGCCGGCCGCGAGCGGCTCGGCGCCGGTGTCCCCGGCTTCCGCCCTCGACGCGCCGCCGCTGCCGCCGCGCCCGCCGCGCGTGGGGTTGAAGCGGTCGAGCACCCAGCCGAAGGCGAAGAGCAGCAGGAAGGCGACGACGTAGATGACCCAGCCCGAGAACTCGTGGAAGAAGCCGTCGGCGACCTCCGTCCCGTAGAAGCGCGAGAGGATGCCGGTGCCGCTCACGCGCGCCGCGTTGGTGATGATGGCGATGGGCACCGCCGCCACGACGATGAGCACGGCGCGCAAAGTGCGGAAGCGCGCGAGCCGCCGCCCGCCCGTGCCGTCCTCGTCCGAAGGCCCCGTGAAGTAGGCGAAGACGACCGCCAGCGTGACGAGCGTCATCAGGCTGCGGATGCCGCTGCACGCCTCGACCACTTCGAGCTTCTTCGTCGTCGTCGAGCCGAGCGGGAAAAGCTCGATGATGTTGCCCTCGCGGAGCACGGGGATGTCGAACATCCGCATGGCCCAGACCGCGCAGCGCGACGCGAAGAGCTGGAGCGGGAAGGCGACCTTGTTGAAAAGAATCGTCGGGACGGGGATGGCCAGCGCCAGCAGGAAGAGCGGGACGGCGACCGCGCGCAGCAGGCGCCAGCCCCAGAAGTAGACCGCGAGCCCCGCGAGCAGCAGGACGAGCGAAGCGCGCTGCGTGAATATCTCGGCCCCGGCCGTCCCGACCCACAGCATCAGGAGCGCCGCCGTCACCATCGACGCGCCCCAGGCGACGCGCGGCCGCTTCTCAAGCCCGGCCAGCCGGCCGCGCTCGACCCACAGGATGTAGCCGATGACGAACGGGATGAGGAGGCCGTGCGAGTAGTTCTCGTCGTCCCACCAGAAACGCCCGAGGCGCGCGAGCACGCCCCAGTAGGCGACGGCGGCCGCCGCCGCGATCAAAAGCGGCTTCCAGATTTTTTCGGGCGCGATGGCTGGGGGCATTGGGGCTAAAACTTCCGAAGGCCGTGGGCCGGCGCTTCGCGGGGACGCGAAGCGAACGCGGCGCGACCGAGACCGCTCACCCGGTCACGCGCGCCGTCTGAAAGCTTAACCCATCGGGGGACGGGCGGCAACAGAATTAAAGGCGAAGTGTGGGGGACGGGTGATGAAGTTAAGGCGGAAGGATGGAGGCGGGAGGGCGAAGCGGGAGCCTTGCGGCCGTCACTTCTATCCTTCGTCCTTCATCCTTCCGCCTCCCCCCGGGCACGCGCTACCACTGCCTGAAGCGGTCGCGGTACTCGGTGGAGCTTAAGAAGGCCCTGACCATCTCGGCGCGCCGGTAGTCGCCGCCGAACTCTTCGAGCTTGCCCAGCCAGTGCGTGTACCCGGCGGGGTCGGGGTTGCGGCGCAGGTAGCCGAAGTACTGCATCAGGACGAACGCCTTGTTGGATTCGAGCCGCGAGAACTCCTCGTTCTCGATGACCTGCGCCAGCACGGAGGCGCGCGCCGCGCCCGAGGCGAGCGAGGTCACGAGCGCGTCGCGCTCGGCCGTGGCCGCCGTGACGCCCATCAACGCGTAGAGCGCGTCCACGAACTGCGCGCCGGTCAGCCGGTCGTAGCGCGAGCGGAATTCCGCGCGCTGCACCCACGCCTCGTAGAACGCCTTCTTGTTCGCCGCGAGCTTCTCACGCCAGCCCGCCTCGCCGACGACGACGCCCTTCTCGACCTCCTGCGTGTCGCCGATGAACTCGTTGAAGAGCACCGTGCGGCCGAGCGAGCCCTTGTAGAGGCGGTAGACGACGTAGCCCGTCTGCTGGAACTCGATGGAGCGGAAGTAGGCGGCCGAGACGTCGATGCGCATCGTCTCGACGCACGCGGCGCTCGCGCCGCAGTCCTTGATCTTCTGCGTCCAGTAGGCGCGCCCCGTCTCGTCGGGCTCGCGCCCGAGGAAGTCGACGTAGTGCTGGCGGACGAAATACTCGGCGTAGTCGACGGGGTTCTGGACGTTGCCGTAGGCCATCAGCACGTCGGCCAGCTCAAGGAAGTCGATGGCCTTCTGGAGCGCGGCCTTGGCCTCGGCGAGCTGCGACTGCGAGGCGTAGGAGCCGGCGGCCGCCGCGTGGCCGAGCGCGCTCGAAAGCGAGTTCTCGATGCGCGCGGCCGCCGGGTACAGAGCGCGCTCGGTGCCGAACTCGACGTAAGCCTGCTGGATGGCCGCGACGACCGCCGCGACGCGGTCGGCCGGGTCGGTGAGGAGCGCGCTGGTCTGCGTCGTGCCGGTGGTGCCGGCGAGCGCGTTGCTCAAGTCCTGCGCGTCGCGCCTCGCCTTGTGAACGGCGCTCTTGGCCTTGCCCTCGGGCGCGGGCGTCGGGGTCGGCGCGGCCGTCGGCGCCGGGGTCGGGGTCGCCACGGGCGTCGGCGTGGCGACGGGGGTCGGAGCGGGCGTGGGAGTCGGAGTCGGCGCGGCGGCGTCGTCGACGCGCGCGACGAAGAGGTCTACGCGCCCCGAGTTGTTCCAGTTCGACGCGTAGGCGACGAAGCGGCCGTCGTAGCTGATGGTGGCGCGCGGTATCTCCCAGTAGTCCTGCGCCTTCGAGCGGTGCTGGAGGAGGCGCCGGAACTGACCCGAGCCGTCGGTCTTCACCAGCACCAGCTCGTCGTGGAAGAGTCCCGGCTCGGTGCCGTAGCCGCGGTAGCTGAAGAAGGAGGCGAGCGCCCACGTCTCGTCGCGCGAGAGGTGCGAGAGGTGCTCGTGCATCCAGTCGCTGCCCAAATCCATCACCGACTGCACGCGGTGCGGGTCATTGAGCGAGCGCTTGAGGAAGCGGTTCTCGTCGTTGTCCCACGCGATCATCGTGCCCGCGCCCACGTCGCCGTGACCGGGCGCGTAGTCGGGCGCCCCGTCGACGAGCCCGGCGCGCGCGCCCGTCGCGAGGTCGAGGATGTAGGTGGCCTTGCCGGCCGGGTCGGGCTGCGAGAGGAAGAGCGTCAGGTAGCGCCCCGTCTTGTCGATGCGCACCTCGTCCTCGTAAGTGCTCCGCGCGTCGATGAGGACGGTGTCGGTCGAGCGTCGGTAGACGGTGTAGCCGACCGTCCTGTACGAGCCGTTCTTGTGCGTGAAGGCGAAGGTGTCGCCGTCGGCGCTCATGCTCATCTGCCAGAGGTAGTCGCCCGGCGCGAAGGTGGCGTCCTTCGAGAAGTCGTGGCGCCGAGCTTGAAGTTGACGGGGTCGAAGGAGTAGACGGCGTCGCCCGTCTCGTAGCGCTTCACCAACAGCCGGGTCGAGTCGGCGTTCAGGGTCGGCCAGTGCGGGTAGAACGTCCCGTTGAGCTTGCCGTCGCGCGCGTCGGTCACGCGCATGACTTCCGTGCCGAAGACGGGGTCGCGGAACGTGCCGCCCGCGGCCGGCAGCGCCGGCAGCGCCGGCTCCGGGAAGACCGTGCGCACCGACTGCGCGGCGGGCGTGCGCGCGCTCGCGGTCTGCGCGCTTGAGAGCAGCGCGGCGGCCGCGGCGAAGGTGAGGGCGCAGGTTAGAAGGCTGTGGAAGGAGAAGCGTGCGGACCGGCTTGAAAAAAACATTGTGCCTCACTTCGGTAACCGGACGATCTCGGGGCCTTTCGGCCGCGAGACTCCTGGCTTTGCGGACCCGCATCGCTGCGGGGGTGCCTTTGGTCGGTGACGGGGTAGCCTCCCCCTTCGGAGGGGGCTGAAAATTTCGGTGTGAGTCGGCGAGGGCGCGCCGGAACTTGAGACGCACGGGCGCGCGTCTTCGGCCGGGACTTACACGTGGGCTGTTTTATGAAAGCCTGGTTGTCTGGCTGGAATGAGTGTGAAGAATTGCCGGGAGATGAACCACGCGGGAGGGGCCAGGTGCTAAGCGTGGTTCTAAGCCGCGTCGGGGTGGCCGGGCGGAGTGGGACTCCGACCCGTGCGTCTCCCGAAGCCACGGCTTTAGGATCGCCTTCGGCAACCAGACAATCTCCCCGCCCCGACTCAGAATCGGACGCCGGAGAGATTCACGGCTTTGCGTCCCTGCCTCGCGGCAGGTTTGCCCTTATCGTGTGCAATCATCGCCTTGGGAAAGATCGTCGTCACCCCTGTGTCGGGCGACGTGTATACACAGTAAACAGTTTGCCGCCCGGTTGTCAACAGCCTTTTTTTTGACCCCCGGTTCGACCGCTTCCACATTTTTTTCGCCCGAAAAATGCCCGAAGGGGCGCACCGTTTTTAAAGATTGTCAGGCGGTTTACCGAACCCATATAATCCTTCCGGCGGCCTTTTCTCATGGCGGCCGCCGGCCGACCCGGTCTCGAAGCCCGCCGCGCTTTTCGCCGCACAGGCGATTCCCTTTCCGAAGTGACCGCGCCGAGGCGGCGCCGCCGCCGTCACCGGTCGAAGACTCAGTCGAGGAGATTGCAGATGACCGACACAGGCTCGGAGCTTGTCGAAAATCTTTTGGCCCGGCCCGACGTGCACGAGCAGTGGGAGGGGCACTACCGGACGGCGGAGAACGAGCGGTTCTACGAGGCCGCCTTCGACTACATCGCGCGGGTGCTTCAGGCCCCGCCGGGCGCGACCTTCCTCGACGTGGGCTGCGGCCCCTGCGCGCACTCTCTGCGGCTGGCGCGGCGCGGCTTCAACGTCCGCGCCGTGGACTTCTCCGAGAGCGCGCTGGAGATGGCGCGCGAGAACGTCCGCGCGTCGGGGATGGCGGAGCGCGTCCGGCTCCAGCGCGAGAGCCTGCTCGGGCTCTCGTTCCCCGACGGGAGCTTCGACTACGCCCTCTGCTGGGGCGTGCTGATGCACATCCCAGAGGTCGGGCGCGCCGTGCGCGAGCTGGCGCGCGTCATCAAGCCGGGCGGCGCGCTCGTCGTCAGCGAGGGCAACACCGACTCCTGGGAGGCGGTCGCGCTGCGCGCCGTCAAAAAACTGGCGGGGCGCGAGAAGGCCGAGGTGAAGCGGACGGCAGCCGGCACGGAGTACTGGAAGGCCGGCGACGGCGGGGCGCTGGTGACGCGGCAGGCCGACGTGGGCTGGCTCGTGCGGAGCTTCGAGGCCGAGGGGCTGCGCCTTGAGAAGCGCGCCGCCGGCCAGTTCTCGGAGGCGTACGCGATGGTCGGCTCGCCGGCGCTCAGGCGCTTCGTCCACGGCTTCAACGACCTCTGGTTCCGCCACGTCGGCTTCGCGCGCCCGGCCTACGGCCAAATCCTCTTCTTCCGGAAAGCGAAGTGAGCGAGAGCCCCACAGACGCCGGCGCGACCATCCGCCTGCTCGCGCTGATGGAGGCGACGACCGTCACGGGCCCCGCCAAGCTCCTCATCGAATTCTGCGGCCGCGCCCGCGCGCTCGCCGACAGCGAGCCGGGCGCGCCGCGCGTCGAGGCTTCAATCGTCACCTTCCAGCGCGGCGACCCGGCGGCGCCGAACCGCTTCGTCGAGGCGGCGCGCGCCGCGGGCGTCGAGGTCGACGTCGTCTCGGAGCGCTTCCGCTTCGACCCCGGCGTCGTCGCACAACTCCGTCGCGTCTTCGCGCGGCGCGCGCCCGACATCGTCGAGACGCACATGATCAAGTCGCACTTCCTGGTCAGGCTGGCCGGGCTCGCGCCGCGCCGGCCGTGGGTCGCCTTCCACCACGGCTACACGACGACGGACATGAAGATGCGGCTCTACAACCGCATCAACCGGCTGACGCTCCCCTCGGCGACGCGCGTCGCCACCGTCTGCGGCGCGTTCGCGCGCCAGCTCGAGCGCGCCGGGGTAAAGCCCGAGCGCATCTTCGTCCGACACAGCTCGGTCGCCGCCGCAGCGCGCGCGGGCGACGACGAAGCGCTCGGGCTTCGCGCGCTTCTCGGCGTGGCCGAGGGCGAGCGCGTCATCCTCTCCGTCGGCCGCCTCTCGCGCGAGAAGGGTCACGCAGACCTCTTGCGCGCGCTGAGCCACCTCGCGGAGATAGACCCCGCGCTGAAGTTCAAAGCGGTCGTCGTCGGCGACGGCCCGGAGCGCGCCGGGCTGGAGGCGGAGGCCGCGTCGCTCGGGCTGAAGGAGCGAGTCGTCTTCGCCGGGCACGCGGACGACGTGCGGCCTTTCTACGCGGCCGCCGACGTGTCTGCGCTGCCGTCGCACAGCGAGGGCTCGCCGCTCGCGCTGCTCGAAGCGATGGCGGCCGGGCTGCCCGTCGTCGCGACGGCCGTCGGCGGCGTGCCCGAGGTCGCCGCGGACGGCGAGACGGCGCTGCTCGTCCCCGCGCGCGACCCGCGAGCCTTCGCCGCCGCGCTCTCGCGCGTGCTGTCGGACGACGCGCTCGCGCGCACGCTCGCGGCGAACGCCTCGGCTCGCGTCGCCTCGGACTTCTCGCCCGAGGCGCGTGCGCGCTCTCTCGTCGAATTCTACAGTGGGCTCGTCCCCGAAAAGGCCGGCGGCCGGCCCCCCAACGAATGACAGTGCGCGTCTCGGTCGTCATCCCGCTCTACAACAAGGCGCCCCACGTCGGGCGCGCGCTCCGCTCGGTCTCCGCGCAGACGTTTGAAGACTTCGAGGTCATCGTCGTCGACGACGGCTCGACCGACGGCGGCGCGCGCGAAGTCGAGGCGAGCGGGGACGCGCGCGTCCGCCTCGTCACACAGGCGAACGCGGGGCCGGGCGCGGCGCGCAACCGCGGCGTCGCGGAGGCGCGGGGCGAGCTGCTCGCCTTCCTCGACGCGGACGACGAGTGGCTGCCCGCGTTTCTCGCAGAGGGCGTGCGCGCGCTCGACGACGGCGGGCCGGGCGTGGCGTCGGTGACGTTCGGCTACTTCGTACACCCGCCGGGCGAGTCGAAGGAGGGGATGTGGCGCGCGCGGGGATTGCGCGAGGGCGTGAGCCGCGTCGCGCCCGACACGGCGCCCGAGGCGGTCGTCCGAATGCTCGCCTACATGTCGCCGTGTACGACGCTGGCGCGCGCCGACGCGGTGCGGCGGTGGGGCGGGTTTTACGAGCGCGGGCGCTGCCTGTACGCGGAGGACGCGCACCTCTGGCTGAAGGTGCTTTTGAACGAGCGGGTCGCGTTCCGGCTTGAGCCGCTGGCGCGCTTCCACCAGGACGCTTCGGGACTGAGCAAGAACCTCCCCGGCGCGCGACCGGTCGAGCCCTTCCTCGAACACCCCGAAGAGATAGAGGCGGCCTGCCCGCCGGAGCTGCGCCCGCTGCTCGCGCGCGTGCTGGCGGCGCGCGCGCTCAAGACGGCGTGCGTGCTCGGCTACTGGGGCCGCTGGCGCGAGGCCGGCGCGCTCGCGCGTCGCTTCCGCGTCCCAGGGGCGTGGCGGCTCCCTTACTACGCGCCCTCGCTCGTCTGCCGCACGCCGGCCGGCGCGCTGCTCGGCCGCGCGTGGCGCGCGCTCGCCTCGGCGCGCGGCTGAGCGGGGCGGGCGCGGAAACTTCACGCCGTTCAACGTTTATTCTTATTAGCCGCGCTCGCCGGAGTCGTGAGGATATTTTGCTTGACATGGACGCAACCGGCGGCGTTAAACTCCCCGTCTGAACCGGAAGCGACACACGACACGCCCCGAGAGGTCGCGGACAAAGTTCGACCCTGCCGCCGTTTCCCTGAAAGAGAGTTTTGCCCCATGCGCTCACTGACCAGAATATTCCCCGCCCTCGTGCTGCTCGCCTGCGCGCTGCTCTTCGCGCCGGCCGAAGCGCACGCCGACCCGGTCGTCATCACGAACGGTTACTTCTACACCGGCGCCCCTTCCATAGGGTCGAGCTTCCGCACCTTCAGCTTCGACTTCGGCGGGGGTAATCTGCGGCTGACGGGCAGCGAGTCGGACGGCCCCGGTCAGCGCGTGGGGATGAACTGCACCTCCTTGCCCTGCGCGCCCGGTTCGTTCCAGGTCGGCCACACGGCCGGCCTCCACAGTTGGATACCCAACTCGGTCTTGCGGTCCAACGGCCGGACCTTCATCGGGTGGGCCGACGGGCCGCTCCAATTCAGCACGGAGACCTTCGTCCTGCCGCCGGCCGACGGGGGGACGCTGACGCTCACCGGGCACTTCACGATGACCGGCAGCGTCCTGTTCCAGCCGCACGCCTTCGGCTCGCCCTTGCAGAACCAGTTCTTCGTCGCCGACGTGGTCGGCTCGGGTATCGTGACGATAAACCTCATCTCGTTCTCCGGCACGTACTTCATCCGCAACATCAGGTACGACTTCCAGCCGGCCGCGCCGACGCCCGAGCCGGCGACGCTCATCCTGCTCGGCTCGGGCCTCGCCGGAATCGTCGTGCGACGCCGACGCCGCTCGCGCATTAGCCGAACTTAATAAGGCAGACTTCGTCCTGCAAGGGAGTACTTCCGTGCGCTCACTGACAAGAATCTCGCCCGCCATCCTGCTGCTCGGCTGCGCGCTGCTCTTCCCCGCGACCGAGGCGCGCGCCGACCCCATCCAGATCACGAGCGGCGTCTTCGTCGTGAGCAACCCCACGCCGGCCGGGCGGGAATATCGCTCGTGGGGCTATGACCTGCGCGGCGAGGGCTTCCGCATCGCCGGCAGCGAGCCGGACGGCTCGAGCCAGAGAGTGATGGGCTGCTCCCCGTGCACGCCGGGCCAGACCTTCCACATCTACCACCCCGCCAACGTCTTCGCCCGCATCCCCACCCAGTTCATACAGTTCAACGGCGAGTCCCACCTCGGGTGGGCCGGAGGGCTGCTCAACTTCACCACCGACACCTTCACCACGCCGAACTTCGACGACGGCGTCCTCACGCTCACGGGGCACTTCACGATGACCGGCAACATCACGTTCGACCCGTACATCGTCGTCAACCCCGTAGACCTACCCCCGTTCGTCGTCGGCGACGTCTACGGCTCGGGCATCGTGACGCTTCAGTTCGCGCCGTACCTCGGCAGGTACTACCTCAGCCTCATCCGCTACGAGTTCCAGCCGCAGACGACGCCCACGCCCGAGCCCGTGACGCTCGTCCTCCTCGGCTCCGGCCTCGCCGGCCTCGCCGCCGGACACCGGCGCAGACGCTCGCGCCTCGGCAAGCCACGGTAAAAGTCTAAAGTTAAGAGGGGTTCAGTTTGAGCCGGCCCGGCGCGGCCTCTGTCGCGCGGGCGCCGGCGCGGGCTGGGGAGCGTCCTGGCCGAGCGGCGGGTCGAGGCGTGCGACGAAGAGGTCTGTGCGCTTCGAGCCGCCCCAGTTCGAGGAGAAGGCGACGAAGCGGCCGTCGTAACTGAGGTTCGCGCGCGGCGTCTCCCAGTACTCCTGCGCCTTCGAGCGGTGTTGAAGGAGTCGCCTGAAGCGACCCGACCCGTCCGTCCTCAACAGCACCAGCTCGTCGTGAAAAAGCCCCGGCCCCACGCCGCCCGCCCCGCGGTAGCTGTAGAACGAGAGCAGCGCCCACGTCTCGTCGCGCGCGAGCAGCGAGACGTGCTGGTTGAGCCAGTCGGCGCCCATCGCGAGCACGCTCTTGAACGGGCGCGGGTCTGAAAGCTCGCGCCGCAGGAAGCGGTTCTCGTCGTTGTCCCAGCC
>JAIVJI010000035.1 GCA_020200135.1 Acidobacteriota bacterium | reverse complement strand
GGCCGCCTGTAAAGTTTCGCCTTCCCGGCGTAACGGTTCAGCAAGGCAGCGCTCAGTCGGCCAAAGTACCGCCCGCCCCAACGTGTCGCGGCCGCCCTGCTCGCCCGGACTCGCCAGAAGCTTTCGCCCGTTTGTCCGACATCTTCCAGAGGAGACAAAACACGCGATGACAGACAAAGCCCGGAGCGCCGAACTCATACTCAGGCTCTACGAACTGCGCCGCGAGGCCGTGATGCGCGAGGCGCGCGACTGGTTCTTCTCCTTCAACCCCGAGAGCTTCGAGGACATCCAGCGCGCCGTCATGGGCGAGCACAGCGCCTACGTCAGGATGGTCACGACCTACTGGGACATGGCCTGCTCCTTCGTCAACCACGGCGCCGTCGACGCCGAGATGTTCAACGACGCGAACGCCGAGCACGTCTTCGTCTTCGCCAAGATTCAGCCCTTCCTCGAACAGATACGCGCCAACAACGGCAACCCCGCGGCCTTCAGGCACCTCGAGCAGGCGGTCATGGCCACGCCGCAGGCCGAGGAGCGGGTCGCCCGCGCGCGCGCGATGTCGAAGGCGATAGCGCAGGCGCGCGCCGCCGCCAACGAGGAGCGCACGGAGGCCGACGCGGCGAACGCCTGAGAAAGTCCGGAGTCTGGAGTCAAGGCAGAGCACGCGAGCCGTCTTGCCTTGACTCCAGACTCCGGACTCCGGACTCCGGACTTATGAAGATAACGAGCACGATGTTCGTCAAGAGCGCGTTCGAGGAGTCGCAGTGGCTGCGCGACGGGAGGCCGGAGGTGGCCTTCATGGGGCGCTCGAACGTGGGCAAGTCCTCGATGATCAACTCGCTGCTGAGGGTGAAGGGTCTGGCGCGCACCTCCTCGACGCCCGGGCGGACGCAGGCCATCAACTTCTTCCTCCTGAACGAGCGCTTCTACTTCGTCGACCTGCCCGGGTACGGTTTCGCGCGCGTCCCGCGCGACGTACGCGCGTCGTGGGGCAAGCTCGTCGCCGATTACCTTGCAAAGCGCGACTCGCTTGTGCTATCAATTCACATTGTAGACTCGCGCCACGAACCCACGACATTGGATTTGCAGCTCCGCGAATGGCTACTCGCCAACGGCAAGCCCTTCCTAACGGTCGCCACCAAATCCGATAAGCTCTCGCAAAACGAGTCACACAAAAACCTCGCACGCGCCCGCAAAGTGCTGGACGCGGTGGGGAGTGGCGCAGGCGGAGAGTTGGTTGCCTACTCCGCGACCACGGGGCTCGGGCGCGAACGCGTCTGGCGAGCCGTCGAAGAGGCCGTGACCGCCTCACAACAATCCCCCTCTTGAGCTTTGAAATCAACGGAAGGGTTTTTGCGCAACCGCGCGGGGCGGCCGGGCATCCAAAAGGGGCACGTCAATCCCGCACACGAAGGACGAGAGGGCGGAGGCGTACCGCAGGCGCGCCATGCGAGTTCGCCGGCGAGCGGGCCGACCGCCAAGGGTAGGCCGCACCTGCCTTGCCCCGAGCGCCCCTCAAGCGCGCCCCCCGTGTGGGGGAGCACCGATAAGGCATCATTCCCGACACATAATCGGCAATAATTTCCACCAGATTCTGTAGGCACCGCGGGCGTGCCGGCTCCGCCTTAGTTAAGAGCGCAGCGAGCGGCCGCGAACGGATTAGAGGGCGCGCCGCCCGCACGGGGCGCGCGACGAAGAGAAAAAACTGAGATGTCACGAGAACGCACAACACGCACACGCACCAGCAGCAGGCCGAGCGCCAACGGCGCGGCGGATAGGGACGCGGGCAAGTCCGCGGCGGCGGCCGTCGAGCCGATGCCCGACGTGGAGATTCCCGACGTCGACGAGACGGCGGAGGACGGAATCTTCCGCGGCGGCGAGGGCGACACCTTCAACCTCGCCACGCTCAAGGAGATGTCCATCTCCAAGCTGACGCAGATCGCCAAAGATTTAGACGTGCCCGGCGCGACCGGGATGCGCAAGCAGGAGCTGATCTTCAAAGTCCTCGCCGCGCAGACCGAGAAGAGCGGCCTCATCTTCTCCGAGGGCGTCCTCGAGACGCTGCCCGACGGCTTCGGCTTCCTGCGCGCGCCCGAGTACAACTACCTGCCCGGCCCCGACGACATCTACGTCTCGCCGTCGCAGATACGCAAGTTCGACCTGCGCACCGGCGACACCGTCTCGGGGCAGATTCGCCCGCCCAAGGAGGGCGAGCGCTACTTCGCGCTCATCAAGGTCGAGGCCATCAACTTCGAGGCGCCCGGCGAGACGCGCGACAAGGTCTTCTTCGACAACCTGACGCCGCTCTACCCGGAGGAGCAGCTCCGGATGGAGACCGCCGGCGAGAACATCGTCGGCCGCGTCATCGACCTCGTCACGCCGCTCGGCAAGGGTCAGCGCGGCCTCATCGTCGCCCCGCCCCGCACCGGCAAGACGATGATGCTCCAGGCCATCGCCAACTCGATCTCGAACAACCACCCCGAGGTCACGCTCATCGTCCTGCTCATCGACGAGCGCCCCGAGGAGGTCACCGACATGCAGCGCTCGGTGCAGGGCGAGGTCATCTCCTCGACCTTCGACGAGCCGCCGACCCGCCACGTGCAGGTCGCCGACATGGTCATCGAGAAGGCCAAGCGCCTCGTCGAGCACAAGCGCGACGTGGTCATCCTGCTCGACAGCCTGACCCGCCTCGCGCGCGCGCACAACGCGGTCGTCCCGCCCTCGGGCAAGATTCTCTCGGGCGGTATCGACGCCAACGCCTTGCAGCGCCCCAAGCGCTTCTTCGGCGCGGCGCGCAACATCGAGGAGGGCGGCTCGCTCACCATCATCGCGACCGCGCTCATCGACACGGGCTCGCGCATGGACGACGTCATCTTCGAGGAGTTCAAGGGCACCGGCAACTCGGAAATCCACCTCGACCGCCGGCTCTCCGACAAGCGCCTCTTCCCGTCCATCGACCTCCAGCGTTCGGGCACGCGCAAGGAAGAGCTGCTCCTCTCGAAGGAGGACCTCAACCGCATCTGGGTCATGCGCCGCGTCCTCAACCCCCTCTCGCCCGTCGAGCAGATGAAGGTCGTCCTCGAGCGCCTCGGCAAGACCAAGAACAACGCCGAGTTCCTCGCCTCGATGCAGAGCTAAGACGCGTAAACCGTGAGCCGTAAACCGTGACGAGAGAAGACAAGTTCTTCTCGTCACGGTTTACGGCTCACGGTTTACGGCTTTTCCCCTTTCTTGACAAACCCGACGCGGCTTCGCGATATTATCCCCTGACTTAGCAGTTAAGTTCGGCGACAGGACTCGCGCCTCCCGTGGGGGCGCGGTGTGGTTAAGGGGATAAGTGCGCGTCGCGTTTCTTTCGTCCGAGGCGGTGCCCTTCGCCAAGACCGGCGGCCTCGGCGACGTGGCCGGGGCGCTCCCGAAGGCGCTCGTCGCGGAGGGCGTGGACGCCACGCTCATCCACCCGCTCTACGACACGACCGACCGCGCGCTGCTGCGCGAAAGGGTCTTTGACAACCTCGAAGTGGACTGGCTCGGCGGCCGCCGCACGGTCTCCGTCTACCTGAGCTACGCCGCCGGCGCGCCGGCCTTTCTCATCGACGCGCCCGAGTACTTCGCGCGCGGGAAGGTCTACGGCTTCCCGGACGACCACTACCGTTTCGCCTTCTTCGGCCGCGCGGCGCTCGCGCTCCTCGGCCGGCTGGGGCAGGCGCCCGACGTGATTCACGGCAACGACTGGCCGTCGGGCTTCGCCGCCGCATGGGTCCGGGCCGGGAGGCCGTGGGGCGGGTTCCTCGCGAACACGCGGACGCTGATGTCGATCCACAACCTCGCCTACCAGGGGCTCTTCGACCCGGGCGACCTGTACCGGCTGGGCTTCAAGGGCGGCGAGGAGTCGAACGTCTTCCTGTCGAACGGCGCGGCCTCCTCGCTCAAGGCGGGGCTGATGACCTCGGACGCCGTCTCGACCGTCAGCCCGCGCTACTCCTTCGAGATTCAAGGCCCCGAGCAGGGGCACGGGCTCGACTGGCTGATGCGGCAGCGGCGCGACCGCCTGGTCGGCATCACCAACGGCGTCGACTACGACGCGTGGGACCCCGCCACCGACCCGCACCTGCCCGCGCACTACACCGCGGACGACCTCTCGGGCAAGCGCGCCTGCAAGCTCGAACTCCTGCGGCGGTTCGGGCTGCCCGAGGAGCCCGGACGCCCGGTCATCGCCTCGATCTCGCGCCTCGTCGCGCAGAAGGGTTTCGACCTCGTCAGGCAGGTCGCGTGGCAGGTGCTCGAGGCGGGCGCCGCGTTCGTCTCGCTCGGCTCGGGCGAGAGCGAGTACGAGGGCTTCTTCCAGCGGCTCAAGGACAGCGCCCCGCACCGCGTCGCCATCTACCGGGGCTTCAGCGAGCCGCTGGCGCACCAGATCGAGGCCGGCGCGGACATCTTCCTGATGCCGTCGCTCTTCGAGCCGTGCGGGCTGAACCAGATGTACTCGATGCGCTACGGCACGGTGCCGGTGGTGCGCGCCACGGGGGGCCTGGACGACACGGTCGAGCAGTTCGACCCGGAGACGGGCGAGGGCACGGGCTTCAAGTTCGGCCCCTACGACGCGCGGGCGCTCCTGGGCGAGGTGCGCGAGGCGCTCCACTGGTACACGCGCCCCGAGGTCTGGCGCCGGATTCAGCGCAACGGGATGGCCGTGGATAACTCGTGGGGCGCGGCGGCGCGCAAGTACGTGAGGGTCTACCACGCGCTGTTCGATTTGTAGGCCGCGGAATTTTGTCGGCAGCAGTAGTAAAGTATTCGAAGGAGATTTGAACTCATGAGTGATTACGTCAAGGACGTCAGCGACAGCAACTTCGAGTCGGACGTGCTCAAGTCGGACAAGCCCGTGCTCGTGGACTTCTGGGCGCCGTGGTGCGCGCCCTGCCGGATGCTGGCGCCGACGGTCGAGGCCGTCGCGCAGAACTTCGAGGGCTCCGCGTCGGTCGTCAAGCTCAACGTGGACGACAACCCGGCCGTCTCGCAGCGCTACGGCATCAAGGGCATCCCGACGCTCATCCTCTTCAAGAACGGCACGGAGGCGGAGCGGGTGGTCGGCGCGACCTCGAAGGAGGCCATCTCGCGCATGATCGAAAAGCACGTCTCCAGCGGCGCGGCCAGCGCCTGAACCCCGGGCGGCGACGCGGCGACGGCGACGGCCCTTGCGGGGGCCTCTCGCCCGCGCCGCCCGCGTGTTTCGGCGCCTGAGGGTGGCGCGCGCGTCCCGGCGCGCGCCCGGCCCCCGACCCGGCCGCGAGTGATGAGACCAGGCACAGCAGCCAGCCGCGCGGCACTCCGGCGCCGCTCCTTCGAGGAGCGGCTCGCCGCGCGGCGCAACCAGGCGGTCGAGGACGCCAAGTTCCGCGCGCGGCAGGCGCACGGCAAGCTCCGCCGTTTCGTCCGCATCCGCTTCAAGAAGGAGGAGGTCGTCGAGGCCCTCAGCCTGCGGCGCGGCGACTGCAACCGCTGCGGCGAGTGCTGCGAGATACTCTTCAAGTGCCCCTTCCTCAAGAAGCACGGCGACGGCACGACGACCTGCGGCATCTACGAAGACCGCCCCACGCAGTGCCGCCTCTTCCCCCTCGACCGCCGCGACCTCAACGAGGTGCGCGGCACTTGCAGCTTCTACTTCATCGAGAAGCCGATCAAGCTGGAACGCGCTAGTTGAAAACCAGTAGTCAGTAGACGGTAGTCAGTAGACAGTAGCGCTCCGCGCCGCAGTCGTTGACGCCGAAACTCGGAACGTCCGCTGACGACGGTTTTTCTACTGACTACCGTCTACTGACTACTGTCTACTTGAGTATGTCCAAAGTCATCGTTGTCATCGGCGCGCAGTGGGGCGACGAGGGCAAGGGGAAGATCGTCGACCTGCTGGCCGAGCGCTTCGACGTGGTCGCGCGCTACCAGGGCGGCCACAACGCCGGGCACTCGGTGAAGGTCGGCGACAAGTCCTACGCCCTGCACCTCATCCCGTCGGGGATCATCCACCCGGGCAAGACCTGCGTGCTCGGCAACGGGATGGTCATCGACCCCATCGCCTTCTTCGCCGAGGCCGACCGCCTCGCCGCGCAGGGGCTTTCCGTCACGCCCGAGCGCGTCAAGGTCAGCTCGCGCGCGCACCTGATACTCCCCTACCACCGCGCGCTCGACCACACCAGCGAGGAGCGTCTGGGGAACGAGAAGGTCGGCACGACGTTGCGCGGCATCGGCCCCGCCTACGAGGACAAGGCCGGCCGGCGCGGCATCCGCGTCGCCGACGCGATGAACCCCGAGGTGCTGCGCTCGCGCATCGAGCGCAACATCGAGGACGCCAACATCATCATCCGCCAGTACCGCGGCACCGAGCTGAAGCCCGCCGAGGTCTTCGCCGAGATCGCCCCGCTCGCCGAGCGCATGCGGGCGTTCGTCACCGACACCACCCACTTCATCAACCGCGCCGTCCGCGAGGGGCGGAGCGTCCTGGTCGAGGGCGCGCAGGCCACGCTCCTCGACGTCGACCACGGCACCTACCCGTTCGTCACCTCTTCGAGCACGACCTCGGGCGGCGTCAGCTCGGGGCTGGGGCTGCCGCCGCAGAAGATAAGCGGCGTGCTCGGCATCGTCCGCACCTACTCGACGCGCGTCGGCGAAGGCCCCTTCCCGACCGAGATGCTGGGGGGCGAGGACGAGATAGGCCAGCTCATACGCGAGCGCGGCCACGAGTACGGCGTCTCGACGGGCCGCCCGCGCCGCTGCGGCTGGTTCGACGCCTTCGCCACGCGCTACGCCGCCGAGATCAACGGCTTCGACACGGTCGCGCTGACCAAGCTCGACATCCTCGACGCGCTCGACGAGATCAAGGTCTGCGTCGGCTACCGCCGCGGGGGCGAGGATTGCGAGTCCTTCCCTGCCGTCTCGCAGGAGCTGCGCGAGGTCGAGCCCGTCTACGAGACGCTGCCCGGCTGGCGCACCTCGACCGAGGGGATGACCGAGCTGGACGATCTGCCCAAAGCGGCGCGCGACTACGTCGATTTCATCTCCGAGCGGATAGGCGTGCCCGTCGGCCTCGTCTCCACGGGTCCCGAGCGCACCCAGACCATACTCGTCCGCGACTCCGCGCTCGCCGGCTGGCTCGAACCCTGAAGGCGGGCCGGGCGTCACGCCGCGCGGCCGAATTTTCTGACGTGAACAGAGGGCGTAGAAAGGTCACACGCGTGCCGGCCTCGCTCCCCGTCGAGTGGGGGCTGACGCCCAGGTACGAGCACCACGGCAAGATCACCTCTCTGAGTCGCGGCGGGTGTATGTTGGAGACCGGCGCCGTCCAGCCGCTCTTCGGCAAGACGATTTACGTCCGCGTCCCGCTCCCCGAGCGCGAGTGGTGGGAGGTGCGGGGCGAGGTGCTCTACTACCTCCGCGACACGGGCTTCGGCGTCGAATTCTCCGACTTCACGGACGAGGACGCCGCCACCCTCCGCCGCCTCATGCGGCACCACCTCGCACACCCGCCCGACGCCCCGGACGAATGAGTTTGAATAATCAATTGCCGCTAACTATAATCACCCACACAGACAGGGCATGTGCACCCGTGGCGCAATGGTAGCGCAAACGGCTTTTAACCGTTGGGTTGTAGGTTCGAATCCTACCGGGTGCATCACAATTTTGCTTAAGTCGAGCTGAACGGGGTCTCGCGTCTCTCCCAAACGCCCCGCCCTTCCCCTCACTTGACTCGCTGCGCGTCCCTGAGTTCTTCAGCGCCTCGACCTGCCTTTCAAACAGAAAATCCTCCGCCAACTTCGCGAGAATCTTCTACCAATTTCATCTGGCCGGTTATTCACATGCAAACAAGTCAGCAGCGGTGAACTGTATAACGGATAGAAAAGGTGAAATCGCCGGTGATTGCCTATTCCACAGAAGAACCTTTCTGTGGAATTACAACACAACGTAAGGAAGCATTTATGTGTCACAATCAGGCATGAAGTTCTAGCGGATAAGACGGATGATGACAGCAGTACGAATCCGTTGAAGAGCTGGATTGCTACCCGCATTGACAACTCGCTCCGGCGGGAATATCTTGCCGATGTTCAATTCGCCGCTTCCCTATTTGTAAGAGTCACATATCTATTAACCTCACGGAATATGAGATAGGAGAATCAACCCATGAGTCAACCCATGAAGCCGATAGAAGGTTATGCTTCCGTCACCTCTGTTTCCCCCTCCGGCGATATTCAATTTTGTGTCCGCATCGAATCCGTAAACCTTACCCCTTTTAAGATTGATTTTTATCGCAAGGGTCAAATTGAAGAAAAGATGGAAGGTTATAGTGTGGAGGCACGCGCTAAAAACTATCCGATTCCTTCTAATGTGTCTTCAGTCGGCTGCGGTTGGCCTTCGGCCTACCAGTTAAAAATTCCTCAAAGCTGGCGAACAGGAGTCTATGTCGCACGCCTGACTACTTTGGAATTGACCCCGGAAGCGAAAACGGACGTACTCTTTATTGTTAAACCTGCCGTGCCGGGTGAAAAATCCAAAATACTGTTTCAGTCAACAGTAAATACATTTCAGGCTTACAACAATTGGGACAACCGCGGCTCCTACTACGACCCGCCGTACCCTTTAATAGTCTCGTTTGACCGCCCGGAGGAGACGCTGGATAACGGGAAGCCGGAGACCGGGAATACATTTCAGGCGTGGGAATCAAACTTTATAGAGTGGTTGGATACCAATGGGATCGAGGTTGAGTATTGCACCAACGTCGATATTCATCAGAACGCTGACTTGCTGTCAAACTATCAATTGCTGCTCAGCGTAGGTCATGACGAGTACTGGTCGGAGAAGATGCGGAGTAATGTGGAATTTTTTATAGAGACTGGCGGAAATGTGGCGTTCTTCAGCGGTAACGTCTGCTATTACAAAGTTGAGTTTAAAAATAACGAGCGCCAAATGGAGGGAAGGTGGACGTGGGGCAATGAATGTGGCAATCCTGAAAACAGTCTGGTTGGGGTGGGCTGGGATAACGGCACCGGGCACCACCACGGCGCGGGCTGGTATGGCTCAAAACCCGAGCAGAGGACGGATAATTACATCGTGCGTAAGAGTAGCCATTGGGTTTTTACAGGCACTGATCTGATTGATGGTCAGGGCTTTGGCGGCACTCACGGAATTCTAGGATATGAGACGTGTGCTCTGGTACGGAGACACAAGGGAACACCGCATAACTTCATCACACTTGCCGATGCTGATTTAATGCATTGGGATGATGAGCCGGGGTATGTGACTACGCCGGGGTACGCGACGATGGGTATTTATACGGCCGACGGGACTGTATTCACAGCGTCAACTACAGGCTGGGCGCTGGGACTTGTCCCCCGCTTGGACCCCCCAAACCCGGTTCCGCAACCCTCACCACAGGTTTCGCAAATCACCCACAACGTTTTGCGGCGGCTGGCCGCATCTCAAATTCGCGAGTATAGCGCCGGGTTACCAAAAGTTTACTATTACGGGATTCGTTCAGAGCAGCCCGACCCGCAATGGACAGATGACCACGTGGCGTTTTATGCGTACGCGAAGCAGATGTTCGAAGCAGTTCCGGTTTATCAGTATTATGCACCACAGCGTGAACCCGTCTATGCGCGGTATTACTACTCAACTAACCCCAATGATCCAAACCCGGGTTGGATATCTGAGGGTGTTGCATTTTACGCATACGCGAAATCTTTGGGCGGGTCGGTTCCGGTGTACAGGTTCTCTGCGACGCTAGAGAGTGAGAAAGGCATGCGGTACTATTACTCGCTTAATCCCGAACCGCGTCATGGGTGGACGCTTGAGTGCGTCGCGTTTTATGCGTATAAAGCGCCTGACGATGTAACCCTTCAGGGAGATTCTGTAATGGAAATCAGACCCTGCGGGGGCAGCATGGATTCCACGAAATAACTCAAACGTAGAGTTACCGGGCGGTATAGATCGAGATGTCTTGCCTGTGGTCATTAAAAAGCGTTGTGGCGAATAAGTGAAATTCGGCCGTAATGTGGAATCCACACATATATTTCACTGAGGACATCTGAAACCCGCCAACTTCAGAGTCGGGTCAAGCCGGTCCCGGTCGGAATCTCACCTCTGCCGGGTGTTTTCGTGCTGCCCGGTCTTTACATCGCAGGGCTACGATGCGTGCTCGAACTTGCGCGCGGTGAGATTGAAGTACTGACGGGTAAGGCCGAACTGTTGCGAGCTGTTTTTGAACTACTGCAACGTAAAATCAAACTTCTACGGGGTGAAATCGAGCCGCCGCGGTGGCGAGTCTCAGACGGGCGAAGAAATTTCTTGCCGCCCGGCGTGAGTTGAATATAATTGCGGCCTCGCCGAGCAGGGGTTAGGGGTCGCCGCCTCGGGGCGGGAGGGAGATTCGGGCCCTCCGGCCTCTCATCCTCATTCCCTCGCGCCTACCCACAAAAGGAGTTCCTCATGGACACCCTCGACACAAAACGGCAGGAGATGTTTATCCGCGTGCGCGAGTTCGGCGTGCAGTACGCCGCGACTTTCCCCGCCGGCTCTTACGGGGCGGGGCTTTTCGAGCAGTTGGGCGAGGTCGTCGAGAATCTGCGGGCGCACTCGCTGGAGCAGTCGAAGGGGCGCAGCAGCGTGCGCGAAAGCTCCGCCAGCAAGTCTGCGGCGCGCGACGAACTGCTGCGGCGGATGGAGTCGGTCAGCCGCACCGCGCGTGTTCTGGCCTACAACACCCCCGGCCTCGAAGACAAGTTCCGCATGCCGCGCGGGGTCGGCGACCAGGCGCTGCTCACGCTCGCGCGCACCTTCGCGTCCGACGCCCGGCCGCTCAAGGCCGAGTTCACCAAACGCGGGCTCGGCGCCGACTTCATACAGGAGCTCGACGAGACGGCGGGCGCTTTCGACTCGGCCATCAACCAGAAGGTACAACACAGGGGCAAACAGGTCGCCGCCACCGCCGCCATCGACGGTTTGATCGAACGCGGCCTGCGCATCGCGCGCGAGCTTGACGCGCTCGTCCGCAACACGCGGCCCGACGACCCGCCGGCGCTCGCCGCCTGGGAGAGCGCCTCGCACGTCGAGAAGCCGACGCGCAGGGGCCGCCACAAGTCGAGCGGGTCGCCGGAAGCGGCCCCCGCGCAGACCTGACGCCGGACGGGTCGAGGAAGATAACCCCGCGTAAACGAGGGGCGGCTTTTCGGGCCGCCCCTTCGCTTTCCCGGGCCGATGAGGGCATTGCGTCGCTCAGGCGGCGGCTCTGAGGGTGAGGTCGGAGAGGACGGAGCGCTGGCCGACGTGTTTGAGGAGGATTTCGAGGTAGCAGGAGAAGCGGTGGAGGTAGAGGCGGAAGCCGCGCCGGTCGCGGACGGCGGCGAGGCCGTCGATGAACCCGCGGCAGGTCTCGCGGTCCTTCTGCATGAGGTGGCACATGCTCTCGGCGCGGAAGTGTTCGAGCCGCTCTGAGAAGTTGACGAGCGGCTCCGCCCCGTCGTGCCACTCGGCGTAGCGGACGCTGCGCAGCAGCGCTTCGAGGTCTTCGTAGAGCCGCAGCGAGTTCTCGCGCTTGGCGCGGATGCCCTCGAACAGCTCGGCCGCGTCCACGCCGGGGCGGAAGGCGCGAGCGAGCGAGACCGTCGACTGCTCGAAGCAGTTGCGCAGGAGGTCGTGCGCGTCGGCGAGGCGCGAGCGGACCTCTTCGGCGTCCGCCGCCTCGCGCGCCGACGGGAGTATCCGCTCGAAGACCGCGCGCAGCTCGTGCCGGACGGCGAAGCTCGTGCGCTCCAGCTCCTCGGAGAGCTCGTCGGGCGCGTCGAGGCAGGCGCAGAAGTAGTCGAGGCCGCCGGCGGCGGCGAGCGCCTCGCAGCGCACCACCTCGAAGATGAAATGCGCCTCATCCTCGCCGCCGTCGGCGATGAGGGGTCGCAGGCCGTCGAGGTAGCCGAGCAGGCGGCCGAGGTCTTCAAAGACGCCGCGGACGAACTCGCGCGTCCCATCGGGGCGGATGGCATCGACGATGTCACGGAGTTGAGGCTGCATGGCGGCAAAACCCCTTTCGGAGTGGGATGGGCTGACTGCCTTACCGCTTGCTCGTGGAAGACTCTTGCTCGGGATGAGCGGGCCGGCGCGGAAGCGCCTTAAGGGGGGGACATGTGGACGCGGGCTTGCATGTCGTGCGGGCGGTGCCCCACGTCGCGCCCGAGGCGCTCGCCCAGGTACCACTTGTGTTCGAGCACACGCGGCCACGCGTCGCGAGCCTCCGACGCCGACAGCCTCACCCCCGCCAGCTCCTTCAGCGAACGCCTCAGACGCCGCGCGTCGCGCGCGATAGGGGCGGGCTTCGCCTCCCCGGCCTCAGACGGCGGCTCCATGAACGACCCATCGTGCGCCTTAAAACTCTGGTGACTCAGATAGACATTTATCAACTCGCCCGCCAGACGGCGCAACTCATTTTTTGACGACATCACAAACTCCTTCCATCATCCCGTCCTTTAAACCGACGCGGGGCGCAACCGAGCGCCTCGTCCCGTAATCATCCTACGGGCGGGATGTGTCGAAGGTGTGAACTTCGGTCGTACTTATTTCAATCGCGCGCATGAGCGTCGCTAATGCCCGGCCGCCAGCCCCAATGCCTTGAGGTAGCCTTCGTTGACCCGACAGTTTTTGAACTTGATGCCCTCAAGATAGTCGGCGAGCGCGCGGTCTATCCGCTCCTTCGGCGGGCGGTTCTTCCGCACGTCCTCGTAGGTCGTGCGCGGGTGGTCGGCGAAGGCCGCGACCGCGTCCCAGTCGGCGGGCTTGTTGATCGAGGCGACGCACGAGGTGGCGTCGAGCTTCTTGTAGGGCCAGAAGCACCAGCCGACGTTGTTGCGCTCCAGCAGCGTCCTGAACGAGGCTATCCACTCGTCGGTGTTCTCGCCCGACTCGCCCATGTAGAGCGGCACGCCGTACTTCGCGGAGAAGTCCACGTACTCCTGCACGGCCTCCTGCTTCACCTCCATCCAGTACTTGTGGAAGGTGTAGGCGAGCTTCGGGTCGAAGGGCGGGCCGAAGACTTTGAAGTTGGTGTTCCACTGCGCGCCGCCGAGGAAGATGACGTGGTTTTTGTCCACCTCGCGGACGGCGGCGACGATTCTCTTGTAGAGCGGTTCGAGCTTGGGGTTGAAGTGCGCCGCGTCGAAGTAGTGCGCGATGGGCTCGTTGAGGAGGTCGTAGCCGACGACGGCCGGCTCCCGCGCGTAGCGCGCGGCGAGCTTGCGCCAGATGTCGATGGTCAACTGCTGGCTCTCGGGGCTCTCGAAGAGGAAAGGGTAGCCCCAGCTGTCGTCGATGTTGTCGCCGGTCTGCCCGCCGGGCGCGCCGTGCATGTCGAGGACGACGTAGAGCCCCTCCTTCCTGCACCACCCGACGACGCGGTCGAGCATCTCGTAGCCGACGCCCTCCAGACGCCGCGGCTCGCCCTCCGTCACGAACAGGCGGTAGCTGAAGGGGACGCGCACCGAGTTGAACCCGGCGCGCTTGATGAAGCGGATGTCGTCGGCGGTGACGTAGTGGTCGAGGTACGCCCGCCAGAAGCGCCGCGCCTGCGTATCGCCGACGAGCTGGTTGAGGACGACCCCGATGCGCTGCGGCGAGTTGGCCGACTTGAACTTGAACATGTAGCCCTCGGGCAGAAGCCAGTTGCCGAGGTTGATGCCCCTCAGCAAAAGCACGCGCCCGTCCGGCGCGACGAACTCCCTGCCCCGCATCGTCACGAACTTCTCGCGCCCGCCGGCCGGGACGGCGGATAAAAACAGGAGGGCGGCCAGGCCGAGCAGAGTCGCTGCCTTCTTCTCAAGTCGCATGTGTCAGACGCTCCGGCGTTGTGTTTGTCGCCTGCGCCACCTGTCGAGGAGTGGCACGACGGGCGAGTCGGTCAAAAGCTCCCGGCCGGCGCGCGCCGTCCATGAGAGCTCGTTGCGCGAGTTCGGCTCCAGTCTGAAGCCGAGCCGGCGGTAAAGCTCGACGGCGGGCGTGTTGACCTTCTGCACGCCCGCCTCGAACCCGTCGAAGTCCTCGCGGGAGACGACCGACCTGAACTCGTCGAGTAGAAGGAGCAGCAGCCCCGTATGCCTGTGGCGCCCGTCAATCTGTACCGAGCCGACGTAGATGCGGCGCGGGTCGTTCCAGCTCCGAAGGTATTCGACGTAGCCCGCGACGGCCGGGCCGTCGAAGGCGATGACGAACGTCGGGTCGCTGAGCAGTCCGCGCCGCCGGCTCTCCTCGGGGTACTCCATGCCGGCCGCCTCCCAGACGTGGCGCATGTTCTGCCTGTCGAGCGCGACGATGCGTTCGGCGAGCCCTTCGTCGAACACTTCCGCCCCCCTGACTACCCTGACTTCGAGCATACGGGTCGGCGCGCGCTCAAAGGTCGGCCGCGAAGAGTTTGACCTCGGGCTCTCCGCCGGAGAGCCTGACCGTCCGCTCGAAACTCATCCCGAGTTTTTCGAGCACGCGGACGGAGACGGCGTTTCCGGGGTTCACGATGGCGTAGAGGCGTGGCAGGCCGAGCGTCTCGCGCGCGTAGCGCATCACGGCCGAGGCCGACTCGGAGGCGTAGCCACGCGAGCGGAACGGCGGGAGGAAGGCGTAGCCCACGTCCACGCCGGGCAGCGCGTCGCGCTTCACGAGCCCGCAGATGCCGGCGGGTGCCGTCGAGCCTTTCGGCTCGACGAGCCAGAAGCCGAACCCTTCGCGCCGGTAGCTCTCCACGAAACGCTCCGCGACGTAGCGGCGCGCCTCTTCGAGCGTGCGGACGCGGCGTGCGCGCCGTATGATTGACCCGCTCTTCCCGAGTGCTCTTGCCTCGTTTGAAGCTCTCTTAACTCGTCAGAATCGACCGCCGAGCGGGACGCGGGGCCGCGACCTGCGGGCCTCTACGCCCCCAGTGCGCCCGCCGGCCGCGCTAACCGAAACCCCTTTCGGATGGAGGTATTATTCGATGTTGAGAATGGGACGTTCCCCTAAACCCGAAGCCAACGAACCCAGGCCGCAGACGCCCGAGCCGCCGCAGGGCGCCGCGCAGCCTCCGCCGCACGCCTACGCGCAGCCCGCCGCCGCCGCGCCGCCGTCACACACCTACGAGCCGCCCGCGCGCACCGCGCCGCCGGCCGCGCCCGCGACGCCTTCGACCCCGCGCGCCGTCACCGAGTCCGAGGCGCTCGCGCGCGACCTGCGCGACGGCGTCGTCAGCGGCTTCATCGGCGGCGGCACGGTCGTCTCAGGCGACGCCGAGTTCAAGGGGATGCTGCGCATCGACGGCCACTTCACGGGTCGCGTCCGCTCCGAGAAGGGCGCGCTCATCGTGAGCGCGGGCGGCGTCGTGGACGCCAACGTCGAGGTCGCCTCCGCCAAGATAAACGGCACGGTCAACGGCGACATCGTCGCCACCGAGCGCATCGAGCTGGGGCGCTCGGCGCGCGTCCGCGGCAACCTACAGACCCCCGCGCTCGTCATCGAAGAGGGCGCCGTCTTCGAGGGCGCCTGCCGCATGGGCAAGGCCGAGCCGGCGCCGGCCCGGACGCCGAAGGCCGAAGAGACGCGCCGCAACACCCCGCCGCGCCCGCCGGCCGAGGGAAAGTAAGAAGGCGGAAGTGAGGACGAGGGGTGTGCCCCCTCGTCCTCACTTCCGCCTTCTTCTTTCGAGCCCCTACGCCCTCAAAGCGCGCAGGCCGGCGAGCCCTTCCGTGTCGGCCGCGCGCAGCGAGCGGGGCGAGCCTTCGGAGAGAAGGCGGCCGACGGCCGTCGCGTTGACCGCCTTCGAGAAGAGATAGCCCTGCCCGTACTCGCACGAGAGCGACTGGAGCCGCGCCAGTTGCGCCTCGGTCTCGACGCCCTCGGCGACGACCCTCATCCCGAGGTTGCGCGCGAGCAGGAGGATGGTGCGGACGATCTCGGTGTTCTCGCCGCCCTCGCCCATCCGGCCGATGAACGAGCGGTCGATCTTGAGCGTCGTCGAGGGGAAGTGGTGCAGGTATGCGAGGCTGGAGTAGCCGGTGCCGAAGTCGTCGATGCTCGACTCGACGCCGAGCGCGCGGAGCTGCCTCAGCATCTCGATGGTCTTCTCGATGTCGCCCATCACGACCGACTCGGTGACTTCGAGCTTCAGGCTCTGCGGCCGCAGCCCCGTCGAGCGGAGCGCCTCCTTGATCTGCTCTATCAGCTCGGGGTTGGCGAACTGGCGGCCCGAGAGGTTGACGCTGACGTACATCTCGGCCGCGCGCGGGAACTGCCCCTGCCACTCGCACATCTGCCGGCAAGCCTCTTCGAGCGCCCAGCGGCCGACGGGGAGGATGAGGCCGGTCTCCTCGGCGACGGGGATGAACTCGGCCGGCGAGATGAAGCCGTGGACGGGGTGGCGCCAGCGCAGGAGCGCCTCGAAGCCCTGCACCACGCCCGTCTCCAGAGAGACGATGGGCTGGTAGTAGACCGAGAACTCGCGCCGGTCGAGCGCGCGCCGGAGGTCCGTCTCCAGGTGCAGGAGGTTGACCGCGCGCGTGTGCATCTCCTTGTCGAAGACCTCGTGGCGCGACTTGCCGAGCGACTTGGCGCGGTACATCGCGGTGTCGGCGTCGCGCAGGATGTCGTCCGAGCGCTCGTAGCCGGTGGTCGAGGGCGCGATGCCGATGGAGGCGGTGGTGAAGACCTCGTGCCCGCCGAGGTTGAACGGGAGCGACAGCTCGGTCTCGATGCGCTCCGCCACGGCGATGACCTCGCGCGTGTCCGAGACGTCTTCCAGCAGCACGGTGAACTCGTCGCCGCCGAGGCGCGCGACCGTGTCGCCGGGGCGCAGGCACGTCTCCAGGCGGCGCGCGATGCCGACGAGGAGCTGGTCGCCGATGGCGTGCCCCAGAGAGTCGTTGATGACCTTGAAGCGGTCGAGGTCGAGGAAGAGGACGGAGAACTGTGCGGCGCCCAGGCGCTTGTGGCGCGCGAGCGCGTGCTTGAGGCGGTCGATGAAGAGCGCGCGGTTCGGGAGCCCCGTCAGCGCGTCGTGGAAGGCGTCGTGCAGGAGCTGCCGCTCGGCCTGCTTGCGGTCGGTGATGTCCTGAATCTGGAAGATGAGGCGCGCGCCGGCCTCCTGCCCGCCGGCGACGCGCGAGATGCTCAGGTAAATCCAGACGACGTGTCCGTCCTTGTGGAAGTAGCGCTTCTCCGTCTGGCAGGTCGGCGCGCGGCCGTCGAGCATCTGTCGGACGTGCGCGTCGACCGACGCCAGCTCCTCCGGGTGCGTGATGTCCTGGTAGCTCATCCCCAGCAGCTCCGGCTCGGTGTAGCCGAGGATGGCGCACAGGCTCCGGTTGACCTGGAGCCAGCGCCCTTCAGGCGAGACCAGCGCCATCCCGATGGCCGCGTAGTCGAAGGCCGAGCGGAAGCGCTCCTCGCTCTCCTGCAGCGCGGCGACGTGGCGCTCGACCGTCTCGATGTTCTTGAGGTAGGACTGGTAGGTCAGGTAAGCGATGCCGATCAACGGCGTCGCCACGACGAACGCGGTGAAACCGACCGCCCCGATGAGCTTGAAGACCGTCCCCGCGGCGACCCCGCCGACCAGGAACGTGACCGAAGCCCAGAGGTAGTACTTGCGCCAAGTCTCCCAGGCCCCCTGCCCCGTCTTCAGCGCCATCCCGACGGCGACCAGCGCCGAGTTGGCCGCGTACTGCGTGGCGGCCATGACGCAGAGCCCGGTGACGAAGGTCGGCGTGTCGCCCGCGGTGACGCCGCCCGGCGTGCCGAAGCAGAGCCGCAGCACCCAGACCGTGGCCGAGGTCGAGAGGGTGGTGACGGCGATGTTCACCAGATAGGTCCGCGGGCGGCGCGAGAGCGGGAGCGTCGAGCCGAGGCCGTCGAGCGCGGCGAGCAGGATGGCCGCCTCGCCGCCGCAGAGCAGGATGCAGAGCTGGAGGAACGTGTCCGAGACGGAGACGTGCGAGCTGAGCCGCGGAATCTTGACCGTGATGCGCGAGCCGATGGTGAGCGTGATGATGGCCAGCAGCAGGAAGTGGAAATCGACCTGCGAGGCCGGCAGGCGCATCAGCGCCCACACGAGCGCAGCGCCGCCCGAGGCGATCAGCAGGCGGAAGTAGGCGTCGGTGTAGCGGTGCGGCTCGGGGGTGTCCACGCGATTCCCTCTCGTCCTGATAAGAGTTTTCGGGGCGATAGGGTGAGGCGGGATTTCTGTGCGGCCGCGCGGCGCGTTCTGCTCGGGACAAGTCGGGCGGCGCGGCACCTTTTCGGTTACAACTCTACTGCGGGTAGGCGGCGGCACCGGGCAGAGCACCGCCAGACAAGCACCGACTCTAGCAAACGTTGTGCCGCCGGGCGTGCGCGGCCGGGGCGCGTGTTTGCGGGGCTTTTTGGCTCCCGCCGTCCCCGCGTGGGGCGTCCGGTCAGGCGTCCGGTCAGGCTGAGACCGACCGGCCCGTCAGTTTGAAAGGAATCACGTCTCACGCGGGCCAGCCCCGCCTTCGTCCTTCCGACGCCCCGGTATAAGATGGCGCTCATGGATTCCGCCCTCCCCCTCCTCGCGCTCGGCTTCGCGCTGGGGCTGAAGCACGCGACCGAGGCCGACCAATCCTGCGCGTGACTATTCCCGAGGGCGTCCGCGTCGCGCTCGAACTCGCGGTCGCGCTGATGATCGTGCTGCTCGGGACGCGCATCCTCTACCTCGTCCTCCGCCGCCGCAGAGACTTCCACGTCCACGAGCACGCACACGACGGCGGCCGCAAGCACACGCACCTGCACTTCCACGAACCGGCGGACGCGCACCCGACGGCCGCGCCGCACGCCCCGTCGCACGCGCGCCACCGAGGGCTGTGGGGATGGCGCCCCTTCGCGGTCGGCGTCGTCCACGGGCTCGCGGGCTCGGCGGCGCTGACGTTCGTCGTGCTGGCGGAGGTGATGCGCGGCGGCTCGCGCCTGCTCGGGGTCGCCTACCTGCTCCTCTTCGGCCTGGGCTCGGTGGGCGGGATGCTTCTGATGAGCGCGCTCATCGGGCTGCCCTTCGCGCTCACGGCCGGGCGCTTCCGCCGCGTCGATACGCCCGTGCGCATCTTCGCCGGCTTCGCCAGCGTCGCCTTCGGGCTCTACTACGCCTGGCGGACGGCCGGCGGCCTGTGAACGCACGCAATTCCACGCACGGGAGCGGCGCGCTGCCCCGCCGCGCGGGCGTTGACTGTCCCGCGAATTGGGCGTAAGGTCTGGCCGGCCGGAAAACTTTCCGACCCCTCGCCCGCCTCGCACCCCTTCACGCATTTTCTTCGCGCCCCGCGCCCGGCTTCTCGCACCCGGCCCGGAAAGGGAGAGTCAATGACATTCAGAAAACTGCTGAGCGCGGCGCTGTTCGTCCTTCTCGCGACGCCCCAGGTGTGCGCGCAATACGTCTACGTGCCGGATGTCAAAGGCGTCTGCGTCTCGAACTGCGGCGATTTGTCGGGGTCGTCCTCCACGAGAGACGCCGTTCACATCCCGGCCCCTCCGCCGAACCCTCTCCCCGGTCTGGCGAGCGACTATAAAAATTTGCGCGGCTGGTTCCGGGGCGAGCTCTTCCGCGACGCCCCCGCGTTCGTCGAGCCGGCCAACATGTCGGAACTGGACTGGGCGCTCACGAACCTGCGCAACTACGCCGACCGCATCCTTTCGAGGCTGCGGTCGGAGAAGGCCGCGCTCGAATCGCAGGCGGCCGACCTCCGCGAGCAGATGCGACGCGACGGCGACACCAGCGGCGAGTACCGCAGGGAGATCGCCGGCATCCAAAGTGACATCGCCCACCTCCGCGCGCAGGAGAGGGAGGTCGAAAGCAGCCTCTCGACACAGAAGACGCGCCTCGCACAGGTCGAGGGACTGCTCGGGAAGATCGAGGAGGAGTCGAAGGCGAAAAGGGACGCGCTGTTCGCGAAGCTGGACGACGCCGAACGCAACGGGCTCCTGCTGCCGCCGAGCATCTACCGCGCGCGGCCCGAGCCGCCGCCGCCCACCTACGGCCACCCGGGCGCGGTGCCCCCCGTCACACTGAAGCCCGCGTCCCTCGTTCCCCTTGCCGCGCCCATGCGCGTGCCCGTTTATGCCGTCGCGGGACCGACCGCGAGTGCGGCCTACCCCGTCCCCGCGCCTTACGCACGGCGCGAGCCGCCCGCCGAAGCGCAGTTGCGTGCGAAGCTGTCGGAGATCAGCGGCAAGACGCAGCTCATCAGCGCGGCGTCCGTCGCGCTCGACGCGGCCTACGACGGCGTCGTCCGGCAGCGGCGTCTGGCCGACGCGACTTCGAGCCTCGTCCAGACCCTCTCCGCCGAGGCCGAGGCGCTGCGCACCGACAAGGAGCACCGCGCCGCGACGGTCGGCCGTGCGAAGGCACAGTTGGACGACGCGGTCGCGTCCTACCAGCGCCTGCGCGGGAGGCTGCCCCTCCACTGTCTCGAACAGGCTTTCTGGAACACCTCTTACAAGAACACGATCAGCGCGCTCGAAACGAAAGAGCTGATCCTGAAGTCGAAGCACCTGATCAAGGGCGACGCCGCCAACCGGTTCGTCAACCTCGACGTGCCCGAGAGCCTTGAGGGGCGGCTGCCGGGCGTGGACGTGAGACAGCTCGGCCGCCTGAAGCGGGTCATGAACCACGTCCTCGAAATGCAGAAGGACACGCTCGCCGTCATCGAGCGCGTGCCGGCCGCGCTGGTCGACGAAGACGAGAGCCCGGCCGAGCTTCAGGCCGAGCTGGACGCGGTGGTCAGACGTTTTCAGCTCAACCTCGCCGACGAGCTGGGCGGGCTGCCGCAGCCGCTCAGGAAACTCTTCGAGAGAAACGTGCAGCCGTGAGCCGACGAGTCGTCGCCGCGCTGGTCGCCGCCGCCCTCACGGCCGCCGGCGCGACCTTCTACTACCTGCGCCGCCCCGCCCCCGCGATAACCGAGCGCCGCGACGACGGCGAGATAACGGCCACGCCCGAGGCGGGCGTCGTCATCGTGGACGCGACGCCGCTGCCCGACGCTTTCCAATCGAAGGGCGTCGCCAGCCGGCGCTTCGGCGTGATGCGCGTCTACGTGTCGGCCGCCCCCGAGATCGCGCTCAGGAGCGAGACGGGCGACGGGGTGCTCCAGACCGTGCCCGTCCTCATCGTGCTTGAGAACGACAGCTACCGGGCGCTGGACGCGCGGCGTGACCTGGGGCTCGACGGCCAACGCCTGTTCGACGTCGAGATCAGTGGCCCTTCGTCGGAGGTAGTCTTCCAGGACTACGTGCCGGCGGAGAATACCGTCTGGGAGCCCGCCGAGAGGAAGAGCTTTGAGGTGCGCTGGCGCCCCGAGTCTCCCGCGCCCGGCGAGTACGTCATCTCGGTGAAGCCGGCCTTCGGAGGGGCGGGCGGGGTGCAGCTCCGCACGCGCCTGAAGTAGCGGACGCGCCCGCCGGGCGTCGCCCGCGCGCCCGGCGAAAAATTCTCTCCTCAAACCCCGAACCCGTGTGCTAGGATGAAATTCGGGTGTTCGGCCGCCGCCGTCGCCCGGCCCGCCGGCTCCCTTTGCCGGCGACACGCTCGTAAGGTTCGCGAGCGACTTGCCAAAACTCACGCCCCGTAAAGCAGACCGAAAGAGAGCCGCGTCACTGACCGAAGCCTGAGTCACGCCGTCATGTTGCCCGAAACGTGTCCGTCAGACTGACCTGGGCCGCGCGCCCGACGCCCGCCGCCGGCCGGCGTAAACCGCTTTTCGCCCGCCGTTTGCCGGCGCAACCGCGTCGCCCCTTCTGGCACCCGAATTGACTCCACACGGCGGAAGCCGGCCGCCCATCCCCCGGGCGAGACACGGCGGCGCCGCCCCCGACGCCCTCTCAAGAACAGACGGGACTTCCCACGTAAGAACATGACCATAGAGATCAACGAAGGCCAGCGTTTCCCGCAGCAGTTCATCAAGGCTGTGGTCGCCGTGGGCGCGGCGGCGGTGCTCCTGGCCGCCTTCGGCCTGCCGTTCGCGCAGCTCGGCTTCCCCGTGCTCCTGCTCGCGGTGCTCGCCGTGCAAGTCTCGACGCGCTTCGACGCGCGCCCCGCCGAAGGCTGGCACTTCCCCTTCGCGGAGGGGTTCGTCTTCCTCTCGATGCTGCTCTTCGACGGCGAGGTCGGCGTGCTGCTGGCCGCGCTGATCGCGCTCTGCGCGGCGCTGCCCGGTTCGCGCGGCTGGCCGGCCGTCGCCTTCCGCGCGGGCGTCGCCGCGACGGCCGCCACGCTCGTCGTCTGGACGCTCAGGGTGACCGCCGGCCCGCTGACCGAGCTGAGCACGGGCTGGCCCGCCGCGTCCACGCTCAACGCCGCCTGCGCGGCGGTGCTGGTCGTCTCGTTCGTCAACGCGGCGGTCGCGGCCTTCGGCGGCTCGTACCGCATGAACCTCTCGGCGTGGCGCGACGGCGCGCGCCTCTTCTGCTGGCAGATGGTCGGCAACGCCGCGGCCGTCACCGCCGCGCTCGCCGCCGCGTTCGGCGTGCGCCTCGCGGGCGTCTCGGTCTCCATCTCGGTCGCGGCGGTCGCGTGCCTGGTCGGCGCGGCGCTGCGCGCAAAGTTCGCGTGGGGGTCGGGGCGTGAGTCGGCCGCGGCCGAGGCCGAGTCCCGCCCGTCGGCGAGCGAGGGCGACCGCTTCCGCTCGGCCTTCGACTACGCGGCCATCGGGATGGCGCTGGTCTCGACCGAGGGGCGCTGGCTCCAGGTCAACCGGAGCCTGTGCCACATTCTCGGCTACACCGAGCCGGAGCTGCTGCTGACGGACTTCCTCTCGGTCACGCACCCGGACGACCTGCCGACCGCGCTCTCGAACATCGGCCAGCTGCTCAAGGGCAAGGTGCAGGCGTCGCAGATGGAGAAGCGCTACATCCACAAGTCGGGGCACGAGGTCTGGGTCCACTGGAGCGTCTCGCTCGTGCGCGACCAGTACTCGAAGTCGGTCCACCTCATCTTCCAGATTCAGGACATCACCGACCGCAAGCTGGCCGAGCAGCAGTTGCACCACGACGCCTTCCACGACGCGCTGACGGGGCTCCCGAACCGCGCGCTCTTCATGGATCACCTCAAGCTCGCCGTCGCGCGCTCGCGCCGCAACAACACGACGAAGTTCGCCGTGCTCTACCTCGACCTCGACCGCTTCAAGGTCATCAACGACTCGCTCGGGCACACCATCGGCGACCAGCTCCTCGTCGGCATCGCCGACCGCCTGAAGAATAACCTCCGCCCCGGCGACACCGTGGCGCGCCTCGGCGGCGACGAGTTCACCGTGCTCATCGAGGACATCACCGACGAGACCGAGTCGGTCCAGGTCGCCGAGCGCGTCCAGAAGGAGCTGTCGATCCCCTTCATCCTGAGCGGGCGCGAGGTCTTCACCACGGTCAGCATGGGCATCGCGCCGTCGGCTACGGGGTACGAGCGCGCCGAGGACATCCTGCGCGACGCCGACACCGCGATGTACCGCGCCAAGTCCATGGGCAAGGCGCGCTACGAGATTTTCGACAAGGCGATGCACGCGCGCGCCATCAACCTGCTCCAGATGGAGACCGACATGCGGCGGGCGCTGGAGCGCGAGGAGTTCATCCTCCACTACCAGCCCATCGTCGCGCTCGACAACTACCAGCTCCGCGGCTTCGAGGCGCTGGTGCGGTGGCAGCACCCCGAGCGCGGCTTCATCTCGCCGATGGACTTCATCCCCGTGGCCGAGGAGACCGGGATGATCGTCCCGCTCGGCGAGTGGGTCATGCGCGAGGCGTGCCGGCAGATGCAGGGCTGGCAGAAGGGCTTCCCGCTCCAGCAGCCGCTCTTCATCACCGTCAACCTGTCGAGCAAGCAGTTCAGCCAGAGCCAGCTCATCAGCACCTTCGCCATGATTCTCCAGGAGACCGGCGTCAAGCCGCAGTCGGTCAAGCTCGAGATCACCGAGTCGGTCGTCATGGAGAACGTGGACACGGCCACCGAGATGCTGCGCCAGCTCCGGGGCCTGGGCGTCAAGCTGGCCATCGACGACTTCGGGACGGGCTACTCCAGCCTCTCCTACCTCCACCGCTTCCCCATCGACACGCTCAAGATCGACCGCTCGTTCGTGACGCGGATGTCGGAGAACAACGAGAACACCGAGATCGTCCGCACCATCGTCGTGCTCGCGCAGAACCTCGGGATGGACGTGGTGGCCGAGGGCGCCGCCCCCCCCGCCCGCGTGGTCAATCTGCCTACGGAATCAGAACTATCTTCCCGTGGGCCCCGGGCTTCAAGACCTCCCCGTGCGCGCGCGCCGCTTCCGCGAGCGGCAGCTCGCGGCCGACGACCGGCCGGAGCGTCCCCGCTTCGAGCCCTGCGCCGAGCGCCGCGTGGATGCTCGCGGAATCCCGCGGCGAGATGTTGAAGAGCGTCATCCCGAGAATCGTCGCGTCGCGCGTCATCGCCAGGCGCGGGTTTATCTCGACCGTGCCGCGCGACCCGACGACGACCACGCGCCCGCCCTTCGCCAGCACTTCGAGGTCACGGTTTAAGTTGACGTTGGCGAGCATCTCAAGGATGACGTCCACGCCGCGCCCGCCCGTCAGCTCCGCGAGACGCCCGAGGTAGTCGGGCGCGCCGTGGTCGAGCGCTTCGTGCGCGCCCTGCTCGATGACGAGCCTCAGCCCCTCCTCCGTCCCCGCCGTGCCGACGACGCGCAGGCCCGCCGCGCGCGCCAACTGCACGGCCGCAGTCCCCACGCCGCCGCTCGCGCCGTGGACGAGCACCGTCTCGCCCGGCCGTCCCTGCGCCCTCTGGAACAGCGCGCGGTAGGCCGTCGCGTAGGGCGTGTTGACGCCCGCGCCCTCCTTGAATGAGACGCGTTCCGGCAAAGCGTGACACTGCGACTCCTCGCAGAGCGCCAGCTCGGCGTAGGTGCCCGAAAGGCTCCCGGCCGTGTAGACCCTCTGCCCCGCCGAGAGCCGCGTGACGCCCTCGCCCACGGCCGCGACCTCGCCCGCCGCGTCGAGCCCCGGCGTGTAAGGCAGCGCGGGGCGGACGGCGTGGGCGCCGCTCCTGATGTACGTGTCCACGGGGTTGACTCCGACAGCGCGCACGCGCACGACGACCTGCCCCGCGCCGGGCCGCGGCTCCGGCACGTCTTCAAGACGCAACACCTCCGGCCCGCCGAACTCGTGAACCCGAATCGCCTTCATCGTCGTCTCCCTCACTCTCCCGCGAACGCACGCGCGTGCTCGCGCGCGAACCGGTCAAAGGTAATCGGCTCTGTGCGCCCGACGCGCCGCACCACGTCCGTCACCTCGGCGGCGTGGCCGGCGGCGAACATCACGTTGAGCTGTTCGAGCGCGTCCACCAGCCACCCGGGCAAGCCAGCCGCGAGCGCGCCCGCGCGGTACTGCTCCGCCGTCACGGGGGCGTAGGTTATCTTCCTGCCCGACGCATCCGACAGCTTCGCCGCCACGTCGTGAAAGGTGAGCGGCTCGGGGCCCGACAGCACGTAGGTCTCCCGCTCGTGCCCGTCTTCGGTGAGCGCGCGCGCGGCCACGGCGGCGATGTCGCGCACGTCGATGAAGGCGATGCGCGCGTCGCCGACGGGCTGGAAGATTTGGCCCGTGGCGGCTATCTGACCCGCCTGCCCGAGCAGGTTCTGCATGAAGGAGTTCGGCTGCAACATCGTCCACGCGAGCCCCGACGACTTGAGCAGTTCCTCGGACTCCCAGTGCCACCGACTAAAGCCGTCGGGCGCGCCCGCGTCGGCCCCGAGCGCCGAAATCTTCACGACGTGCCGGAGGCCCGAGCGCCGCGCGGCGTCGATGAAGGCGCGGTTATGCTCGACGGTCTGCGGCGACGGCGGCGTGAGCAGCAGGGCGCGCTCGACGCCTTCGAGCGCCGCGCCCAGAGTCTCCGGCCGGTCGAAGTCGCCCTCGGCCGTCTCGAACCCGGCCTCGCGTATGAAGGAGGCGCGCGCCGGGTCGCGCACGAGGGCGCGCACGCCGGAGGCGCCGGCCCGCCGCAGTTCCTCGACTATCTCCCTGCCCGTCGTCCCCGTCGCGCCTGTGATTAGAATCATCGTCCCTCCGCGGTCGTGCGTCCCTCAAAATAGAAAAGAGGCTAGTGAGAAGCGGGTCGCTTTCACTAGCCTCCGGTCTCCGGCCTCCGGCCTCTAGCCGACGAGCGGCGCGCCGTCGTAGACGACCGCCCAGCCGTTCCTGCGGCTGGTCGCGAGGCTGCGCGCGAACCACCTGAGCGCCTCCTCCTCGGTCTCGTAGCGCTGCATCGAGGGGAGCCGCTGGCGCGGGTCGTAGCGCACAATCTGGCCGCCCTCGGGCGTGGCCTTCAGCGAGAGCAGCGCCAGCAGGTCGTTCTTCCTGAGCACCGCCGTGCGGACGACCGCCGCGAGGTCGTCGTCCTCCTCGTCCTCGTCTTCGTCCCCCTCGTACTCTCCCTCCTCGTCGAGCAACTCCTCGCCCTCGACCTCGGCCTCGTCGTCGACGTCGATCATCTCGTCAAAAAAGTCGTTGTAGTCTTTCATCTTCCGAATCTCACTTCTCCGATACTGAATTTTCGCCATGCCGGATGAGGTCACTGGTGCGGCCCGTGTCCGAGGTGCGTGTATATTACACTCTCGCGCGACCGCCCACAAAGGTGCGACAAAGGAGAAGGATGGACGGCTTTGTGCTCTCGATTGACCAGGGGACGACCGGGACGACCGCCCTCGTCTTCGACCGCGACTGCCGCATCCGGGGGCGCGGCTACTCGGAGTTCACGCAGCACTACCCGCGCCCCGGCTGGGTCGAGCACGACCCGGAAGAGGTCTGGCGCGTGAGCCTCGGCGCGGTGGCCGACGCGCTGCAAGCGGCCGGCGCCGGGGCGCGCGACCTGCGCGCCGTCGGCATCACGAACCAGCGCGAGACGGTCGTCGCGTGGGAGCGCGCCACGTCCACTCCGGTCGCGCGCGCCGTCGTCTGGCAGGACAGGCGCACCGCCCGCCTGTGCGGCGAGCTGAAGGCGCGCGGGCTGGAAGAATTCGTCCGCGCGAAGACGGGGCTCGTGCTCGACCCTTACTTCTCGGGGACGAAGCTGCGCTGGCTGCTCGACAACGACCCGGCCTTGCGCGCGCGCGCCGCCGGCGGCGAAGTCGCCTTCGGCACGGTCGACTCGTGGCTCGTCTGGAAACTGACGGGCGGGCGCGCCCACGTCACAGACGTGTCGAACGCCTCGCGCACGCTCCTCTTCGACATCAAGCGGCTCGCGTGGGACGACGAGCTGCTCGCGCTCTTCGACGTGCCGCGCGCGGCGCTCCCCGAAGTCCTGCCCTCGTCCTTCGTCTACGGTCACACAGACCCGTCTGCCTTCTTCGGCGCGCGCGTCCCCGTGGCGGGGCTCGCAGGCGACCAGCAGGCCGCGCTCTTCGGTCAGGGCTGCTACGAGCCGGGCGCGGCGAAGAACACCTACGGCACCGGCTCGTTCCTGCTGATGAACACGGGGCGCGAGCCCGTCGCCAGCCGCGCGGGGCTTTTGACGACGGTCGCGTGGCAGTTGGGTACGGAGCCCGCGGAGTACGCGCTCGAAGGCTCCATCTTCGTCACCGGCGCGGCCGTGCAGTGGCTCCGCGACGGGCTGGGCATCATCAAGAGCGCGGACGAGACCGAGGCGCTGGCGCGCTCGCTCGACTCGAACGAGGGCGTCTACTTCGTCCCGGCGCTGGCGGGCCTGGGCGCGCCGCACTGGGACGCGTACGCGCGCGGCGCCGTCGTCGGGCTCACACGCGGCACGACCCGCGCGCACCTCGCGCGCGCGGCGTTGGAGGCCATGTGCTACCAGACGCGCGACGTGGCGTCGGCGATGGAGCGCGACTCGGGCGTGCGTCTCACGGATTTGCGCGTGGACGGCGGCGCGGTCGGCAACTCCTTCCTCATGCAGTTCCAGGCCGACATCCTCGGCGTACCAGTCGAGGTGCCCGAAGTCACCGAGACGACGGCCGCGGGCGCCGCCTACCTCGCCGGCCTCGGCGTCGGCTTCTGGGAAGACCGCCGCGACATCGCCGCGCGCTGGCGCGTCGCGCGCCGCTACGAGCCGCTGATGTCCGGGTCGGAACGCGAGCGCCTCCACCGCCGCTGGCTCCGCGCCGTCGAGAGCGCGCGCGATTGGGAGCGCGAAGAGCGCGAAGCCGCGGACGAGACCCGGCGCGACGGAAGATGAGGCGAGTGCCCACTGACATTTCCGGCGCGGCCTTCGACGCCGTCGTCGTCGGCGCCGGCGTGAACGGGTGCGGTGTGGCGCGCGACGCGGCGATGCGCGGCCTGCGCGTGCTGCTGCTCGACAAGGGCGACATCTCTTCGGGGACGACCGCCGCCTCGACGCGGCTGATTCACGGGGGGCTGCGCTACCTCGAACACGGCGAGGTCGGGCTCGTCCGCGAGTCGCTGCGCGAGCGCGAGACGCTGCTGCGCGGCGTCGCCCCGCACCTCGTCCGCCCGCTCCCGGTGCTCTTCCCCGTCTACGCGGGGCGTCGCCGCGGCCTCCTCACCATCCGCGCGGGGATGCTCGCCTACGACCTGCTCTCGTCGTCCAGGTCGCTCCCGCGCCACCGGATGCTCACGCCGGCCGAGGTGCGCGCCCGCGCGCCCGGCCTTGAGACCGAAGGCTTGCGCGGCGCCGCGCTCTTCTACGACGCGCAGGTCGAGTTCGCCGAGCGCCTCGCGGTCGAGAACGCGCTCGCGGCGCGCGCCGCCGGCGCGACCGTCCTCACGTACGCGCGCGTCGAGCGCCCGCTCGTCGAAGACGGCGCGGCGCGCGGAGTCGTCTTCACAGACCTGCTCGGCGGCGAGACGCACGAGGCGCACGCCCCCTTCATCCTCAACGCCGCCGGCCCTTGGGTTGACGAGGTGCTCGAAGGGTCGGGCGCGGGGGGCGGGCGGCTCATCGGCGGGACGAAGGGGAGCCACGTCGTCGTCCGCGCCTTCGCGGGCGCGCCGCGCGCGGCCGTCTACTCAGAGGCGTTTGAGGACGGCCGCCCTTTCTTCGTCGTGCCCTGGGACGGGAAGCTCCTCGTCGGGACGACCGACGAGCGTTACAAGGGAGACCTCGACCGCGTCGAGGCGGACGCGCGCGAGATCGAGTACCTCCTGCGAGAGACGAACCGCGCCTTCCCCACGGCGCGGCTCACGCGCGGCGACGTGCTCTACACATACTCCGGCGTGCGCCCGCTGCCGCGCGCCGAGGTGGGCGAGGAGGGCGGCGTGACGCGCCGCCACTTCATCCGGCCGTCGCGCGTGCGCGGCCTCTACTCGGTCGTCGGCGGCAAGCTCACGACCTACCGCGCGCTCGCCGAGGGGGCGGTCGATTTGCTCTTCCGCGCGCTCGGCAGGACGCCCCCGCCCTGTCAGACCGCCGCCGTCCCCCTCCCCGGCGCGGCCGTCGAAGACTTCGACGCGTTCCGGCGCGACTTCGAGGCGCAGAGCACGCTCCCTCCCCTGTGCACCGCGAGGCTCCTGAGAGTCTACGGCGCGCGGGCCGCCGAGGTCCTGCGCCTCGCCCGGCGCGACGCGGAACTCTCCCGACCCATCAGCGAAGAGACCGGCACCATCGCCGCCGAGGTCGTCTACGCCTTCCGCGAGGAGATGGCCGAGACGCTGGCGGACTGCCTGCTGCGGCGGACGATGGTCGGGCTTAACGGCAGCGTCGGGCTGGACGCGTCGGAGCGCGCCGCGCACGTCGCGCAAAAGTTTCTGGGCTGGGACGACAAAAGAGCCTCGGGTGAGATCGAGGCTTATCGAAGCTACGTCGAGCGCTTTCGTCCCGGTGTTTAAGCGACGAGGCTGTGCGCCCGCGCCGCGCGGCGGAGGCGTGACGCGGCGGGCCGGTGGGACGTGCGCGTGTGGCGCGGGAGCCGCACGTTCTCGAAGTAGTCGAGCGCGGCCACGCGCAGCCCCACGTCGCGCCCCAGCCGCTCGCTGACGAACCACTTGTGTTCGAGCACGCGCGGCCACTCGGCGCGCGCCTCGGCCGGCCTCAGCCGCACCCCGGCCAGCTCCCTCAGAACCTTCTGCTCCTCGCACGCGCCCTCATTTAGCGTCCTGTCAATCACGTGTTCGAGTCTGAACGGAATCATCTTAAAGCTCCTTTCATTCATGCGGCGACGCCGCCGCGCTTCTTCAGAAATCGGTTTTCGTTCGCCCGGTTTCGACGCCGATGATAGGCGCGGCTTTGCCCCGTCGTCTAACGCATTGTGTTCATCCGGGGGATTAACTATATTCATCCACATTTTCGAGAGGTGCTTAACGCATGGAGCTGTCGCAGTTAAGGACTTTCCGCGAGGTGGCCGAGGCGCTCTCGTTCACGCGCGCGGCACAGAAACTTAACATGACGCAGTCGGCCGTGAGCCACCAGATCAAGGCGCTGGAGCGCGAGCTGGGCGAGCCGCTCTTCATCCGCGCCAGGGGCGGCGTGCGCCTCTCCGACGCCGGGCAGCTCGCGCTCTCCTACGCCGAGCGCATCATCGGCGAGGCCGACGCGCTGCGCGAGCGGATGCGCGGCGACGACCACGAGCCGAGGGGCCGCGTCCGCGCGGCCGCCGCCACGCAGGCTTTCGTCCACCTCTTCGCGCGCCTCTTCGAGTCCTTCATGCGCGACCACGAGCGCGTCGAGCTCTCCTTCCGCACCACCGTCAGCACCGAGCAGACCGTCGCCGACATCCTCAACGGCGCGGCCGACGTGGGCTTCGCCTCGCTCCCCGTCTACTCGCCCGCGCTCCAGGTGACCGAGCTGTTCGAGGACGAGCTGGGTCTCGTCGTCTCGCCGCGGCACAAGCTCGCCGGGTCGGGCGAGGTCGACGTGGAAGACATGCGCCGCGCGCGCTTCATCCTCTTCGAGCAGGGCGCCTCGATCCGCCGCGCCACCGACTCCTTCTTCAAGCGCGTTGACCTCAGCCCCGACCTCGCGCTCGAATCCAACGACACTTACTTCATCAAGCTGATGGTCGAGCACGGCGTCGGCGTCTCGCTGATGCCGTCGTGGGCCGTGCGCGAGGAGGTCGAGGCGGGCCGCCTCACCTGGCTGCGCGTCGCCGGCCACCGCCTGACGCGCGCCGTCGCCGTCATCGCGCTCGGCCGCTTCCAGCCCTCGACCACGCGCGCGGCACGGGGCACGACTTCCCCGCCCGCCTGCGCGTCGAGCTGCTCGACCCGAGGGACGCGGTGCGAGCCTCGGCCGAGACGTTCGTGCGCGTGCGGCGCGGCACAAACTCGTTCGAGGTGCCGCTCGGACTTCGCTACTCGGAGCTGCCCGAGTCCGACCGCGACGAGTTCCCCTGGTACCGCCTGCGCTACAGCCTCGCGCCCGACGACGACGCGGCGCACGCGACTGCGACGGCAGGCGGCGTCGTCTCGGTCTCCGAAGTCACTCCCGACCTCTTCGAGCTGCGCGTCGTCTCGCCGCGCCGCGCGCGCGCCGGCTCGCCGCTCACGGCGCGCGTCCGCACGGCCAACCCCGTGACGCAGCGCCCGTCGAAGGGCGTCCCCGTCGAGGCCGCGCTCACCTTCAACGACGGCGCCGTCAAGACCGTCGTCAAGGCTTCGGGCGTGACCGACGGCGAGGGGCTGGCCTCGCTCGACTTCGAGCTGCCGCGCGCGGTCGAGGACGACGGCGACGCCGAGCTGAAGGTCACGGCGCGGCGCGGCTCGTTCGTGCAGGAGGCCGAGGCGGAGGTCTCGGTCGCGCAGGAGCCGCGCGTCCTGCTGAACACCGACAAGCCGCTCTACCAGCCGGGGCAGACCGCGCACCTGCGCGCTCTCGTCTTCGACCCCGCGGAGCACGCCGTCGCGGGCGAGGAGGTCACCTTCCGCGTCGAGGACGAGGCGGAGGAGACGGTCTTCAACGAGACGCTCAAGACCTCGCGCTTCGGCGTCGCCTCAGCCGACTGGCGCGTCCCCGAAGGCGCGCGGCTCGGCACCTACACGCTCAAGCTCGAGCTGGAGGACGGGCGCTACGACGTGGACCACGGCGCGACGGCCGCGTTCAAGGTCGGCCGCTACGACCTGCCCAACTTCTCGGTCGAGGTGAAGACCGACCGCCCCTTCTACCTCGCGGGTCAGCAGCCGGCGGTCGACGTCGGCGCCGACTACCTCTTCGGCCAGCCCGTCAAACGCGGCCGCGTGCGCGTCGTGCGCCAGACCGAGCGGCGCTGGAACTACGAGGAGCAGAAGTACGAGACGCGGGAGCACCCGGCCGTCGAGGGCCGGGCGGACGAGCGCGGCCGCTTCCACGCGCGGCTCGACCTTTCGGGCGAGCACAACGAGCTGGCCGAGTCGGGCCACGAACGCTTCCGCGACCTCGACTTCGTCGCCTACGTCACCGACCCGACGACCAACCGCACCGAGCAGCGACGCTTCTCGCTCCGCCTGACCAGGGAGCCGATTCACGTCTACGTCAGCGAGGGGCGCTTCCGCCAGGCGAGGGGTCTCCCGCTGGCCTTCTACCTCTCGACCTTCTACGCCGACGGCACGCCGGCCGAGTGCGACGTGTCGGTCTACGCCAAGGTCGCCGACACGTACAACGCGGCGCACTTCGGGCCGCGCCGCGAGGGGCGCGGGGACGAACGCGCGCTCTTCAGGGCGCGGACGAACCGCTACGGCGTGGCGAAGGTTCTCGCGCCGGCGGTCGCGCGCGACGAGCGGCGCGACCACATCCCCGTGCGATTCGTCGCGCGCGACCGCCGGGGGCAGGTGGGGCTCCACGGCGAAGACTTCTGGCTCGACTCCCGCCGCGACGGCGTGCCCGAGATACGCGTCGAGACCGACAGGACGGTCTACCGCGCGGGCGAGCCCGTCGGGGTCGAACTCTCATCCGACGCGGAGGGCATGACGGCGGTCGTGGACGCTGTCTCGCGCGGCCGCGTCCTCGTCTCAAAGACCGTGCGGCTCTCGGGCGGCCGCGCGTCGCTCGTCATCCCGACGGGCGCGGAGTTCGACGGCCCCGTCAGCGTGACGGCGACCGGCGTCGCGCCGGCGAACGACGAAGACGACGGCTACGCTTCCGGCGCGCGCACGGTCGTCTTCCCGCGCGACCGCGAGCTGAAGCTCGACGTGAGGCTCTCGCAAAAGAGCTTCCGGCCGGGCGAGGAGGCGGGCGCCGAGTTCTCCCTGCGCACCGCCGACGGGCGCAGGGCCGCGGGCGCGCTCGGCGTCGTCGTCTTCGACAAGGCGGTCGAGGAGCGCGCGCGCGCCGACGGAGAGTCTTCGCGCGGCTTCGGCTTCGCCGGCTCGCTGGAAGACTTCTGGTACGGCGGCGCGGCGCTCGGCGGCGTCACGCGCCGCGAGGTCGAGCGGCTGGACCTGTCGCGCCGCCGGCCCGAAGGTTTCGAGACGGTCGCCGAGATGCTCTACAACGGCGAGCGCCACGGCGGCGAACGCAGCGTCGCGACCGGCACCGAGTTCGCGCGCGACATGTCGAGCCTCTTCTCCGGCCTCGTCGGCGCGCAACTCTCGAAGCTGAAGACGGCGCTCGCCGCGCACTACGGGCGCACGGGCGAGTACCCACAGGACGAACCCGCGCTGAAGAGCGCGCTGGAGGAACGCGGCGTTGACCTCGCCGCCGTGCTCGACCCCTGGGGGCAGCCCTTCCGCCCGCGCTTCTCCTTCGAGCGCGACCTGGAGAGGCTCGAACTCTACAGCAGCGGCGCCGACGAGCGGGCAGGTACGGACGACGACTTCGACGCTGCGCGCTTCGAGTGGCACTACTTCCGCCAGACGGGCGAGCAGCTCGACCGCGCCGCCGCCCGATACCGCGAGCGCACCGGCCTCTTCATCCGCGACCGCGAGGCGCTCGGCAGCGCGCTTCCCCGCCTCGCGCGACGCGCTCGCCGCCGCGCTCTCGAAGTCTTCGGTGAATCTTGACGGGCTGCGCGACGGCTGGGGCCGACCCGTGCGCGCGACCTTCTCGACGTTCGAGACCTTCGACCTCGTCGCGTGGGCCGAAGACCGCCGGCGCTACGACGCGTCGGGCGGCGCGCACCGCGAGCCGAAGCCTTTCGCGCGCGCCGTCCGCACCGTCACGCTCCACAGCGACGGGCCGGACGGACGCGCCGACACTCCCGACGACTTCACGCTCGCCTACTACACCGAGGCCGGCGCCGCGCGGCCCGCGCCCGAAAGCACGCCGACGCCGGTCGTGGCGGCGGCCGCCGCCTTCTCGGGCGGGACGGGCGCCATCACGGGCGCCGTCGCCGACCCGCAGGGCGCGGTCGTCCCCGGCGCCGTGGTCAAGGCCAAACACAACATCGCCCCGCTCGAATTCGCCGCGGAGACGAACGAAGAGGGCGTCTACTTCCTGCGCGGCCTCCCCTCCGGCGTCTACACGCTCACGTTCGAGGCGCCGGGCTTCAGCCGGACGGTCATCGAGCAGGTCAGCGTCTTCTCGTCGAACCTGACGAAGCTGGATGTGATGCTCCGCGTCGGGGGGGTGATGGAGTCGGTCTCGGTGACGGGCGAGACCGCGGCGGTGGTGAACAACTCGATGACGCAGGTGTCGTCGGTGAAGCACCGGGGCGCCGTCTCGGGCGCGCCGCTCTCGACGCCGCGCCTGCGCGAGTTCTTCCCCGAGACGCTCGTCTGGAGCCCCGAGCTTGAGACGGCGCGCGACGGCACGGCGCGTCTGAAGTTTCGGCTGGCCGACAACATCACGACGTGGAGGATGTCGGTCATCGCCTCGACCGAGGACGGGCGGCTCGGCGCCTTCGAGCACGAGTTCCTCGCCTTCCAGCCCTTCTTCGTCGAGCACGACCCGCCGCGCGTGCTCACCGAGGGCGACGAGATACAGCTTCCCGTCGTGCTGCGCAACTACCTCGGGCGGACGATGGGCGTGGACGTGGAGTTGAAGCCGGAGGACTGGTTCACGCTCGGGGGCCCGGCGCGTCTCCGCGAAGAGGTGCCGGCGGGCGAGGCCGCGCGACCCGAGTTTGAATTCCGCGCCGTCGCCTCGGTCGCGGACGGTCGGCAGCGCGTGACCGCTTCCGGCGCCGAGGCGAGCGACGCGGTCGAGAAGCCCGTCACCGTCCACCCCGACGGCGAGGAGCGCTCGCTCACGGACGGCGCGGTCTTCTCGGACGCGGGCGCGCTCGGCGTCAGCGTCCCCGCGGACGCGATACGCGGCTCGTTGCGCGGCGAGCTGAAGCTCTACCCGAACCTGGCGGCGCACGTCGTCGAAGGCGTCGAGGCCATCATGAAGCGGCCCTACGGGTGCGGCGAGCAGACCATCTCCTCGACCTACCCGAGCGTCCTCGTGCTCGGCTACTACGCGAAGTCGGCGGGGCGCGAAGACCATCAGGTCGTGGCGCGCGCCCGCAAATACGCGCGCGAGGGCTACGAGCGGCTGCTCGGCTACCGCGCGGCGGGCGGCGGCTTCACCTACTGGGGGCGCGGCGAGGAGCCCGACTTCGCGCTGACGGCCTACGCGCTGCGCTTCCTGAACGACGCGGGCCGCGTCATCGACGTTGACGCCGGCGTCATCGAAGAGACGCGCGCGTGGCTGCTGCAACGGCAGCGCGCGGACGGGAGCTGGCCCGTCACGCGCCGGCACGACGCCGGCGAGGACAAGCGTCAGACCGCGCTCACGACCGCCTACATCGCGCGCGTCCTCGCCGCCTCCGCGCGAAAGGGCGACGGCGCGGCTCCGGCCGCTCAGGCAAAACCGTCTCAGGCGGCCCGAACACAGACGCCACAGGCGCCACAACAGGCCCCGCTACGGCGTGCGCTCGGCTACCTCGCGCCCGGCGTCGAGGGGTCGGACGAGCCATACCTCGTCGCCGCGTTCGCGCTGGGCGAAGAGTGTCGAGGGGCGCGCGCTCGTCTTCCTGCTGCGCAACAAAGACCGCTACGGCGTCTGGCATTCGACGCAGGCGACCATCAGCGTCTTCGACGCGCTGCTCTCGACCCCCGCCGCTTCGGGCGGCGGCGCGTCGGACGGGACGGACGTGGCCGAGGTCTTCGTCAACGGACGGCGCGCGGGCCGTCTCGCGCTGCCGGCTTCGGACAGGGCGACCGCGCCGCTCACGCTCGACCTCTCGGCGCACCTCGGCGCGGGCGACAACCGCGTCGAGGTGCGGCGCGCGGGCGCGACGCGGCCGGCGCAGGCGCAACTGGTCACGACCTTCTACGTGCCCTGGGCCGGGCGGAAGGCGGCGGCCGGGCCGCTCCGCTTCTCTGTGGCTTACGACCGCCCGGCCGCCGGGGTGGGCGACGAGGTGACGTGCAGCGTCGAGGCCGTGCGCGTCGGCGGCAGCGGCCACGGCATGTTGCTCGGCGAGGTGGGGCTGCCGCCGGGCGCGGACGTCGACCGCGCCTCGCTCGAACGCGCGTTGGAGGAGTCTGGCGGGGCCTTCAGCCGCTACGACGTGCTGCCCGACCGCGTCGTCGTCTACCTCTGGCCGCACACGGGCGCCGCGCGCGTCCGCTTCAAGTTCCGCCCGCGCTACCGGCTCAACGCGCTGACCGCGCCGTCGCAGCTCTACGACTACTACAACCCCGAGGCGCGCGTCGTCGTCCAGCCCACAAGGTTCGTGGTACGATGACTTCACTGTTACTCATTCCCTGAGGAGGTGAAGCGATGCGTCTGACCGAGATGGTTTCGTGCGCCGGTTGAGCGTCTAAGCTCGCGCCGAGCGAACTCGCTCAAGTTTTGAGCGGCCTCGACATTCCGAGTGACCCCAACCTGATCGTCGGCATCGAGACGGCCGACGACGCGGGGGTTTAC
>JAIVJI010000034.1 GCA_020200135.1 Acidobacteriota bacterium | reverse complement strand
GTACAGGCCGCGCATCGAACTGGCGAAAGACCCGACCACGACGTAAGCGACGCCTTGTTCTTCGAGCGCGCGGGTGACCTCGGCCAAGACTTCGAGCGGACTCTCCATGTGCCCGTCGGCTCCCTTTAGTAGCCTTCCTCCACGGGGTCGAAGCCAAACGCCCGCACGACCTCCTCGCGGGGCAGCACGCGCGCGATGAGCCTTCGCCGCAACTCCTCCTCGCCCGCGTGAGGGAAGCGGCGGCGGAGGTCGGCGAGCATCAGCAGGCGGGTCGTCTGCACCAGCTCGCAGGTCAATTGGAGCCGCCTCCAAACTGGCATGCGGCGCGTTAAATCAAACAGCACTTGCTGCGCTTCGGGCGAGGTGTCGGGCGAAATAGTTTCCATCGTGGTGTCCCGCGGGTCGGGCAATGTTCGGCCTCGGGCTTTGGACTACTCCTTCAGCAGTTCGCGGGCGATGATGAGCTTCTGGATTTCGGAGGTGCCTTCGTAGATGCGCAGGGCGCGCACGTCGCGGTAGAGGCGCTCGACCACCGCGCCCCGGACGAGGCCCGAGCCGCCGTGTATCTGGACGGCCTCGTCCGCGATGCGCTGCGCGGCCTCGGTGGCGTAGAACTTGGCCTCGCTCGCCGCGCGGGTGAGAAGCGTTGGGGGCGCGCCCGCGTCCTTCAGGTGCGCGGCGCGGTAGACGAGCAGGCGCGCGGCGTCGAGCTCGGTCTGCATCACGGCCAGCTTCTCCTGGATGAGCTGGTGCATCGCGAGCGTGACGCCGAACTGGCGGCGCGTGCGCGCGTGCCGCACCGACTCGTCGAGCGCGCGCCGCGCCATCCCGCAGGCGGCGGCGCCCACCGAGGCGCGGAACGTGTCCATCGTCTGCATCGCCAGCCGGAAGCCGTCGCCCTCTTCGCCGACGCGGTCTTCGGCGGGCACGCGCACGCCGTCGAACTCTACCTCGCCGATGGGGTGCGCGGCCACCAGCTCCGTCCTCTCGGTGACGCGGAAGCCGGGCATCCGCGCGCCGACGACGAAGGCCGAAAGCTCCGCGCGGCCGTCGGCGCGCGTCCCCGTGCGCGCGAAGACCGTGTAGAAGTCTGCGAGCCCCGCGTTCGAGATGAAGCACTTGCGCCCGCGGATGACGTACGAGTCGCCGTCGCGCGCGGCCGAGGTCTGGACGGCCGAAACGTCCGAGCCGGCCTCGGGCTCTGTCAGCGCGAAGGCGGCGACCGAGCGCCCCGAGCGCGCGCGCGCGAGCCAGAAGTCGCGGACGTGCTCGGGCGCGGCGAGCGAGAGCGCGTAGGTGCCGAGCCCCTGCATGACGAAGACGAGGTCGGCGAGCGGCGAGTGGTAGGCGAGCGACTCGCGGACGAGGCAGAGCGCGCGCGCGTCGAGCGGCGCGCCGTCGCCGCGCGCCACCGAGTAGCTCAAAAGGTCGGCCTGCGCGAGGAGCCCGAGGAGCGCGCGGAAGTGCTCGTCCGAGCCCGGCCCCTCGTCGCGCGCGGCCAGCGGCTCGACCTCGCGCGCGGCGAAGTCGGCCACGCCCGCGGCGAGCCGCGCGTGCTCGTCGGTGAAGAAAGGCGTCTCCTCGATGAATCGGTCGCGCTGCATCCCGTATGCGTCCCTCACTCGACGCGGATAATCTTGCCGGTCTTACGGTTGACGACCAGCGTCCTCGGCGGATTGTAAACCGGCCGCTCGCGGAACAGAACCTCGTCGCGCGCAAGCTCCGGCGTCTCGAACGAGTTGAAGGGGCGCGCCGCGTCCCGGCCGGCGCGAACGTCGCCGAGGTCGCCGTCGAGCTCTTCGTGCTCCCAGAAGTACTCGCCCGTCCGCAGGTCGAGCCGCGCGACGAAGCCGGCGCCGGTCACGTAGAGGCTGTGGCCGTCGCGCAGCGGCTCGCCGACCTCGGCGGCCGGGACGGGGCTGCGCCACAGCGCGCGCATCGACGGCTGTTCCAGACGCGTGACGAGCCCGGCGCGCGCCTCGCCGTCGTAGAGCTCGCAGACGAGCAGCAGGTCGCCTTCGTGGAAGGTGAAGCGGAGACCCTCGACGAACTCGCGGCCGTCGAGGCGCAGGTTGAAGCGGCGCGTCTTGTCACCCTTCGTCCGGCGGCCGTTGCCGTTGGCCGCGACGTGGTAGTTGAAGCCGCCGGCCTCGAACTCGAAGGCCGCGCGGTCGGGCGACACTTCGGCGCCGACTTTCGCCGCCCGCCGGAAGTCCGGCGCGTGTGCGCGCGTGTCGTCCGCGCGCGGCACTGCGCCGGGCGCGAAGGCGAAGGCGAGCGCGACGGCGGCCGCGAGCGTCGTGCGGCGGTTCATCATTCTCGGGGCGGCGCGCCGCCGAAGCGCGGCTCGCGCTTCTCCATAAAGGCGCGGTAGGCCTCGCCGTAATCCGGGTGCTGCATACAGACCGCCTGCGCCTGCGCCTCTAGTTCGAGCGCGGTGTCGAGCGTCACGTCCATCTCGCGCTCGAGCATCTCCTTCGTCACCGCCAGCGCGAACGAGGGCCCGCGCGCCAGGCGCCCGGCCCACGCGCGCGTCTCCGACTCAAGCTCCGGGGCCGGGACGACGCGGTTGTAGAGCCCGCAGGCCAGAGCCTCTTCGGCCGTGATGAAGTCGCCGGTGTAGAGCAGCTCGGTCGCCTTCGACAGCCCGACGACGCGCGGCAGGAGGTGCGCCGCGCCCATGTCCGCGCCCGAGAGCCCGACCTTGACGAAGAGGAACGCGATGCGCGCCTCGGTCGAGGCGATGCGCAGGTCGGCGGCGAGCGCGATGCAGGCGCCCGCGCCGGCGGTCGTGCCGTTCAAGCTGGCGATGACGGGCTTGCGCAGGTGGCGTATGTTGCGCACCAGCTCGCAGGTGAGGCGCGTGAACTCCAAAAGCCCCGCCGCGTCGCGCGACTGCAACCCGCCGATGATGTCGCGCACGTCGCCGCCCGAGCAGAAGGCGCGCCCCGCGCCCGTGACGACGACGGCGCGCACTTCCGGCTCGTCTCGCAGCGCCGCGAACGCGTCGGCCAGCTCGCGGTAGACCTCGAAGGTCAGAGCGTTCAGGCGCTCCGGCCGGTTGAGCGTGACCCACGCCACGCCGTCGCGCACGTCGTAGAGAAAACTTTTCGGTTGAAGCATAAGAAGTGGCCGGTCAGTGAGCAGGCGGATTCAGAGGACGGCCGTGGCCTCTATCTCGACCTTGGCGCCGTCTTCGAGCAGACCCTTGACCTCGACGAGCGCCATCGCCGGGTAGTGGCGCCCGAACAGCGCGCGCCAGCGCTCGCCTATCTCGGCGGTGCGCGCGACGTACTCGCGCTTGTCGGTGACGTAGACGACCATGCGCGCCACGCCGCCCGGCGCGCCGCCCGCCTCCACGACGACCGCCAGCACGTTGCGCAGCGCGCGGTCGAACTGCTCGACGAAGTCTTCGCTCACCAGACGCTGCTCCTCGTCCCAGCCTATCTGCCCGGCGACGAACAGCAGGTGTGCCCCCGGGCCCGCCAACTGCCCGTTCGCGTACCCGCGCGGCCGCCCCAGCGATTTAGGGTTGATGGTCTTCATTCAGAAAAGGACGGCCCCGCCGTCGACGTTGATGGCCTGCCCCGTGATGCCGCGCCCGTCTTCCGAGGCGAGCAGGAGGGCGAGCGCGGCGACCTCTGCGGGGGTGACGAGGCGGCGCTGCGGGCTCATGCCCTTGATGGCCTCCAGAGCCTCTTCCGCGCCGCGCCCCGTCTTCGCGCGGATGTTCTCGACCGCGCGCGTCGTCATGTCGGTGTCCACGTAGCCGGGGCAGACGGCGTTGACCGTGACGCCCTTCGTCGCGACCTCCATCGCCGCCGAGCGCGTCAGCCCCAGCACGCCGTGCTTCGATGCGGCGTAGGCCGCGATGTAGGGCGCGCCCGTCTTGCCCGCGATGGAGGCGACGTTGATGACGCGCCCCCACCCGCGTCCCGTCATCGACGGCAGCGCCTCCCTCATGCAGTAGAACGTCCCCGAGAGATTGATGTCGAGGTGGCGGCGCCAGAACTCGTCCGAGGTCTCGGCGAACTTCGAGCTTTCGGCGACGCCCGCGTTGTTGACGAGGATGTCGGGGGCCCGGTGGTCGAGGCCGTTGTAGGCGGCGAGGAAGAACTCCTTCACGTCCTCCGAATCGGACACGTCGCACACATCGCTCATCACGTCGACCTTGAACTCGCGCCGAATCTCTTCCTCGACCCGGTTGACCTCGTCCGCCGTGCGCGAGCAGAGGGCCAGCGACGCGCCCTCGCGCGCGAAGGCGAAGGCGATGGCGCGCCCGATGCCGCGCCCCGCGCCCGTTATCAAAGCTAATTTGCCGGCGAGCCTCATAAGCGAGAGCAGAGTTTATCTCAATTCCTGCCCGAGGGTGGAGCGTCGGGCAAAGTATGGCCGGAAGGGCTCGCCGCTGTCGAAGCCCGACCTGCCGTAACCGACGTTGCTTGAGATTGAAGCTCGGGCCGCTTTAACGCCGGGGGGGGGCGGAGACTTTGAATCATCTCCGCCCCCCCCGGTGTTGGAGTGTATGGCCCTTTACTTTTAAGAAGCGTCCTTCTCCGCGCGCGGCGGGCGGCGTTCGAGGAAGGCGCGGACGCGCTCGCGCGCCTCGCGCGAGTGGAAGCACTGGAGCTGCGCCTCGGTCTCGTACTGGAGCATCCGCTCAAGGCTCTCCTGTTCGCTCATGTAGACCGCGCGCTTGGCCGCCGCGACCGACGCGTGCGGCGCGTTGCGCAGCCGCCCGGCCAGGCCGCGCGTCTCCTCCGCCAGCTCGGCGTCCGCCACGACGCGGTTGACCAGCCCCAGCTCGTAGGCGCGCCGCGCGTCGATGGCGTCGCCGAGGAAGAACATCTCGCACGCCACGTTCGACGGCACGGCGCGCGGCAGGAAGTACGACCCGCCCCAGTCCGGGTGCAGGCCGACCTTGATGAACGACTGGCTGAAGGTCGCCGACTCGGCCGCCAGCCTGATGTCGCAGGCGAGCGCGAGGTTGAAGCCCGCGCCGTAGGCCGGCCCGTTGACGGCCGCCACCACGGGCTTGAGCATCTGCCGGATGGCCGTCAGTACGCGGCGGCCGGCGCCGAGCAGCCGCCTGAACTCCTCGACCTCCTCGCCCGCCATCAGCTCGCACATCCGCGACACGTCCGCGCCCGTCGAGAAGGCGCGCCCGGCGCCCGTGATGACGACGACGCGCGCGCCGGGGTCACTCGCGGCGTGCTCCAGCGCCTCGGCCAGGTCGCGCCGCATGTGCCCGGCGAACGCGTTCAGCTTCTCCGGGCGGTTGAGCGTGATGGTCACGACCCCGCCCTCGAAATCGACCTTGATGTTTTCGTACATCTTTAGTTCGCCGAAAACTATTTTCCCTTGAACTGCGGCTTGCGCTTCTCGACGTAGGCGCTCATGCCCTCGCGCGCGTCCTCGGACTGGAAGAGCTGCTGCTGCAGCTCGCGTTCGAGCGCGAGTCCGTACTCGAAGGGGATTTCGGCGCCCGACTGGACGCTGCGCTTGATGCGGCCGACGGCCATCGCGGCCCGGTCGGGCGCGGCGAAGCGGCGCGCGTAGGCCAGCGCCTGTTCGAGAAAGTCCGCGGCCGTCTCCGCCTCGAAGACGTGGTTGACGAGACCCAGCTCCGCGCCGCGCTCGAAGTCGAACAGCTCGCCCGCCGCCATCAGCTCTATCGCGCGCGACTTGCCGACGACGCGGACGAGCCGCTGCGTCCCGCCCGTCCCGGGCAGCACGCCTAGGCTCACTTCGGGCAGCCCCATCTTGCCCGCGCCCCTGCGCGCGACCCGCAGGTCGGCGGCGAGCGCGACTTCGAGCCCGCCGCCGACGCAGTGTCCGTTGACGGCCGCGATGACGAGCTTGGGCGTCTGCTCCAGACGCGACAGCGTCTCGTTGGCGTGGAGGCAGAAGTAGTACTTGAAGGTCGGCGTGACCTCGGTCAGCATCCTGATGTCGGCGCCGGCGCAGAAGAACTTCTCGCCCGCGCCGGTGATGACGACGACGTGGACGCTCTCGTCCATCCGCGCCGCGAGTATCGCGCGGTCGAGCTGCCGCATCATCTCGTACGAGTAGGTGTTCGCGGGCGGGTCGTTGAGCGTGAGGAGGGCGACGCCGTCGCGCGCCTCGTACCTGACGAGTTCCCGGGCGGCCGCGTCGCGGGACTCCGCCGCTGTCCTGGCTTGCGTCTCCGACATGTGCTTTCGACTCCGTTAAGGGAAGAATGTTTTAGTGCGGACTGTAGTTCGGCGCAATGATGGCCGCCGCGCACGGCGCGAGTCAAGCGCGCCCGGCGCCGCCCGCTTGACAGCCGCGCCGCGCGCCGCTTAGGTTGGTGCCGTCCCGCCAGACAAGAGGAGGCGCATCCGTTCTGGTGAGCGGCGCGGTCTTCAAAACCGTAAGCGCGCCTGTGAGAGCAGGCGCGGGTGGGTTCGATTCCCACACGCCTCCGCCAACAACCAGGGATGAAGGCCGAAAGGTGAAGGATGAGATAAGACCTTCACCTCCGCCGCCGTCACTTCATCCCACAGCCCCAGCGCCTTCATCCTGTATGCGAGACTGGATAGCCCTGAACATGACGCCGGGCGTGGGCCCGCGCGCGGCGGCGCGCCTGTTGGAGAGGTTCGGGTCGGCCGAGGGCGTCTTCGGCGCGCTGAGGTCGGAGCTGGAGCGGCTGCGCCTGCGGCCCGAGGCGGTCGAGTCGATCGCGCTGCGCGACCGTCACGCGGCCGCCGCCGTCGAGCTGGAGCGCCTGCGCGCGATGGGGGGCGCCGACGTGCTCGCGCTCGACGACGGCGCGTACCCACAGCTGCTGCGCGAGATTCCCGACCCGCCGGTCACGCTCTACGTGCGCGGCGCGTGGCGCGAGTGCCTTGAGGCGCCGTGCGTCGGGCTGGTCGGGTCGCGCCGCTGCTCGACCTACGGGCAGAACGTGGCGCACCTCCTCGCGCGCGACCTCGCCTCGCGCGGGCTGACAGTCGTCTCGGGGATGGCGCGCGGCATCGACGACGCCGCGCACCGCGGCGCGCTCGAAGCCGGCGGGCGCACCGCGGCCGTCCTGGGGACGGGGCTCGACGAGGTCTACCCGCGCGACCACCGGCGGCTGGCCGAGGAGATTCTTGAGCGCGGCGGCGCGCTCGTGACGCAGTTCCCGCTCGGCACGCCGCCCGTCTCCGAAAACTTCCCGTACCGCAACCGCATCATCAGCGGGCTGAGCCTGGGCGTCGTCGTGGTCGAGGCGTCGGAGAACTCGGGTTCGCTCATCACGGCGCGGCTCGCGCTCGAGCAGGGGCGCGAGGTCTTCGCCGTGCCGGGCAACATCACGAGCCGGAACTCCTTCGGCACGAACTACCTGATTAAAGGCGCGGGCGCGAAACTGATTCAGCAGTGGCAGGACGTGGTCGCCGAGTTTCCGCCGGAGATAGCGGCGGCGATACTCCCGCCCGAGCCGAAGAAGAAGGGGGCGGGCGCGCGTGCGGACGACGCGGCCCTCCCGCAAGACCTCTCGGGGCCGGAGCGCGCCGTGCTCAAGCTCATCACGGCGGACGAGCCCGCGCACATCGACGGGCTGGCCGAAGCGAGCGGCGTCGGCGTGGCGGAGCTGTCGGCCGTGCTGCTCGGGCTGGAGATGCGCGACCTCATCCGGCAACTGCCGGGCAAGTGCTTCGTGAGGAAAATCTGAAGGCGGGGCCCCCGACGGCCGGACGAGCCGCCCGCCGGGTGCGACGCAGGCGGGAACGAGTCGCGACCGTGTGCGCCGCTCCCGGCCGTCAACGCCGGGGAAGGTTGACGATGTAGCTCCGCACGGTGTCGAGGCTCACCGACGAGGTCACGTCGGTCTGTTTGTCGCTGATAGAGGTCGCGGACGGCAGGTCGGGCGCGCGAAAAGTTTTGCGGTGGACGACGGCGGGGATGGAGCGGTCGATGACGACCAGCTCGCAGACCTCTCTGAAGCCGGCGACCCCGCCCTTCTCGCCCACGATCTGGTAGGAGTCGGCCTTCTCCTTCGAGTAATTGAGCAGCACGACCGTCTCCACCTGTTCGGGCGACTCGGCCATCAGCGCTCTGGCCTTGTCCTGGTTCGGCCCGCCCCAGTAGACGGGGTCTTCCTGCAGCTTGCTGGGCGGGTCGTTTTTTATCGTGACGATCAGCGCACGGCCTTTGATGTACGGCGGCTCCGTGAGCTGCTCGCGCGGCGGGACCTGTGTGAACTCGTCGAGGCGGGCTGTTAACCGGTCGCGGTTCTCCTGCGCCGGGTCGCCGCCGAAGAGTTGACAGCCGGCGCACAGGAGGGCGAGCAGGATCGCCCCCCCCGCGTGCGCCGTAAAGCGGAATGCCGAGACCCTTGCTTTCACGTCGTTCCTCCTCATCGTTTAGCCAGCGCGAAAAAGTCTTCGCCTTTCAGATTCAAGCGGCGCGGCCGTCGTCCTCTCGGCCTTACCCGTCAACCACTGCGGGTTCGCCGCCACCGAAGGCCATGCTAAATACAACAGCCCCGGCGGCGCGTCAATCTTTTTCGTCCCTTCGCGCCGGGACGGGGGTTTTGAAGCGGCGTCGCCGCGGGCGCGCGCTTTGCGGGGGCTTGCTTTATAATGCGCCGAACCGCGACCTTTGGCTTTGCGAGCGCGGGCTTCAGCCGCGGAAGGGGGCATCGGGGATTTGAGCACAGACTCCGGTTCGGTCAGGGTCAACATCTTCAACCAGTCCTACAGCCTCCGCTCGGCGAGCGGCGACGGCGAGCGCGTCGAGCGCGTCGCGCGGCTCGTGGACGAGCGTATGCGCGCCGTCGCCTCGGGTCTCGCCGTCCACGACGTGGCGAAGGTCGCGGTGCTGACGGCGCTCAACCTCGCCGACGAGCTTGAGGGACTGAAAAACTTCTACGAGACCGAGCTGCGCGACATGCTCACGCGAGCGCGCGAGGAGGAGGAGGAAGCGGAGGCCGCCCGCGCGCCCGAAGCCGGCGACGAGCCGGAGCCGGCCGCCGTCTCCTCGACCGCTCCCGCGCAGGAGCCGGCCGCCGCCGCCGACCCGCCGCAGGACGAGCCTTCGTGGTTCGAGGCCATCTTCGACACCCACGCGACGCCCCCCCGCGCGGGCGAGGAGAGGCTGAGCAGCCAGGTCACCTCGCGCCTCCGCAGCCAGGTCTCGGCGCGGCTGCGCCGCCTGCGCCAGCCCTCGCCCGGCAACTCCATCACCGAAGGCGAGCCGGAAGACTGAAATTCACGGGGATGGGCAGGATGAACAGGGTAAGGAATTAAAGATTTGAAATTTGAAATCTTAAGTCCCCATCCTGTTCATCCTGTCCACCCATGTTAATTCCCGCTCCCGCGACACGACACCTCGCAAGAATTCGGACGCGCCCCGTTCAGAATTCGGCTTTCAAAAGTCATCAGTTTGAGAAAAGGAGCTGGCCCGATGAGACTCTTCAAATACTACGCGGCGGTCGCCGCGCTGCTGTTCGCCTCCTCCAACGCGTTCGCCGACATCGCTCTCCCCAAGCCGCCGCAGCCCCCGAGCAACAGCGAGATCAGGCGCGACCTCCCCTTCTCGCGCATGAGCATCGAGCGCGTCGAGGGGTTGCGCGAGGCGCGGCTGCAAATCCCGCGCGCGCAGCTCGAACGGCTCGGCGTCGCGGCCGGCACCTCGGGCGGCGGCGCGCCCGCGTCGCCGGCGAGAACCTTCGGCACGGTCGTCGCCGGCCTCTTCATCTCGCTCGCGGTGGCGCTGACCGGGCTTCTGCTCCTGCGCTCGCGGCGTCGGGGGCTGGGCGTGGGGCGCGCGGCCGCCGCCGGGCTCGTGGCCTGCGCGTGCGCGGCCGGTCTGGCGGGTGTCGCGGCCTACGCCAACGCGGGGCCGCCGCCGGGCTATTACTCGCAGGACCCGGGCACGCTGGTGAGGGCCGCCTCGGGCGGCGCGCTCGCCGGCTCGATACGCGTCGAGGTCGTGGAGGAGGGGACTGAGATCAAGCTCCTCGTCCCGGCGAAGGCGCGGGCGCGCGCCGGCAAGGGGGAGGAGTAAGTTGGAGAGCGCGGCCCGACTCGGTGCGTTCGGCGCGGGGGGCGGCGCGGCCGCGCGCGTTGACGTGTCCCCCGCGCGGTTCGGCACGGCGTGCGCCTTCGTGCTCGTGGGGGCGGCTGCGCTGGCGGGGCTGGCCCCCCTGTGGCTCTCGGTCGCGACGGTCTTCCTCTTCGCGGGGCCGCACAACTGGGCGGAGCTGCGCTACTTCATCACGCGCCTGCCCGTGCGGCTCGGCCGCTCGCGCGGGTTCTTCGCGCTGGCGGCCGCCGGCGTGACGGGGCTGACGGCCGCTTACGCCGCGCTCTCGCTCGCGCCCGGCGCGGCCGGGTGGGGCGAGGACGGCTGGTACCTTTCGCTCGCGGCGTGGAACAGCGCGGCGGTCGCGTGGGTCGTGTCGCTCGTCGCGGTGCGCGCGAGGCAGACGCCCCGGCGCGAGTGGGGCTGGGCGCTGCCCGCCGGGTGCGCGCTCGTCGGCGTGTGCTGGCTCGCGCCGCAGTGGTTCTCGCTCGCGCTCGTCTACCTGCACCCGCTCGTCGCGCTGTGGTTTCTGGATAGACAGCTCGGCCGCACGCGGCGCGAGTGGCGTCGCACATACCGCGCGTGCCTGTCGCTGCTGCCGCCCGCGCTGCTGCTCCTGTGGTGGTGGCTCGCGTCGGCGGCGCCGCTCGGCGGGGAGGGCGAGGTTGTGTCGCGCGTCCTGCCGTGGCGCGCGTCCACGGTGCCGCTCGTCAGGCACCGGCGGGGCCGGCCACGTCTCATCCGCGCGCTGCTCTACGCGGGCGCCGGCGTCGTCCTCCTGCTGTGGCTCTGCTTCCTCGCCGACTACGCGACGACGCGCGACCTCTACTTCACGTTCGCCGTCGCGCACGTGCTCGCGGAGGTGCCATTCCTGATGCGGACGCTTTAGCGGCGATGAACGACGCGGACCTCTGGCGCTTCCTGCCCGTCGGCTACCTCTTCACGGTCGCGCTGGAGACGCCCGTCCTCTGGCTCCTGCTCTCGCCGCGCCACGCGTCGCGGCGCCGTCTCTTCGCCGGCCTCTGGCTGACGGCCTGCACCTACCCCGTCGTCGTCCTCGTCCTCCCGCCGCTCTTCGCAGAGTCCACGCGCGCCGCCTACCTCCTCGCCGCCGAGGCGTTCGCGCCCGCCGCCGAGTGCGCGCTCTTCTGGCTCGCCTTCGGCCGCGAAGAGACCGCCGACGGACCCTCGCTCTGGCGCGACTTCGCCGCCATCACCGCCGCCAACCTCGTCTCCTTCCTCGCCGGCGAGGCCGCCGCCGCCTACTCATGGTTCGGCCTGCTCGGCTGAAGGCGAGGGCGGACTTTAGCGCCAGCCGACCGAGCCGCGCACCGAGTCGATGAGTTTGGCGGGGTCGTAGCCGAGGCCGTCTTTGAAGACGAGCTCGACCTTCTCGATGTCGTTGATGTTGGCGGAGGGGTCGCCGCGCAGGACGACGAGGTCGGCGATTTTGCCGGGGGCGATGGAGCCGATGGAGTCCGACTCGCCGAGGTACTCGGCGGCGTTGAGCGTGGCGATGCGGATGGCCTCCAGAGGCGTGAAGCCGGCCTCGACGAGGAGGATGACCTCGCGCTGGCTGCCGAAGCCGGCGAGCGCGCCGCCGTTGCCCGTCGGGTCGGTGCCCGCCATCAGCCGCCCGCCCGCGCGCACGAAGGCCAGCTCGAACTGCATCTCCTTCTTTAAGGCGGCGGCCCACGGCGAGTCTTTGCGCTCGGCCGCGCGTGCGCGCGAGGTGAGGTACTGCGTGCGCGCGTCCGCCGTCATCGCTTCGAGCACGCGCTGCTGGAGCGGCGGGCGGTCCGGGAGGAACGCCTCGAAGACCGCGAGCGTCGAGGTGACGGCGACCTTGCGCGCGACGAGGTCGCGTATCATCTCGCGCACGGGCTGAGAGTCGATGTCGAGCTTCGCGATGTGCGCCACGGTCTCGTTCTGCGGCGGGCACACGTCGGGCTGCTTGCCCGGCAGGAACTCTGTGTCCACGACGATGCCGTGTTCGAGGTTGTCGATGCCGAGCGCGGCGGCCTCGCGGAAGCCGACGGCGCAGAGGTGGCCCGTCACCTTGATGCCGCGCTTGTGCGCCTCCTCGATGGCCGCGCCCAGCTCGGCGCGCGAGATGTACATGTAGGCTTTGAAGGAGGTGACGCCCTCGTCGGCCCACTGGTTGACCATGCGGCGCGCGGAGTCCGGGCCGTCGAGGACGCGGAACTGCGTGGCGAAGGCTCCTCGGCCGTCGAGGTACGGGCCCGTCACGCGAACCTTCGGGCCGGGGATGCGCCCCGAGTCGATCATCTTCTTGATGTTGAGGTCCGTGTAGGGCTCGACGCTCCCGGCGGTGCGCATGGTCGTGACGCCGCAGCCGAGGTAGAGGCGCGGGAAGCTCCAGCCCATCTCGTTGAAGAGCGCGAGCCGCCCCGTCGGGTAGAAGAGGTGCTCGTGCATAATGACGAGGCCGGGGATGACGCTGCGCCCCGCCATGTCCAGAACCTTCGCGCCCTCGGGAATCTTCGCCGAAGCCGCGGGGCCGACCGACAGAATCCGCCCGCCCGAGATGACGACCGTCTGGTCGGCGAGCGCCGGCCCGCCCGTGCCGTCGATGACGCGCACGTGCGCGAGCGCGACCGCGGGCGCGTCGACGCTGATGAACTCGCGCGTCTCCCGCGACAGCTCGGGGCGGCTCTGCGTCAGCGCCGTCGCGAGCGGCAGGAGTGACAAAAGGCAGAGGCCGAGGACGAACTTCCGCATCGCATCCCTCCGAAAGTGGGGCCGAAGGCGGCCGGGGGCCGCCTTCGGCTTCGTAAATTTTAAGGGCCGGGCAATAATAGCAGCATCCGCGTTTCAGCGTTCTCGAATTTCACGGGTTCAAAACGGAGGGAGTGATGGGTCTGAGCAAGAGACTGTTCACGATGGGGCTGTCCGCGCTGCTGCTCGCGCTGGCTTTGCCGACGCCCCGCACGCGCGCGCAGCGCACGCAGAAGCCGCCGCTGCACGGCCGGCACTGGATGGCGATCACGGGCAAGCCCCTCGGCGCCACGGCCGGGGCCATGGTCTTCCAGAAGGGCGGCAACGCGGTGGACGCCGCGTGCGCGATGCTGGCCGCCACCGCGACGATGTGGGACACGCTCTCGTGGGGCGGCGAGACGCAGGCGCTCATCTACAACCCGAAGACGGGGAAGGTCGTCGGCGTTAACGGGCTCGGCGTCGCCCCGACGGGCGCTACGTCAGAGTTCTACAAGTCGAAGGGGATGAAGTACCCGCCCGAGCACGGGCCGCTCGCGGCCGTCACGCCGGGCACGCCGGGCGCCCTGATGACGATGCTCGCCGAGTTCGGCAAGCTCAGCCTGAAGGACGTGCTCGAACCTTCCATCCAGCTCGCCGACGGCTTCGCCATCGAGGCGCAGCTCGCCAACACCATCGAGCGCGAGAAGGGGCGGCTCAAGCAGTGGCGCTACTCGCGCGAGGTGATGCTGCCGCACCTCGGCGAGCGGCGCGAGGCCCCGCGGCCGGGCGAGGTCTTCAAGCAGCCCGACCTCGCGGCCACGCTCCGCAAGCTGGTCGAGGCCGAGCAGCGCGCGCTCGCCTCGGGCAAGAACCGCAAGGAGGCCATCTACGCCGCCTACGAACGTTTCTACCGCGGCGACATCGCGCAGGAGATAGCGCGCGGCACGAAGGAGGAGGGCGGGCTCATCACCGCGCAGGATTTGTCCAACTGGAAGGTGCGGCTCGAAGAGCCCGTCAAGACGACCTACCGCGGCGTCGAGGTCTACAAGCTCACGCACTGGACGCAAGGACCGGCGCTGCTCCAGGCTCTCAACATCCTTGAGAACTTCGACCTCAAGGGGATGGGCTTCAACAGCACGCGCTACGTCCACACGGTCTACCAGGCGATGAGCATGGCCTTCGCCGACCGCGACTTCTACTACGGCAGCCCCTACACGCCGCCCGAGGAGCCCATCGCCGGCCTGCTCTCCAAAGAGTACGCGAAGCAGCGCGCGGCGCAGATGAACCAGCAGCGCAACGACCCGAACATCGCGCCCGGCGACCCTTACCCGTTCCAGGGCGGGCAGACGAACCCCTACAAGAACCTTCTTGAGAAGTGGAACGCGAGGCCGCCCTCCAACCCGTCCGCGCCCCCGCCCCCGACGCAGGACACGGTGCGCCCGCCCACGCGGTTGTCTTCGTCAACGTCTTCCGACGAAGAGTTCGAGCGCGCCTTCTACGCGGGCACGACTTCGGTCGAGGCGGCCGACGCCGAAGGGTGGGTCGTCTCCGTGACGCCGAGCGGCGGGTGGGTGCCGGCGGTCATCGCGGGGCGGACGGGCATCGGCCTCAGCCAGCGCGCGCAGAGCTTCGTGACCGACCCGGCCGAAGGCCCCTTCAACGTCATCGAGCCGGGCAAGCACCCGAGGGTGACGCTCACGCCTTCGCTCGCGCTCAGGGACGGCAAGCCCTACCTCGCCTTCGCCGTGCAGGGCGGCGACAGCCAGGACCAGAACCTCCTACAGTTCTTCCTCAACGTCGTCGAGTTCGGCATGACGGTGCAGGAGGCGGTCGAGGCGCCCAACATCAACAGCTTCCAGATGCGCAGCTCCTTCGGCGCGCACGAGACGCGCCCCGGCCGCATCCTGCTCGCCGAGGCGATGCCCCCGTGGGTGCGGGCGGAGCTGCGCCGCATGGGCTACGACCTGACCTACGAGGAGCGCACGTCCGGCCCCATCACCGCCATCATGCTAGACCGCGCGCACGGCACGATGTGGGGCGGCGCGAGCAACCACGGCGAGGACTACGGCGTCGCCTGGTAGCGCGCGGGGGAAGATAAAGAGGGGGGACTGTTTGTCAACGTCGGAGTCGGGGAAGGTTCTGGTCGCGGGCGCGGGCGGCAAGCTCGGAGGGCACTTGCTCAAAGAACTTGCCGCCCGCGGCTACGGTGTGCGCGCTTTAACTCGCGACCCCTGCACCTTCGCGGGCGAAGACCTCGACGTGTTCGGGTGCGACGCGCGAAGGCCCGACTCGTCGCGCCGCCCTACGGCGCGCGAAGCCTCGCCGCATACTTCCGCGAACTCGCCTCGGGCGCGACGGACGTTTGAGTGCCGCGCGTTGACATCACCGACTCCGAGGCATACCGTACACAGCCGTCCCAGCATGACCCGGCCGGGAGGAGTCGCCCCCGCCGGCCTTCCTCAACGGGGCCTGACATTCTAATCAAAAACTTATGGAGGTTCGGGAAGATGGGATTTCTCTCCAAACTTAAGAAGGTCGTGGCGGGCGTGGATAAGGGCGCGGCCAGCGCGGCGTGCGTGCTCCCGGGCAAGGCCGGGCAGGTCGCGGCCCGCAATCGGGCCGCGACCCGGACGTCGCGCGTAAACCGTTGACTGCCAACAAAAAACTCGCCCACGGCCGGGCGAGCCGGCAGGCTCCCGCCCGCATCAAAGAAGAGCCGGGTTTGCATCCTTGAGAGAAATAGAGAATATTAGAAAAAGGATAACAACGGGTCGCGCACGTTGGTTCAAGCCGCGCCGCCGCCCGCCCGGCGAAGGGCGGGCAGGGGGCCGGGGCCGGTTCGGGCGCGACATTTTTTAACAGAGGAAGAGTTTAAATGGCGAAGAATTTAGTCGTGGTCGAGTCGCCCGCCAAGGCGAAGACTATCGGAAAATACCTGGGACCTGACTATCGCGTGATGGCCTCCATCGGCCACATCAAGGATCTGCCGTCGAAGGGCCTGGGCGTTGACGTCAACAATAATTTTGAGCCGACCTACGAAGTCATCCCCGACACCAAGAAGCGCAACAACCGCAAGGTCGTCGCGGAGCTGAAGAGCGCGGCCAAAGAGGCCGAGGCCATCTATCTCGCCGCCGACCCCGACCGCGAGGGCGAGGCCATCTGCCAGCACCTCGCCGAGGAGATCGTCCCCAAGCGCCCGAAGAAGCCGCACTTCCGCGTGATGTTCAACGAGATCACCAAGCGCGCCGTGCAGGAGGCTTTCAAGGAGCCGAAAGCTATCGACCAGAACCTCGTCAACGCGCAGCAGGCGCGCCGCGTGCTCGACCGCCTGGTCGGCTACAAGGTCTCGCCGCTGCTGTGCCGCACCATCGGCGGCCGGCTGTCGGCCGGGCGCGTGCAGTCGGTCGCGCTCCGCATGGTCGTCGAGCGCGAGCGCGAGATAGAGAAGTTCGTCAAGACCGAGTACTGGACGGTCGGCGCGAACCTCGCGGCGAAACTCCCGCCCGCCTTCGACGCGCGGCTGTGGAAGGTCGGCGAGCAGACGGTCAAGACCTCCGGCTTCGACCAGGACGTCAAGAAGGGCGAGATTCTCATCGGCGACGAGAAGACGGCCCGCGAGATCGTCGAGGAGGCCGCGGCCGAGCAGTTCACCGTCTCGGAGGTGACGACGAAGGAGCGGCGGCGCAACCCCGTCCCGGCCTTCATCACCTCGAAGCTCCAGCAGGAGGCGGCGCGCAAGCTCTCGTTCCCCGTCAAGAAGACGATGATGGTCGCGCAGAAGCTCTACGAGGGCGTCGAGGTGGGCGCGTCGGAGGGCGCGGTCGGCCTCATCACCTACATGCGCACCGACTCGACGCGCGTCTCGGACGCGGCGCTCGCCGAGGCGCGCGACTTCATCTCGACGCAGTACGGCGCCAGCTACCTGCCCGAGAAGGCCGTCCACTACCGCTCGAAGAAGGACGCGCAGGACGCGCACGAGGCCATCCGGCCGACCGACGTTTCGCGCACGCCCGAGTCGGTCGCGGGCCACCTCGACCGCGACGAGCTGAAGCTCTACCGGCTCATCTGGCAGCGCTTCGTCGCCTCGCAGATGAACCCGGCGGTCTTCGACCAGACGACCATCGACATCGAGGCCGGCCGCTTCCTCTTCCGCGCCACCGGTTCGGTGCTCAAGTTCGACGGCTTCCTCAGGGTCTACGAGGAGGGGCGCGACGAGAAGGCCGAGGAGGACGAGGAGGCCGCGCGCAAGCTGCCCCTGGTCGAGAGGGGCGAGAATTTAAAACTCAACGGCGTCACCCCCGAGCAGCACTTCACCGAGCCGCCGCCGCGCTACACCGAGGCGACGCTCGTCAAGGCGCTCGAAGAGAAGGGCATCGGCCGCCCCTCGACCTACGCGGCCATCATGACGACGATTCAGGACCGCGAGTACGTCGAGCGCGTCGAGTCGCGCTTCCACCCGACGGCCCTGGGGATGACGGTCAACGACCTCCTCGTCGAGGGCGGCTTCGACGACCTCTTCAACGAGTCGTACACCGCGCGGATGGAGGAGGAGCTTGACGAGATAGAAGAGGGCAAGCTCGCCTGGACTGACGCCCTCGACGAGTTCTACGAGAAGTTCGCGCGCGACCTCAAGGCGTTCGAGACTTACGTCAAGGGGCGCAAGCAGCAGGCCATCCCGACCGACGAGAAGTGTGAGAACTGCTCGTCGCCGATGGTCATCAAGCTCGGCCGCTTCGGACAGTTCCTCGCCTGCTCGAACTACCCCGAGTGCCGCACGACGCGCGAGGTCGCCAAGCCGCAGCCCGACGGCAACGGCGCGCAGGCCGGCGCCGAGGGGGCCGAGGGCGGCGCGGAGACGGCCGAGGAGACGTGCGAGCTGTGCGGCAAGCCGATGGCGATGAAGCGCGGGCGCTTCGGGCCTTTCCTCGGCTGCACGGGCTACCCCGAGTGCCGCAACATCCGCCGCGTGTCGAAGAAGACGGGCGCGGTCGCTCCGGCTCCGGTGCCGATTGAAGGCGAGACGTGTCCGGTGGACGGCGCGCAGCTCGTCCGCCGCCACGGCCCCTTCGGCGAGTTCGTCTCGTGCGCGAACTACCCGACGTGCAAGTACATCAAGCGCGAGACGACCGGCGTCATGTGCCCGAAGCCCGGCTGCAAGGGCGAGATAGTCGTCAAGAAGTCGAAGCGCGGGAAGTACTTCTACGGCTGCTCGGAGTACCCGAAGTGCGACACGGTCTACTGGGACAAGCCCGTCGCCGTGCCGTGCCCGCAGTGCAACGCGCCCTTCATGCTTGAGAAGACGACCAAGAAGGGCACGACGCGTTCGTGCGCGCGCGAGGAGTGCGGCCACAAGGAGGACGTACACGAGGCGTCCGCGCCCGCCCCGGCCCCGAGCCGCGCCGGGAGCGAAGGCCGCGTCGCGAGCTGAGGCGAGCCGAACTCGAACCGGGCGGAGGGGCGGGCGCAGACCCGGCCCTCCGTTTGTGTTTTCCCGCCCGACAATTTAAATTTCAAACACTCTGTAGAACCCGTCCCGGCCGACGCCTCGGCCCTCGCGGCCCGGCGGAAGTCAAAACTGTGACAGGAGACCCGCCCCGATGACCAACAGACGCACGTACGCGGCGTCGGCGCTCTGCGCGCTGCTGCTCCTGGCGAACACGCCCGCGAGCGCGCGGCAGACGCCCGCTGGCGAAGTGCCGGCGCAGACGACTCCGGCGGCTCAAACGCCGCGCCCGCGCCAGACGCCCGAGGCGCGCACCGCCGCGCGCTTCAACTCGGTCAAGCTCAACTTCTACCAGGAGGAGGGCGTCGCGCTCGTCGTCGACCCGAGCCGCGGCGACGGCGGCAACATCTTCGTCCAGGGCGCGGCGGTGCCGCAGCCCACACCGGCCGACCCGCGCGCCCAAGCCGCGCTCCTCGAACGCGCGCCCGACGCCCCGCGCCAGGTGCGCGCGTGGGACAAGGCCGCGCCCAGGTTCGCGCCGCAGGTCGTGCTCTCCATCGAACACTACAACCGCCTCGCGCGCATGGCGCAGGCCGGCGAGCGCGTCCGCGCCTCCTTCCAGATAGACGCGCAGTTCCTCGACACCGACCCGACCGCCTACAACACCGTCGCCGAGATTCCCGGCACGGATTTGAAGGACGAGGTCATCATGCTCGGCGCGCACCTCGACTCGTGGCACGGCGGAACGGGCGCGACCGACAACGCGGCCGGCGTCGCCGTCGCGATGGAGGCCGTGCGCATCATCAAGACGCTGGGCCTCCAGCCGCGCCGCACCATCCGCGTCGCGCTCTGGAGCGGCGAGGAGCAGGGACTGCTCGGCTCGCGCGCATACGTCGAGCAGCACTTCGGCAAGCTGGAGACGCCGCGGCCCGCCCAGCGCCCCGCGTCGCCGGACGAGGCGGAGGGGCAGCCGGCGGCGCAGCCGACCCCGGCGCCGCGCGGCCGGCTGGTGACGAAGCCCGAGTACGAGAAGTTCTCCGCCTACTACAACCTCGACAACGGGACGGGGCGCATCCGCGGCATCTACATGCAGGGCAACGAGGGCGTGCGCGCGCACTTCCGCCGCTGGCTCGCGCCCTTCGCCGACCTCGGCGCGCAGACGCTCACGCTCGGCAACACGGGCAGCACCGACCACGTCCCGTTCGACACCATCGGTCTGCCCGGCTTCCAGTTCATACAGGACGGCGTCGAGTACAACACGCGCACGCACCACTCGACGCAGGACACATACGAGCGCATCCAGGCCGACGACATGAAGCAGGCGTCGGCCGTCATGGCCGCCTTCGTCTACCAGACCGCCATGCTCGACGAGAAGCTGCCGCGCAAGCCCCGGCCGGGCACTTCAGAGCGTGAGACTTCTTCGACCCGTCGTTGGTTGCGGAAGATAGAATTAACAGGGATGGACAGGATAAGCAGGGTAGGGAATTAAAGATTCGAAATTCTTCCCATCCTGCTCACCCTGTCCATCCCTGTTAATTCATTCCTGCTTTGTGTGCTGCTGTCTTTCAGGAGAACTTCGCCCACATGACGAGACCCAGCGCAGCCGCCGCGCTGCTCCTCTTCGCGCTGCTCGCGCCGGTGCTGCGCGCGCAGCAGCCCGCGACGCCGCCGCAGCCCGCGCAGACGCCGCAGGCGCAGCCCGCCCCCACGCCCGACGCCATCGAGCGCATCAAGGAGGAGGGGCTCAAGCGCTCCGAGGTGATGCGGACGCTCGCGCATCTGACCGACGTCATCGGCCCGCGACTCACCGGCTCGCCCGCCATGCGCCGCGCCAACGAGTGGACGCGCGACCGACTCACGCAGTGGGGCTTGCAGAACGCGCGCCTCGAACCGTGGGGGCCGTTCGGGCGCGGGTGGACGCTCAAGCGCTTCTCGGCCGAGGCCGTCGAGCCGCAGGCGTTCCCGCTCCTCGCCTACCCGCGCGCGTGGTCGCCGGGGCTCGACGCGCCGCTCACGGCCGACCTCGTCTCGGTCGAGGCGAAGACCGAGGAGGAGTTGCAGAAGTACAAGGGTCAGCTCCGGGGCAAGATAGTCCTCGCCGGGGCCGAGCGCCCGCTCCGCCCGCGCTTCGAGCCTTCCGCGACGCGCCTCACGGAGAAGCAGTTGCTCGAACTCGCCGACGCGCCCGACCCGGCCATCCTGCCGCGCCGCCCGCCGCGCCCGCCGCTGAGCGCCGAGCAGATAGCCGCGCAGCGCTTCGCGGACCGCCGCACGCAGTTCTACTACGAAGAGGGCGTGGCGCTCCTCGTGGGGTCGAGTCCGGCGGGCGACGGCGGCATGCTCCAGTTCGTCCAGTCGGCCTCCGTGCCGCAGGCGCCCGACACGCCGGCCGACCAGCGCAAGAGCCCCTGGCAGCGGGACGCGCCCAAGCTCATCCCGCAGATAGTGCTCTCGAACGACCACTACAACCGCCTCGCGCGTATGCTCCGGCAGGGGGAGAAGGTTACCTTGAGCGTCAACCTCCAGGTCGAGTTCGACGACTCGGACATGATGAGCTACAACACCGTCGCGGAGATACCGGGGGGCGACCTGAAGGACGAGGTCGTCATGCTCGGCGCGCACCTCGACTCTTGGCACACGGCGACGGGCGCGACCGACAACGCGGCGGGGGTCGCCATCATGATGGAGGCCGTGCGGATAATTAAGGCGCTCGGTCTGCAACCGCGCCGCACCGTCCGCGTCGCGCTCTGGAGCGGGGAAGAGCAGGGGCTGCTCGGCTCGCGCTTCTACGTCAGGGAGCACTTCGGCCCGCTGCCCGCGCCGACACCCGCGGCCGCCGGCGCGACCGCGCCCGACGCCGCGGCCGCCGCCGTCGCGGAGAAGACCGGCCGGACGCCCCGCCGGCGCGACGCGCGCGAGACCGCCGCCAGAACCCCGGCCGCGCAGCCGCCGCCCGCCGCCCCGACTCCGACGCCCGCGCCCGCTCAGGCGCGCTTTAAGCCCGAGCACGAGCGTCTGAACGTCTACTACAACCTGGACAGCGGCGCGGGCGCGGTGCGCGGCGTCTACATGCAGGGCAACGAGGCGCTGCGCCCCATCTTCCGCCGCTGGCTGCTGCCCTTCAGCCAGTTCAAGGTCGGCGCGACCGTCTACACCGCCACGACCGTCACGGCCGCCAACTCCGGCGGCTCTGACTTCCTCGCCTTCGACGCCGTGGGGCTCAACGGCATCGACTTCCTCCAGGACGAACTCGAATACGGGACGCGCACCTGGCACTCGAACCAGGACACGTACGACCGCGTCGTCCCCGAAGACCTCATCCAGGCCGCCGTCGTCGTCGCCGCCTTCGTCTACAACTCCGCCATGATGGACGGCAAGCTCCCGCGCAAGCCCCTTCGGGGAGTAGGCAGTAGACAGTAGACAGTAGACAGTAGACAGACAGGCGGCGCGCCCGGCTTTTGACCGTGACGCGCCGCCTTCAGTTTTCTCTACTGATTACTGTCTACTGCCTACTCCTCGGGGATGTGCGGTTGCAGACCCGTGCCGCCCTCGTCGAAGGTGATGCCGGCGGCGACCTCTTCGGGGAGGCGCTCCCAGCCTTCGTGGGTGTGGCGGAAGGTCTCGGCGTTGGCGCCCGCGAACTCGCCGGCCTCGGGCTTCCACACGCGCCGCTCGACCTGTATGTGCGGGTGCTTGAGGCGGATGACGTTGAAGGAGTTGGCCTCGCCGCGCCCGCGCGTCGAGGTGGCCGTGCCCGCCTGGACGAAGAGCGCCGAGTGGCCGTGAATCCTGTAGCGCTCGGCGGTGCGCCCCGTCTGGCTGACGTGCATGTGCCCGGCGAGAAGCAAATCCGCGCCGCACGCGGCGAGCGCCTCCATCGCCATCCGGGCGCGCCCGACTATCTCGCGCTCGTCCGTACCGGCCGGCACGTCGAACGGGTGGTGCGTGACGACGACCTTCAGGACCCCGTCCGGGTATTTGCACAGGCGCTCGCGCAGGCGCTCGACCTGCCGCCCGTTGACGCGCCCGAACTTGCGCGTCATCGACCGCGCCGTGTTGACGCCCGCGACCACCATCTCCTCGTCCTCGTAGACGGGCTCGACCTCCTCGGAGATGTGGCGCCGGTACTTGTCGAGCGGTCGCGCGAAGCGCTCCAACACGTCGTAGAGCGGCACGTCGTGGTTGCCGGGCACGACCACCTGCGGGTGTGGCAGGCGGTCGAGGAAGGCGCGCGCCTCGGCGAACTGTTGCGAGCGCGCGCGCTGCGTCAGGTCGCCCGAGACGACCACCAGCGTCGGCTCGGCCGCGTTCACCGCCTCGACCAGCGGCTCCACCAGCCCCGCGTCGATGCGCCCGAAGTGCAGGTCCGAAAGGTGGACGATCTTTTTCATGGAGTGATGATTGGGAAGTGATGAGTGATGAGTGATGGGTGATAAGAAAATACAAGGCCGTTTCTTCTTTTCTTATCACCCATCACTCATCACTTCTTTCGGAACTATGACCTTGAGCGCGCCGGGGCGGACGCGGTAGTGGAGCGGCGTCGTCATCACCGTCACCTCGCCGTCGGTGGCGACGGGGAGCCGCTTGGCCCTGCGCGTCTCGACCCAGATTTCCTCGGCGCGGAGCGCGTCGAAGTCGTGCGCCTGGCGGAGCCGACCCAGCAGCGCGCTCAGCACCAGACGCAGCAGGCCGAGCCGCCCCGTGCGGTGCGCGACGTAGAGGCTCAGCCGCCCCGCGTCGAGCCGCGAGCGCCCGCCGAGCTGTAGTCCCTCCGTCTCGTACTCGTTGTTGCCGACGAAGACGAAGGGCGTCTTGCGCGTGATGCGCCGGCCGTCGGCGTCGAGCCGCACGTTCAGGAACGGGTGGCGGCGCAGCACCGCCAGCCCCGCGCGCGCGAGCGCAGACCACTTGCCGCTCCCCTCGCGCTCCTGCAACTTCTCGCGCCGCCGCACGATGCGCGGGTAGAGCCCGAGGCTCGAATTGTTGACGAAGACCTGCCCGTTGACCTCGCCCACGTCCACCGAGACCACGCGCCCCTCGCAGACGTTGCGCGCCGCCTCTTCGAGCCCGAGCGGAATCCCCAGGTCTTTCGCGAAGTGGTTGAGCGTCCCCAGCGGCAGCACGCCGAGCGGCAGGTCCGTGCCGGCCAGGGCCCCCGCTACCGAACCGACCGTCCCGTCGCCCCCGCCCGCGACGACCGCCCGCGCCCCCTCCGAGAGCGCGCGCCGCACGAAGAAAGCGGGCGGGCCGCCGCTCTCGCGACCGCCCGCCCGCTCGAAAGTCGAGGGTGACGGATGAGTGACGAGGGATGAAGTTAAGGCAGTCTCCGCTTCATCCTTCATCCTTCCGCCTTCCGCCCGCACCCGTTTAAGAAGCGCCGTGGCCTTCCGCGCCGCCGGCGGCCGCCGTCCGCGCCGACGTGCCCTGCCCGGCCGCCGCGCCGCCCTCGACCGCGGCCGCGGTCTGCGCGGTCGTCTGCGCGGTCTCCTGTTCGATGCGGCTCCGCTTCGCGACCTGGCGCTGCGTCGAGAGGTCGATGCCGATCATGTCCTTGAGCTTGCTCAGGAGCGCCGGGACGACCACGGTCTGCGCCGTGCGCGACAGCTCTTCGATGGCGCGCTCGCCGAGGGTGGCCAACTCGCCCTGGAGCTTGTCGTAAGCCTTCGTCTCCTTGAAGCGCTCGATGAGGCCGGGGCCCCTCGGCTCCTCCGGCTCCTCTGCGGCCGCCGGGGCGGCGTAGGAGGCGAGCGCCTGCGCCCGAGGCGCGGTCGGCGCCTGGTAGCCGCTGCTGTAGGACGGCCGCGTCTCCGGGCCGACGTCGCCGCTGTAATCCTCGCCGCCGCTGTCATACGCCGCCGGCTCGGAGTGCGAGGTGCGCTGGTAGGCGCCCGCGCCCGCGCCGCCCAGGACGGGCTGCGCCGCGTACGAGCGCTTCGAGCCCCTGACGCCGCGGTCGAACCCGGCGTCGATGCGGTCGAAGGCGTCCTCCTCCTCGTAGTCGTCGTCGCCGTCGCCCTTGAAGGCGCCCATCACGGTGTAGCCGACGAAGGTGCCGACGGCGAAGGCCGTGAGCGTGAAGGGGAGCGTGTGGCGCCGGTACTGCTCGCGCCAGTCGAGCGTGTCGCTGATGTTCTCTTTCACCTGCTGGTACTGAGTCACAACCGTGTCCTTAATCTCCGTGACGGTCTGGGTGATTGATTCGCGCGCTTCCTCCATCTGGCGCTGAAGCTGCGCCTTGGTCGAGTCCGCGTCGGCTGACGAATCGGTAGCGCGCGCCAGTCCTACATTTCGTTCTTCAGCCATTGCTTGTCCTTTCTGATCTCGTCGAGGGATGCCGTCGGGGCGGGGTCGTAGGAGCCGAGCTTATTCTTCATCACGAGGGCGATGACGCCGCCGATGACGACGTAGAGGACGCCGGTGATGAGGAACCCCAGGCCGTAACTCGTCGGCCCGAACCTCTCGGCCGCCGCCGCCTCGTCGGCGAAAAAGTTCGAGATGAAGAACGCGACCGCGACGTTGACGAGCGCGAACCCGATGAGCGCCACCATCGCGCCGAGGGCCATGAAGGCCCCGTTGCGCGCGTAGAACGACGCGTCCTCCTTCAGCTCGACCTTGACCAGGCTGAGCTTCGTGTCGACGAGCCGCATCACGTCGTCGCCGAGCTTGCCCAGCAGCGTCGGCAGATTCTCCAGGTCGACGCCCGACTGCGCCGGCGCGGGCACGTCAGCCCGCCTTCTCTCAACTTCGGCCATCGTTACCTCCCCGTGGTCCAGAGTTCAAAGTTCAATGTCAGATGTTCAAAGTGCGAGGCGTCCGTGCGTCCGCGCGGCGGGGCCGACGGCCGGCCCCGCCGCGCGGACTTTGAACTTTGAACCTGGGACTTACCTGCGCCCCCCGCGGACGAGGAGGCCGATGACGAAGCCCGCGGCCGCGGCGACGAGGAGCGCCTGACCCGGCTTCTGCCGCGCGTAGTCCTTCGCCTGGTTGGCGTACTCGGCGTAGTCCACGTCGCGCAAGCCCGAGAGCTTGTCGCCGACGACCCCGGCCTTGTCGGTGATGTAGTCGCGCGCCGTCGAGGCCGCTTCCGCCACGGTCTGCCCGTACTCCTTCGCGCGCGCGCCGATGCCGCCCGCGGAGGGTGCCGTCGCCGTCGCCGTGCCGCCGCCGCCGCCCGTCGTCGTGCTCAGCCCGCCGCCGGTCGAGCCCGAGCCGCGTTCTGTGACATAGTTTTTTTCTCTCCTCACAAGGATGATTAAAGTCCCAGCAAATGAAAGCGCGCGAGAGTTCGCTTCCAGAAAAAGCTTTTCCCGCCACACGGGAGCAAGCACCGTGCCGGCAAGCCCGCCCGAAGGCTTCGGCGAGGGAAAGGCCGGGAAACGGCCGAGCCGCCCCGCGCCCCGAAGAATCAGTTTTGTTGTGAAAATGTACGGGCCGAATGTATCACAAGGCTCGGAACAATACATCACGAAATATTTACCGTCTTGACTTGACTCTGTCTCGCGTCTAAGGTAAGTAAGTACTTACTTGTAATCGGCGGTTGGGAGAGGCGGGTCAGAATATGACTAAACAGACGGACGCGGCGCGCGCCGCCGAGGACGTGCCGGCGTCGCAGGCGGGCGCGCAACAGGCGGGCGGGCGCATGTGCGCCGACGACCGCCGCCTGCAGATCGTCCAGGTCGCGCTGCGGCTCTTCTCCGAGCGCGGCTTCCGTGGCACGACGACCAAGGAGATCGCGCAGACGGCGGGTGTCTCCGAGGCCATCATCTTCCGCCACTTCGCCACCAAGGACGACCTCTACACCGCCATCATCGACTACAAGGGCTGCGCGGGGCTCGGCGCCAGCCCCGTCTCCGCCGCGGCCGAGCGGCCCGTCATCGAGCAGGTCTGTCACAGCGTCGCCGCGGCCGTTGAGGGGTCGGACGACCTCGCGGTCTTCGAGGGCATCGCCCTCTCGATGCTCGAACACCACCGGGGCGACCCCGATTTCCTGCGCCTGCTGATGTACCTGGCGCTTGAGAACCACTCGCTCGCGCAGCTCTTCTGGGACAAGAACGTGCGCGTGCTCTACGAGTTTCTCGGCGACTACATCCGCCGGCGCCAGCGCGAGGGCGCCTTCCGCGACGTGGAGCCGAACGCCGTCGTGCGCGTCTTCGTCGGCGCCGTCATCCACCACTCGCTCGTCAACCTGCTCTGGGACCGGGACCCGGCGCGCCGCATCTTCGACGTCTCGAACGAGGAGGCCGCGCGCGGCTTCGCCGAGATAGTGCTGCGCGGCGTCGCCGCCGACCCGTCAGCCAAAGATTCCGACAGCAAATAATAGAAGAAGTGAACGCCATGATTTCCCGCACCCGAATCAAGACGTTAATCGCGCCGGCGCTCGTCGCGGCTCTCGGCCTCGGCGCCGCCTCCTGCGGCGGCTCGAGCGCGCAGGCGAACAAGAAGGGCGAGACGCCGGCGGCCGCCGCGACCCCGCCGCAGGCCGTGGAGGTGACGACCGCGCCGGCCGTCATGCGCGACCTCCCGCGCTTCATCGAGGCGACGGGCAGCCTCGCCGCCGACGAGCAGACCGACGTGGCGCCCATCGTGGGCGGCCGCGTCGTCTCGGTCGGCGTCGACCTCGGCAGCTTCGTGCGGAAGGGGCAGGTCATCGCGCAGCTCGACGCGGGCGACGCGCGCCTCCGTGTGGAGCAGGCGCAGGCCGCGCTCGCGCAGGCCAACGCGGGCGTGGCGCAGGCAGAGGCGCGCATCGGGCTGCGCGCCGGGCAGCGCTTCGACCCCGTGCGCGTGGCCGAGGTCGGCGCGGCGCGCGCGGCGCTCGACCTCGCCGAGAAGAACCTGCGCCGCTACGAGCAGCTTCTCGAGTCGGGCGACATCTCGCGCTCCGCCTACGACCAGCAGCGCGCGCAGCGTGACCAGTTGCGCGAGCAGTACCAGGCGGCGCTCGCGCAGGCCAACCAGTCTTACGCCGCCGTCCAGACGGCGCGCGCCGCCGCGCAGGCCGCGCGGGTGGCCGTCGAGCAGGCGCAGAAGGGCGTCCGCGACGTGACCATCTACTCGCCCATCAGCGGCTTCGTCACCGAGCGCACGGCCGACGTGGGCGAGTTCGTCTCGACCAGCATGAAGATCGCGACCGTCGTGCGCACCAACCCGCTGCGCGTCCGCATCGACGTGCCCGAGCAGGCCATCGCGACCATCCGGCCGGGGCAGAGCGTCTCGGTCTCGGTGAGCACGTACCCCGAGCGCAGCTTCGCGGGCCGCGTCGCGCGCGTCTCGCCGAACGTCTCGCAGCAGTCGCGCACGCTCACCGTCGAGGCCGAGGTGCAGAACGGCGAGAACCTGCTCAAGCCGGGCCAGTTCGCGACCATCCGCGTGCTGATGCCGCAGTCCGACCCGGCCGTCCTCGTCCCGGCGCGCGCCGTGCGCACCGACGGGACGACCGCGCGCGTCTTCGTCGTCCGCGACGGCGTCGCGCAGGAGCGGCTCGTCGCGACGGGTCGCCAGGACGGCGACCTCATCGAAGTCAAGGGCAACGTCGCGGCCGACGAGCTGGTCGCCACCTCGAACGTCGAGCAGCTGGCCGACGGCGCGCCCGTCAGACAGTAGCCGCGTTTGTCGATAGGACGAGTCCGTCATGCAGAAACTAGCCGAAATTTGCGTCAGGCGGCCCGTGTTCGCGACGATGCTGATTCTGTCGCTGACCGTGGTGGGGCTCTTCTCGGTCACGACGCTGGGCGTCGACCTCTTCCCGAAGATCGACTTCCCGACCATCACCGTCTCGGTGGTCAACCCCGGCGCGGGCCCGCGCGAGATAGAGACCGAGATCACCGACAAGGTCGAGGCCGCGGTCAACACTATCAGCGGCATCGACGAGCTGCGCTCGACCTCGGTCGAGGGCGTGAGCCAGGTCTTCGTCCAGTTCCTCCTCGACAAGAACGTGGACGTGGCCGCGCAGGAGATTCGCGACAAGGTCAGCCTCATCCGCGGCGACCTGCCCGAGACGGCCGAAGACCCCGTCATCATCAAGCTCGACACCGACGCCGCGCCCGTCCTGCGCATCGCCGTCTCGGCCAACAAGAGCTTGCGCGAAGTGACAGACATCGCCGACAAGGAGATCAAGGAGCGCATCGAGTCCATCAACGGCGTCGGGCAGGTCGAGGTCGTCGGCGGCGCGACGCGCGAGCTGCACGTCTGGCTCGACCCCGACAAGATGCGCGCCTTCAACGTCACCGTCCCCGAGGTGGTCGCCGCGCTGCGCTCGCAGAACCTGGAGGTGCCGGGCGGGCGCGTGGACGAGGGCGCGCGCGAGCTGACCGTGCGCACGATGGGGCGCATCACCAACCCCGCGGACTTCAACCACATCGCCGTCGGCTCGCGCGGGCCCTACGCGGTGAAGGTCTCCGACATCGGCTACGTCGAGGACGGGTCCGAGGAGCAGCGGACCTCGGCGCGCCTGAACGGCCAGCCGGCCGTCACGCTCATCGTCTCGAAGCAGTCGGGGCAGAACTCGGTCGAGGTGGCCGACGCGCTCAAAGAACGCCTCGCCGAGCTCGAGCCCGCGCTGGCGAAGAAGGGCGTGCGGACGCAGATCGTCGGCGACCAGTCCATCTTCATCAAGGCGGCGGTCGATTCCATCAAGACGCACCTCATCGAGGGCGGGCTGCTCGCCGCGCTCGTCGTCTTCCTCTTCCTGTGGAACGTCCGCTCGACGCTCATCGCGGCCATCGCCATCCCGACCTCCATCATCGCCACCTTCGGGCTGATGGCCGCGATGGACTACACGCTCAACCAGATCACGATGCTGGCGCTCACGCTGATGGTCGGCATCGTCATCGACGACGCCATCGTCGTGCTCGAGAACATCTACCGCTTCGTTGAGGAGAAGGGCTACGGCGCGTTCGAGGCGGCCATCGAGGGGACGCGCGAGATCGGGCTGGCCGTCATGGCGACGACGCTCAGCCTGCTCGCCGTCTTCATCCCCGTCGGCTTCATGGGCGGCATCGTCGGCCGCTTCATGTCCTCGTTCGGCCTGACCTCCTCGTTCGCCATCGGCGTAAGCTTGCTCGTCTCCTTCACGCTGACGCCGATGCTGGCCGCGCGCCTCATCAAGCGCTCGGCCCCGGCCGGGGGGCCCGCGACGGGCACCGTGCCCTCCGAGGGCGACGCGCCCGCGGGGCTCGCCGACGAGTCGAAGGTCACGGCGGGCGAGCCGGGCGCGGCGGCGGCGGCCGTGTACGAGTCGGCCGCGCAGGAGGCGACCGACGCGGCGTCGTGGGACAGGGTCGCGCGGCCCGAGCCCGCCGCCGGGCGCGCGCCGCGCGCGCAGCACTCGTCGAAGGAGTCGCGCTGGTACAAGCCCATCGACCGCACCTACACGTGGATGCTCCGGTGGTCGATGGCTCACCGCTGGGCCATCGTCCTGATGTGCCTGGCCGTCATGCTCAGCATCGTGCCGCTCTTCATGATGGTCGGCAAAAACTTCCTCCCCGTGGACGACCAGTCGCAGTTCGAGATCAACTTCCGCGCGCCCGAGGGCTCGACGCTGGCGGCCACCTCGGCGCTCGCCGAAAAAATAGCGGCCGACATCCGCCAGAACCTCCCCGGCGTCACCGACACGCTCGTCACCATCGGCGGCGGGCAGGAGCAGCTCGTCAACAACGCCAGCATCTACATCAAGCTCGCGGACCTCGGCGAGCGCTCGCGCTCGCAGGTTCAGTTGATGGAGGACTCGCGCGCCATCCTCGCCAGGTACCCGAAGGAGCTGCGCACGAACATCGGGCAGGTGCAGGCCATCTCGGGCGGCGGCTTCCGCAACGCCGACATCCAGTACGTCATCGGCGGCCCCGACCTCCAGAAGCTGACCGAGTACTCCGAGAAGCTGACGCGGAAGCTGGCGACGGTGCCGAACGTGGTGGACGTTGACTCGTCGCTCGTCGTCGGCAAGCCCGAGGTGCGCGTCGAGATAGACCGCGCGCGCGCGGCCGACCTCGGCGTCAAGGCCGGGGACATCGCGCAGGCGCTCAACGTGCTCGTGGCCGGGCAGGAGGTGACGACCTACAACGAGGGCACGGACCAGTACGACGTGCGGGTGCGCGCCATCGGGCAGGCGCGCACGAGCCCGCGGTCGCTGGAGAACCTGTTCGTGCAGTCGTCGAAGACGGGGTGGACGAACCTCTCGAACCTCGTGCGCGTCGAGGAGGGCACCGGCCCCTCGGCCATCGACCGCCTGAACCGCCAGCGGCAGGTGACGGTCACGGCCAACGTCACCTCCGGCGGCTCGCAGTCGGAGGTCATCGCGGCGCTCGACCAGTTCGTCAAAGAGATCGGCGTCGGCCCCGAGTACACGACCGGGCTCGCCGGGCGCTCGAAGGAGCTGGGCCGGGCGGGCTTCTACTTCATGTTCGCCTTCGTGCTCTCGTTCATCTTCATGTACATGGTGCTGGCGGCGCAGTTCGAGTCGTTCATCCACCCCGTCACCATCCTGCTCACGCTGCCGCTGGCGGTGCCCTTCGGCATCCTCTCGCTGCTCATCACGGGGCAGACGGTGAACATCTTCTCGGGGCTCGGGCTGCTGCTGCTGTTCGGCGTGGTGAAGAAGAACGCGATCCTACAGATCGACCACACCAACGAGCTGCGCTCGCAGGGGATGGAGCGGCTCGAAGCCATCATCCAGGCGAACCGCGACCGGCTCCGCCCCATCCTGATGACGACCGTCGCGCTCGTCGCCGGCATGTTGCCGCTGACGCTCTCGTCGGGGCCGGGCTCGGGGACGAACCGCTCCATCGGCGTGCTCGTCGTCGGCGGGC
>JAIVJI010000105.1 GCA_020200135.1 Acidobacteriota bacterium | reverse complement strand
CCCGCCGATGAGTAAGACGCAGAGTTTCACAACGCTCCCCGCACGCGACGCGCGCTCACGCGGCGCCTTTGACGAAGACGAACTCGTTGCAGCCGAGACCCACCCCGCCGCACTTGAGCTTGGTCAGCGTGAAGCCGCGCGACTTGTAGAACTCGAAAATCTCCTCCGGGCGGGCGACCTCGTAAGGGTGCCCGCCCACCCAGTCGATGATGTCGTGCCAGCGGCTCATCCCACGGTTCTGGTCGTAGCGCGTCCAGCGCGCCGCGTACTCCGAGGGGCGCAGACGCACGAGCGAGCGCAGCAGAGCCTTGCCCTCCTCCGGCGCCATCACCGCCAGCGCGAACGGCGAGCGCAGCGGGCGCGGCAGCCGGTTGTAGGTCTTCTTAATCCACTTCCAGCGCTCGCTCTGGCTCCCCGTGTCGTTGTAGATGGCGACGAAGAGCCGGCCGCCCTCCGCGACGGGCAGCGCCGCGTTGGCGAGCCCGCGCCACATCTGCCCCGTGTGATGCAGCACGCCCCACGAGTAGACCACGTCGAACCGTCCGAGCGAGCGGATGTAAGCCTCGTCGAGCGCCGAGCCCTCTTCGACCGTCCAGCGCGCGTCGCCGTCGAAGTAGCGGCGGCGCAGTTCCGTCGTGCAGGCGACCGAGCGCGGGTCGTAGTCGAGCGAGTGGACGCGCGCGCCCAGACGCCGCGCCGCGAGGCTGAAGAGGCCGCTGCCCGAGCCGATGTCGAGGAAGCTCTTGCCGTCGAGGTCCGGGACTTCGAGCATCTCCCTCAGAGACTCCACGGCGCGCGCGATGCGCCCGTCGTCGAGCGTCGAGAGGAAGCGGCTCCAGTTCTCGCCGAACTCGAACCTCTCGCCGCCCGCCACTTCCGCCGCGTGAGAACTCATCTCCAACAGCCCCTCCTTCGTTCGCATCATCCGACACCTCAGTAACGCAGGACGTAATAACCAAGCTTCAAGTACTCGCCGGGAACCAGCCGCCAGCCGAGCCCGCGCAGCCACCACGTCGCGGCCGGCGGCGACTCCTCGCCCGGCGGCGGCGCGTCCACGCCGACGCGGACGCCGGACGCGCCCAGCACCCTGTTCATCGTCCAGCGCGCGCGCCTCGACTGGTAGGCGGCCGTGACGACGAGCAGCGAGCGCAGGTTCTCCGCCTCGGCGAACTCGCGCACGCGCAGCGCCTCGTCGTGCGTGCTCGTGACGACGCCCGGCAGGACGCGTATGCGGCCGGCGGGCACGCCCGACTTCAAAAGCTCTTCGGCCGCGCGCTCGTGAAAGAGCGGGTTCGTCTGCCTCTCCGCCGCCCACCCGCTCCGCTGGCCGTCGTCGGTGAGGAGCACGAGCGGCGCGCGCCCCCGCGCGTAAATCCCGGCGGCGTGGCGCGCGCGCTCGCGGTATGTCGAGGAGCCCGCGAGCACGACGACCGCGTCGGCCGTCTCAAGCTCACAGCCCACGATGAGACCGCGCGCCGCGACCCACGCCGCCGGGGGCCATGCGGCCAGCGTGACCGCCGCCGCGACGAGCAGGCGCCGCGCACGCCCGGCGCCCTCCCCCGACGCCCCGCGCCTCACGGCGCCGCTCACCCGACGCGCCCCGTCGCGGCGCGCGGGACCGCGAGGAGGTTCGAGTGGACGGGGTTCAGCGCCTCCAGCGGCGAAAGCTCCCCCGCCTGCCCGACCTCAAGGAACTGGTAGCGCGCTCGGGGCAGGTCCTCCAGAAAGTCCCTGGCCGCCGAGATGTCGAGGCCGAACCCGCGCGCGGCGTGGACGTTGGCCTCGAACAGGATAAACGGCGCGTCCTCGCGGTCGAGCGTGTCGCGGCCGCCCTGAAACACGGTCAGCTCGGCGCCCTCGACGTCGCACTTGATGAAGTCCGGCGCGGGCAGCTCGCCCGGCGCGACGAGGTCGTCCATGCGCCTCAACTCGCACGTCACCTCGTGCGCCTCGACCTCGAACTTACCCTTCGTCCAGTCCGACAGACTCGCCATCGAGTGGTCGAGCGGGACGAAGAGCGCCGAGGTCTCCGTCCGGTCGGAGAGCGCGTAATGCAGGAGCACGGTGTTGCCGAGGCCCGCGACCGTCCGGACGAGCGCCGGGTGCAGCTCCCGGTTCGGCTCGAAGGCGAAGGCGCGCCCCTCGGGGCCGGCCAGGCTGGAGAGCAGCACCGTGTGCAGCCCCACGTTCGCGCCGATGTCGAAGACCACGTCGCCGCGCCTCACGACGCGGCGCATCGCCCCCTGCTCGCCGATCTCGCGCGGCGAGCTCTCCCACGGCGAGCCCTTCAGCCAGAGCCTCGTGTCGCCGAGCCGCAGGTTCATGTAGACGGGGGGCAGGCCGTCAATCTCGATAGGCACGGCGCGGAGCGACTTGAGCCTCTGCGCCAGGAAGGCGGTCAGCCGCGTGCGCCCCCTCAGGCGCGTGCGGAGGTACGCGCGCAGGAGCGCGGCGGCGAGCGGGAGCCGGACGTGGCGTGTCGGTTCGTTCATCTCAAAGTCTGCGGCGGGCCGCGCCGAGGCAATCGCGGCGCGCGGCGCTCAGGCGCTCTCGTGGCGCACGCCGTCGGCCGCGCGCGCGCGGGCCGGGCGCGCGCACAGCCTCTCGTAAAGCGCCTCGGTGCGCGCGAGCTGCGCCCCGCACGAGAATTTTTCCTCGACGATGCGCCGCCCCTCCTCGCCCATCCGGCGCGCGCCCTCCGGGTCTTCCAGAAGCGAAGCGACGCGCGCCGCCAGAGCCTCGTCGTCGCCCGCCGCGACCACGTAGCCGTTGCGTCCGTCCTCTATCGCCTCGCGCGCGCCGCCCACGTCGGTGACGACCGCCGGCCGGCCGGCCGCCATGTATTCGAGGATGGAGTTGGAAAAGCCCTCGGCCGTCGAGCTGAGCACGCACACGTCCGAGACCGACAGGAGGTCGCCCACGCTCTCGCAGCGCCCGGTGAAGAAGACGTCCGCGCCGAGGCCCAGCTCCGACGCGAGCGCGCGGTACTCTCCCTCCAACTGCCCCTCGCCCGCGACGACGAAGGCCGCGCCCCGTACACGCTCGCTTACGCGCCGCGCCGCTCGGAGGAATGTCGGGTGGTCTTTCACGCGGTGGTGGAGGTTGGCGACGATGGTGACGAAGCGGCGGCCCTCTGGAAGGCCGAAGTGCGCGAGCGCCTCCGCGCGCGAACGCTTCGGCGCGAGCCGCGCGGCGTCGAGCCCGTTGTGGACGGTGAAGACCTTCGACGCGGGGACGCCCGCCCTGACCAACTGCCGGCCGACCGCCTCGGCGTTGGCGACGACCGCCTGCGAGAGCCGGAAGACAAGCTGCTCAAGACGCTGCTGCGGCCGCGACCGCAGCCACTCGGTCTCGCGCCGCGAGCTGATGCGGACGGGCACGCCCGCGAGCGCCGCGCCGAGCACGCCGAACGTGTTCGTGTAGAAGCCGTGCGCGTGAACCAGGCCGACGCGCTCGCGCCGCAGGTGTCGCGCGAAGCGCACGAGCTGCGCGCCGAACTTCGGGTGGCCGAAGCCGCGCAGGGGGTACTCCGGCATCTCGCCCAACCCCAGCCGCTCGACCTCCGCGCGCAGCACGCCGTGGCCGCTGAAGCACGCCACGCGCACCTCGTAGCGCCCGCTCCCGTGCAGCAGGCGGACGAGCTGCACGGCCTGGCGCTCGGTGCCGCCCTGCTCGAAGTTGTCTATCAGGTGGAGGACGCGCTCTCTCATCTCCTCAGGCGACGGCCAGCGCGTGCGCGGCCGGCTCGGGGCGCTCGGGGCGGGGCGCCTGGTCTACGAAGTTGCGGTGCCAGAGTTCGAGCACGAAGAGCGACCACAGCTCGGCCGCGTGGTCGCGCCGCCCGCGCTCGTGCTCGTCGAGCAGGAGTCGCACGTATCCGGTGTCGGTGTAGCCGCGCGCCGTCGCGCGCGCGTCGAGCAGCGTCTCGCGCGTCCGCCCGCGCAGCTCGCTGTTGATCCAGTGCTGGATGGGGACGCCGAAGCCCTGCTTGGGCCGGCGCAGGATTTCGTCGGGGACCAGCCCCTCGACGGCGCGCTTGAAGAGGTGCTTGGTCTCCAGACCCTTCATCTTGAAGCGCGCCGGGATGCGCCCGACGAACTCGATGAGCTTGTGGTCGAGGAGCGGGGCGCGCGCCTCGAGCCCGACGGCCATCGTCATCCGGTCAACCTTCGTCAGGATGTCGCCCGGCAGGTACGTCTTCGCGTCGAGGTAGAGCAGCGCGTCGAGCGGGTCGCCCGTCCCCGCGCGCCCGGCCGTCGCACGAAAACTGGCCGCCGGGTCGGACGCGCCCAAACGTCGGCGGAACTCCTCGGTGTAGAGCGAAGCCTTGTTGAGCCGCGTGAAGACCGACACCTCTTCGACGTAGCGGTCTACGGGGTCGAGCGCGACGTTGTGGATGAAGTTGCGGCCCCGCGCGCCGTGCGGCAGGCGGCGGCCGAGCGGCTGCATCAGCCCCTCGCGGACGACGCGCGGCAGGCGCGCGAACCCGCCCCGCCGGCGGTCGACGGCGTAGCGCGTGTAGCCCGCGAAAAGCTCGTCGCCGCCGTCTCCCGAGAGGACGACCTTGACGTAGTCGCGCGCCAACTTCGAGACCATGTAGGTCGGCAGCGCCGAAGAGTCCGCGAAGGGCTCGTCGAAGTGCCAGACCAGCTCGTCCACGAGCGCGCACACGTCGGGCGTCACGATGAACTCGTGGTGCTCGGTCTTGAAACGCTCGGCGGCGACGCGCGCGTACTTCAGCTCGTCGTAGCTGTCCTCGCGGAAGCCGATGGAGAAGGTCTTGACGGGGCGCTCGCTCGCGCGCGCCATCAGCCCGACGACGGCCGAAGAGTCCACGCCGCCCGACAGGAACGCGCCGAGCGGCACGTCCGCCACGAGGCGCACGCGCACGGACTCATCGAGCAGAGCGCGCAGCTCTTCGAGCCAGTCGTCCTCCGCCCTCACCTCCTCGGGCTTGAACGGGAAGTCCCAGTACTCTTCGACCTCGACGCGGCCGCCCTCGAACGTCAGGTGACAGCCGGGCGGGAGCTTGTGCACGCTACGGAAAATGCTGAGCGGGTCGGGGACGTAGCCGAACGAGAGGTACGAGTCGACGGCCTCGGGGCTCACCTCGCGCCGCACCTCGGGGTGGAGCAGTAGCGACTTCAGCTCCGAGCCGAAGACGAGCGTGCCCTCGGGCGTCAGCGTGTAGTAGAGCGGCTTCTTGCCGGCGCGGTCGCGCGCGACGAAGAGGCGGCGGCGGCGCTCGTCCCAGACGGCGAAGCCGAACATGCCGCGCAAGTGTTCGACGCAACGCGCGCCGTGCTCCTCGTAGGCGTGGACGATGGCCTCGGTGTCCGAGTTGGTGTGGAAGCGGTGGCCGCGCGCTTCGAGGTCGCGGCGCAGCTCTCGGTAGTTGTATATCTCGCCGTTGAAGACGATGGTCACCGACGTGTCGCAGCCGCTCATCGGCTGCTGCCCGCCCGCGAGGTCGATGATGGAGAGGCGGCGCATCCCGAGCGCGGCCGCGCCGCGCACGGTCGCGCCCTGCTCGTCCGGCCCGCGGTGCGCGATGATGCGGCACATGCTTTCGAGCACGGCCCCGGCGGCGGCCGCCGCCTCGCCCGCGAACTCAGACCGACCCACGAATCCGGCTATCCCGCACATCAGTTAGACACCTCGGACGGAAGGGTTGGGCGCGCGGGTGCGCGCCGGTGCAAGGCCCCGAGCCGGCGGCGGACGGCGTCGCGCTCGGCCGGCGTGACGACGCCGAGCAGCGCGACCGCCGCCACGTAGCAGAGGCCGTAGACCGCGACCGAGGCCGCGAGGATGGCGAGCGGGCGCGCGCCCGAGGCCGCGAGCGCCCCGCGCGTGGCGGCGGTCGCCGCGGCCGCGCCCGCCGCCGCCGCGCCCACCTTCAGGAGGTCTTTGAGCAGCGCGGCGTCGCGCCACGTCGCGCCCACGATGCGGCACGCCTTGAAGGTCTGGACGAGGCGGAAGACGAGCGTGAAGGCGACCGTGACCGTGACGGCCCCGACCAGGCCGTGGCTGAGCGTGGCGTACCAGAGCGCGACGAAGTTCAGCGGCAGCAGCACGGCCAGCACCTTCAGGAGGAAGAAGCGGTGCTCGGCGTGCGCGCGCATGATGGGGTCGGTGATGAGGACGAAGAACGGGATCGTCGTCAGGTGGACGACGAAGACCGGCCAGCTCGGCAGGTACTGCTCGGTGAAGAGCACGACGATGAACTCGCGCCCGACGACGAGGAGGAAGGCGTAGAGCGGGAAGTAGAAGACGGCGAGCTTGCGCATCGTCTGCGCCGTCACCGTGACTATCTCGCGCGACGCACCCTGACTCTGGAGGCGGCTGATGTGCGGGATGAGGAGCGAGCCGAACGACTCGCCGACGATGGCGACGAGCGGCAGGCTGAAGCAGCCGACGGCGTAGACGGCGAAGGCCTCGGGGCCGAAGCGGTACGACACGACGTAGTTGTGCATGTCCATCAGCACGCCGTAGACGAGCCCGCCGAGCCCCAGCGGCAGCGCGTAGGAGAGCTGCGCCCGCATCACGCCCCAGTCGGGCCTGCGCCAGAAGCCGGGGAAGCGCGAGCCCAGGTAGAGGAGCAGCACGGCGTTCTGCAGCGCCCCCTGCACGAGCGCCGCGTAGACGAGCGCGCGCACCGTCCCGAAGCCGGCGGCCGCCGCGACCATCAGCGCAGTCTTGCTCAGCTGCGAGCCGATGATGAAGAGCGTCGCCAGCCTCGCCTCGTGGCCGGCGATGGCCGCGACCTCGAGGAAGGCGGACGTCATCCAGAGCAGGACGACCAGGCCGACGAGCGGCGCGTACTCGGCCAGCTCCGGGCTGCGGAAGAGCGAGGACAGCAGCCCCGGACGCAGGAGCAGCGTGAGGTAGAAGAGCGCGCCCACGCCCAGATTGAAGACGAGGACGTTGAAGACTATCGCGCCGCCGCGCTCCGCCGGCTCGCGCGGCAGGAAGAAGTAGGCGCTCAGGCCGAAGCCGAGCGGCAGCACCGTCAGCGCGGTGCTCACGGCGAGGAAGACCTGCTTGTAAAGGCCGAACTCATACTGGCTCAACCGCCGCACGAGCAGCAGCGGCAGGGCGAAGCCCAGGACGTACGCCAGCCCCTTCCCGAACATCAGAAGGAAAGCGCGCGCCGTCAGCGAACCGCCTCTGTCCTCTGCCACACTCAACGTCAACTCGCCCCCCCGCGCGCCGCGACGGCCGCGACGCCCGCGCCGCCGCGGCCGCCGAGTCGCAGCGCGTCGCGGTACGCCGCAGCCATGTTCTCCGCGAAGCGCTCGCGGCTCCACTCCATCTTAACAAACTCGCGGCCCGCCCCGCCGAGCCGGGCCGCATAAGCCTCGTCGCCCAGCAGCGAGAGCAGGCGCGCGGCCAGCGCCCCGGCGTCCTCGTGCGGGTGGAGCAGTCCGGTCTTGCCGTCGAGCACTATCTCGGGGATGCCGTCCACGGCCGTCGCCACGACGGGGCGGCCGCGCGCCATCGCTTCGAGGATGACGAGCGGCAGCCCCTCGAAGTGCGTGCAGAGGACGAACACGTCGAAGGCGCTCATCAGCCGCGCCACGTCGGTGCGGAAGCCCGTGAAGACGAAGCGCGACTCGACGCCCGCGTCCGCGAGCGAGCGCCTGACCTCGTCGTAGTGTTCGCGGTTGGCCTCCTCGTAATCGCCGACGACCATGAAGCGCACGTCCCGGCGCTCAGCCGAAACGAGCGCCGCAGCGCGCGCGAGCGTCGGGAAGTCCTTCTGCGGCGAGACGCGCGCCACCACCCCCGCCATAAGCCCGGCCAGCCCGGCCGTGAAGGCGGCGGCCACGTCCGCGCAGTGGACGAGGTGGACGCGGCGGCGGCGGAACTCGCGCGCCAGCCGGTACGAGTCACGCGCGTACTTCGTGGCGCGCCGGTAGCTCGGCTCGACCGGGTCGTAAGACTCGGTCTCGAAGCCCTCGGCCGCGAAGAAGTCGCGCACCTCGGGCGCGTCGCGGCGGCAGAACATGACGTGGCCGAAGCCGGCGCCTTCGGTCGCGCGCGCGACGCGCAGCGTGGCGTGCTCGGTGCCGCCGACCGCCGCCCACGGCATGACGTGCGCGATGTTATAGCGTGCCGTGTCCATCCGTCTTCGCCTCGCCCGCGCGCGTGGGGCGCGGGCCCGCGCCGCCGTCCTGAAGTGTCGCCCGCGGCCGCAGCGCGGCGTAGGCGGCGCGCGCGAGCCCCGGCGCGAAGCGCAGGGCCAGCACGACGAGCGAGAGCTTCAAACTCCTCTGGTGCGCGTTGGCAGCACGCAAGCGCGCGAGCGCCGCGCCCACGTCTCCGCGCGAGAGCGCCGCCTTGCCGTCTTCGAGCGCCGCGCCCGCGCGGACGCGCCCGCGCATCCCGCGGAGCGCGCGCAGCTCCGCGGGCGCGAGGTCGAGCGACGTTTCGACCTTGTCGAGCATACGCAGCACCGCCCGGCTCAGGCGCGCAGGGTCGGCCGTGTGGCTGGCGTCGTGCCTGCGGTAGCGCGCGAGCACGCGCCGTTGGTAGCGGATGCGCCCGCCGGATTTGAGCACGCGCAGCCACAGCTCGAAGTCTTCGGAGCAGCGCAAGCCCTCGTCGAAGAGGCCGGCGCGCAGCAGCGCGTCGCGCCGCGCCGTCACCGCGCACATGACGTGGCAGCGCTCTTCGAGCAGCGCCTCGACCGACACCTCGCCCGCGGACGGGCACCACTCCATGAAGCGCCGCCCGGCCTCGGGCGCGTCGCCGAAGATGAGTGCGTCCGGGTAGAGCACGTCGGTCGAAGGGTCGCGCCCGAGCTCTTCGAGCTGCGCCGCGAGGTAGTCGGGCTCCCACAGATCGTCGGGGTCGAGGTGCGCCACGAGCGGCGCGCGCGCGGCGCGGATGGCGGCGTTGCGCGCCGCGCTCACCCCGCCGTTCTCCTGCTTGAGGTAGACGATGCGCGAGAGGTAAGGCGCGAGCACGCGCTCGAGCTCCGGCGTGTCGGGCGAGCCGTCGTTGACGACGATGACTTCGAAGTCTTTGAACGTCTGCGCGAAGACGGACTCAAGCGCCTCGCCGATGTACCGGGCGACGTTGTAGGTGGGCATGATGACGCTCACGGCCGGGGCCGCGCCCACCCCGTCGGCGGCGCCGGCCGCAACGCCCGAGACGGGAGCCACGGCCGCCGAGTCGTTGGGCGGCACTCTCAACTTTCACCCCCGCGCGCGGCGGCGGCGGCCGGCTCGCGTATCGGCTCCCAGCGCGCGTAGCGCTCGCCCCTCACGAACTTGTAGAAGGCGACGACCGCCGCCGCGTTCGACAGGACGAAGTAGGCGGGCAGCGCCAGCAGGCGCGAGCGCACGCCCGCGCGCGCGGCCAACCATCCGAGCGCCGCCGCCGCGTAGAAGGCCGACTGCGCCGCGGCCGCCAGCGCGTAGAGCCACCCGGAGCGCGCGAGCGCGAGCGACGAGACGAGCGTGAGCGCGAGGAAGACCGCCGCGAGGTAGCGCATCACCTTGTGCGACAGAAGCTCGACCGAGTAGAAGCCGCCGCGCAGCGGGTTCAGGAGCGCGCGGTGGCGCCAGAGGTCTGTGTAGGTCTGCGCGATGACGCGGACGCGCATCCTGAACTCTTTGCCCGCCTGCCGGTTCGTCTCCTCGGTGCAGACGGCCGCCGGCTCGTAGACGGCGCGCAAGCCCTGCTCGACCATCTTGGTCGCGATGATGAAGTCGCTGCACGCCTCGTTGTAGAGCGGGACGTAGGCCGACCGGCGGACGGCGTACAGGCACCCCGACGCGCCGATGAGCGAGCAGGCGCGGCTCTCGTGCGTCTTCAGAAAAGTCTCGTAGCCCCAGTAGGACTTCGCGCCGGTGCCCGTCGAGGTCGAGGCCGGGTCGACGTAGATGAGCTTGCCGGCGACGCAGCCGACCGTGGGGTCTGCGAAGTTCGGAGCCATCGCGCGGAGCACGTCCGGCCGGTAGAGCGTCGTGGCGTCGGAGAAGAGTAGAACGTCGCCGCGCGCCAGCTCGACGGCGGCGTTCTGCGCGGCGGTCTTGCCCAGACGCTCGGGCTGACGGTGCAGGCGCACGCCGCGCGCGGCGTACGAGCGGGCGATCTCGTCGGTGCCTCGTTGTAGGCGGTGATGATGACCGTCACCGTCGGCTCCAGCTCGCCGCGCCGGACGGCGCGCGGCCGCAGGCGACTCACGGCCCACACGAGCGCCGGGTAGCCGACGTACGCGTAGGCCAGCGCCGCCGCCGCCGCCCAGAAGATGACCTTCAACGCCAGCTCGAGGCTCATACCTTAGCCGCGACCGTGTCGCCGTCCTCCGCCGTCGCACGCTTGTCCGCGCCCTCGCTCGCCTCGTAGAGGCGTCGGAGGCAGACGGCGTAGCCGACGAGGTAGTAGACGTTCCAGTAGTAGGCGACCGACGCGAAGAAGCTCGCCACCATGAAGGCGACGAGGCTCGCCGCGAGCCCCGCCGCGAGGTAGTAGAAGCGCGACGTCTTGCGTGCGTCGAACGTCTCGCGCGCGACGGCGCGCAGACGCCTGAGCGGCGTCACGATGTAGAGCGCGTAGAGGACGAGCGCCGCCGCGCCCATCTCGGCCGCCACCTGCGTGTAGGCGTTGTGCGTCACCTGGTTGCGGAACGAGACGTAAGAGAAGTTCCCCATCCCGACGCCGAAGAGCGGGTTGCGCAGGGCGACCAGCACCGAGCGCATCAAAAGCGCCTGCCGCGCGTCGGCCGAGCCGTAGGCGTCGAGGCTGCGGTCGTAGATGGAGAAGACGCGCGCGCCGTAGCCCCCCGGCGCGAGCACGAGCAGCCCGACGACGAGCGCGAAGGCGCCCGAGACGACCGCGAGCCGGTGGCGCCGGCCGAGCATCCACGCGAGCACGAGCGACGAGGCCGCTAAGCCCAGAAAGCCCGCGCGCGAGTAGGTGACGACGGTGCCCGCCAACATCAGCCCGGCAGCGCCGAGGTAGAGCGCCTTGCGGAGTATGCCGCGCGAGCCGAACGCGAGCGCCACCGCGACGGGAAGCATCGTCACGAGGTGGAGCGCCATGTCGTTCGGGTTCTCGAAGATGCCGCCCAGGCTCCCCTCGACCCTGTAGCCTTCCACGGTCAGACGCCCCGCGCGGAAGTCGTAGAGCGCCGCCGCGCCGAGCGCCACGGCCGAGCCGACCGAGAGCAGGAGCATCCAGCGCAGGCGCCGCTCGGTGCGCACCGCGTTGACGATGACGAGGAACATCAGGACGGCGCGGATGAAGATGTCGGTGAAGGTCGCCCAGGCCACGCCCGGGCTCCCCTTCGCCAGGGGTATCGAGAGCAGCCCCGTCGCGACGCCCCGGCCTCCGCCCCCGAGTCTCGTGGGGACGACGGGCTCGTATTCGAGGGGCTGTCTGGAAGAAGTCGGCGGCACTGCTTAAGCCAATCCCCGTCGCGCGCCCGGCGGCGCGCGACCGAACGTGTGCTGCGACAAAACGGCCGAGACGCGGCGGGGGGCAATCCCGCCTCGGTCGGCCATCCTCGCCGCGCCGCGCGTCGGCGCGGGCGGCGACTCCCGTCAAGAAAGCTTCAGACCGGGACGCCCTCCTCGCTGCCGACGAAGACCAGCGCGTGGACGCGCTCGCGCAGCGCCGTCTCGAAGCGCCGCGCCTCCTCGACGCCCGTGAGCGAGAGCGCGCGCAGCTGCTGTTCGATGCGGCGGCGGTAGTCGGAGACGAGTGAGTCGGAGACGTTCAGGCGCGCGGCCGCTTCGAGCTGCGTGATGTGCGCCGGGCTCAGGTAACAATACCACAGCACGCCGAGCATCCGGTCGTACTGCTTCGTCTTGCCGCGCACGGCCGCGTGGAGGCCCCGCAGGAAGTTGTCGACGTAGCCGGCCGCCTCGTCCTCCGACTCGCGCCGCAGCAGAGACTGCTCGGGGTTCTCGCCCGCGTCCACCGGCTCGAACCCGCGCCCCTCGTCCGAGTCGTCGCCGCCGATGGGGACGAGGTAGATGTCCATCACGGGCAGGCGCGACATGACCAGGCTGCGCAGGGTGCGCACGTCCACGGGCGAGTCGCAGGCTTCGAGGACGGAGACGATGAGGTCTTCGAGGTCGGAGTTGCTGATGATGATCTGCGCGTCGCCCGTGCAGCCGACCATGCGCGTGTCGCGCTGGCGGACGGGAATCATGTGGACGCGCTCTTCGAGCTCGGCCTGCGCGCGCCGCTGCTTGTCGGCGCGCCACTCCCTGAGCCCGTAGACGCGGTCGACGAGGCGGCGGTGCGGCTCGTCCTCGCCCGCGCCCGAGTCCACGCGGCGGAAGTTGGCGGAAGACTGGATGATGGTCGAGATGCGGCGCGCGAGCCTGTAACTCTCGGGGTGGCGCTTGCGCAGCTCGGCCGTGAGCAGGTTCGTCAGCTCGATCTGGCTGACCTCGCACTCGATCTCGGCGTCGGTCATCTCCGAGTCGAGGTAGTGCTGGAAGCGCGACTTGGCGAGGAGCGTGACGAAGAGTTCCTGGGTCAGGTCGAGGTAGGCACTGCCGCGGTCGCCCTCCTCGACGAGGAGGCCGGCGCTGTAGGAGGCGCGCACGAGCGGGTGGTTGACGACCAGACGCTGAAGCTCGGTCCAGAGGCGCGAGACGTCCGAGCGGCGCAACGTCTCGACCCAGGCGCCGGCGTGACGCTGCGGGCGCTCCTGCGCGGCGGGGGTGCGCCCCGGCTGCGTGGGCTGTGTCTCTTCGGTTGCGCTCGTCATGGGGTCGTTCAAGTGATGATCTTGGTCGGCAAATGTGGCAGCCATGTTACCGGTTCTGAACAGTTAGGAGCAAGGCCGGAGATGTCTGGATGCGTCCGCTGAGGAGGATCAAGGGTTGGAAAACTCCGGGGCGCCTCGTGGGGTACGGGCCGGCCTTTAGCTCTCGCGGCCGGGGACGAGACGAACAAATCCGGGAGGGGACATCAGCGCTCCGCTGGCTCTGGGGGTTGAAATGATGACCTCGCGGGGGACCCGCGCCGGTACGGCCGCAAGGGGAATGGCGCGGCCACCGTGAAGGGGTGTCGGGTCTGTCTCGCGTCCGCTTTTCGGCGTTCGCCCCGAACACTTTGAGATGGTAGCAGCAATCCCGGGTTTGAGCAACATCTTTTTACAGGACGGCCAAGGCGTTGAAAAATCAGGGGGAAACGCCCCCCGAGGGGGTGCCGCCGGGAGGCGAAAGTTTGGAAATGGGTGCGGATTGGTACTTTAACTCCGATGCACGAGTGAAGCGCCCGAAAAAAGGGTTCTGAGGCCGGCCCCGGCCCGCAAAGCCGCTCAGCCGGATATCTTCGCCCGACCCGAGCTGTGCTTTACCGAATCAGCGTTTCCGCTCGCGCGTGTCGCCCTGACGGGCTCCCCCCCGGCCATCCGGCGGCGAGAAAACGAGAGACAGCGAGGAGCACTCATGCCTTCTACGAGCACAGCCCGGTTCCGCAAGCTTCGTACTTGCCCACAGACCGAGACGCTACTCACCTTCTGCCGGCGCGCGCACGCGGCGGCGCGCGCGGGGCGCGTCGCGGAGCACGTCGAGTCGTGCGACTTCTGCGGCGCGGAGGTGCAGATGCTCTCGCGCCACGCGCAGGCGGCCGTCGCCCTGCCCTCCGCCGTCCACACGTTGCCGGCGCACCTGCGCCGCCTCGCCGAAGACATACTCTCCGAGCCCTCCCACGACCGCGCGCGCTTCGCCGTGTCGCTCCCCGAAATCGAGCGCCTGGCGCCGGAGACGGTGACCAGCGAGCAGTGAGCCGGAAGTAGGCAATAGCCGGTGGAAGAACTAAGCGGCGCGCTCGGCCCCCGGCCGGGACGCGCCGCCTGTTTTTTCCCCCTGACTACCGCCTACTCTCCCTTCGAGCCGTTGTAAATCTCCTCGATCAGGTCGTGGTACTTCTCGTCGATGACGCGGCGCTTGACCTTGAGCGTGGGGGTCAGCTCGCCGCCGTCGATGGAGAAATCGTCGGGCAGGAGCGCGACGCGGCGGACGCGCTCGTAGTCGTGGAGCGGGCGCGTCAGCTCGGCGACCTCCGCCTGGACGAGCTTGACGGCCTCGGGGCTGCGGCTCCACGCGACCCTCAGTTTGTGCTCCTCGGCCTGCGGCGTGGGGAGCGTGGAGGCGAGCGCCTCCCAGTCGGGGACGATGAGCGCGGCCGGAGCTTTGCGCCCCGCGCCGACGACGACGACCTGGCTCACGTACTGCGACTGCTTGATGAGGCTCTCGACGAGCTGCGGCGCGACGTACTTGCCGTTCGAGAGCTTGAACAGCTCCTTCTTCCGGTCGGTGATGTAGAGGCGGCCGGCCTCGTCTATCCTCCCCACGTCGCCCGTGCGGAACCAGCCGTCCCCGGTGAAGACGGCGGCCGTCTCCGCCTCGTGGCCGTAGTAGCCGCTCATCAGGTTGGGCCCGCGCACGAGGATTTCGCCGTCGGTGTCGGTCTTCAATTCGACGCCGGAGAACGGCAGCCCCACCGAGCCGATGCGGTTGTCTTCGGGGCGGTTGGCCGTGACGATGCAGGTCTCGGTCATGCCGTAGCCCTGGAGGATGACGACGCCCGCGCCGAGGAAGGCGTAGGAGAGCGCGGGCGAGAGCGGCGCGCCGCCCGAGACGAAGAAGCGCAGCCGGCCGCCCACGCCCTCGCGCCACTTCTTGAAGACGAGCCGCGAGGCGACCTCCTGCTGTATCTCCAGGAGCGGCGGGACTGTCAGGCCCTTGTCCTTCAGCTCGGCGTGTCGCTGCCCGACGTGCAGCGACCAGTTGAAGAGCCGCGCCTTCCACCCGCCCTCGGCCGTCCCCATCTTGACTATCTTGTGGAAGACCTTCTCGAAGAGGCGGGGCACGGCCGTCATGATCGTCGGGCGCACCTCGCGCAGGTACTCGCCGACCACGTCGAAAGAGGGCGCGTAGGCCACCGAGACGCCGCTCCGGCAGAAGACGTAGAAGACCACGCGCTCGAAGATGTGCGAGAGCGGCAGGACCGAGAGCGCCACGTCGGTCGGGGAGATGGGGAGCGAGCCCGAGATGACCAGCGCGTTCGAGACGAAGGCGCCGTGCGTGAGCATCACGCCCTTCGGCTCGCCCGTCGTCCCGGACGTGTAGATGATGGTCGCGAGGTCTTCGGGGCCGACGGCGTTTAAGGCGCGGCTGAAGACTTCGGGCTCGGCCTCGTCGAGCGCGGCGCCGGCCTGCTCGAGCTCGAAGAGCGAGAGCGCGCCCTCTTGCCCCGCGGCCGCGTCGGTGTCGAAGAAGACGACGCGCTCCAAGCCGGCGACCGGCTCGACGCCGGGGCGCGCGTGGCGGTAGACCTTCTTACCCGAGACGAAGAGGACGCGCGCGCCCGAGTCTTCGAGGATGTAGCGCACCTGCTCGGGCGCCTGCGTCGTGTAGATGGGGACGTTGACCGCGCCGAGGCTGAGGATGGCGATGTCCACGACCGACCAGTCGGGGCGGTTCTCGGAGAGCAGCGCCACGCGGTCGCCCCGCTTGACGCCGAGCGCCGAGAGCCCCAGGGCGACGGCGCGCACGCGCCGGATGATGGCCTCGCCGGGGATGTGGAGCCACTGCCCCTTGACCTTCAGGCTCAGCGCGTCCGCCTTCGCGTGCCTCTCCAGCGCCTCCAGGCACATCGCCGGCACGCTCGCCGGGACCTCGTCACTCTTCACTTGGCCTTGATCCTTTCCGCGAAGTACTGAACCGTGCGCCCCAGCCCCTCGCGGAGCGCGACGGCGGGCTCCCAGCCGAGGAGCTTTCGGGCGCGCGTGATGTCGGGGCGGCGCTGGCGTGGGTCGTCCCTGGGGAGCGGGCACTGGCGCAGGCGCACCTCGACGCCGGCGGCGCGCCCGACCTCCTCGGCCAGCTCGCGCATGGTGAACTCGCCGGGGTTGCCGACGTTGACGGGGTCGTGAACGTCTACACCCGGGTGCGCGCCTTCCCCGACGTTCATCAGCCGCATCATGCCTTCGACGAGGTCGTCCACGTAGCAGAAGCTACGCGTCTGCGCGCCCGTCCCGTACAGGGTCAGCTCCTCGCCCCGCAGCGCCTGCACGATGAAGTTCGACACCACGCGCCCGTCGTTCTCGAGCATCCTCGGCCCGTACGTGTTAAAGATGCGGATGATGCGCGTGTCCACCCCGTTCTGCCGGTGGTAGTCCATCATCAGCGTCTCGGCCAGCCGCTTCCCCTCGTCGTAGCACGAACGGGGGCCGACGCAGTTGACGTGACCCCAGTAGTCTTCGGTCTGCGGGTGGACTTCCGGGTCGCCGTAGACCTCGGAGGTGGAAGCCTGGAGGATGCGCGCCCTGACGCGCTTGGCGAGCCCGAGCATGTTGATGGTGCCGAGGACGTTGGTCTTGACCGTCTTGACCGGGTTGTACTGGTAGTGGACGGGCGAGGCGGGGCAGGCGAGGTTATAAATCTGGTCGACCTCCAGCAGTATCGGCTCGATGACGTCGTGGCGGACGACCTCGAAGCGCTTGGAGTCCATGAGGTGGTAGACGTTCTCGCGCCGCCCCGTGAAGAAGTTGTCGAGGCACAGCACGTCGTGCCCCTCCGCGAGGAGTCGCTCGCACAGGTGCGAGCCGATGAAGCCCGCGCCGCCCGTCACAAGTATCCGCATCCGCTCTCCGACCCTATGCCCTTCGTGTTTGTCGCCCCGGCATTGTAACAGCCAAACGCTCAGGCGCGCGCGCCCGCCGCCTCACGCCCGTCGGCCGCGTCGCCCGCGCCCGCATCGTCTTCGGGGCGCGAGTCCGAGCCCTCGCCCTGCCGCCGCCGGCGCCGGCGGCGGCGCCGCCCGCGCCCGCCGGTGTCCGCCTCCTCGACGCGGCCGTTGACGGTGGCGAGCGCGGCGAGCAGGAGGAAGAGCAGCGCGTTCGCGGTCGTGTGCAGCGTGAAGTCGAAGAAGCTGTGGACGAGCGCGCCCGCGCAGCCCCCGAGCGCGCCCAGGGCGACGCCGCGCCGGAAGCGGTCGTGCGAGTGAATGCGTCTGAGCGCCGTCCAGAAGAGCAGGGCGACGAAGCAGAGCCCGAGCAGGCCGCCGACCACCCCCGCGTCGGAGAAGACTTGCAGGTAGTCGTTGTGCGCCTGCTCGAGCCGGTAGGTGCCGTTGCCCGTGTCGTAGCGCGGGTAGACCGAGCCGAACGAGCCGAGCCCCGTCCCCAGGACGGGGTGGTCGCGGATGATCTGGACGGTGCCGCGCCAGAAGTGCGCGCGCCCCGTCGTCGGGTCGTCGCTGTAGACGGTGCCGGCCACGCGGCTCAGGGCCTCGTCGCCGCCGAACCAGAGCACGCCGACGAAGACCGAGAGCACCAGCGCGAACCCGAGCCCGACCCGCGCGGCGGCCGAGCGCAGGCGCGAAGCGCCGTCGCCCGCCTCGCCCTCGCGCCTGCGGCCCCGGGCCAGCGTCGAGACGGCGGCGAGGAACAGAATCTCGCAGACCATGCTGACGAGGCCGCCGCGCGAGTTCGTCATCACGAGCGCGATGGCCATGATGGCCGAGGCGAAGCCGTAGAGCACCACGCGCTCGCGCCCCACCGCGCCCGCGAACAGCAGCCCCAGCGGCATCGCCAGCGCCAGCTCCATGTAGCCGGCGAAGTGGTGTCGGTTGACGTAGGGGCCGAACGGCTCGGCCTGCTTCGGCTCCCTCACCCAGAAGATGGTGCGCGGGTTGACGAAGTGCTGCATCAGCCCGTAGACGGCGAGCAGGAAGCCGAAGACGATGACGAGCCGCGCCAGCAGGCGCAGCCGGCGCGGGCTGTCGGTGAAGGCGAGCGCGGCGGCGAAGTAGACCAGGAGGCCGGCTATCTCGACGAGCGCGACGCGCGTGGCCTGCGGGTCGTGCGTGAGCGGCGAGGCGCCGAGCGGGAGCAGTTGCACGAGCCCGACGGCGACGAGCCCGAGGAGCGGGAGCTGCAAGGCGTTGCGGCTCACGCGCAGCACGCCCGTCCGCCACGCGTCCAGCATCCAGAGCACGAAGACCAGCGCCGCGCTCAGCTGGAAGGCCGCGAGCGACCACGCGTGGACGGTGCCGAAGGCGAGCGTCGTCGTCACCACCGCGAGGCAGATCATGAGGACGATGAAGCGGCTCCAGACCGTGTGCGGCAGCTCGCGCGCGGCCGACGCGGGCGCGTCGGGCGGCGGCGGCGGCTCGGGCCATTGCGGCTCGGCCGCGGGCGCGACCAGGTCAGCGCGCGGGCGCGCGTCCGCTTGCGCGTTCGAGGTGGAAGTCGTCATACCAGATTTTTCCGAAGATGGGGCAGACGCCGTCGGGGCAGCCCGCGCGCGCCAGCCGCACCACGAACGCCTCCGTCCGCGGCCCGGCCGCGAACTCGAACGAGACCTGCTGCCAGTCGGCCGTCCCCGTCGGCGCGGGCGGCGAAGAGGCCAGCGGCGCGTCCGGCGTCGCCGGCTCCGAGACGAGGACGGCCGGCATCGCGGCGCTCTTCAGACCGTCGGTCTTGACCCAGAAGCTCAGGCGGTAGCGCGCGCCGGGCTCGACCGCGACGACCTGCGAGACGTTGCGGAAGTCCACCTGCCCCGAGGCGTTGAAGACGACGCGCAGCGCGCGCTGCCCCTCGCGCGCCGTGCGCGCGTCCACCGCGATCTGCGCGCCGGCAACCTGCACGACGTCCCACTCGAAGAGGCCGCGACCCGCCTGCCCGATGTCGGACTCGAACCCGCGGTTCGAGAGCTGCCCCTCGGCCAGACCTTCGGCGCCCGCCTCCGAGATGACCTGGCGCGCGCGGCGGTACTGCCCCTTGCCGTAGAGAGCGCGCGCGAGCGTCTCGCCCGCGGACGGGTGCGTGCGCCGCTCGTCGGGGCTGAGGCTGGCCCAGACCGCGAGCGCGTCGTCGAGGCGGGCGCGCCCGGCCAGCACTACCACGAGCTGCGCGCGCGCGAGCGCGGTCTTCCCCACCGAGTCGATGACGCGCGCCATGTCCGGCCCGTAGACCTGCCACGCGAGGTTAAAGACCTGCGGCCTCAACGCGGGGTCCGCGTCGGCCGCGCGCCGAAGCTCGGCGAAGGCCGCCTCGGTCTCGCCCGTCCTCAGCAGCGCGTTGCCGAGGTGCCAGCGCGGCTGCGCGTAGTTGGGCGCGAGCTCGACGGCGCGCCTGAGCGCGGCCACGCCGCCCCCTGCGTCGCCCAGCGCGGCGCGCGCGCGCCCCACCTCCGTCCAGACGAGGTGGTCGTTGGGCGCGAGCGCGGCCGCCCGCTCGTACCCGCGGAGCGCCAGGGGCACGCTCGCCGGGTCGAAGCTGATCTGGTGGAGCCGCGCGAGCATCAGGTGCGCCAGCGGGTCGCGCGGCGCCAGACGCACGGCGGCCTCGGCCGACTCGAACGCGGCGGTCGGGTCGCTGGCGTAGGACGCCGGAGCCGTCTCCGCCATCGTGTTGCCGATGCCCCAGCGCACCCCGTACCACGCCGCCCACAGCGCCGCCACCGCTAGCAGCGCCAGCGGCAGACGCGCCCACAGGGGCCGGACGTTGATAAGTGCGATCTGTTCAGCCATCGAAAACCAGTAGACGGTAGACAGTAGTCAGTAGCCAGTAGAAAACCCTTCGTCGTCGAAGCGTTCGGGTGTCAGCGTCAGCGGCCGCGGCGCGGGGCGCTACTGACTACTGTCTACCGTCTACCGTCTACTCGTTAAAACTCGTGCCCGACTAACTCGATTTCAATCCTCATCCGCTTGAGCGTGACCTGCGCGTCCTCGCAGTCGCGGCGGATTTGGGCGACGCGGTCTTCGTCGATGCGCGAGCTCGAGATGAGCACCTCCTCGACCGACTGCTCCTCGCAGATGCGGCGCAGGTGGCCGTTGCCGCCGAAGACGCGGAGCCCGTGGATGACCTTGCCCTTCTTGAACGGGTCGTCGTCCACGAAGCCGACCGGCGTGTACTGGAGCCGGAGGTTGTTGCGCATCTCCCTGAGGAGGAGTTCGCCCGCGTCGCCCGCGCCGTAGATGAGCACGCGGCGGCCGCCCCGCGCGGGCGCCGGGATCAACTGCCGGAAGAGGCGGAAGGCGACCCGGCTCCCGGCGAGCATCAGGAAGAAGAACATCGCGTCGAGGACGAAGACGGCGCGCGAGAAGCCCTCGAAGCGGAAGGCGAACAGCAGCACGAGCACGCTCGCCACCGACCCGGCCGCGACCGCCTTCGCGTAGACGATCAGGTTGTCGAGGCTGATGTAGCGCCACAGCCCGCGGTAGACGCCCGCGGCGAGCAGCGCCGTCATCTTGACGAAGATGAGGACGGGGACGGTCGAGAGGAACAGCCGCCACACCTCCGGCACGAGGTCCGAGCCGAAGATCGTGACGTAGGAGAAGTAGTAGGCGAGGATGACGAGCAGCACGTCGAGCAGCACCTCGAAGATGCGCCGCTTGTACGAGAGGTCGACGAGGAACGAGACGAGCGGCTTCTCGCGCGCGGCCCGCACCTCGGCCTCGTCGTAGACCTTCACGCCCGCGAGGTAGACGCCGACGAGCGTCAGCGCGACCGCGAACCCCAGCACCATCGCGATGCCGGTGTGGTACTCGAACCGTCGCACCATCATCGCCAGCAGCCCCGACGCCCCCGCGAAGGCGTAGAGCATCCAGACCGCGCGCCGCTCCGAGAGCCCGAGCGCGACGAGGCGGTGCGAGGCGTGGTCGCGGCCGCCCTGCGAGGCCGCGCGCCCCGAGAGCTTGCGGACGACCGTGACGAGCGTCGTGTCGAAGATGGGGATGAAGAGGATGAGGACGGGGACGGCGACGACGACGATGAAGCTGCGGCCGCGGTCGCCCGAGGCCGAGAGCAGCGCCGAGCTGGCGAGGAAGAAGCCGACGAACATCGAGCCGCAGTCGCCCATGAAGACCGACGCCGGGTTCGAGTTGTAGGCGAGGAAGCCGAGGAGCGCGGCGGCGAAGACCGCCAGCGTCAGCGCCTCGGTCGTCTGCCCGTTGGCGGCGAAGTTGGCGGCGATGAAGCCCGCCGCGATGGCCGAGATGCCGGCCGCCAGCCCGTCCATGTTGTCGAGCAGGTTGATGGCGTTAGTGATGCCGATGAGCCAGAAGATGGTCACCGCCATCGCGACCGACGCGCCCCAGCCCCACGGCAGCAGCAGCCCGAAGTAGACGACCGCGCTCGCGCCCAACACCTGCCCGATGAGCTTCTGGTACGGCTTGATGTGGAGGAAGTCGTCCACCAGCCCGACGACGAAGAGCGCGGTGCTGGCGCCCATCACGACCCAGCCCTCGCGCGTGTGCGGGACGAAGAGCAGGTAGGAAGCGAGCACCGAGAGGTAGATGGCGACGCCGCCCATCATCGCCGTCGGCCGCTTGCTGAAGCGGTCGCTCCGGGGCCTGGCGATGACGTCGAAGCGCCGCGCGAACGCGCGCACGAGCGGCGTCAGCGCGAGCGCGAGCGCCAGCGCGACGAACGCGGGCACGAGTTGGCTGCTGCTGAAGGGCATTACCTGAAAATCCGCACGACGACTCGGCCGGGGGTGCGCTAGAAGCTATTAAATGCGCGCCGAGAAATCAAGCGCGGCCCACGGCCCGCGCCGCTCACCTGCCGTCGGACTGTCGGCCGCTGTAATACTCGATGACGGATTGGAGAATCTCGTCGAGCTTGACCGTCGGCTTGAAGCCCACGAGCGCGCCGACCTTCGAGATGTCCGGGACGCGGCGCGGCATGTCCTCGAAGCCCTCCTCGTACGCCTCGTCGTAGGGGACGGTGACGATCTCGGACTTCGACCCGGTCAGCCCCTTCACGCGCTCGGCGAGCTGCATGATGCTCACCTCCTCGTCCGAGCCGATGTTGAAGACCTGGCCGACCGACTCGTCCTTGTCCATCAGCGCGACGAGCGCGCCGACCACGTCGCGGACGTAGCCGAAGCAGCGCGTCTGCTCCCCCGTGCCGTAGACGGTGATGGGGCGCCCGGCCAGAGCCTGCTTGACGAAGGTCGGGATGACCATCCCGTACTGACCCGTCTGCCGCGGCCCCACGGTGTTGAAGAGGCGGACGACGACCGTCGGCAGCTTCTTCTCGCGCCAGTAGGCTAAGGCGAGGAACTCGTCGATGGCCTTCGAGCAGGCGTAAGACCAGCGCCCCTTGGTCGTCGCGCCCATGACGAGGTTGCCGTCCTCCTTGAAGGGCACCTCCAGCGAGAGCCCGTAGACCTCGGAGGTCGAGGCGACGAGCACCTTCTTCTTCTTCTTGTTCGCCTGCTCCAACACGACCTCGGTGCCGCGCACGTTGGTCTCGATGGTGCGGACGGGGCTCTCGACGATGAGCTTGACGCCGACGGCCGCCGCGAGGTGGAAGACCACGTCGCACTGGTCGATCAGCTCGGCGACGACGGGCACGTTGTGCACCGAGTCGATGGTGTAGCGGAAGCGCTCGTGCCCCTTGAGGTGCGCGATGTTGTCGAAGGAGCCCGTCGAGAGGTCGTCGATGCAGAAGACCTCGTCGCCGCGCGAGATGTACAAGTCGGTGAGGTGCGACCCGATGAAGCCGGCACCGCCCGTGATCAGAACTCGCAAACTTTTTCCCTTCCCTTTCAGGCTCGCCGCCCGCGCCCCTCGGCGCCCAGGGGCGGCGGCACACTCTTCAGACTCGACTCCCCGACGCCGGCCAGCTCCTCGTAGAGCCCGAGCACGTCGGCGACCAGCCGCTCGACCGAGTACTGGCGCTCGACGTACTCGCGCCCCCTCGCGCCCAGCGCCCCGCGCAGCACCCCGTCCGAGACGAGGTGCGCGAGCGCGTCGGCGAAGGCCTCGGGGTCGCCGGGCCGCACCTGCACGCCGCGCTCGCAGACCTGCCAGGGGTGCGAGCGGCGCAGCTCCCACTCGGCGACGCCGCCGAGCAGGTCGACGACGCCGCCGACCGCCGTGGCGACCGTGGGGCGCGCGTTGGCCATCGCCTCGATGAGCGTCAGCGGCGTCCCCTCGTTGCGCGAGGTGAGCGCGACGACGTCGAGCGCCGGGTAGAAATTTTCCGGGTCGTCCCTGAGCCCCGCGAATTCTACATCATCCCGGAGCCCGAGCGCCCGCGCGTGCCCCTCCAGCTCGCCCCTCAGGTGCCCGTCGCCGACGACGACGAACCGGACGCGCCCCGCGCCGTCCTGTCTCATTCCCCCGGCCTCTTCGTACGCGCGCCGCTTCTTCAACAGCGCGGCGGCTTCGAGGAAGAGCGCGTGGTTCTTAACCTCGGTCAGGCGGCCGACGATGCCGACGAGCACGTCCCCGTCGGCCGCGCCCCACTCGCGCCGGAGCGGCGCGCGCCGCGCCGCCCAGTCGTCGTAGGCGCGCGTGTCTAAGCCCAGCGGGATGACGCGGAACTGCTCGCGCCGCCCGACGCCGAAGCGGCGGTTGATCTCGTCGAGCTGCTGCGGGCTGATGACGACGACGCGGTCGGTCACGCGCGCCAGCGCCCGCTCGACCGCGAGGAAGAGGCGCGTCTTCCAGCGGCCGTAGTAGCTGTGAAAGATGTGCCCGTGGTACGTGTGGACGAAGCGGCACCGGCGCGGCCGCCCCGCGAGCGCCGCGGGCGTCAGCCAGCGGTAGAGCCAGCCGGCCGCGCGCCCCACCGTGCCCGCCTTCGCCGTGTGCGTGTGGACGAGGTCGGGGCGGACGCTGAGCATCAGCCGGTAGAGCTTCCAGACCGTCACCAAGTCCTTCGGCGAGACCTCGCGGCTCATCTCGGGGATGACGTGGGGGCGGACGCCCAAGGACTCGGCGAAGTACGACATGTCGTCCTCGCCCGGCGGCACCACGCCCGCGACCAGCAGCGAGCTGACGCCGCGCTCGCGCAACCCCGCCTCCAGCCACGCCACGTGCCGCGCCGGCCCCCCCACGTTCAGCCGCGCGATGATGCGAAGAACTTTCATGAAAACAGTAGACAGTAGGCAGTAGGCAGTAGCCGGTAGAAGAACTTTCTCGTGGCGAGTCGTCCGTGTTTCAGAGTCAGGCCATCGCCGGGCGGAAGCCGCTCGTCGCCTCGTCGTCGTCGCGGTAGAGCTCCGCCAGCCAGCCACGGTCGTCGAGGTGCTTGCGCAGGTCGCGGACGACGACGCCCTCGATGGCCCCGCGCGCGAGGTCGGCGGGCGTGAGCGCCGTCAGCGCCCCGGCGGCAGCGGCCGCGCCCGCGCCGTCGCCCCCGACGGCGCGCGCGGCCGGCGCTTTAGCGTGAGATTCCTGCTTCGGCCGCATCGGCACCCTCCGCTCCCACCGCGGCCTGCGAGGCCCTCGCCGCCGCCGCGTCGTCCATCTTGTTCGCGTCCGTCTCGGCCACCATGTTCGAGGCGCGCAGCAGCGACTCGAAGGTGCCGGCGTCGGTCCACCAGCCGTCGAGCTCGTCCCAGCTCATCTCGCCGCGCTCGATGTAGGCGTTGTTGACGTCGGTGATCTCCAGCTCGCCGCGCCCCGAAGGCTTGAGGGTCTTGATGATGTTGAAGACGTCGGCGTCGTACATGTAGATGCCGATGACGGCGTAGTCGGACTTCGGGTCTTTCGGCTTCTCCTCGATGCGGACGACGCGGTCGCCGTCCAGCTCGGGCACGCCGAAGCGCTGCGGGTCGGGCACCTGCTTGAGGAGTATCTTGGCGCCGCCGCCCTGGTGGCGGTAGGCGCGCACCGCCTTGCAGATGTTCTTCTCGATGATGTTGTCGCCCAGCACCACGCAGATGGCCTGCCCCTCGGCGAACTCCTCGCAGAGGTCGAGCGCGGCGGCGATGCCGCCCTCGCCCTCCTGGTAGGTGTAGTTGATGTGACGCAGCCCGAAGTCCTTCCCGTTCTTGAGGAGCTTGAGGAAGTCGCCCGCCGAGTTGCCGCCGGTGACGATCATGATGTCCCTGATGCCGGCGTTGACGAGCGTCTGGATGGGGTAGTAGACCATCGGCTTGTCGTAGACGGGCAGCAGGTGCTTGTTGGTGACGGCCGTGAGCGGGCGCAGACGCGTCCCCAGTCCCCCGGCCAGAACGATGCCTTTCATTAAATCCTCCAAGTAGACAGTAGTCAGTAGTCAGTAGAAAAACCTTTTCAGCCGTGCGGTCGGTCTGTCAGCGTCAGTGCCGGCGGGGCGGAGCCCTACCGGCTACTGACTACTGTCTACTGTCTACTGCTTTCAATCGACGAACCTCTGGAACCAGAGTTCGAGCATCAGCAGCGTCCAGAGCTGGTGCGTGTGGTCGCGCTCGCCGCGCGTGTGCAGCTCGACCATCCGGGCGACGACCTCGGGGCGGAACAGCCCCCGGCGCGCGGCGCGCTCCGAGAGCAGGTTCTCGCGCAGGAAGCCCTGCATCTGGCCCCGGAACCAGTGGCCGACCGGCACCCCGAAGCCCATCTTGCCGCGCGAGAGGTTCTCGGGCGGCAAGAGCTTCCGCAGCGTCTTCTTCAGAATGTACTTCGTCGTCAGCCCGCGCAGCTTGAGCCTCTCGGGGAGCGAGGCGGCGAACTCGATGACGTGGTGGTCGAGGAACGGCGAGCGCGCCTCCAACGAGACGGCCATGCTCGCGATGTCCACCTTGACGAGCAGGTCGTTGGGCAGGTACGTCATCGTGTCCGCGAGCAGCGACGCGTCGACGACGCCCGTCCCGTTGGCGCGCGCGAACCACGGCCGCAGGTGCTCGCGCACGTCGCGCCCCGCGACGCGGCGGCCGAACTCCTCGGTGTAGAGCCCCTCCTTGTCCTCCGGGTTGATGACCGAAACCCAGCGCAGGTAGCGCTCGACGGGCGGGAGGCTCGCGGCGCGCAGGAAGCGGCGCACCTTGCGCGCGCGCGACGGCCGCCGCTCCGAGATGGGCAGCAGCTCGACGGCCTGCCGGATGACCAGCTCGCGCAGCGCGCCCGGCAGGCGCCGGTAGCGCTCCGACAGCCGCATCGCCGCGTAGCGCTCGTAGCCGGCGAAGCACTCGTCGCCTCCGTCGCCGTTCAAGGCGACCGTGACGTGCCTGCGCGTCTCGCGCGCGACGTAGTAGGTCGGGATGGCGGACGAGTCGGCGTACGGCTCGCCGTAGTGCTCGACGAGTTTGGGCAGCACCTCCATCGCGTCGGGACGGACGACGAACTCGTGGTGGTCGGCGCCGACGTACTCGGCGACGCGGCGCGCGTGGTGCAGCTCGGAGAAGTCCTGCTCGTCGAAGCCGATGGAGAAGGTCTTGACCGGCCCCGAGCTCTCCTCGGCCATCAGCGCGACGACCGCCGAAGAGTCGACGCCGCCCGAGAGGAACGCGCCGAGCGGCACCTCCGACATCAGGCGCACGCGCACGGCGTCGCGCAGGAGCGCCAACGCGCGCTCGCCCGCCTCCTCCTCCGACACCTTGAGCTTCTTCGAGAAGTCGGGCTCCCAGTAGCGCTGTGTCTTCACCTCGCCGGAGGCCGCGAGCGTGAGCGTGTGCCCCGGCTCCAGCTTCATGATGTCGCGGTAGGCCGTGAGCGGCGCCGGCACGCACATGAACGAGAGGTAGTCGTGGATGGCGCGCGGCTCGACCTCGCGCCCGACCTCGGGGTGCAGCAGCAGCGCCGAGAACTCCGAGCCGAAGACGAACGAGCGCGGCGTCTTCGCGTAGAGCAGCGGCTTCTTGCCCACGCGGTCGCGCGCGAGGAAGAGCTCCCGCCGGCGCTCGTCCCAGATGGCGAAGGCGAACATGCCGCGCAGGTGCTTCGGGCAGTCGGCGCCCCACTCCTCGTAGGCGTGGACGATGGCCTCGGTGTCGCAGTCGGTGCGGAAGCGGTGGCCGAGGTCTTCGAGCCGTTTTTTAAGCTCGCGGAAGTTGTAGATTTCGCCGTTGAAGACTATCCAGGCGGTGCGCTCCTCGTTGGCGATGGGCTGCTGGCCGCCCTCGAGGTCGATGATGGCGAGCCGGCGCATGGCGAGCCCGACGTGCCCCTTGAGGTAGCTCCCCTCCTCGTCCGGGCCGCGGTGGTGGATGGCCTCGTTCATGCGGCCGAGCAGCGCGGCGTCGGCCGCGCGCCCGTCGAGGTTGACCATGCCGACGATGCCGCACATCAGAAGTTGACCCTCTCGTTGATGTCCTGCGCCACCCGCTCCAGTTCCTCCCCGCGCCCCTGCTTCCAGGCCGAGTAGCGCTTGCGCGCCTCGACGGCGCGCTGCACCGCCGTCACCGACTGCTGCCTCTCGTAGGCGATGACGCGCTGCCTGTCCTCCTGCCGCTCCTTGAGGAGCACCGCCCCGACCGCGACGAAGATGAAGTAGAAGACGAGAATCTGCGACCGCTGGCGGTAGGCCGTCCCGATGTTGCCCTGGAAGATGGAGTAGGCCAGCGTCAGCATCAGCGTGAAGAGGAGGATGGGCAGCGCCTGCCTCAGCCGGTAGCTCAGTGTGAACCAGACGCCCACGACGAGCAGCGGGAACGAGACCCACCAGACGGCGCTCAGGGCGCCCGAGGCGGTCGAGACGTCGACGTCGGCGCCGAAGCCCGAGTTGGCGGCGCGCACGAGGTCGGCGCGGCTCGTCTGCACCGCCTGGAGGTTGCCGTAGCGCTCGAACTGCGTGCCGGCCGTGCGCAGCACGCCCATGTAGGTGAGCCCGACGCCCATCGTGACGACGATGAGGAGCTGCCGCGCGAGGCTCTGCGAAGAGACCTGCCGCATCCCGATGACGAACGAGCCGGCGACCGCCGCCGCCAGCATGTAGAAGACGTAGAAGCGCAGCGTGAGGATGGCGAACAGCGAGAGCACGAGCGTCGCGAAGTACTTGAAGCTCAGCTTCTCGCCGAGCTTGAGCGTCGCCAGCATCGCCAGCGAGAGCAGGAAGACGATGGGCCCGTCCTTGAGCCCCTGCGAAGACCAGAGCACCAGGCTCGGGTAGAAGGCGACCGCGAGCGCCGCCACCTTCGCCACCCGCAGGTTCTGGAAGATGTGGCGCGCGCAGAAGAAGATGACCGGCGCGGTGGCCGCGCCGAGCACGGCGTTGACGAACTGCACCGCCAGCATGTTCCGCCCGACGGCCGCGTAGACCACCGCCACCATGTAGAGCATGCCCCAGCCGCCGCCTATCGCCCACTCCGCGAGGTCGGCCGGCTGCGGCACGCCCGCGCGCCACGCGTCGGCGAGCGCGCCGCCCAGGAGGTCGTAGGTGATGGCGTCGCCGCCGAAGAAGTCCTGCAGCTCGAAGGCGTTGATGAGCGAGCCGACGGCCATGCGGACGAGGAGGCCCGCGACGAAGATCTTGAGCAGGAACGGGCGCTGCGCCCCCTCGCCCTTGATGACCAGCGCGCCGGCCACCATCGCGCACGCCGCGCACACGAGCACGGCCGCCGCGCCGCCGCGCATGGTGAGCGCGACCGCGGCCGCGAGGGCCACCGAGAGTGCGGCGAGAAGGGCGTTCATAAATCCTGTGCCGGGGGAAAGTTTAACCCCTAGTATTCAGCAAAGCGCCACGGGGCCGCAAGCGGCGGGCGCTCAAACTTTGAACCCGCCCTTGGCCGCGCGCACGA
>JAIVJI010000135.1 GCA_020200135.1 Acidobacteriota bacterium | reverse complement strand
CTGTCGATGAGCGCGATGCTCAGCGCGTGGAGGTCGATGAGGGGCACGCGCTTCTCGGCCGCGATGCGCTTGACGACGTTGACGTAGGGGAACAGGTCTGAGTTTATCTTATCGTCCTTGCCGAAGCGGCGTCGCGTGAGCGAGGTGACGAGGACGGGTCTGGCCCCGGCGGCGCGCGCCTCCTCGACGTAGCGCATGATGTTCGCCGCGTAGGTCGTCTCGGGGTCGGTCTCGCGGTCGGGCCCCTTGCCGGGAACGTCGTTGTGGCCGAACTGGATGAGGACGTAGTCGGGCTTCAGCTCAAGCGTCTTCTTCCACCACCCCTCGGCGGCGTAAGACTTCGAGCTGCGGCCGTTCTTCGCCATGTTGACGACTTCGACCTCGGGAGAGACGAAGCGCCTGAAGCCCGGCCCCCAGCCGTCGGACTCGCCGACGGTCGAGTCGCCGACGAGCACAATCTTGAGCTCGCCCGCGCCGGCGAGCGTACCCGCATCGACGAGCTTGCCGTTGACGCGGACGTTCTCGAGCGCGAGCCCCTTGACGTTCTTGACGATGGCCGGCCGTTCGACGTTATCGAACGTGCAGTCCTTCAGACGCAGGTCGTAGACGGGCGCGTTCTCGAAGCCCCGAACGTCGAGCGCGTGGCGGCTCTTGCCGCTCTTCAATCCGTCGATACGGAGGTTGCGGACGACCGGCGTAAACTTCCCCTTCGCGCCCTCCTCGTAGTTGAAGTCGACGGTCAGCACCGCGTGGGCGACCTGCCCGACCGTGATGTTGCGGAAGAAGATGTTTTCGAGGAGCCCCCCGCGCACGGCGTTGTTCTTGAAGCGCAGCGCGTGGTCGAGGTTCGGGCTGTCCATCGCGCAGTCCTCGGCGAAGAGGTAGCGCACGCCGCCCGAGATCTCGCTGCCGATGGTGACGCCGCCGTGCCCCTCCTTCATCCGGCAGCCGCGGATGACGATGTTCTCCGAAGCGACGTTGAGAAGCCGCCCGTCGGCGTTGCGGCCCGACTTGACCGCGATGCAGTCGTCGCCGGTGTCGAAGAGGCAGTCCTCGATGAGCACGTCGCGGCACGACTCGGGGTCGCAGCCGTCGTTGTTGGGCCCGTGCGTCTCGATGCGCACCTTGCGGACGGTGACGTTGGTGCAGAGCACAGGGTTGAGCTCCCACATCGGCGAGTTGATGACGCGCACGCCCTCGATGAGCACGTTCTGACAGCGGTAGGGCTGGACGAACATCGGGCGCAGGTAGTGACCCTCGCCGAAGACGCGCTCGGCGACGGGCGCGCCGCGCTCGGTCAACTCTTCGAGCGTCTTGCGCGCCTTCGCCTGGTTGGGCGTGCCCTTCTTCCAGCCGTGACGCTCCTGACCCTTCCAGGGCCACCAGTGCTCCTTGTCGCTGTTGCCGTCGAGCGTGCCCGCCCCGGTGACGGCGATGTTCTTCTGCTCGAAGGCGTAGATGAGAGGCGAGTAGTTCATCAGCTCCATCCCCTCCCAGCGCGTGAAGACGAGCGGGAGATAAGCCCTCGGGTCCTGTATGAACTTGACGGTCGCGCCCTCCGAGACGTGTAGGTTGACGTTGCTCTTGAGATGAATCGCGCCGGTCAGGAACGTGCCCGCCGGCACGACGACGCGCCCGCCGCCGGCCTTGTTGCAGGCGGCGATGGCTTTGCGAAAGGCTTCGGTGCAGTCGGTCTTGCCGCCGGAGACAGCGCCGTACTTCGTGACGGCGAAGTCGCGTTTGGGGAAGACGGGCGGCTTGATGCGCTTCAGAATCTCGGGCACGCGCGCCCAGGGGTCTGCGGCCGCGGCCGCCCCGCCCGCCTGCGGGAGGACGTGCGCGAACGTCTCGACGCACGCCAGTCGGTTGACGAGGACCACGCCGGCGCCGCCGGCAAGTGTCTTCTTTAAAAAATCGCGTCGGTCGGTCATGTACTTATCTCGCCTGCTCGTGCGACTGGCCCTTGAGACGCTTCCGCCAGGCCGCGTAGTCCTTGTTGATGAGCTTCAGAGGCTCCTCGGTGTACCAGCCGTAGCCGTTACGGCGCTCGGCCTCTATCTCCATGACGCTGTAGCGGACGACGCCGTCGCGACCCTCGAAGACGGGGCGGTTGGTGCTGATCTCGTAGAAGCGCGCCCAGATGGGGGGCGCTTCCTTGTCGGCGACGGCCGTGCGCTCGTAGCCGCCCGGCTGCGCGGGGTCGCGCCGCTCTATCCAGCGTAAGCCCGAGACCTGCGTGGCGCGGAACCACTCGACGGCCGACTCGACTGCCTCGACGACGCGCGCGTCCGGCCGCTCGACCGACATCAGGAAGCGCGTGACGCCGACGCTCTCGCGCGAGGCGAGCGAGACGGGCTCGAACTTGCGCGCCTGCGCCGGCGCGAGCGTGGAGGCGTCGTGCTGCGCGCCCCAGACGGTCTTTTTGCCTTTGACCACCACCTGCGTTTTGAGAATGCACTCGACGCCGCGCTCGACGGCCTTTTCTGAACGCGCGCGGCGCGCGTCGTCCACGAAGGCGTAGGCGGGCTTGCGGCGGGCCACGTCGCGGAGCAGTTCGAGGACGCCGGTCATGGCGTTGTCGTTGAATGTGATGTGCGAGTAGTAGCCCTTGCGGAGCGGGAAGTACTGCGGCCAGCCGCCGTTCTCGTACTGCGCGGCGAGCAGGTAGTCGAGCCCCTTGAGGAAAGACTCGCGGTGACGCTCGAGCTTCTGCGCGGTGTAGACGCGCGCGAGGTATTCGAGCTGCGTGAAGGTCGCGCCGTTGTCGATGGTCGCCGAGCTTTCCTTCCCGACCTCGCTCTTTCTCTTTAAGAGTTCGTCGCGCTCCTTCTCGGCGAGCGGGGCGGCCATGTCGATGTTCTTGGGCCAGCCGCCGACTTCGCGCTGGTAGACGAGCAGGTTGTCGGCGACGCGCAGAGCCTCCCCGGTCGCATACCACTCGGGCTTCTGCTTGAGAGCGTTCTGCCACTTGATGACGGCCGGAGAATTCCCCGGAGCCTGTTGCGTCTGTGCGAGCGCGGTCGCGCCGACAGCCGCGAATATTATGGCGACGAGGGCGGCGCGTGGTGCCTTCAGCTTGTTCAAACCGTTCGACTCCTGAAATGGCGACTGTGAAATGGATGAATGAATGGACAGATTAAACGCAAGCCGCCCTGGGGCTGGTGCCTGGGGGCGGCTCGCGTGGGTTTAGATGCGGGCGGCC
>JAIVJI010000033.1 GCA_020200135.1 Acidobacteriota bacterium | reverse complement strand
TGGTTGTAGCTCTTGACCGAGAAGGCGCCCACCGCCTTCAGGCGTTCGAGGTGCGCGCGCGCGTCGTCGTAGGAGTTGACGACCGCCTTCTCCGGGTTCTCCGCGCCGTAGAGGATGTAGCCGGTCGAGAAGACGCGCGGCCCCGTCATCGCGCCCGACTTGACCATCTCGGACTGCGCGAAGACGGTCTGGGTCGCGGCCGAGGGGTCGTGCGTCGTCGTCACCCCGTAGGCGAGGTTGGCCCAGTAGGGCCACTGCTTCTCGGGGATGATGTCGAGCGTGTCGTAGCTCATGTGCGCGTGTACGTCGACGAGGCCGGGGATGACGGTCTTGCCGGCGAGGTCGATGCGTTTGGCGTTCGCCGGAATCTGGACGCGCGCGCCGACCTCCCTGACGCGGTTGTCCTCGACGAGCACCGTGCCGCGCTCGATGACCTCGTCGCCGCGCATCGTCACGACGCGCGCGTTGGTGAGCGCCAAGACGCCGCGCGGCCGCGCCGTCTCGAAGTCGAAGCCGATGACGGTCTTTCGCGGCTCGGGCGCCTTCTCGTCCTTGGCGAGCGCGCGCAGCGCGTTCTCAAGGCTCTGCTCGTAGAAGTTCTCGCCGAGCGTCCACTGGACGGACTTGCTGTCCGCCGCCCACGCCAGCCAGTCGCCCGAGGACGTGGAGACGGGGCGCACCGGCACGCCCGTCTCGGTCGAGCTCAAGCGGACGGTCTTGCCGACCTTCGGCAGCGGCGCGACGTAGAGCTTGTGCTGCTCCTTGAAGAAGACGTAGTTGCCGTCGGGCGACGGGACTATCTCCGTGACGTAGGTGCCCTCGATGTGGCGGCGCGCGTCGTCGCCGGCGAGCTTGACACTGGAAAGGTACGTGATAAAGCGCGCCGGCTCGGCCGGGTCGCCGCCCGGGCCGCCCCCGGCCTCCATGAAGTAGATGCTCTCGCCCGCCGCGTCGAACGTGAGCACGGGCATCCGCGCGTTCGTGCCGCGGCTCTGCAAGTCCATCACGTAGTTGTGGCGCGCGCCGTCCCAGTAGTGAATCTCGAAGGTCGAGTCGCTCGCCAAATCCTCCTCGTGGTAGACGCTGCCGCGCCCCTTCAGGTAAGCGATCTTCGACCCGTCGCGCGAGAAGACCGGGTTGGCGTACTGGTCGCCCGCGGCCGTTATCTTGCGCGCGCTCGTGCCGTCGGAGTTGGCGACCCACACCGCGCCCTTCTCCGCGTCGCTCCAGGTGACGTAGGTCAGGCGCTTCCCGTCCGCGCTCAAGCTCGGGGCGTATTCGAGGTAGTTCGTCTTGAAGAGGCGGCGCGGCTCGCCCTCACCCTCCTTGACGTAGATTTTGCCGAGCGCGCTGTAGACGACGCGCGGGCCGCCGGCCGCGCGCTGCGCCCAGCGGAGCAGCCGCGCGCGTTCGCGCTCGGGCGCGACTTTGACGGGCGAGCGCACCGCCTCGGTCACCTTCTGCGAGACGTGGGCGCTGAAAGGTATCGGCGTGGCCTTCTTCGCCGCCACGTCCACGCGGACGAGCTTGCCCATCGCCGTGATGACGATCGACTTGCCGTCGGGCGTCCAGGCGTAGCCGGGGTACGTGCCGTAGACGGCCCAGGTCTCCTGCTGGTCGCGCGTGAGGCCGTCGAAGACGGGCCACTCGCGGCCGGTGGCTATCTCGCGCAGGAAGAGGGCGGACTTTAGGCCGACGCGCCGGATGAAGGAGAGGTAGCGGCCGTCGGGCGAGACCGCCGGCCGCACGCTCCCGCCCGCGCCGCGGACGAAGGTCGAGCGGCGGCCCTTCTGCGTGTCGTAGCGGTCGATCCAGTAGATGCTGTCGTAGACGTTCTTGTTGTAGTCGAAGGCCGTGCTGGCGACGAAGTAGACGAAGCGCCCCTGCGGGTCGGCCGCGGGCTCGCCGATGTTGGCCGTCCAGTTCGGGCGCTCGGTCAGCTGCACGCCCTTACCGCCCCCCTGGACGTGGTACATCCAGATTTCGCCGGCGCCGAGCGAGCGCGTGTCCACGAAGTGCTTGCGCGCGAGGAGGTACTGCCCGTCGGGCGTCCAGTCGGGCGTGTTCAGAAGTCGCTGCGTCTCCTTCGTCACCTGCCGGCGGTTCTTCCCGTCCGAGTCCATCACCCAGATGTTGTCGCCGCCGTCGCGGTCGGAGGTGAAGGCGATGAGCCTGCCGTCGGGCGAGAAGCGCGGCTGCCACTCCCACGCGACGCCGCCGGCGAGCAGCTCCGCCTTGCCGCCCGTGACGGGCATGCGGTAGAGGTCGCCGAGGAGGTCGAAGACGATGGTGCGGCCGTCGGGCGAGACGTCGCAGCTCATCCACGTCCCCTCGTCCGTGTCGAACTCGACCGTGCTGGTCGGCCCGTGCTCGGCCTCGACGTCCCAGGGCTCGGGCCTCTTCATGGCCTCCTGCAACTGCTCTATCTTCTTCTGCGCGTCCTGGAGCTGCTTGTCTTTGTCCTGCGGCGTCGGCGTCGGGCTCTGCGCGCGCGCGGGCGCGAGCGACGAGAGCGCGAACGAGAGCGTCAGGAGGAGTGCTGTGAATCTTCGGGACACACTTTCACCTCGCGTGAGACGGGTTCGGACGTTCTGTAGAAATTCCTTTGCTGTTGGAACCGGCTGGCCTGCCGGCGTCCGCATTGTAGCCGGGCACGCGCGGCGGCGGCAAAAGGGCGCAGCTTTGCTCCGGCCCCGCATCTGTGCGAGAATGCACCCCGCGCGCCTGTAGCTCAGTGGATAGAGCGCCTGTCTCCGGAACAGGAGGTCGCAAGTTCCCGCCCCGCCGCTCACGCCGCGCTTCGCGGCCGCGCGCGAGGCCGCCGAGCGCATCACGGCCGAGGCGATGAAGGAGATTCTCTACGTCATCGCCTCGGACGAGTACGCCGGCCGCAACACGCCCTCGCCCGAACTGGACAAGACCGCGCAGCTCATCGCCGACCGCCTCAAAAAGCTCAAGGTCAAGCCCGCCGGCGACAGGGGCTCCTACTTCCAGCGCATCGCCCTGTCGAAGACCGTCATCGACCGCGAACAGTCGTCGGCGCGGATGGGCGAACGCCGGTTCAGGCTCGGCGAGGACTTCCTGCCCGGCGGCCGCACCGGCGGCGAGGTTGAGGCGCCGCTGGTCTACGCGGGCTACGGCTGGGTCATCAGGTCTAAAAATCTCAACCCTTACGAGGGCGTGGACGTGCGCGACCGCGTCGTGGTCGTCTCGGGCGACGGGGTGGCGCCGCCGCCCGGCGTGACCGTGCAGAGCCTGCAGCCGGGCGACTGGGAGAGCCCCGTCAGCTACGCGCAGAAGAACGGCGCGCGCGCGCTCGTCCTCGTCCCGCGCAACTTCGACCGGCGCTGGCGCTTCGGCGCGGTCTCGGTCACGCGCCCCATCTACACCGTCCCGCGCCTTGAGAACCTCGCGTCGGACGACGACGAGGACGAGGCGGCCGCGGCCGCGCCCACGCAGGGCATCGTCTCCGCCATCCCCTCGCGCGCGATGCTCGAAGCGCTCTTCGCGGGAGAGAAGTTGGACGGCGCCGCCGTGCTCAGGTTCGCGCAGGCCGCGCCGGGCGGCGAGCAGCCCGGCGCGTTCGCGCTCTCGGCCGACAAGCGCCTGCGCCTGAACGTCAAGCTAACGACGACGGAAGAGTTCACGCAGAACGTCGTCGGCGTCGTCGAGGGCAAGGACTCGAAGCTCAAGCGCGAGTACGTCGCGCTCGGCGCGCACTACGACCACGTCGGCGCGAACGGCGCCGCCGGGTGCCGCCCCATCGGGACGGACTCGATCTGCAACGGCGCGGACGACGACGGCTCCGGCACGACGGGTCTGCTCGCGATGGCCGAGGCGTTCAGGAAGGGGCCCCGGCCGCGCCGCTCGATACTTTTCGTCTGGCACACCGGCGAGGAGAAGGGGCTGTGGGGCTCGGAGTACTACACGCGCTACCCGACCGTGCCGCTCAATCAGGTGGTGGCGCAGCTCAACATGGACATGATCGGGCGGAGCCGGAAGGAGGGCGACACCAACCCGGCCAACCGCCGCCTGACAGGCCCGGACGAGATTTACGTCATCGGCTCGCGGATGATGAGCACGGAGTTGGGCGAGCTGAACGAGGCGGTCAACCGCGGGTACCTGGGGCTGAAGTACAACTACCACTACGACGAGCCGAACGACCCGGAGCGCCTCTTCTACCGCAGCGACCACTTCAACTACGCCAAGCGCGGCGTGCCCATCGTCTTTTACTTCGACGGCGTCCACGAGGACTACCACCGCCCCGGCGACCATGCGGACAAGATCGACTACCAGAAGATGCAGAACGTCACGCGCACGGTCTTCGTCCTCGCCTCCGAGCTGGCGAACGCGCCCGCCCGCCCCGTCGTGGACAAGCAAATCCCGGCCGAGCGGCTCCGGCGTTAGAGAGTTGACCAGAGGAAAGCCCCCCACGCCTCCCTCCTCTTCGCCGCGTTTGACATCGCCTCCGCGCGCCGTGTAATTTGTCTTGGCTTACGGGCCGGTAGCTCAGTTGGTAGAGCAGCTGACTCTTAATCAGCGGGTCACTGGTTCGAGCCCAGTCCGGCTCATCCGTACGCGTATGAAGAAAGGGCATCCACACCGGATGCCCTTTCTTCTTTTGCCTTTGTCGTTGGCGCCGTGCCGAGTAGACTTTAGGGCGGGCGGAATTAAAGTCCCGCCGCGCCCGCCGTGATGTCCATCGAGACGCGGCTCGCCCGGAACCCGCCGACGCGATGGTGCGCCCGCCCGACGAGCGCTGCCGGATTTGGCGGCGGAGGAGAAATTCACATGGATGGACAGGATTGACAGAATTTATGAATTTGAGTTTTCAAACTCTTATCCTGTTCATCCTGTCCACCCGTGTAAATTCTCCCTGACGTAAAACTAAACACGGCCGACTCGGTATCAGTACACGCCGGGTCGGCCTTCTTCATACACGCCCCCCGCCCGGGCGACGGAAAACCCGCGAGATTTCAACGTTTTCTCGCCGCGCCGGGCCCGCGCGCGTCGTTGGCATGGCCGTTGCCGAGGTGGGGACTGACCTCGGTGGTGGTTTGATTTGAGTTGAAAACTTCTGAACCAAATGGAGGGTTTGTAACATGCTGTGGACGATTCTCGTGATTCTGCTGGTGCTCTGGCTGCTGGGTCTTATCGGCGGCATCGGCGGCGGGCTGATTCACCTTTTGCTCGTCGTGGCGCTCGTGGTCTTCGTCATCAACCTTCTGACGGGACGCAGGACGGTCTAGCCGGCCGGGGGGCCGACACGGATTCTTGCCCCCAACCTGGGACGTCTTGCCCTGAACTTGGGTACGTCAAAGCGGAAGCGGCGCCCCTCCTCGCGCGGAAGGGGGCGCCGCTTCTTTTCTCTGGCAGGCCGCTTCAGTCTTCAACGCTCGACCGAGCGCATCGACTGTTCGGGGTAACGCTCGCCCGCGACCGACGCGCTGCTCAAGAACTCCTCGATGCGCGCGAGTTCTTCCGCGCTCAGCTCGACTTCGAGCGCGCCCAGATTCTCTTCGAGGTATGTGCGCCGCTTCGTCCCCGGTATCGGGACCACGTCGCGCCCCTGCGCCAGCACCCACGCGATGGCGAGCTGCGACGGCTGACAACCCTTCTCCGATGCGAGTTGGCGGACGCGCTCGACGAGCCGCATGTTCTGCGCGAAGTTCTCTTCGCGGAAGCGCGGGAACTGCCGGCGGCGGTCGTCCTCGGCCAGGTCTTCGGGCTTCTGGAAGCGCCCGGTCAGGAAGCCGCGCCCGAGCGGGCTGTAGGCGACGAACCCGATTCCCAGCTCGCGACAGGTCGGGAGAATCTCATCCTCGACGCCGCGCGTCCAGAGCGAGTACTCGCTCTGAAGCGCCGCGACGGGGTGGACTGCCGCGGCGCGCCGGACGGTCTCGGCCGACGCCTCCGAGAGCCCGAGGTAACGCACCTTCCCCTCCTCGACGAGTCGCGACATCGCGCCGACCGTCTCCTCGATGGGCGTGGACGGGTCAACGCGGTGCTGGTAGTAGAGGTCTATCACCTCGACGCCGAGCCGGCGGAGCGAAGCCTCGCAGGCGGAGCGGACGTACTCGGGCCGGCCGCTGATGCCGAGAAAGCTCCCGTCCTCGCCGCGAACGTTGCCGAACTTGGTCGCCAGCACCACGCCTTCGCGGCGCCCGCGCAGGGCGCGACCGACAAGCTCCTCGTTGCGGCCGACGCCGTACATGTCGGCCGTGTCGATGAAGTTGACTCCCAGCCCGAGCGCGCGCCGGATGGTCGCCACCGACTCCTCGTCGTCGCGCCCGCCGTAGAACTCCGACATCCCCATGCAGCCCAGGCCCATCGCCGAGACCTTCAGGCCGCTCTTCCCCAACTCCCTCTGCTCCATGAGTCCCCCTTTTTTGAAAGCACGAGTTTTTTTGTTTCCGCGATTATACGCCCACGGCTGGCGCGAGTTACTATCTCGTCGCGGGAGTCCCTTTCAGAATCTATGGCGAAGAGCGGCCGCAAAGATTTGATTCGCGCGTCGGCCATGGGCGAGTACGTCTACTGCGCGCGCGCGTGGTGGCTCAGACGCGAGGGCGCTCAGCCGACGCGCGGCGGCGAGGCGCGCGCGGCGGGCACGCGCTGGCACGCCGCCCACGGCCGCTCGGTCGCGCGCGCCAAGCGCCTGCGGCTCGTCTCCGCCGTCTGCCTCTACCTCGCGCTGGCGCTCGTCGCCGCGACGCTGATTTTCTTCTGGTGGCTCGTCAGTTGATCTCGGTCGCGCTCATCATCGTCCTGCTCTTCGTCGCGTCGCTGCTCGCGCGCGCGGCGGCCGGCCGCGAGTCGAGGCGCGCGGGACTCCCGGCGGGCTCTCTGCTCTACAGCGACACGGGCCTCCCCGTCGGCCGCGTCGCGCCGGCGGAAGTAGGCCGCGACGGGCGGAAGCAGGAGCGGCCGCTCGTCTCGCAGGCGTTGTCTCTGGTCGGGAGACCCGACTACCTCGTCGAGTCCGAGGACGGAGGCGTCGTCCCCGTCGAAGCCAAGTCGACCAACTGCCCGCCGGGCGGACGCCCTTACGACTCGCACCTCGCGCAGCTCGCCGCCTACTGCCTCCTCGTCGAAGACGTGCTCGGCGCGACGGTGCCTTACGGCGTCGTCAAGTACCGCGACCGCGAGGTGCGCGTCGAGTACACCGAAGAGCTGCGCGCGTACGCGCTCGACCTCATCGAAGAGATGAAGCGCGCCGCGGAGGCCGCCGCCGCGGGCCGTGAGGTACACCGCAGCCACGAAGACCCGCGCCGCTGCGCCGGCTGCTCCCTGCGCGACGTCTGCACCGAGTCGCTGGCCTGAGCGCGGATTGATTCCCCTCCCACGAGATTTGAGAAAGCAGCCCGCTCCGGTAAAATCCCGCTTTCACACAAAAGCACCGAAGGGCTAGTTTCCCGGCATGTCTGACAAAAAGGTTCTGGCTATCCTCGTGGGCGGCGGGCCCGCGCCCGGCATCAACGCCGTCATCTCGGCCGCCGCCATCGAGGCCACCAACGAAGGCTTCGACGTCGTCGGCATCCAGGACGGCTTCAAGTGGCTCATCCGCGAGGACACGTCGCACGTCCGCCCCTTACGCATCGAGGACGTGTCGCGCATCCACCTCCAGGGCGGAAGCGTCCTCGGCACCGCGCGCGACAACCCGACCAGGTCCGAGAAGGCCACGCGCTCGGTCGTCGAGACGCTGCGTCGTTTAGGCGTCACGCACCTCGTCACCATCGGCGGCGACGACACCGCGCTCTCTTCGAGCTTCGTCGCCGAACGCTCCGGCCACGAGATAAAGGTCGTCCACGTCCCCAAGACCATCGACAACGACCTGCCGCTCCCCTCGCACATCCCGACCTTCGGCTACCAGACCGCGCGCCACGTCGGCGTCGAGCTGGTGCAAAATTTGATGGAGGACGCGCGCTCGACTAAGCGCTGGTTCGCCGTCGTCGCCATGGGGCGCAAGGCCGGCTTCCTCGCCTTAGGCATCGGCAAGGCCGCCGGAGCCACGCTCACCGTCATCGGCGAGGAGTTCACGGACCGCGAGACGGTCGCCTTCTCCGACATCTGCGACATCGTCGAGGGCGCCATCATCAAGCGCCGCGCCGCGGGGCGCGAGTTCGGCGTCGCCGTCCTGGCCGAGGGTCTCATCGACAAGCTCGACCCGGCCGAGCTGGCCGAGCTTCAGGACGTGGAGCGCGACGAGCACGGCCACATACGCTTCGCCGAAGTTGACCTCGCGCGCCGCGTCAAGGTCGAGGTGCAGGGCCGTCTCGCCGCGCGCGGCCTGCGCGTCACCATCACCAACAAGAACATCGGCTACGAGCTGCGCTGCGCCGACCCCATCCCCTTCGACGCCGCATACTGCCGCGACCTCGGCTACGCCGCCATCCGCTTCCTGCTCGCGGGCGGCTCCGACGCGATGGTCAGCGTCCAGGGCGGCCGCATGGTGCCCATCGCCTTCACGGACATCCGCGAGCCCGGCACCGGCCGGACGCGCGTCCGCATGGTCAACACCGAGAGCGAAGGCTACCGCGTCGCGCGCGAGTACATGATTCGGCTCGAGCCGTCGGACTTCGCGGACGGGGCCTTTGTCGAGAAGCTCGCGCTCGCCGGCAACATGACCGTGGAAGAGTTCCGCGACCGCTTCGGCTACCTGAGCGGGAACATTAAAGCAGTAGACAGTAGACAGTAGACAGTAGAAATACACCTTCTTTCTACTGACTACTGACTACTGACTACTGTCTACTCACAAAACATTATGGCAATCAAACGAGTGGGCATCCTGGTCGGCGGCGGGCCGGCACCGGGCACGAACGGCGTCATCAGCGCGGTCGTCATCGAGGCCATCAAGATGGGCTGCACCCCCGTCGGCTTCCACGACGGCTTCGAGTGGCTGGCCGAGCGCTACACAGACGAGCAGCACGAGATGACCATCGACGAGGTCTCGCGCATACACCTCGACGGCGGCTCGGTCCTCGGCACCTCGCGCACCGACATCACGCGCGACCAGGAGAGCACAGACAACGCCGTCGCCGCGCTCCGCAAGCTCGGCATCGAGGCGCTCGTCACCGTCGGCGGCGACGACCTCGTCCGCAGCTCGGCGGCCGTCGAGCGCGCCTCGGGCGGCGCCGTCCGCGTCGTGCAGGTGCCCAAAAGCATCGACAACGACCTCTCGCTCCCGCTCTCGGTCGCCACGCTCGGGTTCGAGACCGCGCGCCACGTCGGCGTCCAGCTCGTCAAGCGGCTGATGGAGGACGCCAAGACGACCGGGCGCTGGTACCTCGGCGTCACGATGGGGCGGCCGACGGGGCACCTCACGCTCGGCATCGGCAAGGCCGCGAGCGCCACCTGCACCATCATCCCCGAGGAGTTCCGCCGCGAGCGCGTCTCGCTCTCGGACATCTGCGACGTGGTCGAGGGCAGCATCGTCAAGCGCCGCGCGATGGGACGCCCGCACGGCGTCGTGCTGCTCGCCGAGGCGCTGGTCGAGCGCTTCGACCCCGACGAGGTCGCCGAGCTTCAGGACGTAGACCGCGACGTGCAGGGCAACATCCGCGTCGCCGAGATTGACCTCGGGCGCAAGGTCAAGAGCGAGGTGCAGGCGCGTCTGGAGCGGCGCGGCATCAAGGTCACGCTCGTCGACAAGACCATCGGGTACGAGCTGCGCTGCGCGCCCCCGATTCCCATCGACGCCGAGTACGCGCGCGACCTCGGCTACGCCGCCTTCCGGCACCTCCACGCCGGCGGCTCGGGCACGATGGTCACCATCCAGGGCGGCGAGTTCCGCGGCGTCCCCTTCGGAGACGTCCTCGACCCCGAGACCGGCCGGGGCCGCCAGCGCCCCGTCGACGTGGACACCGAGAGCTACCAGGTCGCACGCGACTACATGGTGCGCATCGGCAGGAAAGATTTTGACGACGAAGCCTGGGTCGCCAAACTGGCGGACGCCGCCGGCCTCGCCAAAGACGAGTTCGTCGCGCGCTTCGGCTCACAACCCTGACCGGCCGCCGTCTTTGCAGACCGCCGAGGGGAGCGGCAAGGCCGCCAGGCTCCTCGACACCACCGAGCGCATCGTCGGCTACAAGGTGAAGAAGTACGGCATCGACTGCGAACGCTTCCGCCCCTGAAGCCGCCCGGGCGCAATTTCTCCACACACGCGATAGCTTAAAATTTCAGTCCGGGCGTAGACTCGCGGTCGTGAGCAGCAGCGAGAGACCCATCAGGCTCTACGTCTTCGACGCGGACGGGACGCTGAGGCGTACGACCGTGCCGGGACTCCCCTGCCCCAACAAACCCGGCGAGTGGGAGCTGATTCCGGGCGTGCGCGAGCGTCTGAAGTTGATTAAGTGGGGCGAGGGCGGCGCGCGCTTCGGCGTCGCGACGAATCAGGGCGGGGTGGGCTTGGGCCACCTGACGCTCGGGGCGGCGCGCGGCCTGCTCGAAGAGATGGCGGCGGCGGCCTTCGGCGTGCCGCCGCCGCCGGGCTCGATTGAAATCTGCCCGCACGCGCCGCACTGGGGCTGCGCGTGCCGCAAGCCCGAGCCGGGGATGCTGCTGCGTCTGATGCGCCGCTTCCGCGCCGCGCCCGAGGAGACGCTCTTCGTCGGCGACATGGACAGAGACGAGGGCGCCGCGCGCGCCGCCGGGACGCGCTTCATGTGGGCGCACGAATTTTTCGGGTGGCCGGATGTCCGGTAGGTCTTCCCGCGATTGAACGGCTTCTACCGGCCGTCGTCTTCGTTCGGCGTTGACTCTTCGTCGCCCTCCGGCGGCGGGCCGATGAGTTCGAGGGCCCGGCAGGCGGCGTCCATCTCGGCCGACTTGATGGTCTGGCCCCGGCCGCGGACGCGCTCGCCGTCGAAGACGGCCTCGACCTGGAAGGTGCGGGCGTGGGGCGGGCCTTCGGTGTCGACCAGCTCATAGGTTGGCGAGAGGTGGCGTTCGGACTGTAGGCGCTCCTGGAGCATCGTCTTGAAGTCTGCGGCGGCGGCCGACTCGGGCGTCGCCTCTTCCAGCTCGCTCCCGAGCGCGCGCTCGACGAACGCGCGCGACTCCTCGTAGCCGCCGTCGAGGAAGACGGCGGCGAGCAGCGCCTCGAAGGCGTCGGCGAGCAGCGCGCGCTTCCGGCGCCCGCCGGTCTTCTCCTCGCCGCGCCCGACGCGCATGAACTCGCCGAGCTGGAGGTTGCGTGCGACGCGCGCGAGCGTCTGCGTCGAGACGAGCCGGTGCTTCATGCGCGAGAGCTCGCCCTCGGTCACCTCGGGGTGCGTGCGGAAGAGCGCGTCGGCGACGACGAGGCCGAGCACCGAGTCGCCGACGAACTCGAACGCCTCGTTGTGGAGCGTGCGCGCCTCGCGCTCGCCGCCCGCCCCGACCGTCTCGTGCGCCCAAGAGCGGTGCGTCAGCGCGCGCTCCAACAGTCGCCGGTCGCGGAAACTGTACCCGAGCCTCTCTTCGAGCTGCGAGGCGTCGGGCGCGGGCGGCGCGTCCGGGCCGGCGGCGGCGGCGGCCTGCGCCCCGTTGCTTTCCTCTTTCGTCATGCGCGGATTGTAACAAAAACGCCGGGCGCACCGTCCGACTTTCGTCTTCGGGTGCGCCCGGCGTTCGGAGTCTTTAAGCGACCGTCTCCCTCGCAAGAATCCGGCGGCCTCCAGAGGTCCGCGCGGACTTAGTTGCGGGGAGGCTTCTGCGCCGTGGCCGGCTTGGCCGGCGTCGTGGTGCTCGCGGCGGGCTTGGCCGTCGCGCCCGCGGGCTGCGCCGACGCCGGCGTCGTGGTCGTCGCGCCGCCGGCGCCGTTAGCGCCGGTGGTGCTGGGCGACGCGACGGGCGCGGGCTCCTGCCCCGGCAGCATGATCGGCTTCGAGAGGACGCTTGCGAGCAGCGCGTTCAGGCCGGCATCCGAGCCGTCGTGAAGCTGCTTGTAGAACGGGACGAGCTTGTTCCGTCGGTCCTCCTTGGCGGCGCCGGCCGGCGACAGCGCCACGGCGCGCGCGTAGGCGTCAACGATCCTGTGGGTGACGGCGTTGATCTTGTTCAGCATCGCCTCGCTCTCGGGCGTCGCCTCCTTGCCCTCGTACTTCGCCTTGTACTCGGCGGCCAGCGGCTTGAACTCGCTGTTGAAGTAGGCCAGCGCGAGGAAGTCGTAGGTCGAGGGCTCCTTGGAGAAGGAGCTGGTCGACTGCGCGGCCTTCACAAGGTACCTGGCCGCCTCGGCGGGCGAGTTCTCCAGCGTGAAGAAGCCGAGGTAGTAGTTGAGCCCCGGCGCGGCCTCCTGCTGGCTCGTGAACGGCAGCCACACATCCGAGGTCCCGCCCTTCTCGACGAGCACGAGCGCGCGGCGCGCGGCGTCGGCGGCCTGGGCGTTGGTGCTGGTGTTCTTCGCCTGCACGTTCTTCAGACCGGCGGTGACGAGCGCGAGGTAGACCTTCAGGTTGTCGGGGTTCGCGGCGAGGAGCTGCTGGCACGCCTGGAACGCCTTCAGGGGCGTCTTGTTGACCGCCTCGGTGCAGTTGAACTCGACGACGGCCTTCTCGTACTTGCCGACCCATTTCTGGACGTAGTCGGCGATCTGCTTGTCGGCGGCGTCGGGACAGGCGCCGTACTTGTTGAGATACTCTTTGCCCGCATCGTAGGCGACCTTCTGCTGGTCGGGCGTGCCTTTGAAGTTGTCGGTAAATCTCTTATAGACCGCCGCCTTGGCGTCGGCCTCGGTGCAGGGGCCGGTGGGCGTGGCGGCGGGCGCGGCGGCCGCGTCCTGCGCGTAGGCCGGGAGCGCGAACACCGTGGCGAGCGCGGCCAGGGCCAGAAGTCTTAATGCGTTTTTCATCGGTCGCAAATCCTCCGTCGTGCGCTAATCGAACCTGATTGTTGGGAGATATAAGTTCCGGGGCGCTCGCTTCGGTCGGCAACTGGAGCGTCGCGTTACGAACCTCAGATGCGCGCCGTTCGCGGCCAGTTGCCGCCGCCGGTCGGGGCTGTCCGCGCCTGCTCCGCGGGGGGACGAAAGGCCGTCCGTCTGAGCATTGAACGATTTTCGCGCTGATACTGCACCAACGGCATGAATGGTGTCAAGCCGAGTGCCATAGAAGTCCAGGGCTCCGAACTCCGGGGACCTGTGTCGCGTTAAAGGGCGGCGTTTTCCGGCCTCCGAAATCAGAACGCAATAAGAAAACAAGGAGAAAGCGGAAGGCCCGGCTGTCGGGCCGGGCCTTCCACTTTCTCCACAGTACGAACTCCGTACTTCTTACTACGGCCTGTCGGAGACGCGGCGCGGGCGCTCCGCCCCGTTGGTGGACTTCGGCGCGGGCGCCGAGGTGTTGGGGACGGGCGTCGCGACGGGGCGCGCGGCGGCGGGGCGCTCGCTCGTCCTGGAGGTCTTCTGGAGCGCGGGCCGCTGCGTGGACTGGGTGTCGCCCTCGGTTTCGCTGACGACGAAGGCGTCGGCGGCGGCCTGGTTCGCTTCGAGCGCCTCGTCCTCGCGCTCCTCGTCCGAGACCTCCGCGGCCTTGCGCGGGTCGATGTGCGGGCGCGGCGCGAGCATGTCGTTGGCGAGCATGGGCTGGCTGCCCGGCTTGGGAGCGAAGCGCGCGAGCTGACCCAGGCGGCGGTAGACGCCGCCCGCGACCTCCGAGGCGTACTTCCCGCGCGCGTGCGTGCCGCGCAGGATGACCGCGACGGCGAGCTGCGGGTCGTGGACGGGCGCGAACGAGGTGAAGAGGCCGAGCCACGGGCGGTCGGGGATTTCCTCCCTGCACGAGCCGGTCTTGCCCGCGACCGTCATCAGCGGCGCCTGCGAGCGGCGCGCGGTGCCGTAGGTGACCGCGCCGACCATGCCGGGCAGGATGCGGCGGACGTTGTCGGCGGGGATGTCAATTTCGCGCTTGTGCGGGACGACGAGCTTACCGCCGTTGGCGATGGCCGAGGCCATGCGGGCGAGCTGGACGGCCGTGACCTGGATGTCGTCGCCGTGCGAGGACATGTGGTTGACGGCGTAGCCCTCTTTGAAGACGGGGAGCTTGCCCGGCGACTCGAACGCGTGGTTGATTCCGGTCGGCTCGCCGAGTCCGAGTTTACGCGCGTACTCCATCATCTTCGGGAAGCCGACCTGCCCGCCGACCCTCTGGAAGTAGCCGTTGTTCGAGAGCGCGAGCGAGTCGGTCAGGTCGAGGCTGAAGCTGCTGGCGCCGATGTTGACCGTCTGGACGGGGTCGATGACACCCTCGGTCAGCCCGGCGAGGCCGGTCACGATCTTAACCGTCGAGCAGGGCTTGTAGCCGCGCCTGAGCGCCCAGTCCTGGTTGACGACCGTGTAGACCTGCCCGGTCTTCGGGTTCATCACGACGACGGTGCCGGCGCGGTCGCCGAGCGCCTCGACGGCGGCGCGGCGGACTTCCAGGTCCTCGCCCGTCGTCTCGTCCCTGGCGATGTTGGCGGCCGTCTCGTCCTTGAGCGACTGGTCGTAGGCGCGCTGGCGGGCCAGCGCGATGGCGATGCGGCGCGCGCGCTCGGCGGCCTCGCGGCGGCGGCGCTCGGCCTCGGCGCGGGCGGCGGCCATGCGCTCGCGCTTCGACATCCGGCGCGAGTCTTTGCGCGACTCCCTCGCCGAGGCGCGCTCGGACTTCGCGCCGCGCTTGTCGGCCTTCGCGTTGCGGTCGTTCTTCCCGCGCCGCGCGTCGGCCGCGCGCTCGCGTTTAGAGGAGCGCGAGTCCCTGCGCGACGAAGCGGCCGTCTCGCGCCCCCCGCGCGTCGACTTGGCCGGCGCCTTGGCGGCGGCCTTCGCGGCCGGCTTCTTAGTGGATTTAGCGGGTTTGGCCGCCTGCGCGGCGGCGGCGAAAAGGAGGATGGAGGACAGGGAGAATACGACGAGACGGGGGAAACTGAACCTTGGGGTCATTGAGCCTTCCTCGCTTAAAAAGCAAAGCAGAAGCGACCGGTTCGGGCGATGGAGACGGAGGGCGCCCGGCCGGACGGGTCAAACCGCTAAGATACACTTAACAGAGATTTCGATCGCGCGAAAAGTTTTTCGGCGGGTGCCCGGAGGGCGCCGCCACCGCCACCGGTGCCGGACTCGAAGTGTCGTAAAGCTGTGCCCAAACCTTTGCCGTCCAAGGTCTTCACTCACCTGCAAAACTTCAAATCGGACCGAGTAAGTTAGTGGAGAGAACTGCTAGCGGTCTCCCGGAGGGGTTTGCGCTGGAGACCATGGCGACTATAACATCTCCAAAAGCCGCGCGGCAACAACTTTTACTTAAACGTTGACGGCGTTGACGAAAGCCCCCCGCGGCGCCGCCGACCGGCGGCCGGGGATTTTGACGGATGAGACTGCCGAGACTCTTTTACAACTTCCGCACGCGGCTGCTGCTCGTGATGGCGCTGCTGCTCATCGCCACGCTCGGCGTCCAGTACTTCTTCGGCCGCGTCCGCTCGCGCAACCGCGCCGCCGTCGTCGCGGGGCAGGAGCGGGCGCTCACGGCCAGCATCGCGCTCGCCAACGAGAGCATCACCTCCGGCAAGTACATGTTCGAGCTGGACAGGCCGGGCGACCAGTCCCTGCTCGAAAGACAGAGGGGGCGCGTCATCAACGTCCTCGTCGTGCGCGACCGGGACGGGCGCATCGAGGACAGCCTCGACCCGGACTACCGCCCCGAGACGCTGGAGAGCGGCGAGGCGCACTACGACTTCATCTCCGACACCGAGAACGTGCAACTGCCGAAGCTGGTGGACGCGGGCGAGGCGTCCGAGGGCTTCAAGCGGCTGCGGCCGTCGCTGCCCACGACGACGCAGCCCGTCTCGGGCGAGCCGCGCACCTTCGCCATCCCGCTCCAGACGGAGGGGGGGCTCGTCTACGTCGTCATCGTGCTCGGGACGAACCCCATGGGCGACACCTCCTTCTACGAGGTCATGCGGCCGCTGCTCCCGACGCTCGTCATCCTGCTCATCTCGACGGCGTTCGCGGCCGTGCTCGTCTGGCGCTTCACGCGCCCCCTGAACGAGCTGTCGCGCGGCGCGCAGCGCGTCGCCGCCGGCGACTTCTCCTTCCGCGTGCCCGGCGGCCAGCGCCGCGACGAGGTCGGCCGCCTCGCCGCGACCTTCAACGAGATGATCGCGCAGCTCGGCCGGATGCGTGAGCTGGAGTCGCACCTCAAGCAGGCCGAGCAGTCGGCGGTGATCGGCCGCCTCGCATCCGCCATCGCGCACGAGATTCGGAACCCGCTCAACTACATCAACCTCACGCTCGACCACCTGCGCACCTCGCTCGCGCCCAGCGACCCGCAGAAGCGCGCGCTCGTCGAGAAGCTCACGCTCCAGCTCAAGGCCGAGGTCGCGCGCATCAACACGCGCATCTCGGAGTTCCTGAAGTACACCAGGCCCGCGAACCTCGACCTCAAGCCCCTGGACCTGGGCGAGACGCTGCGCGACGCGCTCTCGATGGTCGAGATGCAGGCGGCCGAGAGCGGCGTCGAGACGCGCTTCGAGGACGGCGGGCGCGTCCCCGCGGTGCTCGGCGACCGGGCGGCTTTACGTTCGCTCTTCACCAACCTTATCATTAACGGCATGCACTCGATGGAGGGGCGCGGCGGGCGGCTGACCATCAGCCTGTCGGCGGAGGACGGGCGGGTGCGCGTCCGCGTCTCCGACACCGGCGTCGGCATCGACGCCGAACACCTCCCCAAGATTTTCGAGCCCTACTTCTCGACGAAGGAGACGGGGACGGGGCTCGGGCTCGCCATCGTCAAGAAGGCCGTGGACGAGCACGACGGCTCGGTCCGCGTCGAGAGCAAGCCCGGCGAGGGCACGACGTTCACGGTGGAACTGCCAACAGCAGGAGGAAATATAAGTGACGGGTGATAAGTGACAAGAGGAAGACAAGTCCCGCGCCTTCCTCCCGTCACTTATCACCCGTCGCTTATCACCTAGCGAATATGTCACGCAAAAGCATCCTGGTCGTTGACGACGAGAAGCCGCAGAGGGAAATCCTCGACGCGATTCTGATGAGCGCGGGTTACGACGTGACGACGGCCTCGTCGGGCGAGGCGGCGCTGCGCATCCAGCGCGAGCGGCGCTTCGACCTCGCGCTCACCGACCTCAAGATGACCGGCATGGACGGCATCGAGCTGCTGTCGAAGCTCCTCGCCTACGACTCGTCCATCATCGTCATCCTCCTGACCGCCCACGGCTCCATCGAGTCGGCGAAGGAGGCCCTGCGGCGCGGCGCGTTCGACTACCTGGAGAAGCCGTTCGAGCGCGACACGCTGCTCGAGACCATCCAGCGCGCCCTCGCGCGCCTCGACGCGCTCGACCAGGAGATCATCTCGGCCTCGGCCGAGATGGAGGCCGTCAAGAAGATGATCCTCAAGGTCGCGCGCTCGAACTCGACGGTGCTCATCCGCGGCGAGTCGGGCACGGGCAAGGAGCTGATCGCCCGCGCCATCCACAGCCAGAGCCCGCGCGTGACCGAGATGTTCCAGGCGGTCAACTGCGCCGCCATCAACGAGAACCTTTTGGAGTCGGAGCTGTTCGGCCACGAGAAGGGCTCGTTCACCGGCGCGCACGCCGAGAAGAAGGGGCTCTTCGAGATAGCCGACCGCGGCACGCTCTTCCTCGACGAGATTGGCGAGCTCGACGTGTCGATGCAGGCGAAGCTTTTGCGCGCCCTGCAGGAGCGCGAGATACGCCGCGTCGGCGGCACCCGCGCCATCAAGATCGACGTCCGCGTCGTCGCCGCCACCAACCGCGACCTGCGCGCGATGGTCGCCGACGGCCGCTTCCGCGACGACCTCTACTACCGCATCAACGTCCTCTCCATCGACGTGCCCCCCTTGCGCGAGCGCCGCGAGGACATCCCCGTCCTCATGGACTTCTTCCTCAAGAAGCACACGCGCAACACCTCGCGGCTCATCCGCGGACTCACCCCCGACGCGCGCAAGGTCATGCTCGACTACGCCTGGCCCGGCAACGTCCGCCAGCTCGAGTCGGCCATCGAGCGCGCCATCCTGCTCGCCGAGGCCGACTACATCACGGTCGAAGACCTCCCGCTCGAAGTCCGGCAGGAGACCCGGCCCCAGGCCGAGGGCGCGGGCTTCAAGCTCCCGGCCGAGGGCGTCAACTTCGAGGACGTGGAGCGCAATCTCATCCTCCAGGCGATGGAGCGCACCGACTACAACATCACGAAGGCGGCCAAGCTGCTCGGCCTCACCTTCCGCACGCTCCAGTACCGGCTCGAAAAATTCGGCATCAAGCGCCCCGACCGCCACGCGGGCCACGGCGGCGAGGAAGAGGAGGAGGGCGGCGAGGAGTGAGCGACGTGAAAAGACTCCCCCTGCTCGTCCCGCTCGCGCTGCTCGCCTGCGCGTCGCTCGCCTGCGCCCGCGAGGTCGGCGCGCAGGGTCGCGCCGACGGCCGCGGCTTCGGCGGCAGTTGGAACTACGCCGTCTACGCCAGGGACAAGAGCGAGCTGCCGCCCGCCTACCAGTCGATGAAGTTGGAGGAGGTGCCGGCGTTCGCCATCGACATCACCATCAGGCAGAGCGGCAACCGCCTGCGCGCGACGTGCGGCGTCGCGGCGCGCTTCCTCGCGCGCCTGGAGGACTGCGGCTTCACGGCCACGGCCAGAAACGGCGTGGCGCAGTTCCGCCTGCCGAGCGGCTTCGGCGGCACGGCCACCGTCAGGCTCACGCTCCGCGACGGCAAGCTCCGCTGGCAGACCGTCCGGCGCACGGGCGTCAGCTACTTCCCCGACGACGTCACGCTCCGCCGCCTGAAGCCCGGCGAGATTCCGCCCTATTTCGAGAAGGAAGACACGCGGTAAGCGCCCGCGCCCGGGAAGCACGACGCCCGCGCAAGCTGCCGCGCCCGACCGCGTTCAAATCGTGTTCTTGAAGAGACTGTGCACTCGGAGACTCTGATGAGACTGACGATGACTTTCGCCCTCACGCTGGCGCTCGCGGCGCTGGCCGGCTGCGCCGGCGGCGCAAGAGACGAGGCGCCGCAGCACGCCGCGTCCGCGCCCGCCGCCGACGTGCCGCGCGAGGGCGGCGGCGACGTGGCGATGAAGACCGTCTCGCTCCAGCAGACCGAGGACTCGACGCCGCAGCAACAGCCCAACGCGCCCGCCGCCGTCGAGCGCAAGATCATCCGCAACGCGACGCTCACGCTCGAAGCCGACGACCCCTCGCAGGCCGTCCAGCGCGTCGCCTCGGTCGCCGAGTCGCGCGGCGGCTTCGTCGTCACCTCCGAGTCGCGACAGCAGGGCGGCGCGGGCGGCTCGAAGGGCTACGAGGTCTACACCGTCGAGATGCGCGTCCCGGCCGCGCAGTTCGACGCGGCGCTCGCCGAGATACGCGCCGCCGCCGGCAGCGTCACCGCGCAGAAGATAACCGGCAAGGACGTGACCGAGGAGTACATCGACCTCGAAGCGCGTCTGCGCACGCAGCGCGCGCTCGAAACTCAACTGATGGAGATCATGAAGGGCGCGGAAGCGGTCGCCGACGCCATCGCCGTCCAGCGCGAGCTGACCAACGTCCGCACCGAGATCGAGCGGCTGGAGGGGCGCCGCCGCTTCCTCGAAAACCAGTCGAGCCTCTCGACCATCAGCGTCACCATCGAGCCGCGCGCGCGGCTCGTCAGCACGACGGGCTTCTTCAGCAGCCTCGGCAGGGCCTTCGGCCAGGGCGTCGACATCGCCGCCACCATCACGCTCTTTCTCGTAAGCTTCCTGCTGGCGATTCTGCCCGTCGTCGTCTTCCTCGGTCTGGTCTACTTCCTCCTGCGCTACGTCGTCCGCCGCGCGCGCCGGGCACGCCCCGCGCCGCCGCCCCAGCCGCCCGCGCAGGAGTATCAACAACAGCCGCCGCCGGTCGCGTAACGTCAAAGGCCGCACATGAGATAGACTCCGACCCATGCGACTAAAGAATCTTCTCCCGAGACTCCTGCTCGGCGCGCCGCTCGCCCTCGGCGCGTGCGGCGCGCCGACGGACAACACGGGCGGCGCGGCGGTCAAGCCGACGCCCGCCGCGACCGCCGCCCCGCCGGCCACGCCGACGCCGCAGGCGCAGGTCGTGACCGCCACGGTCGAGGAGGCGCAGCTCGCGGCGGGAGGCGCGGGCGAGGCCACCGTGCGCATCGACATCGCGCAGGGCTATCACGTCCAGGCCAACCCGGCCTCCGACAAGTTCTACGTGGCGACCGAGCTGCGCGCCGAGCCGCAGGAGGGACTCACGCCGGGCAAGCCCGTCTACCCGCCCGGCCGCAGCCTCAAGCTCGGCTTCTCCGACAAGCCGCTCTCGGTCTACGAGGGCAGCGTCCGCATCAAGCTCCCGCTGCGCGCCGACGCGGGCGCGTCCAAGGGGCGCCGCACGCTCCGCGCGAAGGTGCGCGTCCAGCCCTGCAACGACGAGGCGTGCCTACAGCCGCGCGAGATAGACGCGCCCATCCCCGTGACCGTCAACTGAGGGGGCGGCCCGATGGCTTCGGAATCTTTACAAGGCGGGGCGGCCGTGCTCCTCGTGCTGCGCCGCTTCGAGGCGGCCTTCCTGTTCGGCGTGCTCGGCGCCGCCGCGTGGTTCGTCAACGTGCGCGCGAGCCTCATACGCAAACACGACCTCGTCAAAGTCGGCGGAAGAAACTACCGGCCGCGCCGTGAAGTGGAGAAAGAGGAAGCGGCGGCGGAAGAAGAAGAAGAGTAGGCCGCCCGGAGCGGTTCGGCCGGGGCGACGCGCTCAGAGCATGTCGGCGAAGGAGAGCTGCGCGTCTTCGCGCGAGTCGCCGTCGGCGTGCTGGCGGCGCGTGCGGCGGCCGTGGGCCTCGTCGCCGTCGAGCGCGCGGAAGACGGCCCTGAGGTTGAAGCGCACGAGGCGCGTGGTGAGACGGACGCACGGGATGCGTCCGTCGCGCGCGAGCCGGCGCACGGTCGATTCGCTCACCTTTAAGACTTCGGCGAGCTGGCGCGCCGTCACGAACTCCTCGCGCGCCTCTTCCCTGTTCGGGTGCGCGTCCTTCACTTTCGTTTCCCGTGTCCGGCCCGCCGCTACTTCCGCGCGGGCTCCAGAGAGAGCGCGGCGCGGTAGATGGCCGCGCCCTCGACCTCGACGTCCGCCGTGGCCGGCTCCATCCCGTCGGCCTTCGCCGTCAGACGGTAGAGCGCGCGCTCGGGCGGGAGCCGGAAGGCGAACGACCCCGTCGCGTTCGAGACGCGGCTGTCCAACTTCTTGAGCGAGCCGTCCGACTCGACGCGCGCCAGTTCGACCTTCGCGCCGTTAAAGCTCCGGCCTGAACCCGTGAAGACGCTCCCGCGGATGAAGGCTATCGAGCCCTCGTCCACCGGAAGGTAGAGCCCCTCCCTGAGCGTGACGGTCTTGCCGGCGCGCACCTCGACGCCCTCCATCCGGCCGACCTGCAACCCGGACTTGCGCAGCGTCAGCCCGTAGGTGCCGGGCTCGACATCGCGGAAGGCGAACTCGCCCTTCGCGTTGGTCGAGGTCTCAGCCACCTGCCGGTCGCCGCCGCGCATGACGACGCTCACGCCGCCCGCGTTGTAACCGGCCTCGACGCGCACGCGGCCGACGATGGCGCCGGTCGTCGGCTCCGGCTTCTTCGGCTTCTTCTGCGCCGACGCGCCCGCCGGGGCGTGCGCCGCACAGGCGAAGAGCGCCGCGAGTGTTGCGAGTAAAAATTTTCCGCGGAGGGTCTTCAAGGGGGTCGCTCCAAAGGTTCGGCCGGGGCATCAAAGCTACGGCGGCCGGGATTATAACACGCGATTCAAGGTTGGTTGATGCCGGCGGGGCGCGGCTCTGTTGCCCGCGGGGTATTTACGCGCGGCGTCTGGCGCGCTTCCACGCGGCCGCGTATAATCGGCGCGCCGTTCACTCCCCGGCCGCGCACGACGCCCGAAGCTATATGTCTTCCACATCATTTAAGAAAAGCAGTTTCCACGCCCGCGCGGGTCTCACGAGCGCGGCGGCGCTTCTGTGTCTGGCTCCGCTGTTCGGCCCCGCGCCGCTCGCGCGGCAGCAGCAGGCGGACGCGCCCGCGCAGCGCCCCGCGCCGACGCCCCTGGAGATCGGCGACGAGGAGGTGCTCAAGATAGACACCGACCTCGTGCTGGTCGAGGTGAGCGTGACGGACGCGGCGGGGCGCGCGGTGAAGGGGCTGCGCCCCGAGGACTTCAGGCTCTACGAGGACGGCGAGGAGCGCGCGGTCGCCTTCCTCAACGTCGAGCGGCGCGGCGGGGCCGAGCGACCCGTGGCGGTCGTCTTCGCGGTGGACGTGTCGGGGAGCATGACGCCCGAGGAGATGTCGCGGCTCCAGACGGCGATGCGCGCCTTCTCGGAAAAACTCTCGAACCGCCCGGCCTCCTTCGCGGTGATGAGCTTCGGGATGAGCGCGCGCGTCGTGCAGGGCTTTACCAGCGACCCGCGCAAGCTCGACCGCGCGATGGGACGTCTGGCGCGCGAGACCGAGGGGCTTTCGACCCACGCCTACGACGCGGTGGACGACGCCGTGCGCCTGCTCGCGCGTAGCGCGCCGCGCACGCTCGACCGGCGTCTGCTGAAGCGCGCCGTGGTCGTCGTCACCGACGGCTTCCCCGTCGGCGACACCGTCCACCCCTCGACGGTCATCGAGCGCGCCAACCAGGCCGAGGTCAGCGTCTACACGGTGACGCTCCCCTCCTACACGCGCCTCATTTCGCCGGCCGCGTCCGCGCGCGCGCCGCTCCCGACGCCGCTCGACGTTTCGGGGCTGGTCGAGAAGACCGGCGGGACGAACTTCTACGCGACGGCGAAGGACTACGAGCCGCTCTTCCGCGCGCTGGCCGAGGAGGTGACTTCGACCTACGTGCTCGCCTTCTACCCGCCCGAAGAAAAAAGGCGCGACGGGCGCACCCACACCGTCCGTGTGGAAGGCCCGCGCGGCCTCACCGTCCGGCAGAACCGGACGAGTTACAAGAGCCGTGAACCGTGAACCGTAAACCGTGACAAGAAAGAGCAGGCTTTCTCTCGTCACGGTTTACGGTTCACGGTTCACGCCTCAGTATTCGTCCTCGTCGTCCTCATCTCCAAAGTCTTCGTCGAGGTCATCCTCGGCGATGTCGAGTTCGACGGGGTCGAGTCCGACGATCTGAAGCTTGGTCGAGCACTCGTCGCACGTGACCGAGTCGCCCTTGTCGGCGTCGAGGTCAACGTGGACTTCGGCCTCGCAGTCGGGACAGGTTCCTACCGGCACAGTTGCTTCCTCCAGGGTTCTTTTTGACGGGGGCACGCCCGGCCCCGCGAGAGCCCTCCGCGCCTTTCCGACCCGAAACTACGCCGACAATCTAACCGCGCGCGTGTGTTTTTGCAATAGCCTTTCTCCCGCGCCACGCTAGTGCGCGCGAGCGCACATTCCTTAGCTTTTTCCGCCCCTTTTCTCTACAATCCTCGCCATGCCTGAGGCGGCAAACTCACTCACTGATTTCATCGCGCGTTGGAGAGGGTCGGGGGCGGCGGAGCGTGCGAACTGTCAGCCCTTTCTCGCGGAGCTGTGCGACGTGCTCGGGGTCGAGCGCCCGCGCCCGGCGCAGGCCGACGACGCGCGGAACGCCTACGTCTTCGAGCGCGCGGTCACCTTCCACAACCCCGACGGGACGACCAGCGGCGGACGCATAGACCTCTACAAGCGCGGCTGCTTCGTCCTCGAAGCCAAGCAGGGCAGCGACCCTGCGGGCGTGGGGACGCCGCTCTTTGAGGGGGCGGCGGACGGTGCGCCGCGCGGTCGCACTCGCCGGGGGACGGCCGTGCGCGGGACGCGCGGTTGGGACGTGGCGATGCGGAAGGCGCGCGGGCAGGCCGAGCAGTACGTCCGCGCGCTGCCGGCGTCGGAGGGGAACCCGCCGTTTCTGGTCGTCGTGGATGTCGGGCACTCGTTCGAGTTGTACTCGGACTTTAGCCGCGCGGGGAAGACCTACGTCCCCTTCCCCGACGCGCGCACGCACCGCGTCTTGCTCGAAGAGCTTGAGCGCGAAGAGGTCGGGGAGCGTCTGCGTCTGCTGTGGGAAGACCCGGCGGCGCTCGACCCCGCGCGGCGCAGCGCGCGTGTCACGCGCGAAGTCGCGGAGCAGTTGGCGGCGCTGGCGCGCTCGCTGGAGGGGGCGGGGTACGCCCCGGAGCGCGTGGCGAGCTTCCTGATGCGCGCCATCTTCACGATGTTCGCGGAGGACGTGCGTCTCATCCCGGCCGGGAGCTTTACGGAGGCGCTGGCCGAGGTCAGGCGTGAGGGCGTCGAAATCTTCCCGCACATGGTCGGCTCTTTGTGGGAGACGATGAACACGGGCGGCTTCTCGACGGTCATCCGCAAGCAGGTCATCCAGTTCAACGGCGGGCTCTTTGAGGAGTGCGAGGCGCTGCCCGTAGACGCGGCGCAGTTGGATTTACTGATTGCGGCGAGCCGCGCCAACTGGAAGGACGTGGAGCCGGCCATCTTCGGGACGCTGTTGGAGCGCGCTTTGAACCCGCGCGAGCGGCACAGGCTCGGGGCGCACTACACGCCGCGCGCGTATGTCGAGCGGCTGGTGATGCCGGCGGTGGTCGAGCCTCTGCGGCAGGAGTGGGCGGACGTGCTGGTGGCGGCGGCGAAGCTCGACGCCGACGGGAAGGCGGCGGGGGCCGCGGAGGAGGTGAAGGCGTTTCACCGTCGGCTGTGCAGGGTGCGCGTGTTAGACCCGGCGTGCGGGAGCGGCAACTTTCTCTACGTGACGCTGGAGCATTTGAAGCGTCTGGAGGGTGAGGTGCTCGACGCGCTGCACGGGTTCGGCGAGAGTCAGGGGGTGCTCGAAGACACGGGGCTGACCGTAGACCCGCACCAGCTTCTCGGCATCGAGTTGAACCCGCGCGCGGCGGCGATTACAGACCTCGTGCTGTGGATAGGGTATCTGCAATGGCATTTCCGCACGCGGGGCGAGGTGCTCCCGCCGCAGCCGGTCATCAGGAAGTTTCACAACATCGAGTGCCGCGACGCGGTGCTTGAGTACGACGGCGTGGAGGAGGTGCGCGACGAGTCGGGCGAGTTGGTGACGCGTTGGGACGGGCGGACGTACAAGCGCCACCCCGTGACGGACGAGGACGTACCCGACGAGACGGTGCGCGTCCCCCTACTGCGCTACCTCAACCCGCGCAAGGCCGCGTGGCCCGAAGCGGACTTCATCGTCGGCAACCCGCCGTTCGTCGGTGCAAGGCGTATCCGTCCGACTCTAGGCGATGAATACGTTGAGACGTTAAGAGCAACATACGAGGAAGTCCCTGACACTTCCGATTATGTGATGTATTGGTGGCATAAGGCGGCGCAGGAAGTTGAGAAAGGAAGGGCGCGGCGGTTCGGCTTTATTACAACCAACAGTATCGTTCAATCTTACTCACGCGGTTTAATTAAGAGTCATCTGCAAGAGAAGTCGGGAGTGAGAATTATCTTTGCAATCCCTGACCATCCTTGGGTTGAAGCTTCTGACGGCGCAAATGTTCGCGTTGCTATGACCGCAGTAACTTCGCGGGGCGAATACGCTGGAACAGCAATATTGGGGCACGTTGCAAATGAATATGGGGAAACAGTCAGGCTTGAGCAGGAGAGCGTTTTTTTCATCAACGAGTCTTTAAAGAGTGTCCCCGAGACGTACAACATTGAGCCTCTGAAAGCAAACAATAACATGTGCTTTCAAGGCGTCGTTCCTTCTGGCAGCGGCTTTAAGCTTGAGCCCCAGGAATTGATTCAGTTAGGCTACAGCGAAGATACCTTGCCTCCAGTTATTCGCAGGTACATCATTGGCCGTGATCTCGTTCAGAAACATCAATCTAAGTTCATCATTGACTTCTCAGGCTTGTCTGAAGAAAAAGCACGCGAACAATGGCCCGAACTTTATCAATGGGTTTTAGTTAGGGTAAAGAACGAAAGGGAGGCTAAGACCGGCGCGGGGAGAACTAAAGACGCGGAGGAATATGCGAAGAATTGGTGGCTATTTGCTAAAACACGACCTGTAATGCGACAAGCCTTAAAGGGTCTTCAAAGATTTATTGTTACTCCCTACACCGCCAAACATCGTCCATTCATCTTCGTTGACGGCGACACCTTACCTGATGCAATGGCTTATGCCGTTACTACTGCTGATGCGTTTCTGTTAGGGGTCTTATCAAGTCGCGTCCATGTTACGTGGGCTTTGGCTGCGGGTGGCACTCTTGAAGACAGACCGCGCTATAACAGTAAAACCACCTTTGCTCCTTTTCCCTTGCCAGACTGTACCGACGAGCAGATAAAGGCGCGCGTGCGCGAACTCGGTGAAAGTTTGGACGCGCACCGGAAGCGGCAGCAGGCGCAGCATCCGGGGCTGACCATCACGGAGATGTATAACGTGCTTGAGAAGCTGCGCCGCGAAGAACCGCTCACCGCGCGCGACCGCCTCACGCACGCGAACGGCCTCGTCTCCGTCCTCCGACAGATTCACGACGAACTCGACGCCGCCGTCTTCAACGCCTACGGCTGGCCCGCCTCGCTCTCCGACGAAGAAGTCCTCGAACGCCTCGTCATCCTCAACGCCGTGCGCGCCGCCGAAGAACGCGCCGGCAAGGTGCGCTGGCTCCGCCCCGAGTTCCAGAAACCCGCCGAGGGCGTCGCCGCCGCCTTCGGCGAAGAGTTCAAGGCCGCCACCCCCTCGGCCGCCGCGCGCGAGAAACAGGCGTGGCCCAAGACGCTCCCCGAACAGGCGCGCGCCGTCCGGCAGGCGCTCGCCCACGGGCGCGTCGTCGTCACCCCGCGCCAACTGGCACAAGCCTTCCGACACGCGCGCGTCGAGCGTATCGAAGAGCTGCTGCGCACGCTCGTCTCGCTCGGGCAGGCGCGCGAGGTCGGCGAAGGCCGCTACACCTCTTAACACACCGCGCGCGCGACGCGACGCGCGCCGCCACGTCTTAAAATTTTTCGTGCAGCTTTCGACAGTTGGTGACATAATGCGCCCGCACCTCACCGACAACTCTTCGACCGGTCGGGTCTCCCTTCCGTCTTCTCTCACGAACCTTCGGGCGGGTCTCTGACACTCCGCGGGCGGCCGCGCGCACGATGTACGCGGGCGCGTACAACCCTCGTGGCGTCGCGTACATGATTCGGAGCGCCGCGTACATCGTGGCGGCGTGTGCGTGCGGCGTGTCGGCGCGCGAAACATTCCTGCGGGCGGGCGGCCGCATCCCGGCGCGACCCGTCCCAACGTCGTCAACCCTCTGTTAAAGCCTCGGGGCGGCGCCTTACACCCTCGCCGTGCGCGTCCGGGCTTTTCGACAAACTCACGACCCTCTGTTTTCCCGAAAGGAGAAAGTGTATGGCGAACAGGTACTCGCTTGAGTCCGTGCTCAACGGCTGCGAACGCATCGTGCGCGTCTGGACGGACAACCCGGCCTTCTCGCTCGGCGAGGTGACGCTCGCCGGACTCCAGACGAAGCTCGCCGAGACGCGGCAGAAGCGCCAGCAACTCGAAACGCTCCGCATGCAGGTCGCGGCCCTCACGAACGAGCTGGAGCAGAACGCCTCGGAACTGGCCAACATCCGCACGCGCGCGCTCAGCGGCTTCCGCGCCTTCTACGGCCCCGACTCGACGCAATACGAACAGGCCGGCGGCACACGCCAGAGCGACTACCGCCGCCGCACCACCCGCAAAGGCCCCAACGGCGCCGACACGCCCAACGCCTGACACGCCCCCACATGCCCCACGCGCAGGGCGGCCCCGCCGGGGCCGCCCTCCCCGCGCCATCCACTCCAACCCGCCGTCAAAAACTCTCCCCCGAGCCTCCCCACGAAGCGCCTTCCAACGCCCCACACACTTTTTTCGTGCCCCGCCTGTCAGAACCACCGGGCGGACATTCCTTCGGGCAGAAGGTTTGTCGCATTCATTCGTGCAAAGCATCGAGCCGGCGGCGCGCTTCGGCCGCCTCGGGGCTGCGCGGGTGGCGCGCGAGGATTTCGCGCCACGCCGCGCCTTCGTAGTGGAACTGTTTCGCCGCGCCGTCGAAGACGAACTTCACCCCGATTCTATTCAGCCTGTCGAGCCCGTTGTAGTTGAGGTAGTAGCTGGCGTGGGGCGCGCCGCCCGCCTCCATCTCGCGCGCGTCGAGGCGCCGCGCGGCCTCGCGCGAGAGTCTGCCGGCCGCCTCCTCGGCCGCGTCGCCGAAGTCGAGCAGCATCGCGGGCCTGAGGGGCGAGCGCGGGAACGCTTCGAGGAAGACGCGCGCACGCGCCAGCCGGTCGAAGTCTTCCGAGCCGCGCACGAGTCTGAGCAGGCGCGCGTCCTCGCCCGCGACCCAGGGGCGCACCAGCGCGTCGGCCTGCACCCACCCGCCCGTGCGGCTCGTCACCAGGACTTTCAGGAACGTCACGCCGTCGCGCGTTTCCCGCGCGCCCGCGACCGTCACGGCGCGCCCGCGCCCGAGCCTCCGCAAGAGGTTCGCTTCGAGCCTCGGCGCGTCGCGCAGCGCCGACAGGCGCTCGTCCACCACCAGCGCGGCGCGACCGCCCGCGGGGGCACGTCTCCTCCTCTGCCCCTGCGACGCCGCGGGGAAGATGAGCAGGAGCGACAGGAGCAGCGCGAGTTTGTGTCTGAGTTTGAGTTTGAGTTGGGGTTTGAGTTGGAAGTGGGGCACGGCTCTGACCCTCCTACGGTCGGGTTGGGTTGAGGTCGTCCCCTGGCGGAGGGTTTTTGTCGTCGGCGTGTGTCCGCGCGCGCGCGGCGGCGCGGGGCTTCTCGGAATTGCGTTCGCGCCGCGGCGGCTCAGCGCGGCGCGCGGCGGCGCGGGTTCGCGGCGAGGAGGGCTTCGAGCCTGGCGCGCGCGGGCGCGGGCCTCTCCTTCGTCTGTCGCGGCCGCGCGGCGTGGTGCAGGTGCGTGACGGCCACGGCCAGCGCGTCCGAGGCGTCGAAGGGCGCCGGCGCGACTTTCAGCTTCAGGAGCACGCGCATCATCTCCTGCACCTGCTGCTTCTCCGCCGCGCCGTAGCCGACGACCGTCTGCTTGATGAGGCGCGGCGCGTACTCGGCGATCTCGACGCCGGCGCGCTCGGCCGCGAGCAGCACCACGCCGCGCACGTGCCCGAGCTTGAGCGCGGTGTTGGCGTTGACGGCGAAGAACGCCTCCTCGACGGCGCACACGTCCGGCCGGAACCTCTCTATCAGCGCCTCGACGCCGGCGGCAATCTTCAGCAGCCGCGCCGGGAAGCGCTCGCGCGGCCTCGCCTTCACCGTCCCGAAATCGACGGCCGCGTACCGCCGCGCGTCGCCCTCGACCACGCCCCACCCCGTCGTCTCGCTGCCCGGATCAATGCCTAGAACTCTCATGTGAAAGGGCGTAAACCGTGAACCGTAAACCGTGACAAGAGCTAAAACTGTCTTCTTCCTGATTTGACGCCACCCGCCGCTAGTTGTTCATCCTTCTTACCAGATGCTGGCTAAGACCGATGAGCATGCGCCCTATGTTATCGAGAGCGTCACGCAGTTCCCGGGAGACGCCCTCTTGAAGATACCCGAGACGATACGCGATTAGTAACTCCGTTTCGAGTTCACTCGCCGAGCCTTGTGCGTTTGAAATGAAGTGAACGAACTCTTTCGTCGAACGGCGCGCCGCCCCTTCGGCGACGTTCGCCGGGATGGAGATCGCCGCCCGCCTGATCTGCGAGGTCAACCCGAACTTTTCTTCCTTAGGGAAGGAGTCCGTGGCGTTGTAAACAGTCACCACGAAATCCACGGCCGCGCGCCAGACATCCAGCTTCTCATGAGGACGCATCAACTCCTCCGGTCACTCACCGCTGGCGGACGGCGTTTTATCTTGTCACGGTTTACGGTTCACGGTTCACGCGCCGGCCATGTCGGCCTCGTCCATGTCGAAGTTGGCGGAGACCTTCTGGACGTCGTCGTGGTCTTCGAGCGACTCCATGAGCTTGAGCATCTGGCGCGCCTCGGCGCCTTCGAGGCGCTTGTACTCCTTGGGCACCATCTCGACCTCGGCGACTTGCGGCTCGACGCCCGCCTGCTTGACGGCTTCGAGCACGGCGTCGAAGTCCTCGGGCGAGGTGATGATCTCGAAGTTGTCGCCGTCGTCGCGGAGGTCTTCCGCGCCCGCGTCGGTGACGACCTCGAACAGCTCGTCCTCGGGCTTCGCCTCCTTCGCGACGACGATGTAGCCCTTCTTCTCGAACATCCAGTTGACCGCGCCCGAGGTGCCGAGGTTGCCGCCGTTCTTCGAGAAGATGTGGCGAATCTCGGCGACCGTGCGGTTGCGGTTGTCGGTCATCGAGTCGACCATCACGGCGACGCCGCCGGGGCCGTAGCCCTCGTAGGTGATCTCGTCGTAGGAGACGCCCTCCTCCGCGCCCGTCCCGCGGCGGATGGCGCGCGCGATGGTGTCGTTGGGCATGTTGGCGCCCTTGGCGTCGGAGACGGCCTTGCGCAGGCGGGCGTTGGCGTCCGGGTCGCCGCCGCCCACGCGCGCGGCGACCTGAATCTCCTTAATCAGCTTGGTGAAAACCTTGCCGCGCTTGGCGTCCAAAGCGCCCTTCTTGTGCTTGATAGTGTGCCACTTCGAGTGTCCGGACATGTCTGATGAGTTCCTTGGCTCGGGTTTTAAGTTGAACTGTAAGCGGGTCGGAAATATACCACAACGCCCCGGCGCGTGTCGCGCGCGGTTCGTCTTCAGACCTGGAGCAGCGTGGCGGCCACGGCGCGCTGGAGGAGCGTGAGCAGGAACAGCACGACGATGGGCGAGACGTCCATCATGCCGACCGGCGGGATGATGCGGCGGAACGGGCCGAGCACCGGCTCGGTCATGCGAATCAGGAAGTGGAGCAGGCGGTTGTGCGGCCCCGTGCCCCACGAGAGGAGGATGCGCGCGAAGATCATCAGCGAGTAGACCGCGAGCGCGCCGAAGATGACGTAGCCGACGAAGGAGATGGGCTTGCCCGCCGCGAGACTCCTGAGCAGCCCGCGGACGGTGAAGAGCACCGCGCCGACGAACTCCGAGGCGAAGTAGCCGGCCAGGATGGCGACGAGGATGACGACCAGCGGCGCCACGTTGGGGCTGAAGCCCGCCCGCACCAGCGGCCTGCGCACCGGGTTGACCATCGGGTCCGTCCAGCGACGGATGAGGATGACGGGGCGGCTGAAGGGGTTGAGGTCGGCCTTGTTCAGAATCAGGCGCGCCAGCATCAGCGCGATGACGACGAGGATGACCGTCGCTATCGCGTACCAGACGAAGAGTCCCGCCGCGTTAAAGTATGAGTCCATGATCTCGTGAGAAGGCGCGGCCGGACGCCGCCCGGCCCCTCTAAAGCTTAAACCTTTCCGCCGCGCTCGCCGAAGACCGACGTGCCCACGCGCACGAGCGTCGCGCCCTCCTCGACGGCGACCTCGAAGTCGTGGCTCATGCCCATCGAAAGCTCGCCCGCGCCGCCGGCGCCGGCGACATCGAAAGCCCCGCGCCCGCCCCACTCGTCGCGCAGCTCGCGCAGCCTGCGGAAGTAAGCCCGGACGCGCTCCGCGTCCTCGAAGAAGGGCGGCAGGGTCATCAGCCCGCGGCAGCGCACGCGCCCGCAACCTTTCAACGCCTCGAAGACGGCGGGCAGCTCACCTTCGGGCGCGCCGCCCTTCGACTCCTCGCCCGCGAGGTCCACCTGGACGAGCACGTCGAGCGCGGCGCGCCCGTCCTCCGCGCAGATACGTTCGAGCCGCCCGACGAGCGCCGCCGAATCGACCGTGTGAATCAGGTCAAAGAGCCGCGCCGCGCGCCGCGCCTTGTTCGGCTGGAGGTGGCCGATGAGGTGCCAGCGCAGGTGCGGCGCCTCTGGCTTCAGCTCGGCGATTTTTCCTTCGGCCTCCTGCACGCGGTTCTCGCCGAAGTCTATCAGCCCGGCGGCCGCGGCCTCGCGGACGAGCGCGGCCGGATGTGTCTTGCTGACGGCGACGAGCGTGACCTCTCCGGGCGTGCGCCCCGCGCGGCGTGCCGCACGCCCGATGCGCCCCAGGACCCCCTCGGCTCGCGCTTGTAACACGGACGCGTCTGGCCTCGCCTCAGCACTCATTGTTGCGATTCCGTTGTGAACGGGCACGACTATAGCAAGCGCGCGAGCGCGTCCGCAACCGAGCCGTACGCTGCCGTTTGGCCTCGATGCGTCCGTGTGTCCGACTTCCGTCACACGAAAAGGTGGGTCGCGGCTCCATATAGTATGGGCGGCCGGCCAAGCTGTTGATTCGACGTTCGTTTTAGGCAACGAACCCCGCCCGCGCGCTCTGGCATGATGCTTGTTAGCTTGTACTGCGAGTCGGTTGGCTTGAGACGAAATTTTGCGGACGGGTTATGGATTTCAGGAGGGTTATGATGACGACACGGACGAGTCAGTTCTATTTCACGAGGGCTCTCATGCTCGCGCTCGGGTTCTTCCTGCTGCTGCCGTTGGCGACGACGGTCAGCGCGCAGAGCCGTAATCGCGAGCGGCGCGAGGACAGGCGCGAGAGGCGTCAGGAGAGGAAAGAGGAGAGGCGCGAGAGGCGCGAGGAGCGCCGCGACGTGGACGGCGACGGCGACTACGACGCGCGCGACCGCTACATCCGCCAGCAGCAGCGCAGCAACGGCAACGCCTACGGCCATCCGGGCCGCGACCCGCGCGACGTAGACGGCGACGGCGATTACGACCAGCGCGACGTCTACATCATCCAGCAGCAGCGCAACAACGGTTACGGCAACCGCCGCGACCCGCGCGACCGCGATGGTGACGGCGACTACGACCAGCGCGACGTGTACATCATTCAGCAGCAGCAGCGCAACGGCGGCTACGGCAACTACGGCGGGTACGGTAACCGCGGCTACGGCAACGACGGTTACGGCAACTACACGCAGTCGCAGCAGACCGCTCTGAACGCGGGCTACAACGAGGGCATCAAGGAAGGTCGCAAGGCTCGCGGGAGCGGCGGCTACCGCAACGTCGACGACTACAGCGCGTACCGCAACGCCGACAAGGACTACAACTCGCGCTACGGCGACCGGTACCAGTACCAGCAGTACTTCCGGCGCGGGTTCGAGAACGGCTACAACGACGGCCTCCAGGGCTACTAAGCCGCTCTCCGGGTTACGAACAGGGGGGGTACAAAGAGGCCCGGGCGGTTCGCCGCCCGGGCCTCTTTTTCGCGTCCGGAGGGGGCGTTTGACAACCCTCGAACGCCGCCTTTAATATCTCACTTCCCGCACGCGGATGTGGCGGAATTGGTAGACGCGCTAGCCTCAGGAGCTAGTCTAGGCAACTAGGTGGAGGTTCGAGTCCTCTCATCCGCATTCCCATTTACAACCTACGGTTTCCCGGGCCGCGCGCCGAAGCGGAAATTTCGCCGGCCCGAAAACCCTCTCCGGATTTGCCGCGTCAACTCACCGGCTGGCGTCCACACCGAAATCGTAAAAGCTGGATGAGAGCATCACCGCGTATTCTCCGGAAGGCAGCGGGGCGGACGGCTTCACTCTGTACACTTTCATCTGCCCGTTCGTTTTAATCTCTTCGATGGTGACGGGCACTTTGTCCTTCTCGCGTATCTCGGTGGTCACACCCCCCATCAAAGTAGACCGCCCGACATCCAGCTCCCTCCTCTCAGACTTGACGGTGAGCTTCACCACAATGATCTGGTCGGAGGGGTTTATGTTCGCGGCGAGGGCCGTCTCGAAGAGAGGGGACGTGTTCGTCG
>JAIVJI010000104.1 GCA_020200135.1 Acidobacteriota bacterium | reverse complement strand
CATCGGGCCCTGTTAGGAGAGTGCGGGGCGAGTGTGTAAGGTGGGGGCGGCGATGATGACACGCCCCCGGACGCTTCCGGGCGCGGGGTGACAGGAACGCGGTTGAGGCTCGGGACTCGGCGCCAGTAAAAATTTTCAACACTGTACGGCCGCCCGCTCGGGTGGCCGTTTTCGCTCTGGGGTATATCCGGGGCCGGGCGCGTCACCCCCGCAGTCCCTTTAATGGCTTAAGGCGCAGAAGTTGAATAGGTGACCGCCAGCGCCTCCGCGCCCCGAGGCGTGTAGGCGGCTCATGCGGGTTGACCTGCACCGAGAACTCGCGTAGAAGGTTTTCAAAGTCATCTGGCATCCGATTAAAAAAGACGGCGACCGGGCCGGCGGATTTCTGGAGATATGTGACATGAACAGGGGCGGGGCTTACACAACTCTTTTCCTGCTGGCTCACCTGGCCTTTGGGGCGCCCGCCGGCGCCTACGCGCAGCAGCGACGCGGCGCGCCGGCCCGCCCGCGCGCCGACGCCGTCGCCGAGTCGCGGCTGACGGGAGTTTACCGCCTCAACGTCGAGCTGAGCGACAGGCTCTACTCGGTCGTCTCGTCGGCGTCCAGCAACCTTCCGTTCGGGGAGCAGCAGCGTTTCTTCATCGACCTCACCGAGCGCATGACGCCGCCCGACCAGCTGGCCATCCGCCGGCGCGGCAGCCTCGTGGAGATCGCCTCTTCACGCGCCCCGCGAACAACCTTCAACGCCGATGGCAGGGAGCGCGTCGAAAGGACCGGCCGCGGCACGTCGCGGGAAATGGCCCGGGTCGCGGGCGACGGCCTGACCCTCACTTCGGAGAACGGCAGGGGCGAAGGTTACAGGGTGACCTTCGCCCCCATCGACGGCGGGAGCCGTCTGCGCGTGACGCGGCGCATCAGTTTCCGGGAACTCAACCAGCCGCTCGTGCTCCACAGCGTCTACGACAGAATCTCCGACGTCGCGAGGTGGGAGATTTACGGGGAGCCGGGCCGGGGTCTGAACGCCGGGCAGCCGGCCGTCGCGCCCGTCGTCGTCGGCCCCGCCGGCGGACGCGGCGAAGCCGCCGAGGCCGACGCGCTGCGCGCGGAACTCGGACGCTGGGTCGAGGCGACCAACGAGAAAGACATTCGCAGGCAGATGGACTTCTACGCCCCCAGGCTGCGTGCCTACTATCTGAGGCGCGAGGCGACCAGGGATTTCGTGCGCGCGGAAAAATCGCGCGTCTTCGCCAGGGCGACCGCCATCAACATCAGCGCGGAGGAGCCGGAGGTCGTCTTCCTCGAAGGGGGGGGCGCCGCCGTGATGCGATTCCGCAAACGCTATGACGTCAGGGGAGGCCCGCAGAGCGGCCGCGGTGAGGTCATACAGGAGCTGCGCTGGCGCAAGACCGACCAGGGCTGGAAGATCTATAGCGAGCGGGACGTCCGCGTCATCCGCTGAACGCGACGGGATTTTTCAAGAGCTGACGGCCGCCCGCACGGGTGGTCGTTTTCGCTCCGGGGCATACATTCGTCCACGGGAGCAATGTATAACGCGGCATGACTCCACACCTTAATCCGCAAGAGTTGTTCGGCCAGATTGACATCTACCTCTTCGACCAGCTTCTCAAGGGCCGTTTCAATCCGCGGATGCGTGTGCTCGACGCCGGCTGCGGGGGAGGCCGCAACCTCGTCTATTTTCTGCGGTGCGGGTACGACGTCTGCGGCGTCGATATGTCAGCCGAGGCCGTCGCACACGCCCGCGCGCTGGCCTCCGGGCTCGCCCCACATCTGCCGGCGGATAACTTTCGGGTGGAGGCCGTCGAAGTGATGTCGTTCGCCGACGCCAGCTTCGACGTGGTCATCAGCAGCGCCGTCCTGCACTTCGCGCGGGACGAAGAGCACTGGCGGGGTATGTTGAGCGAGATGTGGAGGGTGCTGAAGCCGGGCGGGTTCTTCTTCGCCCGGCTGGCCTCGAGCGTCGGCGTGGAGGAGCAGATAATACGGCTGGAAGGAAGGCGGTGTCGTCTGCCCGACGGGAGCGACCGCTTCCTCGTCGACGACCGGATGCTGCTGGCCGCCGCGGACTCACTGGGCGGGGAACTGTTCGAGCCGCTCAAGACCGTGGTCGTGCGGAACCTGCGTTCGATGTCTACGTGGTGCCTGCGGAAATCTTAGCCGCCCCCGGTGTTCACGAGCAGGTAGAAGGCCACCATCAGCGAGAACGCGCCGGCGGCCAGGAGGTGCAGCCAGCGCATCGCGGACACGTGGCAGCAAGGGCACCTCGTCGCCCACGCCCCGAGTAACGATTTGCAGTTGTGACACTGCCTTCTCATCCCCCACCTCATCCCCGCGGGTTTTATGCGGCTTCACGCACCAGCAGCGAAAGCTCCGCGCGATCTATGAGCCGGCCCCTGCCGAGACTCGTGAACGGCGCGTCCACCAGCCAGAAGTCCGTCTCGCCCGCGCCGCCCAGCGGCACCAGCTCCCCGAGGGCGCGCCTGTCGAGGGCCACCGGCTCGAAGAGCCGCATCCCCCAGTCGGCGGCGCGCGCCAGCATCCCGCCCTGCCGGCTGCTGAACAAAGGCACGCGGAAGCGCCCGCGGTCGTCGAGCGCGAACCAGTCGCCGTTGGCGCGCTGCATGGCAAAAAGACCACTCATCGCCGTCCCCCCGTCCCCCGGACTTCATTCGACTCGTGTTCGGCCGGGTCACGCCTCGTCGCGCGTCGGCCTGTGCCCGTCCGTGTTCTCGCACGAACGGTCGGGCGATTGCACCAGCCCGTGCCGTGTGTGCGTCCGCCAGAGGTTCTTCGAGAAGTTCGAGTAGATGGGGCTCTCCGGCAGCCCCACGTCGTCGCCATCGGACCTCGCCGCCCAGGTGTTGTCCTCGCCGTAACCGCCGACTTCTCGGTTCATTCGTCCCCCAGTCGCGCCGTCTTTGGCGCGCTAACCCGCCAGCGTCCCTTCTTCCGTCCTCAGCTCCCCGTCCAAGTCCCGGATGGTGACCGCCCCGACCCTGCGCTCGTTGATTTGACAGCTAACCGCCGTGGCGTCTGCCGCGGGATACGCCGCCCGGTCGTAGCTTTCGGAGCACACCTGCGTATCCCAGTGGGTGTTGAGTACGGCCTCCGAGAGTAAGGGGCTGATGAAGGTGTCGTCGTGACGCATCCCGCTCTGCTCGCGCAGCAGCGGGATGACTTCGCCCCCGACGATGCGCCCGAACTCCGCGGCGGAGCCGGGCTTGATGTTCATGATGACGCGGCGGGTCAACGTGCCTGGCTCCTTGCTGGTTTATTACATGCCCATTCCGCCGCCCGCGCCTGACATCGCGCCGGGCTTATCGTCTTCCTGTATCTCGGAGATGAGCGCCTCGGTCGTCAGCATCAGCCCCGCGATCGAGGCGGCGTTTTGCAGCGCGCAGCGCGTGACCTTCGCGGGGTCGATGATGCCCGCGGCGACGAGGTCTTCGAACTTATCGGTGGCGGCGTTGTAGCCGAAGCTGGCGTTGCGCTCGGCGCGCACCTTCTCGACGATGACCGCGCCCTCCTTGCCGGCGTTCTGGACGATCTGGCGGAGCGGCTCTTCGAGCGCGCGGCGGACGATGGTCACGCCGATCTGCTCGTCCACGTCGCCGCTCACCACGCCGTCCTCGTCCGGCTCGAAGATTTTGAACTTGTCGAGCGCCTTCGCCGCGCGAATCAGCGCCACGCCGCCGCCCGGCACGATCCCCTCCTCGACGGCCGCGCGCGTGGCGTGCATCGCGTCCTCGACCCTCGCCTTCTTCTCCTTCAGCTCGGTCTCGGTCGCCGCGCCGACGCGAATCAGCGCCACGCCGCCGACGAGCTTCGCCAGACGCTCCTGCAACTTCTCGCGGTCGTAATCCGACGTGGAGTCTTCGATCTGAGCCTTGAGCGCCTTCACGCGACCCTGTAGGTCTGCGGCGTCGCCCGCCCCGTCGATGACCGTCGTGCTATCCTTGTCGATCACCACCTTCTTGGCGCTCCCCAAGTCTTCGAGCTTGACGCTCTCCAGCTTGATGCCGAGGTCTTCCGAGATGACCTGGCCGCCCGTCAGGATGGCGATGTCTTCGAGCATCGCCTTGCGGCGGTCGCCGAAGCCGGGGGCCTTCACCGCCGCGACGTTTATCGTGCCGCGCAGCTTATTCACCACCAGGGGACCGTGATGACGCCGTCCTTGCCGACCTTGTCCATCGCCTCGGCGATCAGCGCGCCGATGGTCGCGTCGCCGTTGGCCGAGATGGTGCCGACCTGCGCGATCATCTCGCCCTTGACCGGCTTCGACATGCGCTCAATCTCCTTGACGGCCTTCTCGACGGCCTTGTCGATGCCGCGCTTGAGGGCCATCGGGTTCGCGCCGGCGGCGACCGTCTTGACGCCCTCGCGGAAGATGGCCTGCGCCAGCACGGTCGCCGTCGTCGTGCCGTCGCCCGCCACGTCAGAGGTCTTCGAGGCGACTTCCTTCACCATCTGCGCGCCCATGTTCTCCGTGGGGTCTTTGAGTTCTATCTCTTTCGCCACGGTCACGCCGTCCTTCGTGATGGTCGGGCTGCCGTATTTCTTATCGAGGACGACGTTGCGCCCCTTCGGCCCGAGCGTGATCTTGACCGCGTCGGCCAACTGGTTGACGCCGCGTAAAATCGCCGCGCGCGACTCGCCGCCGTGAACTATTTGCTTTGCCATAATCTTTCTCTTTTCCCCTGACTAACTCTGGTGGTGACGCCCCGGAAGGGCTCCCGTCGGTCCAACATCCGCCGCCGGGAAATTACCTGCGGCCCTTCCTGCCCCCGCCGCCCGCCGACCCGGCCGCCGCGCCCGCGCGACTGATGATCCCGAGAATCTCGTCCTCGCGCATGATGAGCAGCTCCTCGCCGTCGATCTTGACTTCGGAGCTGCTGTACTTGCCGAAGAGCACGCGGTCGCCGGCCTTCACGTCCAGCCCCTGGCGCTCGCCGTTCTTCAGGTATTTGCCTTCGCCGACGGCGATGACCTCGCCCTCCTGCGGCTTCTCCTTCGCCGTGTCCGGGATGATGATGCCGCCCCGCACCTGCTCGCCCTCTTCAATGCGTTTCACGATTACGCGGTCATGTAGTGGCCTGATATTTGTCGTCATGGCTTGCTTCGCTCTTACTTGGGTTGGGCTGTGGACTTCAGGTGATCCGGAAGATTCCGGAGGAGCTGAGAAGAGAGTAAGCGGACTCGGTTCCGTACGACCTTACGTTAGACAACGGTGTATGTCAAGTGTAGGATATAGGCCGCATCTGAAATATAGTGCATGTGATAAATAATGAGTGCCGGGGGGACGTACTTTGATCGAGATCAGGATCGACGAGTTGTTGGAAGCGCGCGGGCGGACTTTCTACTGGCTGGCGAAGGAGACGGGCATCAGCCACACGACCCTGTGGCGTTTGAAGAAGGGCAGGGCGGTGGGCATCAATTTCCCCACCCTGGAGCAGATCTGCCGGGCTCTGAGCTGCCAGCCGGGTGACGTGCTGAGGCTGGCGGACGAGAAGAAGGCGGCCGGGAAGCGTGCGGCGAAGGGCGGGTGACTCGTCCCGCGCTCCGGCGGTCGCCCGTGCCGGACTCGGCGGCTTGACAAGGTTCGACATGTGGCGCAACGTGTTTCCGAACCGAGCCTGGCGCGCTCCCTTCTCAGCTCCTCTGGAATTTCCCGGATCAACTGAAGCCCACGGCCCGCTCCGTCGACCAGCTCACGGTGTGCGAGCATCACGTCACCTCGCGGCCGGAACCTTCATGAAAGCCGTTAAAAACATGGCCGCACAGGACGGAGGTCGTACGGATTCTCCTTTGCACACAGCGATCCCGAATGGCTGGCTGACGCGTCTCTTCGGATGCCGGCACCGCAACATGTGCCCCCCTTTCACGGGCGGCGAAGAAACATACCGCTCCTGCATGAGATGCGGCGCGCGCCGGCTGTTCGACGTGGAGCGGGGCCGGATGACGGGAGCTTACTACTACGCCCCCCTCTCCCCTCTCTACGAACCCCGACGCCGAAACGACTCCCGGGGGGAGAAAGGTACAGATGGCGATAGATAATTTAATGGGTGCGACGGTCAGGATACGCAGAGGCTGGCACGGAGGCAGAACCGGGGAAGTAGTCGCCTTCGAGCATCAGGCCGGCCCGCCCACCTCCTACACCGTGATAAAAGTTCGGCTCAAGGGGAGCAGCCAGCCCGTGATGATCTACAGTCTCGACGAGATAGAGAGGCTCTCCGACCCGCCGGGCGTCTCGGCGTCTCCGACGACCCCGACTGAGCTGCTGACGGTCGTTTGAGCTTTGAAAGCTCGGGAAAGATAAGATGTTCAACCTGCGTGTCCATGCCGACCGTGTGAGCGCGGGCGCGCCCGGCGCCGAGGGGGTGTTCTACTCCCAACGCACCGGCGGCCCGCACTACCGCTGGCGGCGTGATGCGGGCGGGCTCGGCCAATGGCACTTCACCCGCCTACACCCGGCCGAATGGAATCCGAAGGTGCTGTTCCCTTTTAATCAGAAGAATGTGCCGGCCGCGTTGCAGGCGAGGCTCGCCGAACACTACATGTGGTGAGGGCGCGGAATTTGACGCCGAAGCATTGACCTAAAGATTGAATCCTTGAAAAGAAAAGGGGCGGGGAAGTTGGGACTCCCCGCCACCTGTGTTGCCCGCTTCCTGTTGCTGACGGAGCGGGCTATTGCTGAGAGACTACCACCGGCGCGCGCCGCCTTCCGTGCGATAGCACACACAGGGGTTATATTTTCGGACTCACTACGCGGCGGCTGCGAGCAGGCGCCTGATCGTGGGAACCAACTCGGAGGAGTCCGGCTTGACGAGGTAGACGTTCGCCCCGGCGCGCAGCCCCGCCTCGACGTCCGATGCGGAGGCGTGGCCGGAGAAGATGACGATGGGCGTGCGCGCGTCGGCGGCGCGAATCCGTTGGCACAGGGACGGCCCCTTGCCGCCCCGCGACCTGCCGTCGAGGACGTAGAGGCCGAACCGCTCGCGCCCCATCAGGCGGAGGGCGGCGTCCGCGTCGGGCGCGACGGCCGCCTCGAAGTCCGAGAAGCCCAGCATCATCGTGAGCATGTCACGGGTGTCCGCATCGTCTTCGACGCAGAGGACGCGTTTGGCCTGCATGGTGGAAGCCTTTCTGGACTGACGAGGCGAGGCTGTAGGCCGTTTTGACGTTCCGTGCAGGAATATACTCTACGCGCGAGGGTTTGTATGTGCGGCAGCACACTTACGCGACGAGTTTGGGAACGATGGGGGAAGGCGCTCAGCCGAGCAGGCGCTCGTACTCGTCCTTGACCACCTTGTAACACTCGCAGACCGACGCTTCGAGTCCGCGCCGGTCGAGGATCGTGATGCGGCCCCGCACGTAAGAGATCAGCCCATTCTCTTGCAGGCGCCCGGCCGCGTGTGTGACGCCCTCCCTGCGCACGCCGAGCATGTTGGCGATCAGCTCCTGAGTCATCACCAGCTCGTCCGTGTGCAGGCGGTCGTGACTGAGCAGCAGCCAGCGGCAGAGTTGCTGCTCTATCGTGTGCAGGCGGTTGCAGACGGCCGTCTGCGACATCTGTGTCATCAGCGCCTGCGTGTAGCGCAGCAGCAGGCGTTGGAACGTGCCGCCCCGCGCGAACTCGTCCTGCAACACCTCCGACTTCATCCTGAGGGCATCCCCTGCGCTCTGCACGACGGCGCGGTTGGGGACGGTGTTGCCGCCCATGAAGAGCGCGACGCCGACCAGCCCCTCGCAACCCGCCAGGCCCATCTCGGCCGACGAGCCGTTCTCCATCAGGTAGAGCAGGGAGATGATGGCGCTAGTCGGAAAGTAGATGTAGCTCTGCCGCCCGCCGGATTCGTAGATGACCTCGCCGAGCGCGAAGGAGACGTGTCCCAGGTGAGGCACGAGCCGCTCCAACTCCTGCCGGGGAAGGCGGGCGAGCAGCCGGTTTCCCGTCGGCTCAAGCATACTCTGTGACAAAACGAATCCCCCTTCGACGTTCGCTCCGTGAAGTATACGCCCTATATGTGTGCAAGCACACAGACGCGCCGGCCCGGATCGAATATATTTGCGATACCTGTTCTTTCAGAATTCATCTCTCGACATCAGGACTTGCACGCGAAAAGGACTTGCACGCGAAACGTCTCCTTGTGCCGTCTGCTGGTTTCAAGACGGGTTACAGCCAAGGAGAACGCAAGTTGCCCAAAAAGTCTCGACCGCCGCCAAGCCGAAACCGCCTGCTGGCCGCCCTGCCGCCCGAAGAGTACAGGCGTCTGCTCCCCCATCTGGAATCTGTCCCCCTGCCATTCATGGAAGTCCTCTACGAGGGCGGAGAGCCGATCAGGCACGTCCACTTCCCCGACGACGGGCTCATCTCGCTGTTAGTCGTCATGGGCGACGGGACGGTGAGGGAAATAGGCGTCGTCGGTAACGAGGGGGCGTTGGGCATCGCGTTGGCGCTCGGGGTGAAGACGGCCACGACCCGCGCGCTCGTCCAGTTGCCGGGCAGGGCCATGCGCATGAAGGCCGGGGCGCTCAGAGACGAGCTCGGGCGAGACGGCGCGCTCCCGAACGTGCTGCGGCGCTACGCCCACTCACTTTTCAACCAGGTCTCCCAATCGGCGGCCTGCCTCAGCTCGCACGCCGTGGACAAGCGCCTCTCGCGCTGGCTGCTGATGACGCACGACCACGCGCCGGGGGACGAGTTCGAGATGAAGCACGAGTTCATGGCGACGATGCTCGGCGCGACCCGCTCCGTGGTGACGAGGGCCGCCGGCCGTCTCCAAAATGAGAAGATGATCCACTACACACGCGGGCGGGTGGCCGTCCTCGACCGAAACAGGCTGGAGGCGACCGCCTGCGAGTGCTACGCGGTGGTGAAGGCGGAGAGCCAGCGCCCCGGCCTTTGAGCAAGGCTTATCGGAGTCAAAAAAAACAATGAGCAAGGAAGAAGCATTAAACGCCGCGCGCAGTCTCGTCCGAGAGGCCGTGGACGCCGCGGGCAGGGCCGGCATCGACCCGGCGGCGGTGGTCGCGCCGCACTGTCCGGAGACGGCCGCTTCGCCGGACGACGGCGGCGGCGACTCACAAACTCTGATGTTCGGCGAGGTGCCGGGCGTGGTCGACAACAGCACCGAAGGGCTGTTCGAGATGCCCGAGCCCGACGACGACCCCGAGCAGAAACCCGCTTTTCTCGTGACCCAATCGACGGCGGATTTAGTGCGACAGGACTTCGAGAGGTATAAGCCTTCCCTGGAACGCATGGCGGAAGACTGGGAGGAGAAGAAGGAGCGCGTTCTGTCGGAGACGAAAGAGGATAAGGAGTGAACGCTGCCGTCCCGTTGCGTCCCGCCGTTCACGCGGACGCCGGCCGTGTGGTGACGGGCGCCCCGCACGCGGGGAATCGAAGTCTTCTGCTGTATAATCCCTCTCATGAATAAGCGCGCTAAAAAACGAGTTAAAGAAGCCATAGAGAAGGGCAACCTGGAACGGGAAAAGACACGGGAAGAGAAGAATCACCCTGCTTCGAACGACCTCCAAAAGCGACGCGGTTATCTGCCGAAGCCGGCCAAGAAACGCGGCTAGCCCGTCCGCGGGCAGAAGGCCGACGTTAGCCCGGCCCCCCCCGACGTTCTCCGAACGTGGAATCTGCCTTAGAAGGAGCGAGTGATGAGCGAAGACGAAAAGAGAGTGAACGCGAATTCGGTCGAGTTCAAGCAGGGCGTCGAAGCCGGGCTGAATTCCGAAGAGGACACGAAGAACTGGAAGGCCGGCAACGAATTGGGCCAGGAGCTGAGGGAAGAGGGTGAGACCGCGGAGCCGGTTCGCGGCGATTCTTGAGACGGGAGGACGAGGATGCAGGATAACAAACTGGCCGCCGACGAGGCGCGCCGCGAGATTCAGCACGAGTCCGTGAAGGCGCAGGTCGAGGGCGACGTGAACGCCGAGATAGCCGCGCGCGCCGAGCGCACGACGCCCGCCGAGGCGCAGAAGATGGAGCAGGTCGCCGGCGAGTTTCGCGGCAAGGCGATTGACGAGGTCGTGGTCACGGAGCGCGAGGTCGAACGCGCGCGGGGCATGGCGCGCGTCTCGCAGGTCATAGACTATATCTTCTACGTCATCTACGCGCTGCTCGCGGTACGCCTCCTGCTGGCGTTGATGGCGGCCCGTTCGAGCGCCGGGTTCGTGCAGTTTCTCTACTCCGTGACCGACCCCCTCTACAGGCCGTTTCGCGGCATCGTGGCGAGCCCGACGGCCGAAGGCGGCTACACGCTCGCGCTGCCGATAGTGATCGCGATCATCGTCTACGCGCTGGTGCACGCCGGCATCAACGGGTTGCTGCGGTTGTTCGCACACCGCAAGACCGAGATTTAGCCCGTCCGCGCGTGCGACGCGCGGGGGAGTCACGTGACCCGCCGCGGGGCGATGGGCGGCCGAAGCTGTAAGATGAGAAAGTCAGAGCCGAAGGAGCGGAGCTAATGTCCACCGAGTTTCAGGACATCACAATCATTGCCAACCCGGAACAGGCGCAGGTGCGTGACGGCTCTAGGAGCCACGCCAAAAAGTTTCCCTTCCGTCTTTCCGCCGCCCCCGCCCCCGAGTGGGTCGCCATGTTCAACAGGGAATGGTCGACGAGGTCGGTGCCGAACCGGGCGGCCAGCGTGCACGGGGACATCCTCATACTGGAATGCGCCATTGAGGAATTGCCCCTGCTCGCCGAGAATTTGGAAGACGACCTGACCGTCGCCAACCGGCAGTACCGGGAGCGACTGCTGCGGCAGGGTGTGCATGACCGGCAGACAGGTCAGGAGGGGCAGGAGCGGGAGCGGACTGACGATAACGCCGCTATAGACGAAGCCCTGGGCAAGCTGAAGAGAAGATAAAGAAGATATGAGGCCGACCGCATTCACGGCCCGAGTTGATGACGGCCTGCTCGAATAAAGTCTGGTAGAAAATTGTCCACCGAAAACCTCCACGCGCTGGCGGCGCTGATCAGACGAGAGCGCGACACCTTACTCTCCCTGTGGCGGGAGGAGGTTCGGCAACTCGCCGCGGCGCACGAACTCGACGTGCCGACCTTGAACGATCACATCCCGGATTTACTCGAAGAACTGGCCGACGAGCTGGAAGCACATACGGACGAGTCGATGGTCGGGGAGTTAAAGAAGTACTCGGTCGTTCACGGCTTAGACCGGCTCCGGCTCGGGTTCGACGTCGAGGAGGTCGTGGCGGAATACAACGCCCTGCGCGGCGTCGTCCAGGACCTCATCGAAAGGAACGACCTGAGCCTGCGCGGGCCCGTGAACCGCACCATCAACCGCGTCATCGACATGTCCATCGGCCTCGCGGTGAAGACCTACGCCGCGCAAAAGGCTCTGGAGATACAGCAGCGGCGTGAGGAGCACCTGGCCTTCGTCGCCCACGACCTCAGGTCGCCGCTGTCGGCCATCGCGATGGCGGCCCAACTGCTCGAAGCCACGATCCCCGACGTGGCCAAGGACGAGCGCGCCGCGGCCCTGCTGGAAACAATGCACCGCAACGTCGGCCGCTTAAACACACTCGTCGTCAAAGTGGTGCAGGAAGAAGTGAACCTGAAGGCGAAGGCGAATGAGAGGGTGGAGCGGCGTGAGGTAAACCTGAGGGAGCTGGTCGAAGCGCTCGTCGAAGACCTGCGCCCGCTGGCCGACGCCTCGAACCTGAATCTGATTAACGAAATCCCCGCAGGGTTGACGGCGTTCGCCGACGCCGGCATGGTGTCCCTTATCTTCCAGAATCTTATCTCCAACGCCATCGACTACACCCCGAACGGGGAAGTTATTGTCGGGGCGCGGGCGGGCGACGGGGCGGCCGCCGTCGAATGCTGGGTCGGCGACAACGGGGCGGGTATACCGGCGGACCGGCTGGAAAAGGTGTTCGACAAATTAGAGAGCGACCCCGGCAGGAGGAGCGGCATGGGGCTCGGCCTCGCCATCGTCAAGCAATTCGTCGAGGCGCACGGCGGCGAGGTCTCCGTCGAAAGCGAGCTCGGTCAGGGCTCGACGTTCCGATTCACGATTCCTTCCGGCACGGGGTAGGATAAGAACAGCAGCAGGGCGCGGGTGAGGCGCCCGCGAAAGAGACTACACTCACGGACGAAAGGCGGTACATGATGAGCGAATATAACGACCAGCAACTGACGTGCGCCGACTGCAACCGGGACTTCACGTGGACGGCGGGCGAGCAGGAGTTCTTCCACGAGAAGGGGTTCACCAACCCGCCCAAGCGGTGCAAGGAGTGCCGGCAGGCCAAGAAGGAGCAGCGCGGCGGCGGGGAGAGGAAGGGCGGAAACTATTGAGCGCCGCGCAATACACGTACGAGGTGGCGTGGTCGGAGGAGGAGCGGACCTTCATCGCCCGCGTCAGGGAGTTCCCCGCACTCGAAGCGCGCGCCGTCAGCCGCGGCGGGGCGCTGCGCGCGCTCAAAAGCGTGGTCTACGCGGTGGCGAAGGACCTGGCCGACTCCGGCGCGGAGTCTCCCGAAGACACTTCCCCCGATACACGCTGAGCCCGCCACGCGGTGTAACCCCGCCAGCCCCCGGCCAGTGACGCGGGCCGGACAGAACAGGCGCGAGGCCCCGGGGTCGACGCGCCCGTTCATTTTTAAGCCCTGCCTTGCGCGTGCCGAACCGAAGTGCATATGATTCAGGGGAGGAGGGCGAAATGTTCATCTACACGATACACCCGATGCCCGGACAGAAGGCAAAATTCGAGGGTGACACTTCCATCAGGTACCGTGTCAAGAGGGTGGACGACTCCATCCAGGTCTCGAAGAAAGGGCGTTCCGAAATTATCAGAGATAACCTCGACTACGGTGAGGCCGTGGAGTTGATAAACATCTTCAACAGTAAGGAGGGTAAGTCGCAGACGATGAGGGAAGAGGCGGCCCGGCAGAAAGGCGAGCTGTAGTCGTCCCGCGACCGGGTCTCCGCGCGTCGGCCGTGCGGGCATGGCGCGGTGGTTACGGCGTGATGCGGAATGACCTGAAGAAGGCCCGAATCTCCGGCTTGTCCAGCTCCTCCTTGTTGGTGCTCATGCAGCCGAACCGGTAGCCGCGCGAGTTCGCGATGACGTTGTCCATGCGGAAATAGGCCGTGGCGTCCGTGTTGAGTATCGTGCCGTAGACGGAGAGCCCGGGGTGCTCCTGCACGTTGATCTTCTCCTCCTTGTCGGTGATGCCGCCCATGCCCTTGACGGAGTTGTCGCGCATCGCGCCCAGCGCCTTCTCCAGATTCTCCGGCGTGTTCAGCTGGTCCGACAGCGCGTCGGAGAACTGGCTGTAGGAGACGTTGCAGACGGTGTTGTTCGGGCCGGAGCTGGTATAGCCCGTCATCCTGGTCGCCTCGTTCTTCTTCTCCTGGAATGGGGCGAAACCCGCCGGCAGGGTGACCTTGAATTTCCCCTCGGCGGAGGTGAAGGGCGTGCTGCCGACCACTTCCGTCGCGTCCGACGAGGCCGAGTTCGAAGCCGGCGTGGTGGTGGCCGAGCCTGCGCCCCCGCACGCGGCCGAGGCCGCCGCGGCGATGATGAGCGTGACCGCTCGCGCGAACGAAGTTTTTGTCATCATTGCTCTCCTTCTTTTCACAAATTCATTGAGGTTCATCGAGGCCGACGGGCGCGAGCCTCCGGCCCCCGGCCGGGGTGATTTAATCCGCCCCGCCGAGCGCCGCCGCGATGGCCATCGCGTGCTCGCGGTTGTTCGCCATCCCCAGCCGGTGGAACTTGGCGGCGAACGGCTTCGCCGCGTCTTCTATCCTGATGTGCGTGAAGAGCGCGCCCGTCGAAGTCTTCGCCGGCGGGCGCTGGTCGAGCCGATACTCCGTGAGTCCCTCGACCCGCAATTTGCGCCCGGTGCGGAGCACGAGCAGGCGGCGGTCGGTCAGGGCGACGACGTACTCCTTTGTCAGCAGTGCGGTGGCGAGCGGCGTCAGGAGGATGATTAAAAGCAGGTGCGGCTGCCTGACGCCGTACGCCCAGTGGCGGAGCCGCTCGCCGGGTTGCAGGTGCGGCCCGATAGCCGCCGTCACTTCCGCGTCTTTGAAGCGCGCCATCTCTCTCAAACTCCTTCCGCGCGGGGCCGGCCCCCGCCACGCCCGGCGGCGTGATGCTTTTCAGGGGACGTTGAAGCCCGAGACGGGGTTGCCGTAGAACATGTCGGTCTTGAACGTCGCGGGGCTCCACTTCTCGCCCGAGATTTTGGCGGGGACGAGGATGGTGTAGTTGGCCGCGGGGAGCTGTTCGGAGAAGGCGTTGGGGTGGAAGCTGCCTTTGTCGTTGACGGTGAACTTCGCCTCGCGCACGAGTACGTTGCGGTAGAAGATTTGGACCGTGTACTCGCCCGGCGCCTCGTTGGTCGCGGTCGTGTTGGGGACGCGCGTCTTGTAGTAGTCGTAGTTGGTGTTGATGGTGACGAAGTTCTTCCAGTGGAACCCCCACTGGTGCCACTGGCACTGCTCGGGATGGGTCGAGCAGCTGTCGGTCCCGCGCTCCTGCCGCGGCGTGCGGACGCAGTTGTTGCAGTTCTCGTCGGTCGAGGCGATCTGCCGGCCGTTGTGGAGGAGCCGGGCCTCGAAGTCCTTCACGTCGCGCTGGCCCTTGAACCACATCCAGACGAAGGGGTGCGGCGCCTCCCAGTTGGCGTCGTCCTCGTAGCCGACGTAGGCCACGGGCAGCAGCCAGTCCTCCTCGACGTAGAACTCGAAGCGGTTTTTATACTTCGGCTCGTCGGGGAAGGCCGCGACCCTGTTCACCCTGAACTTGCCCTGGAAGGCGACCTCGCCCGACTTGGCGTTGGTTACCTTGAGGCCGTACGTGCCGGTCGTGATGGCGGTGTTCTTCATCTTCTCCGCGTCCGGGTGGTCGCTCGTGATGCGGACGACACGCTCGACGCCGCTGGCGTGGCCGTACTTCAGGGGCTCGCTGAACCAGAGCGAGCCGTCCGGCTTGTACCAGTCGGCCGTGAAGCGCTGCGTCGAGCTGTTGTCGAAGAAGATGAAGAAGCGCACCTGCGGCAGCCAGCTCCAGTAGTCGCCCTGCTCGGGCGACTTCCAGTAGTTGACGCGGAAGGCCTTGATTTCGAGCGTGTCTTTGAGCAGGACGGGCCTGTTGCTCGCCGCGGGGCGGTCCAGGCCGGCCGGCCGGCCGGCGCCCTGTTTCGCCGCGTCACCGGACTCGGCGGACGGCCGGGGCCGTGAGGCGTCCGCCTCGGGCTGCGCCGTCGTCGCGGGCTGCGCGGTAGTTTTCGGCTGCTCCGGTTTCGGCCTCTCTATCTTCGGGAGCCGCGGGAACTGCGCCGCCGCCGCCGCCTGCCAGCCGAGCGCCGCCGGCGCGAGTAACGCGAAGATTAAAAAGTATCGCTTGCTCATCTCGTAGTCTCCTCCCGGAATCACCTGAAAGCGGCGGACGGCGGCTCGTTGCCCCAGCCCGACCTGGTCTGCGTGGCGACGATGCGGTCGCCGCGCAGGCGCCAGATGGTCATGTTCCAACGGTTGACCACCCCGCTCTCGTCAATCGTGAATTTCGCCATCATCGGCGTGCTCTGAAAATCCGCGGGGGTCCTCAGCGTGCGCCCGCCCGCGCCCTGCAAGATGCCCACCTCGTATTTTTTGAAGAGCATCAGACGGTCGCCCCGCAGCACACTTAAGAACGGTCGCCACTTGGCCTCGTAGTCGGCGTTGACCTTCGCTTCGACCTCTTTCTGCGAGGAGCGGAACGACGGCACGAGGGCGTTGATGTCGGCTATCGTGTAGCTTTTCTCCCCGTCGCCGAGCGCCACGACCAGAGTGTCGGGCGCGCCCGCGCCTTTGAGTTTCTGTAAGACGGGGACCACCCCGTTCTCCAGATTGACGCGGATACTTTCGGGGCTTGCTTTGCGTTTGATGTCTCCGAGAACCGCCTCGAAGGCGCCGCCGAAACTGTCGTCGACCAGAATTTCGAGCCACGAGACATGTTTTTCGACGGCGCGAAACATCTCGTCGTAAGCCGGCCTGGCGGCGACCAGTTGGGGCTCGCCCGCCCACGCTTTCGCGTAGACGTAGTAATCGGTTCTCATCTGCCTGAGCTGCCCCTCTCGGAGACTGCTGAGGAACTCCCGGGTGCCGGCTTGAGTCTTCCAGTCCTCGAAAAATTTCTGGTACTGGAATTTGTAGTGGTTCAAAATTTTATTCGCCTCGGGAAGGTCGCCGTTGTCAAAATAACTGATGGGGCAACCCGGCAAGTCCTCCCAGCGCTTCGTCTGCTTGAACTTCTCGGCGCTCCCGCACGGCCCTTTGTCCTGCGCGGCCGCGGCCGCGGGCAGCGTCAAGGCGAGCGCCAACAACAGACACGTCCGGGCTCGGCTTCTCATCACTCCTCCTCCTGCTCCTCCTGTGCCCGCCCCGTTACCGTTTCGGGCTTTCTACAGTTGAGTGATGAAACACGGATTCCATGTCGCGGCCGACGACGCCCGGCCTTCTCACCACCCGGGCGCGGCTTCGGCGCCGACTATCCAGCGGAAGGCGATGGACGCGAGGGCGAGCTTCATGCTCAGCCGCGTGCGCGGGTCGTCTATCTGCTCGGCGAGGAAGAGGATGCGCGGCGAGAAGTAGTACATCGCCGTGACGGGGATGAGGAAGAGGAGGGTCTGCAAGACGCGCATCGGTATCTCGCCCGCGCCGCCGAGCGGGGAGTTGGAGACGGCCAGGCCGCTCCAGAAGAGCTGGTTGATGAGCGCGTAAGAGAAGAGGCAGAGGTTGGCGAACGCCTCCGTGAGCGGGCGCGCGGGCGGGGCGGGTGCGCCGGGCCGTTCGCGCCCCGGCCGTTCGCGGCCCGGCGGCCCGAGCGCGCCCCAGACGAGCGCCGTCGGGATGAACATGCAGGGGATGACCAGCAGGAGCAGCCAGCCGTCGAACGACAGCCCCAGCAGGACCGGAATCGAGAATGCCACGAGCGTGGAGAGGACGAAGTGGAGGGACAGGAGGACGCCGAAGAACCTGAAATAGCGCGACGGGGCGGGGCGCGCGCGCAGCCGCGCCCAGGCGGACTGCGCGCGCCCCGGCGCGCCGCGCGGAGCACCCCGCGCCCTCGGGGCGGCGAGGCGCGCGCGCAGCGGCGAGCGCTTGAGGGCGGCCCCGACCATCTGCGCGACGAACGTGGCGAGCAGCGCCAGCCCCAGCAGGCGCCCGGCCCCGGCGTCGGTGGTGGACTGCGCCCTCACTCTTCTTCCGGCGCCCTTTCGTGCTCGGCCTCGACGCCGGCCGCCCGGAGGCGCTCGACGACGGCCGTCATCTCCGCCTCGGCGCGGTCGAGCGTGATTGAGAACTTGACCGGCTCCGACTCCCCCTTCAGCTTGAAGCCGAAGGTGTATTCCGTGTTCTCGTAAACCTTGGGGCGCGCCGGGGGCTTCGTCCCCGCGAGCGCGTCGAGGGCCACTTCGAGCGGGTCGCGTCGGCCGCCCCGCGACGGGGCGTCGCGCATGTGATGTTTCTCCGCGACGCGCACGCGCTCCAGGTCGGCGTAAAGGAGTCGCGGGCGGACGGTCTCCAACGCGCCGACTCCGTGGAGCGTGACCCCCCGCTCGTAAAACTTCATCTTCGTCTTCCACAGCCCGCCGACCAGCACGAGCAGGGCGGAGCCGCAGAAGAACAGGCTCGCGCCTAGAATGGCGAGGCCGGCTACAAAGTTGAGAACCCTTGAGTCGTCAATGATGGGAGAGTCCGTCCCGGCGACGGCGCGCCAGGAATCACGTGCGAAGTAGGCGGCGACCAGAAAGATGACGGGCGCCGCGTAAGTCATGCAGCCCGAAACCGTCTGGTCCTCGATGACGGCCTCCTCGCGTCCCATCAACTTTGCCCTCGACATAGCGTTCGCGCGGCGGGCCGCTCCGAGACGCCGGCGGCCCCCACACGTTAGTGACGCGGGTGAGAAAATGTGTCCGCGGTGCGTGGCCGGGAAGGGTTCGTTCGGCCCGGGGGAGGGGAAGGGTAGAAAGGAATAAGCGGCGGGGCCGATTCTCTAAAGGGCGGTCACTGGTTCTGGTCTCTACTCACGCGGAAGAAATATTCGCCGACCTCCTGCGTCTCGCCCGCGGCCGTCACGCCGTAGAGGGTCGCGGTGTGGTCCTGCTTGCGGAACACTCGCGCGGGGATGTCGGCCACCGCAGTCTTACCCGGGCCCGCCGCCCCGGCCGCAGTCGCCGCGCCGCGCCACACCTGCTCGCCTTCGATTGTCCGCAGCACGGCGACGTAGCGGCGGTAGTCGCCGCCGCCTTTGAAGGAGAGTCGCAGGCGCGCCGTGGTCGTCTCGGGCCGGAGCAGCAGAGTGTTGGACGGGCCGGCGCCGCCGCGCGTGAGCACCGGTGACAGGAGGATAGAGGCGACGCCCGCCGTCGGGGGCGCCGATGAGGATGTCGGCGTCGCCCTCCGGTTCGACGCGGTCTCGGGAGCCCGCGTGTGGCCTGGGGTGGGAGACGCCGAGGGGGGCGCCGGCGCGTCGGCCGCGCCTTCGTCTTGGCCGCCGTCGGGCCGGGGCCGAGTTTCTTCGTCGGCCGGACGCCGGGCGACGGCGTCCGGCGTGGCGGGCGGTGTGCCGCCGGCGCGTTCGGGGCGCGCGTCGCCTCCGCGCTTGAAGAGGAGCCACGCGCCCCCGAGCGCGGCGCAGAGCAGGAGCGCCGCGAGCGCGTAGCGCAGCGCCGGGCTCCGCCGACCGAGCGCGGCGGGCAGAGAGGCCCACCACGGACTGCCCGCCGCGCGCGTGCCCGCCGCAAGGTTTTCGCCTTCCGCCGCGGCGGCCTTCGTCGAGAACTCGACCAGCTCTTTCGCCTCGCGCGCCCTCTGGCGGCGCGGGCCGGTGGAGAGAAAGTGCTCCTCGAAGCGCTCGCGCCGCCGCCCCTTCAGCTCGCCGCGCGCGTGGAGGTCGGCGAGCTCGTCCCTCGCGGCGAGCAGGCTCTCGAACGCTTCGTCGTCGTCGAAGTACAGCTCTTCGAGCCGCGCGCACTCCTCTTCGGGTAGGTCGCCCAGCAGGTACCGCGTGAATTGCTCGTCCCTGTCCGTTTCGCTCTCCAAGGCTCGTGGTCTCACACGTCTCGCCGGCGGTCGACGCCTCGCCCCGCCCCCACTCTACAGTGACCGGAAGGGGATTTCATTTCTCCGCCGCGCCGCCCCCGGCGCACTCACCCATGCAACGCTCCAGCGCCGAGCGTATGCGCGAGGCGCGCAGCCGCAGCGCGTTCAATGACACGCCGAGGTCGCCGGCCTGCCGCTTCCGCCCACGAATCTTCTCGCCCTTCTCCTCCTTGTAGTAAGAGAGGATGAAGTCGCGGCTGTCGGGCGCGAGCTTGCCGAGGCAGTCCTCGAAACACTCGAAACGTCGTTCGCTCTCGGCGCGCTCGCGCTCCTCTTCCTCGCGCTCGCCGGCGGCGGGGGCGCCGGGCGGCGCGACCGAGTCGAGCGGCAGCGGGAGCTTCTCGCGCGCGCGGCCCAGCTCCAGCAGCAGCAGGCGCGCCACGCCGTAGAGGTATTTGTTGATGTCCTCGACGCGCTCGCCCTCCGCGATCTTGCGCGCGGCGCGGTTGATGGTCTCGTCCGCGTGGTCGGCCGGCGACTCGCTGCCGCGCGCCTCGAAGAAGGCGAGCAGCCTGCGGCGGGCGAGCTCGTACTTCTCCCCGGCGCGCTCGCGGTCGGCGTCGAGCAGCCCGAGCAGGCGCTCGAAGGCCGGCGCCGTCAGCTCCCAATCACTTTTACGTGCGAGTGAGCTCTCCACCTCTTCCGCCGCCCCGTGCCCGATTCGAGAGTCGTCCGTCCCGGCGACCCGGCCGCCGGCCTTCACTACTTCCACTCCCCCTGTAGCTCGAACGCCGCCCAGTAGAAGGGCGCCCTCCAACGCGGCTCGCTCAGCATCGAGACCTTGGCGCGCCGCAGCGCCGCCGCCGGGGGCAGGTCTCTCTTCAGCATCCCCTCGTAGAAGCGTCTCATCAACTCCGCGGTGGCGCGGTCGTCCACCTTCCAGAGGCTCGCCACCACGCGCGGGCTCCCGGCGTACATGAAGCCGCGCGCGAGCCCGACCAGACCCTCGCCGCGCACCTCACGCCCGAGGGCGGTCTGGCACGCGCTCAGGACGACCAGCTCGACGGGCAGGCGCAGGTTGTAAACTTCGTGCAGCCGCAGGAAGCCGTCGACCGCCTGCCCCCGCTCGTCGAACAGCGAGAGCACGACGCCGGACAGCTCAGGGTGGTCGGCGTCGAGGAGCCCGTGCGTGGCGAAGTGGACGAAGCGGTAGTCGGCGAGCTCGCCGCTGGTGGCGACCCGCCGGCTCGCCTCGAAGTCGAGCGCGCGGCGTGCCCGCCCGGCGGGCGCGAGGGCGAGAATCATCTCCGCCTCGCGGCGCGAAAAAGGCAGCCTGCTCAGCCCCTGCCCGCCGTCGCGTAAGATTCCGGCCGCGCGCGCCGCGCGCGCGAGGTCGGGCGACAGTTTAGGCGGCTCCGCCCCCGCCGCGCCCTGCGGCCGCCCCTTCTCCCGCGCCGCCGCGTCGGCGGGGAGGGCGGCCAGAGCCTCGCCGGGCCGCCGCGCGTCGGGTCTCTGCCGGCGCTGCGCGGCCGCCGCGACGCGCTCGTCCCCGGCGTCGAAGACCGGGTCGGCGAAGACCGCGACCGCCTTCGCGCCGCGCGCCCGGCCCGCCGTCTCGCGTCGCAGCACGGCGAGCGTCGAGGCGGAGGGCAGGCTCACCACCTCGTGGTCGTCGATGAGAAATTTCGGGCGCACGCGCGGGCGGGCCCCGGCGGCCCTGGCCTCCGTGACGGGCAGCGCGCCGAAGGGCAGGTATTGCAGCACGCCGTCGGCGACCACGACCAGCCGCTTCTTCCCCAACTGCGCGAGCAGCGCTTCGGGCAGCAGCTTGCGGCTCAGGTCGCGCGCCGCCCTGTCGTATTCCGCCTCGGCCGTCTCGCTCGCCGCCCAGCGTTCGGCGTCCGCGAGCAGGTCGCGGACGCGGCGCGCGGCCGGCTCGACCTCGGCGCGCCGCGGAAGCTCGAAGCTCCTGACCGCGTCCGTCGTCACGGCCCAGAGGTAGGTCGCCTCCTCGCCGAGCGCGTATTGGAGCAGCACCGTGCCCGGGTCGAGCACCTGCCGTTGAATCTCTTGCAGCGTGAGTGGCGCGGGCTGGGTGAGCGAGGCGTAGAGGGGACTGGCACGTCTTATCCGCGCCTGAGCCTCCCTGTATGCGGCGGCCAGCGCGGAGACCTCTCTGTCGAGCGCCGCCGCCTGCTCCGGCGTGTGCCTGTCACTCAGGAGTCGCGTCTGCCGTTCCGCCATCGCGTTGAGCTGCTGCTGGAGCGCGCGCTCGCGCTCGACCAGGGCCCGGTCGACGCCCTGCCGGATGTCTACCCGCGCCTCCGCCAGCGATTCGAGCAGCGAGCGTGCGCGCGCGCGCTCGCTCATCTGGAAGGCCGAGCGGTCGTGCCCCTCGGACGGGCGCTCCCTGTGCATCCGCATCAGCAGGTCGATGTAGAGCTCGTAGGGGTCGGTGACGGAGGCGAGGTAGGAGGCGCGCAGCTCCTGGCCGACGACCTTCGCGCGCAGCGACTCCACCGTCTCGACGGCCGCTTCGAGCGCGAGGCGTGACTCGTCCAGACGGCCGAGCCCGCGGAGCGCCCTGCCCGCGATGGTGTGCGCCTGCGCCAGGGAGTCGCGCGCGCCTATCTGCTTCGCGAGGGCGGCCGCCTGCTCGGCCAGCCGCAGGGCCTCCGCGTAATCCTTCCGCAGGTTGCTGACCATCCCCAGGTCGTTGAGCGAGTGGAGCACGCCCCTCTTGTTCCCGAGCCCCTCCCACATCCCGAGCCTCTTGCGGAAGTGTTCCGCGGCCCGCTCGTAGTCGCCACGCGCCCGGTAGGTGTTGCCGAGGTGGCCGTGCGAGATGGCGACGCCCGGCTTGTCCTTCTGGTCTTCGCGGATGGCCAGGGCGCGTTGCTGGAACTCCAGCGCCGACGTGTAATCGCCCCGCAGGCGGTGGGTGTCGCCGATGTTGCTCAGCGCGTTGGCCGTGCCGAACTTGTTGCCCACGGCCTCGCGCAGCTCCAGGCTGCGCCGGTAGTAGTCGGCGGCCGCGTCGTAGTCGCCGAGCGACTGGTAGACGTTCCCGATGTTGAGGAGCGAACTCCCGACCTGGTCCTTGTTCCCGAGGGCTTCGCGGAGCGCCAGGCTCCGCCGGTAGTGCTCCAGCGCCTCGGCGTACGCGCCCTGCGAGATGTGGAAGATGCCGATGGAGTTTAAGATTGACGCCGCCAGGTCCCTGGCGCCCAACTCTTCGGCCACCTTCAGACTTTGGTGGAAAGAGTCGAGGGTGCCGGCGTGGTCGCCCAGCAGTCGCCTGACTTCGGCCGCGTCGAAGAGGGCGACGGCGCCCGTCCGCCGGTCGCCCACGCGCCCGGCGAGTTCATGCGCGTACTGGTAGACCGTTAGCGCACGCGCGTAATCGTACCTGTTCTGGATGTCGCGCCCCGCCCTCCGCACGGCCTGCGCCAGCTCCGGCGTCAGCAGCTCCTCGTCCCGCCTCAGCAACTCCGCGCGGCCGGCTTCGTCCGCGGCCGCCAGCAGCCTTTCCGCGAGTTCCTCGGCCGCGGAGAGCTCGCGCCAGACCTTCCACCAGCCGCCCTCTCTGACCAGCTCCAGCACGCGCCTCGTCTTCCCCGGCGCGGAGGGTTTGCCCGTCTTCGTCTCGACCGCCGACACCTCGACCGCCACCCGCACGGACGCCCTGGCGTCCGCCACCGCGACGCCCGCGACGGCAAAGCTCTTGACCTCCACCCGTTCGTGCGCGGCGAAGAAGTTTTCCGCGGCTTGCCGGCGCGCCGCGCGCGTCGGCGAAGCCGCGCTCCACAGCGACATGAAGGCTTCGAGGTTCTCCTCGGCGTAGCGCGCGAAAAATTCTCCGGCGAGGAGACGCAGCGCGGCTTCGTCGGGCGACTGTGTCGCGGCGGCGCCGGCGCGCGCCGCAAGGGTCGCGGGGTGCGCGCCCGCGAGCAGCGACAGGGTCAACCCCAAGGCGACCCACGGCGAACGGTGCGAGGCGGACCGAGACATTTGTTGACCCTTATTTGTGACCGCGAAAAGCGTTTGAAGTGAGCGGCGAAGTCCGGCGGCCGGCGCCCCCGAATTTCGCCCGTGTAGCGCAGAATTGTGCATGACGCGGGCATTACGTGTCCATCACAGATTTACACGGCCCCGCCGGGACTTAAAAATGCAGCCGCGGCAGGTGCCGCGTCCCTGACGACAGCCTTCTACCCTTCGCGGCCAGACCCCTCGCCGGGTAAATCCGGAACCGCGCGCCGCCCGTAAATTGTCCGAACACTCCCCCAAATTTGAAGGGCCGGCTCCGGTCACGTCGAGGCGTGGCGCCGGCCCGCGCCTGAGCGAGCCTGGGGGGAAACATGGCGGCAAATCAGAGTCAGAGGCGGTACTGGTCGGGGCGGACGCACGAGCGGAAGGTCGAGAGCTTCTACGGCCGGGGCGTGGAGAACTACGGCGACTTTCACGGCGGCTACCTGAACTTCGGGCTGTGGGAGGAGGGCGTCGGCGACTACCTGGCCGCCGCCGAGAACATGGTCCGGCGCATGGGCGCGCTCCTCGGGCTCGACGCCGAGAGCCGGCTCCTCGACGTCGGCTGCGGCATGGGCTCGCAGGACCTCTACCTGCTCGGGCACTTCGACCCGCGGGGCATCGACGCCGTCGACGTCACCTGGCCGCACGTCGAGCACGCGCGGCGCCGCGCGCAGCCTGCCTTTCCCCGCCGAGAGCTTCACGCACGTCCTGAGCATCGAGGCGCCCGAGCACTTCGACACCCGGGAGGACTTCCTCCGCGAGGCTTACCGCGTGCTCGCGCCCGGCGGGGTCGCGGCCTTCGCCGACTACACGCTGAAGCGCCCGCCGCGCGACGCCCTGGAGAGGTTCGTCGTCGAGGCGGCGCGGAGGCTATGGAAGGTCCCGCGCGTGAACGTCGTCACGTCCGACGCCTACCGCGAGACGATGGGGCGGGCCGGGTTCACGAACGTCGGAGTGGAGGAGGTCGGCCGACTCACGATACCGGGCTACTACCGCGAGCAGAGGCGGCCGGAGACCATCCGCGAGCTGACGAAGATTCGGGGCGTGTTGGCGGGCAGGCTCGGCTGGGTCATTGACCTCGCCGTTCTGAAGGCTTACGAGATGGGGCTGATGGAGTACGTCTTCGTCCGCGCGGAGAAGCCCGCGCGGGGTCGGTAAGTCGGGGCGGGCGGCGGGGCCGCCCGCCCCGCGCAGGGGTTTTGTAAGCGAGCGAGCAAGGGGCGGGAATGGGCGTGTTTCTCCAATTATCCAAATCACAGTCGAGGTCTACTTCCGCCGGCTCTCCCGGCGGTGACAATCACACGCCCGACGTCTTCGACGTGGGGCCGGCCGCGCCGGCGGGGCCTCTGCCGCGGGCCGGGGCGGGGGACGCCTCGCACGGCCTTCACGGCCTCCTCGAACGCGGCGCCACGATACTCGCCCCCCTCCTCTTCGCCCCCGCGCTGCTTCTCTCTTACCAGCGGCTCTCGCAGGCCGAGGCGGGCTGGCTGGCGGTCCCCGGCGTGCTTTTAGGGCTAGCCTTCGGCGACTTCGTCACGGGGCTGGTGCACTGGGCGGCGGACACATACTGTGGGGAGGACACCCCCGTCATTGGGCGCGGCCTGGTCAGGCCATTCCGCGTCCACCACGTTCGCCCGCTGGAGATTTGCGACCACGGGCTCGTCGAGACCGTGGGCAACACCTGCATCCTGGCGGCGCCGCTGCTCGCGCTGTTCCTCGCCCTCGCGGCGTACGGCGAGACCTCGCCCGCGTCCGCCTTTGCCGTCTTCACCGCGATCATGACCGTGGGCGTGACCGTCGCCACAAACCAGTTCCACAAGTGGGCGCACCAGGAGAATCCGCCGCCGTTGGCCCGCGCCCTTCAGCGCGCCGGAATAATCCTGAGCCCCGAGCACCACCGGGAGCACCACGCCGCGCCCTTCGAGTCGAGCTACGCGATCACGAACGGCTGGCTCAACCCACTGCTGAATAGGACCGGCTTTTTTCGGAGACTCGAAGGCGCGCTCCGCGCGGTCGGGGTTAAGCCTTACAGGGAGGAGCGAGCGGCGGGCTCGGGCAAATGAGCTTCAGTCGGGAGGGCGCGTCGCCGCCCCTCAGGGCCCTGGCGCCTCGTCGCGCCGGCCTCCGGCCTTGGCGGAGCAGCCGACGAAGCGGTAGCCGACGCCGACGACCGTCTCGATGGAGTCGCCGCACACGCCGAGTTTCGCGCGGAGGCGGCGGATGTGTACGTCGAGCGTGCGGGTGTCGCCGTAGTACTGCTGCCCCCACACCTCGTCGAGGAGCTGCGTCCGCGTCGCCACCTTGCCCGGTCTTCTGGCGAGCGCCGAGAGCAGCGCGAACTCCTTGCGTGTGAGCCTGACCTCCGCGCCCTCGCAGAGGACGTGCATGTCGTCGAAGTGGACGCGAAGCTTCTCGTCCTCGTAGGAGGCGGTAGCCGACTCCTCCGAGCGCCGCAGCACGGCCTTCACGCGCGCGGCCAGCTCGCGCACCGAGAAGGGTTTGGTGACGTAGTCGTCCGCGCCGAGCTCGAGCCCCGCCACGCGTTCGGACTCAGACCCGCGGGCGGTGAGCATGATGATGGGCGTGCGCCGGGTGGAGGGCTCGCGCCTGAGGCGCCGGCACAGCTCGATCCCGGACATCCCGGGCAGCATCAGGTCGAGCAGGACGAGCGCCGGCGGGTCGGTCTTGTCGAGCGCGATCTCCAGCCCCTTCTCGCCCGTCCCCGCCAGCACGACGCGCAAGCCCTCGCGCTCGAGGTTGTAGCGCAGCCCCTCGGCGATGTCCGGCTCGTCCTCGACAATTAGCACTGGCCTGTTCATAAGTGAATGGTGGATGGTGAATGGTTTTACCCACTCACCATTTACTTGTAGCTGTGTTTGATGACGGCGGCCTCGGTCATGTAGACGGTCAGCTCGCAGATGTCCGTGACGTAGTCGGCGACGCGCTCGAGGTGCTTGGCGACGAAGAGCAGGCGCGCGGCGCGCGGCGTGACCGCCGGCTCGGCGACCATCAGCTCGATGAGGTCGCGGAAGAGCCGCTCGTACATCACGTCTATCTCGTCGTCCCGCCCGATGACGCGGCGCGCGGCGGCCGCGTCGCCCCGCGTGAAGGCGTCGAGCGCCGCGCGCAGCATCGAGGACGCGACCTCGGCCATGCGCGGGAGGTCGGGGAAGGGCCTGAGCCGCGGCTCGTCGTTGAGGTCGAGCGCCACGCGCGCGATGTTGCAGGCGTGGTCGGCCACCCGCTCCAGGATGGGCGTGATCTTGGCGACCGAGATGACGAAGCGCAGGTCGCGCGCGGCGGGCTGGCGGAGCGCCAGCACGTCGATGCAGAGGCGGTCTATCTCGACCTCCAGCTGGTCGATCTGGTCGTCGCCGGCCAGCACCTCGCGGGCGGCGTCGCTGTCGCGCTCGCCGAGCGCGTGCATGGCGCGCCCGAGCGCCGCCTCGGCCTCGCCCCCGAGCACGAGCACCCGGTCGCGCAGCACGTCCAGCTCGGAGTCCAAACGCCTGTGGTGATCCATCTTCAAAACCTCCTCCGCCTGTCCTCGTCGGGGTCGGTCAAAAACCCCGCCCGCCTCACCCGAAGCGGCCGGTGATGTAGTCCTCCGTCAGCTTCTCCGACGGGTTGGTGAATATCCGCTCCGTGTCGTTGACCTCGATGAGCTTGCCGAGCCAGAAGAAGGCCGTGCGGTCCGAGACGCGCGCGGCCTGCTGCATGTTGTGCGTCACGATGACGATGGTGTAGCGCCGCTTCAGCTCGACGAGTAACTCCTCGATCTTCTGCGTCGCGATGGGGTCCAGGGCCGAGGCCGGCTCGTCCATCAGCAGAATTTCCGGCCGGACGGCGAGCGCCCGCGCGATGCAGAGCCGCTGCTGCTGCCCGCCCGAGAGCCCGAGCGCCGAAGTCTTCAGCCGGTCCTTCACCTCGTCCCACAGCGCGGCGTCGCGCAGCGCCCGCTCGACCAGCTCGGCCGTCTCTGACTTGCCGCGCGTCAGGCGGTTGACCGTCAGCCCGTAGGCGACGTTCTCGAAGATGGTCTTCGGGAAGACGGTGGACTTCTGGAAGACCATCCCGACCTTGCGGCGGACCTTCACCACGTCGACGCCCGGCGCGTAGATGTCCCTGCCGTCGATGAGGACGCCGCCCTCGACGCGCGTGCCGGGGATGGTGTCGTTCATGCGGTTCAGCGTGCGCAGCACCGTGGACTTGCCGCAGCCCGAGGGGCCGATGAACGCCATCACGAACCGCTCGGGGACGCGGAGCGAGACGTTGTGGATGGCCTCGACGTTCCCGTAGAAGAAGTGCAGGTCGCGTATCTCCACCTTCGCCGGCGCGCCGGCGGGCGAAGGCTCCCCGGCCCCGCCGGGGCTCGCGGCGGACGCGGTTGGCACTGGCACTCGGGTCGTCGCTGACATGGTCGTTTGGGTCTCCTGTCGTGGGGCGCGGCGGCGGCGCGCGCCCTCAGCCGAAGTGGCCGGTGATGTACTCCTCCGTCAGCTTCTCGGACGGGTTCTCGAACATCTTTTTAGTCTCCGAGGTCTCGACGAGCTCGCCCAGGTACATGAAGGCCGTCCGGTCCGAGACGCGCGCGGCCTGCTGCATGTTGTGGGTGACGATGATGATCGTCACCTGCCGCTTCAGCTCGAAGATGAGGTCCTCTATCTTCTGCGTGGCGATGGGGTCCAGGGCCGAGGTCGGCTCGTCGAAGAGCAGCATCTCGGGGTCGGTCGCCAGCGCCCGCGCGATGCAGAGCCGCTGCTGCTGCCCGCCCGAGAGCGTGTAGGCCGACCCGCTCAACCGGTCTTTCACCTCGTCCCAGAGCGCGGCGGAGCGCAGGGCCCGCTCGACCTTCCCCCCGACCGACGCCTTCGGCTCTCCCAGCAGGCGGAGCCCGAAGGCGACGTTCTCGAAGACCGACTTGGGGAACGCGTTCGGCTTCTGGAAGACCATGCCGATGCGCATGCGCATCTCGACGGGGTCGGTCTCGGGCGCGACGATGTTGACGCCGCTCGGCTGGAGGATGATGCGCCCCTCGTAGCGCGTGTCGGGGTAGAGGTCGTGGATGCGGTTGAAGCAGCGCAGGAGCGTGGACTTGCCGCAGCCCGAAGGGCCGATGATGGCCGTCACGCGGTTGGCGGCGAAGGCGAGGTCGATGCCCTTCAGCGCCTGGAGGCTCCCGTAGAAGAAGTTCAGTCCCTGCACGTCGGCCTTGACCCCGCCCGAGGGCGCGGCGTCGTCGGCGCGGCGCCTGCCCGCCGCCGCGCCGGCACGCGCCGCGCCGACGCCATCGTCGAGTCGCGCGCCCCCGGCGTCGCCTTGTTCCAGCTCGGTCCTCATGGGCGGCACTTTACCACTTGATGCGCTTGCGCACGCGGTAGCGGATGAGGATGGCGACGGCGTTGAGCGACAGCGTCACCACGATCAGGACGAGGCCGGCGCCCGCGGCGTTCGTGACGAACTCGGGGTCGGGGCGCGAGACCCAGTTGAACATCTGGATCGGCAGCACCGAGAAGGGCGACCACAGCCAGTCGGCCGAGACGAAGGGCGGCCGCGGCTGGACGGGGGGCGGCGGCAGGAAGGCGATGAAGGTGAGCGCGCCGATGGTGATGAGCGGCGCCGTCTCGCCGATGGCGCGCGAGAGCGCGATGATGATCCCGGTCAGCGTCCCGCCGACCGAGTAGGGGAGCAGGTGATGGCGGACGACCTGCCACTTCGTCGAGCCGAGGGCGAGCGCCGCCTCGCGGATGCCCTGCGGGATGGTGCGCAGCGCCTCGCGCGTGGCGACGATGACGATGGGCAGGATGAGGAAGGCGAGCGTCAGCCCGCCCGTCAGGACGCTCTGCCCCAGCCGGAACTGGTAGACCAAAAGCCCCAGCGCCATCAGGCCGTAGATGATCGAGGGCACGCCCGCGAGGTTCGCGATGTTGATCTCGATGAGGCTCGTCAGCCAGTTCTTGCGCGCGTACTCTTCGAGGTAGACGCCGGCCGCGACCCCCAGCGGCACGGCGGCGAACGCCGTGACGAGCATGATGAGGAGCGTCCCGACCCAGGACGAGAGGATGCCGGCGCGCGCGGCGAACCGCGACGGGAAGGAGGTCATGAACTCCCAGTCGAGCCGCCCCAGCCCGTCCAGCATGAGGTCTACGAGCAGCGCCCCCAGCGTCAGGATGCCGACGAGCGTGCAGGCGACGCCGACGACGTTGAAGATGATGTCCTGCCGCCTGCGCCGGGCGATGACCCGCGAGAAGTCGCTCATCTCAGTAAGCCTCCCGGAAGCGCTTGC
>JAIVJI010000032.1:66223-111737 GCA_020200135.1 Acidobacteriota bacterium | reverse complement strand
GCCGGAGTCGGCCGGCGTCGTGGCCGTCAGCCCCTCGCCGGGCGCGGGCGGCAGCGTCACCTGTTCGAGCTTGGTGTCGATGTTGAGCGCCGGGGCGACGCGGTCTCCGGCGCCGGCGCCCGCCGCCTTGAGGAAGGAGTTGCGCTCCTCGTTCATCTCGCGCTGCCGCTGGAGGTGCAGCTCGCGTATGTCCTCGGGCATCTTGGGCGCCGCCTCGAACTTCTCCTTCGGCTTGTCCTTGAGGAAGTCCTTCATGAAGTCGATCCAGATGGGGAGCGCGCCGCGCCCGCCGGTCATCCCGGCGCCCAGGCTCTTCTTCATTCCGGGGTAGCCCAGCCACACGCCCGTCACGTAGGTCGCCGTGTAGCCGATGAACCAGACGTCGGTCTGGTCGTTGACCGTGCCGGTCTTGCCCGCCACGGGGTGGCCGACCGAAGAGGCCGCCGGCGCGGTGCCCCCGCCCGACGTGACGCCGCGCATCATGTCCACCATCGTCAGCGCGACGTACTCGCTCATCACCTTGAAGGTCGTCTTCTCCCGCTCCTCCAAAATGTTCCCGTCGCGGTCGAGGACGCGGCGGATGAGGTGCTTCTCGTGGCGCACGCCCTTGCCGGGGAAGGCCGAGTAGGCCGAGACCATCTCGGCCAGAGGCACCTCGGTCGCGCCCAGGGCCGACGGCAGGTAGGGCGCCATCGGGCGCGTGATGCCGAAGCGGCGCACCATCTGCGCGCCGGTCTGGATGCCGACCATGTCCAGGGCGTGGACGGCCGGGATGTTCAGTGACTTGGCGAGCGCGATCTTCATCGGCACGTCGCCGTTGCCCGTCGAGCCGTCGTAGTTGTGCGGCGTCCAGTTGCCGCGCTTGATGGGCGCGCCCGAGATGACGGTGTCGGGCGTCATTCCCCACTCGACCGCCGCCGCGTAGACGAAGGGCTTGAAGCACGAGCCGGTCTGGCGGTCGGCCTGCGTCGCGTTGTTGAACTTGTTGCGGTTGAAGTCGTAGCCGCCGACCATCGTCACGATCTCGCCGTTCTTGGCGTTGACCGTCATGATCGAGCCCTCGATGGCGGGCGTCTGCGAGACGTCTACGGTGAGGCGGCGCGCGCCCTCGTCGACCGACTTGATCTTGAACTCGGCGAGGAGCCCGACCTTGAACTCGTCCTTCGGCTGGCGCCCGGTGGCGCGCCCCATGTCCTTCGCCGTCACGACGGCGTCGTAGGCGCCGAAGTGCGCGGTCGCCTCGTTGCGCGCGCGGTCAACCCTGGTGATGAGCCCCATCAGGTACTCGCCCTCTTTGAACCGCTCCTCGTGCCAGTCCGGGTGGTGGTAGCTGGCGAGCTGCTGCTGCGTGACCTGCACCGAGCCGTCCGGGTTCTGCGCGCCGATGGGCTGGAAGGAGGAGCGCCAGCCGCTGTGACCCCGGTCATAGTCGCGCAGGCCCTCGCGCAGCGCGTAATAGGCCTCCTTCTGCGCCGCGACGTTGATGGTCGAGTAGACGGTCAGGCCGCCCTGCGCGACGCGCGTCGTGTACTTGTCTTCGAGCTGCTGGCGTATCTCCTCGACGGGGTAGGCGAAGACGGGCGAGGCCGACTGGAGCGACGGCGCGTAGGCCGACTCGTGGAGCTTGATGTCGCGGCCCTTGGCGGCGTCGGCCTCCGGCTGCGAGACGAAGCCGTTGTTGGCCATGAGCTGGAGGACGAGGTTGCGGCGTTCTTTGGCCGCCTCCTTGTTGACCGTGGGCGAGAGCTGGCTCGGCGCCTTGGGGATGCCGGCCAGGAGCGCCGCCTCCTCGACCGAGAGGTCTTTGGCCTGCTTGCCGAAGTAGGTCTCGGCCGCCGCCTCGAAGCCGTAGGAGCCCGCGCCAAGGAAGATGTTGTTGACGTACATCTCCATGATCTGCTGCTTGGTGTAGTAGCGTTCGATCTGGAGCGCGACGACCCACTCGTTGACCTTGCGCGTGTAGGTCTGCTCGGCCGAGAGGAAGAGGCGCTTGGCGAGCTGCTGCGTCAGGGTCGAGCCGCCCTCGCGGCTGCCCGTCGTGACGTTCTTCCAGACCGCGCCCATGATGCGGACGGGGTCGATGCCCTTGTGTTCGAAGAAGCGCGCGTCCTCGACGGCGAGGATGGCGTTCTGGACGTTGGGCGGAATCTCCTCGAACTTGAGCGGGACGCGGCGCTCCAGCGCGAAGGTGCCGATGATGGTCTCCTCGTCGTCGGCGTAGACGCGCGTGACCACGCTCGGCCGGTAGGTCGCCAGCGCCTTGACCTCCTCGGCGGCGCGCGAGTAGTTGAGGCTGTAGGCGAGCACGATGCCCGTCAGGCCGCCGGCGGCGATGGCGAGCAGGAGCACGGCCGGGAACCAGAAGCGGCGCAGGAAGCGCCTGCGCGGGGCGGGCGCCGCGGGCAGCGAGCGCGACCTCGTGCCGTCGTTTCGCGTCTGTTTAGCTGACATGGGAATTCTCGGGAAACCTCAAAACTTCGGGTGCGGCGGCGCGCGAGAGAGAGACGCCGCGTCCATCGAAACAGCCGGGGAGACCTCAAACGTCCGCGGGCGATTATAACTTAACCGCCGCGCGCCGCGCGAGGCTGTTCGGGCGGGCGGTCGTGGGAATAAGGTTGTGAAACCCGAACTTCACCCGCCCCCGGTTGCCGGGCGAGGGGGCGGCATCTATAATCGCGGTCGTGCATCTAAAAGGTGCACGAGTAAGGGGGCGAAAGGTCTCGACAGGGGCCTGGATCGTCGGACGGATGCATGCCGGGCGTTCTATGCGGCCCGTTAATAAGCGTAGAAAACACAAATGCGAACTCTAACGAGTTAGCTCTCGCGGCCTAGGTTATCCTAGCCACATAGCGAGCGTCCCGCCGCCAGTTGCTCAAGCGAAAAAGAAAAGCCCCGCCGCTTTCCGTTTTCGCGGCTTTAGAAGGGCCGGGTCGCGGGTTCGACCGTACCGGGTCGGTGTAGTTTCTGAGGACTCGCGTGTCCGACAAGCGTTCGCTTGCGGGCGGGCGCCCGGCGGGGCGTTCGGGCGGCGCGCCGGCGGCGCCGTCCCCAAGCTACTCATACGCGCGAACTAAGCGGCGCGGCACGTCAGCCGGCGCCGGGACGCGCGGCTGGCACCGCGCTTGCAATTTAGTCGGACGATGAAAGTAAAAAGATTTCAAGGCGGGGCCGCCTGCGCGTGTCTCGCCGCCGCGCTTTTCGTAACGGCGCGGCCCGCCTCGCCGCCTGCCTCCGCGCAGACGACGGGGCCGGCCGCGCAGGTCCAGGTGTCGCCGAAGCACAAGGAGGCTTTCGCGGCCTTCGAGGCGCGCGTCAAGGAGTACGTCGCGATGCGCGAGGGGTTGGAAGCCAAGATGCCCAAGCTCCCGAAGGACGCGACCCCCGCGCAGATAGAGAGGCACAAGGCGGCGCTCCAGGAGGCCGTGCGCGCCGCGCGCGCGTCGGCCAAGCCGGGCGACCTCTTTACGGCCGTCGCGGCCGGACACATCCGCGAGGTCATCAAGACGGAGGCGCCCGCGCGGGTCAAGCAGGAGGTGCGCGAGGCCGTCCTGGAGTCCGAAGCCAAGGCCGTGCCGCTGCGCGTCAACCACGCTTACCCCGAGTCACAAGAGCTTCTGGAGATGACGCCCACGATCCTGCTCCGCCTCCCGCAGCTCCCGCAGCAGGTCAGGTACCGCTTCGTCAACAGGAACCTGTTGCTCGTCGACCGCGAGAACGGGCTCATTCTCGACTTCATGGGCGACGCGCTCCCCCCTCCGCAGGACAAGAGCCAGATTGCCTCGTCGGAAGGCGCGAACGTCGGCGCGCGGGTCGCCGCGAACACGACCGCGAAACCCGTCGCGGGGCTCGGCCTGACCCTGCCCAACAAGGACGACTCCGTCCGGTTCATGGTCGTCGGCGACACCGGGACGGGGAGCAAGCAGCAGAACGAGCTGGCCGCGGTGATGATTCGCTACCGGCAGGCGTTCCCCTTCGAGTTCGCGCTGCTGGTGGGCGACAACATGTACGGCGGCGAGAAGGCCGCCGACTACAAGGCGAAGTTCGAGGACGTGTACAAGCCGCTGCTCGACCAGCAGGTGAAGTTCTACGCCTCCCTGGGCAACCACGACGAGTCGAACCAGCGCTTCTACGACCACTTCAACATGAACGGCGAGGAGTACTACCGGTTCAAGAAGGGCGACGTGAGCTTCTACGCGCTCAACAGCAACTACATGGACAAGAAGCAGCTCGCGTGGTTCGAGGACAAGCTCAAGGCCGACACCGCGAAGTGGAAGGTCGCCTACTTCCACCACCCGCCGTACTCGTCGGGCGGGAAGCACGGCTCCTCGTCGGGGCTGCGCGAGGTGGTCGAGCCGCTGTTCGTGAGGTACGGCGTCAACGTCGTCTTCGCCGGCCACGAGCACTTCTACGAGCGCATCAAGCCGCAGAAGGGCATCTACTACTTCATCTCGGGCGCGGGCGGAAAGCTGCGCGAGGGCGACATCAAAAAGGGCTCGCCGCTGACGGCCAAGGCTTACGACGCAGACATGTCCTTCATGCTGCTCGAAGTCTCGGGCGACGAGATGCACTTCCAGTGCATCAACCGCCTGGGCGAGACCGTGGACTCGGGGGCCGTCACGCACCAGCGCGCCAGTGCCGCGTCCTCGAACTGAGCGCCGAGACACTTTCAAGACCGGACGGCCGGCGGCCGGTTTGACCCGCGTTGTGATAACATCGCGCCGTCAAACCGGCCGCTTTCGTGTGCGCCGAGACAGGGGAGAACTACCATGACGACGCTTCAGCGCTCGACCGCCAGCGAGCTTTTCGAGATGCCGGACGACGGCTTCCGATACGAGCTGGTGAAAGGAGAGCTGCGAAGGATGTCTCCCACAGGTTGGGAGCACGGGGAGGTCGTCATCAACATCTCCCTCCTGCTCGGTAATTACGTGAAGGCAAACAAGGTCGGCTTCTGCGGCGGCGCGGAGACGGGATTTAAAATTGCCTCAGACCCCGACACCGTGCGCGCCCCCGACCTGTCCTTCGTCAGCCGCGAACGCAGACCGGAGGGCGACGCCCGTAAGAAGTTTTTCTCAGGCGCTCCCGACCTCGCCGTCGAGGTGCTCAGCCCCGGCGACACACGCCGCGAGGTTAAAGAGAAGGTCGAAGACTGGCTCGGGGCCGGGACACGCGCGGTCTGGATAGTTGACCCGGGGCGGCGGACTGTTAAGGTCTACCGCTCGGGGGCAGAAGTGATGCATCTGTCCGAGGGCGACGAGTTGGACGGCGGCGAGGTCGTGCCGGGCTTCCGCTGCCGGGTGGCGGAGATTTTCGTTTGAGCCTCCGTGACGCTCCTTCCAAACACTTGGATCGCAACCTTCCCATCGGAATCTTCGACAGCGGCGTCGGCGGCCTGACCGTCTACCGCGCGCTGCACGAGCGGCTGCCGGGCGAGCGCTTCGTCTACCTCGGCGACACGGCGCGCGTGCCCTACGGGACGAAGTCGCTTCAGACGGTCGAGCGCTACGCGGTCGAGGACGCGCGCTTCCTCGTCTCGCGCGGCGTCAAGCTGCTCGTCGTCGCCTGCAACACCGCCTCGGCGCTCGCGCTCCCGGCGGTGCGCCGCGCCGTCCCCGTCCCCGTCGTCGGCATGATCGGGCCGGGCGCGCGCGCCGCCGTCCACGCCGCGTCGGGCGGGCCCCCGCGCGTCGGCGTCGTCGCCACCGAGTCCACCGTCAAGAGCGGCGCTTACAGTAAAGCCATCAGAGATCTCGCGCCCGACGCGGAAGTCTTCGAGCGCGCCTGCCCGCTCTTCGTCTCGCTGACCGAGGAGGGCTGGGCCGAGACGGAGGTGGCGCGCATGGTCGCCGAAGAGTACCTGCGTCCTTTGCGCGAGCGCGAAGTCTCCGCGCTCGTCATGGGCTGCACGCACTATCCCATTCTGCGGCGCGTGATTCAGGAGGCGGTCGGACGCGAGGTGCGCCTCATCGACTCGGGCGAGGCGGCCGCGCGCGCCGTCGAGGCGGTCATCGAGCGCGAGGGGCTGCGGCGCACGGCGACGCAGGAGCTGAGGGACTTGCGCGAGGCCGGCGCCGACGCGCGCCGGCTGTGCGACGATCTGGATCACTTCTACGTGACCGACGCGGCCGAGCGCTTCGCGCACGTCGCCGAGCGCTTCCTCGGCGCCGCGCCGCGCAGGCTCGAGGCCGTCGAGGTCTGGGGGCACGATGAGCTTCAACCCCGCTGACAAAACGTACGCGCGCACCGACGGGCGCGCGGCCGACCGGCTGCGCCCGTTGCGCATCACGCCCGGCTTCATGCCCTACGCCGAAGGGTCGGCGCTCATCGAGATGGGGCAGACGCGCGTCATCTGCACCGCCACGCTCGACGACCGCGTGCCGCCCTTCCGCCGCAACACCGGCCAGGGCTGGCTCACGGCCGAGTACTCGATGCTGCCGCGCGCGACGCCGCAGCGCACGCAGCGCGAGACCGGGCGCGGCGGCCCGTCGGGGCGGACGCACGAGATACAGCGGCTCATCGGCCGCTCCCTGCGCGCCGTCACGAACCTCTCCAAGCTCGGCGAGCGCACCATCACCGTCGACTGCGACGTTTTGCAGGCCGACGGCGGGACGCGCACGGCGGCCATCACTGGCGCCTACGTCGCGCTGGTGCTTGCCTGCCGCCGCCTCGTCAGGGAGAATAGGCTCGCCGCGCTGCCCTTCACGGGCGAGGTGGCGGCCGTCAGCGTCGGCGTCGTCGCCGGCACGCCGCTCCTCGACCTCAAGTACGACGAAGACTCGCGCGCGGCCGTCGACATGAACGTCGTCTGCACGGGTGACGGCCGCTTCGTCGAGTTGCAGGGGACGGCCGAGGGCGAGCCCTTCACGCCCGAGCAGATGGAGGCGCTCCTCGCGCTCGCGCGCGGCGGGCTCCAAACGCTCTTCGCCGCGCAGCGCGCCGCCGTCGAGCAGTCCGGGAAGTAGGGGCCCGGTCGCGCTGTCGCGGCGGCTCCCGACAACAGTTTGAAGTTTCGAGTCGATTCTCCCCACCCACCCCTTGAAGGAGTTTGGAAAAGTGTCTTTCAGAACTTCGCACCCCCTCCGCCACCTTCTCCCAAGACTTCTATTCCTGACCGTCCTCTCCGCCGCCTCGCTTCTGCTGACCGGCGCGGCGCACGCGCAGGGGACGGGCATCGGCGCGCACCGCACCGGCGACGTCGGCACCGGCGGCAGGTACTCGATCAAGGGGCACATCATCAGCCCCACGGGCCGCCTGCCCGAGTCGCGCGTGCGCATCACGATCAGCGTCGCCAGCTCCGGGACGCGCACGGGCGTCGCGGGCGAGGACGGCGTCTTCCTCTTCAGTAATCTGGAGCCGGGCCCCTACGACGTGACCATCGACGCCGGCAAGGAGTTCGAGATTCAGCGCGAGACGGTCTACCTCGGCGGCGCGGGGTAGATGACGACCCTGCCGGTCTACCTGCGGCTCAAGCCCGAGGCCAACCCCGCGCTCGCCGGCGTACCCAGGTCCGCGCTCGACCTCTTCGTCAGGGCGCAGGAGGCCGCGCGCAAGGGTGACACCGCCAGGGCCGAGTCGCTCCTCGACGAGGCCATCGCACAGCACCCGCAGTTCGGGCTGGCGCAAAACGAGCTGGGGCTAGTCCACATGCGCGCCGGCCGGCTCGACAAGGCGCTCGAAGCCTACGCCGCCGCCGCGAAGGCGCTCCCCGACGACGCCTCCGTCCAGCTCAACTACGGGACGGCGCTGACGCAGAAGAAGGACTTCGCCGAGGCCGAGAAGCGGCTCCGGCGCGCGCTGAAAAAACTCGACAAGTCCGCCGCCGGTCACATGTACCTCGGCGTCGCGCTCATCGGCCTGAAGAACATCGACGAGGCCGAGCGCGAATTGCAGCAGGCGGCCAAACTCGGCGGCGACCAGATGGGCGCGGCGCACAAGTACCTCGGCGGCATCTACTGGGCCAGGCGCGACTACAAGAAGGCCGCCGACGAGCTTGAGACCTACCTCAAGCTCTCGCCCAAGGCGCCCGACGCCGAGCAGGTGCGCGCGACCATCAAAGACCTCCGCGGCAAGTCCTGAGCGCCGCGCGCGGCCGGCGCGGGCAACACGGCGCGCGCCCCCCGGCATCTGAGTTGCAACGGAAAACCTCGATTTCAAACGCCGCCCCTTGCAAGGAGTCACGACAGTGAGCAAGCCCAGCACCAAACGCCTCTTCGCCTGCGCGCTCGCGCTCCTGGCCTGCGCGGCACAGGCCGCCACGGCGCAGGAGTCTCACACGAGCGAGACCAAGGAGTACGCGCTCGAACTGCCGACCGAAGCCTGGCGCGCCATCCCGCGCCCCGACACCGCGCACCAGCACACAGAGTTCGTCAACGGCGACCGCACGGCCGGCTACCTGCGCGTCCGCCGCGAGGCGGTCGAGGCCGACACCGAGCTGCGCGAGTACGCGCGCGCCGAGGCCGACACCAAGCTGCGCTTCCTGCCCGGCTTCGTCGGCGGCAAGGACGAGCGCTTCGCGGGGCGGCTGAGCGGCGTCGTCGCCAACTACGAGTACACGAGCGGGGGCAAGGCCATGGCCGGCCGCGTCTACTACCTCCAGGCCGACGGCCGGACGGTCTACGTGCTCCACTTCACGGGGCTGCGCGACCGGCTCCAGCGCATCCAGAACCAGACCGACTCCATCGCCCGCAGCTTCCGCCTGAAACAGTGAAGGGGAGTAGACGGTAGACTCTACTGCCTTATGAAACTCGCGCCGGGACTCGCCGTCCGCAAGTCGCCGATAGACGGCAGGGGCTGCTTCGCCACCCGTTTCTTCCCCGGGGGCAGGAAGATCGCCGAGTACGCGGGCGAGCTCATCGACGAGCGCGAGGTCGAGCGCCGCATCAAGACGCGCCGCAAGCACCGCATCTGCGCGCTCGACTACGGACGCCACCTCGACGGCGCGCGCGGCGGCAACGGCACTCACTACATTAACCACTCGTGCCGCCCCAACTCCTACATGCGCGTGACGCACGGCCACCTGCTCTTCATGGCGCTGCGCGACATACACCCCGGCGAAGAGATCACCTGCGACTACGTCTCCACGCACCACCCGGACACGTACCGCTGCCGCTGCAAGGCCGAGTGCTGCCGCGGCACGCTCAACAAAAAAGCGTGAGCCGTAAACCGTGACGAGAAAAGAGCGGACTCTTACTTGTCACGGTTTACGGCTCACGGCCTTTCACAGTCTCGGAAGCGTGAAGCCGATGCGGGAGCCGTGGCCGGGTTCGGATTCGAGGAAGACCTGGCCGCCGTGCTGCTCGACGACCTGGCGGACGAACGAGAGGCCGAGCCCCGTCGATTCCTCCTCCTTGATTCTCCCGTCGCGCGCGACGCGGTAGAACTTCTCCCACACGCGGTCCTGGTCCTCGGGCGGGATGCCGTAGCCGCGGTCTTCGACCGTCAGGCGCACGGCGTCCGCTTCGAGCACGGTGCTGAGCGTGACCGAGGTGCGCTCGGGGCTGTACTTGATCGCGTTATCGACGAGGTTGGCGACCGCCTGCGTGATGAGCCCGCGGTCGGCCGCGATGGGCGGGAGGCGCTGGCCGTCGCGCTCGACCAGACGGATGCGCTTGCGCTTGGCGACGGGCTGGAAGCTCGTGATGGTCTCGCGCACCACGGCGTCCAGAGTGAGCGGCGCTATCAGAACTTCCTGCCTGTCCTTCTGCTCCAGCTTCGCCACCGAGAGGAAGGTCGAGAGCATCCGCGCGACGCGCTGCGACTCGGCGTGGATGATGGAGAGGAACTCGCGCGCGTCTTCGGGCACGCGCTCGTCGGCCATCAGCAGCTCGGCGAAGCCGTTGATCGAGGTGACGGGCGTGCGCAGCTCGTGCGACATCAGCGAGAGCATGTCGCTCTTGAGCCTGTCCAGCTCCTTCATGCGCGTCACGTCGCGCACGGTGACGGCGAGGCAGAGCGGCAGGGGCGCCTTCGCCTCAGCCCCGTCGCGCCCCTCGGCCGCCGCCTCGGTGACGAGCGCGATGCGGAGCGCGAGCGTCTCGCCGCGGTCGAGGAAGGTCAGCTCGCGCTCGTAGGGCTGGCCGGTCTGTAGCACGCGGCGGACGGCTATCTGCGGCTCGTCGAAGACGCCGGTGCGGAAGCGTTCGAGCAGGCCGAAGAGGTCGAGGTCGCGCCAGCGCCCGCCGCCTAAGCCCGCCGCGCCGAGCATCGCCGGGTTGACGAAGGCGAGCGTGCCGTCGAGGTACGCGACCGCGTAACCGTCCGACCCCTCGGAGAGTACGAGCCCCGCGAAGCCCAGCTCGGTCAGAAGCCCGCTCACCACGCCGAAGGCTTCGAGGCGCTGTCGCGCCGCGCGCGAGGAGAAGAAGGTCTCGCGCGCGCGCGGGACGCCGAGCGAGCGCGCGCCGTCGCGCTGCAGGTTGCGCGCGAACTGTGCGCCGACCGTCTCCAGCAGCGGCCGGTCGTCCGCGTCGAAGCGCTCGCGCAGTCGCAGCAGCAGCGCGCCGACCGCGCGGCCGTCGTGGCTGAGCGGCACCGTCACCGTCGAGCGCACGCCCGAGTCCCCCGCGCCTTCGTCGCGCACCTCCGGCTCGCCCGTGCGCATCACGCGCTCGCACAACCTCACGCTCTCGCGCCAGGCGTTGTTGCGGTCGCCGTCGCCGGGCGCGGGCGCCTGAGCCGAAGACGAGCGCAGCCGCGCGGCCTGCGCCGGCGCGCCCGACTCGTCGAGCCTGAAGATGACCGCCTCTTCCAGCGGGAGCACCGTGTCCAGAAGCCGCAGCCCGCTCTCAAGGCGCGCGCTCGCGCCGCGCCCTTCGAGCGCCGAGCGCGGGGCGGCCAGCCGCTCGACGTTGCGCGTCAGCAGCCCGTCTATCTTCCAGAGCCGCCGCGCCTGCGCCGCCGCGAGCGAGCCCACGCCGGCAAACAGCATCGGCGCGAAGACGATGTCGAGGTGCAGGAAGCGCGAGGCCGCGAGGCTCGCCGCGCAGAACAGGGCGAGCGCGCCGGCGACGCCCGGCAACGCGCGCCGCGCGCCCAGACGCTCGGCCGCGAAGCCGCCGCCGAGCCCCGCCGCCCCGATGAGCAGCAGCACGACCCAGACCTGCGGCGGGACGCTCGGCGCCGCCGGGTCGTCGAACATGAAGAGCGCCGCCGGCGACGCGAGCACGCCGACGCCCCACGCCCCGGCCACCAGCGCCGACACGCCGAGCGACAGTGCCGCGGAGTAGGAGACAGATTTTAAGGAGAACGAGACTGGGCTTTTCAAGGGTTTACCGGGCGGGCAAGTCTGAGGAAGGAATTCCGACGCGGGCGATTGGGATGCGACGCCCCAAAATCATCTTACAACGCCGGTCGCGGGCTTAACAAGAGATGTTTTCGGGAAGGGTTTTTTCAGCCCCGGCACGCGGCCGCGAGCGCGTCGAGTAGTTCCGACTCTTCCACGGCGTCAACGGTGCGGAGGTCGAGGACGAGGCGGTCGAGGAGTATGCGCGCGACGACGGGCGGCTCGTGGCGGCGGAGTCTTTCGTCGAGCGCTGAGGCCGAAAGCGTCGGGTGCCGGAGGGCGAGGAGCGCCGTCGGCGGGTGCGTCATCGGGGCCGAGCCGCCGCCGACCGCTGACTCGCCCTCGACCAGCTCGCAGTCGAGCGCGCCCTCCGGGAGACGCCCGCGCAGGCGTCGGCTGAACTCGCGCGCGCGTTCTTCTATCTCCACGCGCGTCGCGGAGAGCATACGCAGCGCGGGCACCTCGCGCGCGGCCGCGCCGCGCCGGTAAGCGTCGAGCGTAGCTTCGAGCGCGGCCAGCGCGAGCTTGTCGGCGCGCAGCGCGCGGTAGAGCGGGTGACGACGAAGCCGCCCCACGGCCTCGCGCCGCCCGACGACGAGTCCGGCCTGCGCCGAGCCGAGCAGCTTGTCGCCGCTGAAGCTGACCACGTCCGCGCCGCGCGCGACCGAGTCGCGGATGACGGGCTCGCCCGCGAGGCCGTGCGGCGCGAGGTCGATGAGCGCGCCGGAGCCCGCGTCCTCGTAGAGCAGAAGCCCGCGCTCGTGCGCCAGCCGCGCCAGCTCTTCGAGCGCGGGCGCGGCCGTGAAGCCGACGATGCGGTAGTTCGACGGGTGGACGCGCATCAGCAGGCGCGTCCGCTCCGTGACGGCGCGCTCGTAGTCGGAGAGTCGCGTGCGGTTGGTCGTCCCGACCTCGACCATCGCGGTGCCCGACTGCGCCATCACGTCGGGCACGCGGAAGTCGCCGCCGATCTCGACCAGCTCGCCGCGCGAGACGACGGTCTCGCCGTCGCGCGCCAGCGCCGTCAGCACGAGCAGCGCGGCGGCGGCGCAGTTGTTGACGACGAGCGCGTCCTCCGCGCCGGTCAGCTCGGCCAGCAGCTCCTCGGCGCGCGCGCCGCGACGGCCGCGCGCGCCGGTCTCCGTGTCGTATTCGAGCGTGCAGTAGCCGGCCGCCTCTTGCGCCACGGCGCGGCGCGCGGCCTCGGAGAGCGGCGCGCGTCCGAGGTTCGTGTGGAGCACGACGCCGGTGGCGTTGACGACGCGGCGCAGGCCGCGCGCGCGTTCGCGCCCCGCCGAGTGTGCGAGCCTGCGCGCGGCCTCCGCCAGTAGAGAGTCGCGCGTTTGGGCGGCGCGCGCGGAACGCTCGCCGCCGCCCGCGCCGGAATTCCCACCGTCGTCGGCGCGTAGTTCGGCGCGCATCTCGTCGGTCACGGCGCGGGCGAGCGACGCGAGGTGCTCGGCCCCGAGCGAGTCGCGGAGCGACGCGGCCTCCGGCGTACGCAGGAGCGCGTCCACCGAGGGCAGCGCGCGCAGTCTCTCTGAAAGGTTCGAGTCGGGCATGTCGGCGGAGCCGGTAGTCAGGGACGAGACGTTAATGGTAAGTTTAGCCTTGGGCCTCGCGGCCGTCGCGTATTCTACGCCGCGCGGCGCCCCGTTGAGAAACCGAAAATGACCAGCGCCCTGATGCCATTTCAGAAGTCGGACGCGCGCGCCCTCTTCGGCGCGGCCGAGGACGGCGACGCCCCGGGCGTGGCGCGCCTTCTGTCGGCGGGCGTCGCGGCGGACGCGCGGCTCGCGCGCGGCGGCGAGACGCCGCTCATGCGCGCGGCGGCGCGCGGCCAGGAGGAGGTCGCGCGCGTGCTGCTCGACGCGGGCGCGGACGCCTCGGCGCAAAGGGCGGACGGGTTCACGCCGCTCATCCTCGCGGTCTTCTTCGGGCACACAGGGCTCGTGCGCCTGCTCGTCGAACGCGGCGCGGACGCGCGCGCGCGGACGAGCCTCGGGACGACGGCCGCGAGCTGGGCCGCGGCACGCGGCTTCGGAGAGATGGCCGAACTCCTGCGTTCAGCCGGGGCCGCGGCGCCGCATGTTCCGGCGCCGGCTGCCGGTGTGCCCCTGCCGGACGAGGCCGGCACCGTGACACCGGCCGACGCCGCGACCTCAGTCCGCGCGACGGCCTCTCAGTCCGAGACACGCGCGGCGAACTCGTCCTCCGACGAGGTGAGTATCTTTTCGAGGAATGTCGAGCGGCGGGACACGCGCGGCGCGGTCGCGCGCGCCTACGCTTTGACCAACGGCGCCGCAATCTCGGAGGAAGCTTCCGGGGCGAGCCTCTCCGCGTCGGACGCCCCCCGGTCGGACGTTTCTCCGCCGGACATCGCTCGGCCGAACACGCCACGTCCCGACGCCGCGTCGCCCGACCTCTTCGGGCACAACTCGGCGGCGGGCGTCTCCGTGCGGCGCGGCGGTCATGTGCCGGCGCACCCTTCGGCCTCGGCCTTCAGCCTCGGAGACTTCCTGCGCTCGTGGCAAGGGTCGGCCGGGGTCGCGCTCCTTCTGCTCGCCTTCGGGGTGGCCGTGTTCGCGCTCCTGCGCGGCGGGACGAACGCGCGCGTCGCGGCGCCACAGCCGGCCGCGACGCCCCAGACGCCCGCGCCACAGGCGGCCGCGCAAGTCCCCACGCCGCCCGCGGCGCAGCCCACGCCTGCCTTCCCGACGCCCGACCCGCTCGGCGTCATGCCCGTCACCGACCCGGCCTACGCCGTCCCGAACACGGCCGGCCAGCCCTTCTACGTCCCGCAGCAGGGCGCGCCCGTCCCCGTCCAGTCCGGCGCCCCCGGAGAGTTGACGGTCGTCTCCGAAAGCGGCGCCCCCTCGAACGCAAACTCCGGCCGCCCGACCCGAAAACCTGAGCCGAACGCCAACGACGCGGCGCCCGCGCGCCCCGAACCCCGAGGCGACGCGGGCGCCGAAGCCGACACACGCCCCGCGCGCACGCCCGAACCCGCGCCGCGCCCCGCGCCGCCGCCCGCCCAGTCGAACCAGACGCCGGCTCCGCAGCCCACGCCCGGCCGCGCCAAAGTCATCCCCTGGCCGCCGCAATAGTCCTTCAAGTTAAAGTTGTTGACACCCCCGGGCCGAAACCCTATGGTAGAAATGCGGCCGCGAGTCGGCCCGCGAGGAGTAGAAAGCCCGTGCCGATCCGCGAGAACAAGTTCGCCCGCCGCGCGCGCCAGCGGGGAGAGACCGCCAACGCCAACACGAAGAAGCTCGTCTTGCGCGACCAGCAGCCGACGGTCGAGGAGCAGTTGGCGCGGCTCGAAGAGGACATCCGCCGGCTCAAGGTCGAGTTCGACATCTACTTCAACGGCGCGGCCAAGCGCCCGCCCTACGACACCAAGGGGCGCGTCGAGACGCTCATCAAACGCCTCGCCGACGAGCGCACGCTCAGCTTCGCGCAGCGCTACCACTACAACTCGCTCGCCGCGCGCTACTCCTCCTTTATGCAGCTCTGGCGGCGGACAATGCAGGATCGCGAAGAGGGGCGCGGCCCCGCGCAAAGACGTCAGGCGCCACAGGCCGCGCCCGCGCCCGAGTCCACCCGCGCCACCTTCGTCTGCGCCGACGCGCGCTCGGACGTGCAGACCGTGCGCGGGCTCTACGACGCGCTCGTCGAGGCGCGCCGCAGCTGCGGCGAGTCGGCCGACGACCTCCCCTTCCCGCGCTTCCACCGCATGATCACCGAGAAGTCCGAGGCGCTCAAAGAGCGCGCCGGCTGCGAACGCGTCCACTTCTCGGTCGCCGTCTCTGACGGCCGCGTCCAGTTCAAGGCCAAGGCGGAAAAATAAGTAGGCAGTCGGCGGAAAAGCAGAAGGCAGTCAAGACCTTGACGGTTTTGACTGCCTTCTGCCTACTGCCTTGCCTACTGCTTTCTTGAGTGCCTTGCTTTCTGGAGTGCGCTTGCCGGCTCGTTGCGAAGTCCGGAAGCGGTCAGTGGCCTTCAACGAAAGCTGAAGTGTTCAGTTGGGGAGAGTTACATCTTGATCACTTTTTCGGCCTGCGGCCCCTTCGGCCCCTGCGTCACCTCGAACTCGACTTCCTGACCCTCTTCGAGCGTCTTGAAGCCGTCGCCCTGGATGGCGCTGTAGTGAACGAAGATGTCGGAAGAGCCGGGCTGCTCGATGAAGCCGTAGCCCTTCGCGTTGTTGAACCACTTGACCTTACCGGTAATTCTAGGCATAGCTGACGAATCCTCCTAACGATTCGGTGAAAAGGGTCGAGCCGGAAACTACTTGGGCAGCTCCGGCCGATGCCCGCAAGGTTGATCCAAGAGCCGGCGCGCCCGCAACAAGCGCGCCCAAACACTCAAAAAAAATGCCCGCGACCGACGGCCCCCGGCTTCAAAGCCTTTTGGACTCATCGTTCACGGACAGGGACGGAACTGCAACTTCATTGCTAACGCTTGCAAGTCTAGGTATTGGGCGACTTTAAACCGCCCGCGGCGGGTTGACGACGGCGCATACTAAGCGAAACCGGACGCGGGTGTCAACACAAAAATTCATGCCGCCTCAAAGGTTTACCGCCGCCGTGGGCGGGGCGTGCCGCGCGGCGCGGCGATGTCCTGGCCGGGGTGGAACTCCGCGCCGCCCCCGCCGAACGGGTTGCCGCGCACGCCGAAGCTGTCGGTTGAATCGCCCTCGACGGGCCAGATCGAGGGGACGCGCGCGCGCTCCCTGAGCGCCGCCTCGTGGAGCCGCAGTTCGGTTTCGAGCCGCGCGGCGCGCGACTCAAGACGCTCGACCGCCGCCGGGTCGAGTTCGAGAGCGGGGCCGCCCGCGCCGCGCTCGCTCGTGCCCTCCTCCTGGCCGGGCTCGACGCCCGACATCTCGGAGAGGCGGCGCGCGTCGGTCTCGATGGCGTCCACGCGGTTTTCGAGCTTCTTAAGTTGATGCCGCTGCCGCTCGTTCTCCAGGCGGAGGCGGTTGTTCTCCTCCTCGATGCGCAGGTGGACGGCCTCGCGCGTGAGCCCGTAGACGCCGTAAGCGGCGGCGCAGAACAGGAACGCGGCGACGAGCGCGGAGGCCTTGACCCAGCGCTTATGGATGGAGACGCGGCGGACGTAGGAACGTGAACGCGAGGTTTGAGAAACGATGAAAGCGTAAAAACGCTCGTCTCTGTTCATCGGAGTGTGCTCCTTGGGCGCCCCGTCCGCGCGCCGTACTTTGGGGGAGAGGGCACACGGATGAGCGCGAAAGGCACTGTCTGCCGAAAGAAGGCGACGAGTGCGAAAGCTATTTAATTACCGGGTTGCTTGTTTGCGAGACCCTTCCTGAAGAGTGCCGCCGAGGCTCGCCCTTTGAAGTTACAGCCGGGGCGGGAACCTGATTTGGGGCTGCACAAGGAGCCAGACCCTATCACAGGATTACGGAGGATGCAAACGGCAGTTCGGCCCCGGACAAAAGCGCCCGCCGCCGGGAGCCCTCTCGCGGGCGCCGGCGGCGGGCGCTTAGTCGGTTGATTTCGGGCGCGTGCCTAAAACTCTTCGGCCTCGCGGCGGCGGCGGTTGCGCGCGCTCAGGAACGTGATGACGATGAGCAGCAACAGCGCGATGAAGGCGATGACGATGCCGACCTTGAGGGCGATCATCAGGAAGCTGACGAGCGCGATGAGCTTCTTGATCAGGATGATGAGCAGCGCGATGAGCGCCGCGATGCTCCCGAGCCTGCCTGCCGCCATGAGAAAACCTGACATCTCTTTAAATCTCCTTCCCCGTACCGAACGCCCCACGCGAGCGCCCCTTGCGCCCGAAAGACATCTTAACAGAATCGCCCGCCGCTCCGCCCGCCTTCAGTAGCGCGGCTCGCTGGGCCACCCGCCGACCGGCTCGCGCGCGGAGACCTGCGTCACCAGCTCGCCCGTCCCGAACCTCGTCACCTCCGTCGGGAGCGAGCCCGTCGCGCCGCCGATGACCGACGGCGGACGGCTGAACGAGTCGAAGCTCGGAACCTCGCGCCTCACGCCTCGCGCGCGCGCCCAGTCGAAGAGCATGTACGCGCCGAGCAGGACGAGCACGACGGGGAGGAACTCGCGCACCGGCAGACGCACGTTGAAAATGGTGTGGAGCAGGAAGACCGTGCCCAATGAGATCATCGTCACGGCCCACGCCAGAGGGTTCCCGTAGAGGCGGCGCGCGATGGCGTCCTGTTCGGCCTCGGGCGCGAGCCCGGAGCGTATGAGCTGAGCCGTGCGCACGGCGTCCACGGCCGCGAAGAGCCAGGTGCCGATGACGCCGAGGACGAAGAAGGCCGTGCCGTCGGTGACGGTCGCCATCTGGAAGAAGCTGGCGAAGATGGTGAAGTGGACGAGCGCCTTCGAGGTCTGCCCGTTGTAGGCCGCGCCCAGGCCGGGGCAGACGAACGAGAGCAGCAGCGCCACGAAGGCCGAGGTCTTGCGGCGGACGACGCCCGCCGCGCCGGGGCGCGACTGCTGCTGTTGCAGGGTCTCGACGCCGGCGACGATGCAGTCCTGGCAGTACGGGAAGCCGCGTATGCGGTGGTCGCACGCGGGGCAGAGCGGGCGGGCGCAGCGGCTGCACCGCACGACCGCGCGGTTCGTCAGGTGATACGCACAACTCATCAGACCTGCTGCTGCCAACTCTCTCGCCCCCGTTCCCGCCTGTTACTGCTTCTTCTGCTCCTGCTGTGTCTGCTGACCCGAGCCGTTCGTGCCCTGCGTCTGCGGCGAGGCGACGAGACCCGTGGTGGCGCGCTTCAGCTCGTCGGCGCGCACGGCGCCGTAGGAGTAGGTCTTCGACGCCAGCCGGAGGCTCTTGTTGTACATGCCGGCGATGGAGCCGTCGTCCGAGAGCGTGCTCGTGCCGACGAAGACGGCCAGCAGCACCATCGTCGCCACGGTCGCGAGCTGCGGCGTCACCATCACGTCGAGCCAGCCGCGCAGCCACTCGGTGAGCCTCGCGCCCAAAGGCGCGCGGACGGCCTCGGCCTCGGTCGTGCCAAGCGTCGCCTGGAGGATGCGCGCGTGGAGCCCGGCCGGGACGGGGCGCTCCTCGCCGATGTATGTGTAGCAGGCGCCGATGGCGCGCACGACGTGGCCGGGGAGGTCGGAGCAGCGCCCGCAGAGCGCCGCGTGGCGCTCCCAGCGGTGGTAGAGCGGGGCGGGGATGAATCCGTCGAGGTAGTCCGTCAGGTGCTCCTCGAACTCCTCGCATCTCATCGAGGTCTCGGGCGCGGTCTTCAGAAGAATGCGCGCCTCCAGTCCCGGCGTGGGCTGGGGCGGCACGTCCGCGCGGCACTCGACGATGGCGTTCCGGACTTCGTTCAAAAGCTCGTGACAGACGGGGCACCGCAGGGCGTGCTCGCCGAAGGCGCGCTGCTCGTCGCCGCCGAGCGCGCCGTCGATGTAGTCCGTCAGACGATCTTCAAACTCTGTGCAAAGCATTCTAAATCAGCTCCATCCCTTCCACTCCTGGTTTTAACGCGCCGGACGCCCCGAAAGTCCGTTCACCCTTCGGACCCTGGGACGCCCCTTCACGAACAATCTCATCAAACGTCGCTCATCGCGACGACGCGCATCCGGCGGAGGATTTTCGCCAGCTCGATGCGCCCGCGGTTGATCCTCGACTTGACCGTCCCCTCGGGAATCTTCAGGTGGTCGACGATCTCCTGATAGCTCAGCTCCTCTATGTCGCGGAGGATGACGCAGGTCCTCAAATCCGGCGGCAGCTTGTCAATCGCGGCCTGCACCTGCTCGCCCAGCTCATGCCGCTCCATCTCTCGCTGCGGCGTGTTGCCGGCGGCGCGGAGGTGGTAGGTGTGGCCCTCGATGTCCTCGGCCTGCGTGTCCTGCGGCGCGCGCTGGCGCCGCCGGTAGTCGTCGATGACCAAATTGCGGGCGAGGCGCATCAGCCAGTTTTGCAAGTCGCCCTGCTTCGGGTCGTACTGTTCGAGCGAGCGGTAGACGCGGACGAAGACCTCCTGCGTCAAATCCTCCGCCGCGTCCGAGCGTGAGGTGAAGCGGTAGGCGAGGTTGTAGATGCGGCGAGAGTAGGTCGAAACAATCTCCTCCCAGGCCGCGCCGTCCCCGGCTCGACACCTCCTGACCAGCTCAGCACCTTCGCCGACACTCACCGCCGTAGCTACTCCCACCTCGCGCCCCTTCAAGGTCCCTCCGCGGCACAAAGTAAAGCGCCCCGCGTGGGTGGTCAACCCCTTGTCAAACGGGCATTACGACCGCCTCAAGGGGAAAGTTCCCGCCCCCGGAAGCCCCGGAATCGAGCTTTTTCGGAGCCTCGGGCGCGTCCCGAACGGGTTGGGAAGCCCCCCGGCCGCCGCCGTCCCCGCTGTGACTATTATAGACGAACGATGTTACTATATCTTGTGGCCTCCAACACGCGAAGTCAAATCGGAGCACAATTAAGGGGCGGCGGACGCGTGGGCGCGCGGCGCTTCGTGGCCCGCTTCGGGACGGAAGCTCTTGCGTAGACACCTGAAATTCGTCGCCCTGTGTCTCGTCGCCGGGCTCGCCCTGTGGTGGTTCGGGCGGAACATGGATTGGGCGTCGGCGTCGGCGGCCGTCGGGCGCGCCGACTGGAGGCTGATCGCGCTGGCGGTCGTCGTCGTCTGGGCGACTTACCTGATTCGCGCGTTCCGCTGGAAGACTTTGCTCCGGCCGCTGGCGCCCGAGGCCTCCTTGCGCGAGGCTTTCGCCGCGACGACGGTCGGTTTCGGCGCCATCTTCCTGCTCGGGCGCGCGGGCGAGGTCGTCCGCCCGGCGTTTCTGCCGCTGCGCGACCGCGCGGTGCGGCCGGGCGCGGCCTTCGTCACCATTGCGGTCGAGCGCGTCTGCGATATCGCGGCGGTCATCCTGCTCTTCGCCGCGAACCTCTTCTTCCTGCGGCTGCCCGGCGCTGACGAGGCGACTTTCGCGCGGATACGCGAGGCGGGACTGATCTTGTTCGCGGGGGCCGTCGTCGGCCTGGGCGCGCTCGTCTGGTTCGGCCGGCGCGCCGACGGCGTCACGCGCTGGCTCGAGGCTAAGGCGGAGAGACTGCCGGGCTTTCTGAGGAAGTTCGGAGGCGTTCTCGCGGGGCTGCCGGGCCAGCTCGGGCGGACGCTCGGGGTTCTGTCGGACGGGCGCGCGCTTTTGGCGACCGCCGGGTGGACGGCGGCGCTGTGGGGCGCGATCACCGTGGCGAACATGCTCGTGCTGCGGGCCTTTGGCCTGGGCGTCGGGGTGAGTGAGACGGTCTTCGTGCTGGGCTGGTCTTTGGTCGGGTCGGTGGTGCCGACGCCGGGCGCGGGCGCGGGGACTTACCACGCGGCCACGTCGCACGGGCTCGTCTACTACCTGGGCTTCCCCGAGAACGAGTCGAAGGCGGCCGTCATCATCCTGCACCTCGTCGTCTTCGGCTCGGCGACCTTCTTCGGCCTCTACTACTTCCTGCGCAGCGGCTTCAGCGTCGCGCGGCTGCGCGAGCTGGTCGCGGCCGAGGAGGCCGAGGCGAAATCGGAAGGCCGGGGCGCGACTGAGCGCGGCGGCGGGGCGGAGTCGGCCGGCGCCGCGCGTGCGGCGAGCGCCTGACGTGTGCGGGGCGGGTCAGAGTCTACACCCCGCGGGCTTCAACCAGAGGACGCTCTTATGAGATGCCCCTTCTGTACTTACCTCGAAGACAAGGTCGTCGATTCGCGCGAGTCGCGCGAGGGCGACTCCATTCGCCGGCGGCGGGAGTGCCTGCGCTGCGAGCGGAGGTTCACGTCCTACGAGCGCATCGACGAAATCCCCTACATGCGTCAACGCCGTCGAGAAGTACGTCCAGGAGTCGGCCGAGCGCGAGCGGCCGACGACGAAGGTCGGCGAGATGATCATGCGGCGCCTGAAGGAGCTCGACAAGGTCGCCTACGTCCGCTTCGCCTCGGTCTACCTTGAGTTCGAGGACGTGACCGAGTTCATGAAGGAGCTGAAGACGCTCGTCCGCAAGCGCGACGGCGCCGCGGCGCGGAAATAAAAAGTGAAGAGGACGGTTCACGCGGCGATTGTTAATCCGGCCGAGCTGGAGCGTCTGCGCGGGCGCGTCGGGCGGCTGCTCCAGGCGCTCCAGGAGGCGTCGGAGATGGCGGCGGGCGAGGCGGGCGCGGCCTGGCTGCCGGCCGTTGACCTCTGCGAGTCCGGCTCGTGCGTCACGGTCTCGGTCGAGCTGCCGGGCGTGCGCGCCGACCAGATCGAGGTGGCGCTCACCAACGAGGAGCTGCGCGTGCGCGGCCGCAAGCGCAAGGGCGCACCCCGCGGCGTCATCTCGCATCTATGCTCTGAGCGCAGCTTCGGCTCGTTCACGCGCACCATCCTGCTCCGCTGGCCCGTGCGCAAGGACGCCGCCGCGGCCGAGCTGAAGGACGGCGTGCTCACGATACGGCTCCCGAAGCTGGAAGACCGGCGCGGCGTCGAGCACAGGATAGAGGTGAAGGAGAGTGACGAGTGACGAATGATTGAGTGATGAGAAGAACCGAAGTCCGCGTTTTTTTCTCGTCACCCGTCACTCAAAAAGTTATGCCCCAGATTTCAAACGTAGCCGAGTCAATCGAGGCCGTCGACAGCGGCGAGCAGCAGTTGCAGATACCCGAGTCGCTGCCGGTGCTGCCGCTCAGGGACATCGTCATCTACCCGTTCATGATCGTGCCCCTCTTCGTCTCGCGCGAGAAGAGTATCCGCGCCGTGGACGAGGCGCTCGGCGAGAACCGGATGATCTTCCTCGTCTCGCAGCGTGACCTCGACAAGGAGGAGCCGGCGGCCGAAGACCTCTACACGACCGGCACCGTCGCCGTCATCATGCGGATGCTCAAGCTCCCCGACGGCCGCATCCGCATCCTCGTCCAGGGGCTCGCGCGGGCGCGCGTCGAGGAGGTCGCCGACACGGGCGAATACCTCAAGGCGCGACTCTCGTCGATGCCCGAGCCGGCCGCGCCCGAGCGCTCGCTCGAAGTCGAGGCGCTGGTCAGGAACGTCCGCGCCTCGATGGAGCGCGCCACCAACCTCGGCAAGAACATCTCGCCCGAGGTGATGGCCATCGTCGCCGGCCTCGACGACGCCGGCCGCCTCGCCGACCTCGCCGCCTCCAACCTCGAACTCAAGGTCGAGGACGCGCAGTCGGTCTTAGACATCGCCGACACGACCGTCCGCCTCCGCCGCGTCAACGAACTCCTCAACAAGGAGATCGAAGTCCTCACCGTCCAGCAGGAGATCAACACGCAGGCGCGCGCCGACATCGACCGCTCGCAGCGCGAGTTCTTCCTCCGCCAGCAGCTCAAGGCCATCCAGACCGAGCTGGGCGAGGGCAACGAGCTGGCCGAGGAGATAGCGCAGTTCCGCGAGAAGATAGAGGCCGCCGCGATGCCCAGGCACGCCGAGGAGGACGCGCTCCGGCAGCTCAAAAAGCTCGAGCGGATGCACCCGGACGCGGCCGAGACGGCGACGCTGCGGAACTGGATGGAGATCATGACCGACCTGCCGTGGTCGAAGGCGTCGGTCGACAACCTCGACCTGGTCAAGGCGCAGCAGATTCTCGACGAAGACCACTACGGGCTCGAAAAAGTTAAGGAGCGCATCGTCGAGGCGCTCGCCGTCCGCAAGCTGAAGGAGAAGCCGAAGGGCTCGATCATGTGTCTGGTCGGCCCGCCGGGCGTCGGCAAGACTTCTCTGGGGCGCTCCATCGCGCGCGCGCTCGACCGCAAGTTCGTCCGGCTCAGCTTGGGCGGCCTGCACGACGAGGCCGAGATTCGCGGCCACCGCCGCACCTACGTCGGCGCGATGCCGGGGCGCATCATCCAGGCCCTGCAGCAGGCGGGGACGAACAACCCGCTCATCATGCTCGACGAGATAGACAAGGTCGGGGCGGACTTCCGCGGCGACCCTTCGTCGGCGCTCCTGGAAGTGCTCGACCCCGAGCAGAACAACTCTTTCCGCGACAACTACCTCGGTGTCACCTTCGACCTCTCGAACGTGATGTTCATGACGACGGCCAACGTCCTCGACACCATCCAGCCGGCGCTGCGCGACCGCATGGAGGTCATCCGGCTGGCCGGCTACACCGAGGAGGAGAAGCTGGAGATTGCGCGACGCCACCTGATGCCCAAGCAGATCGAGGAGAACGGCATCGCGGCCAGAAACGTGCAAATCTCGAAGAAGGCGCTCTCGGTCGTCGTCCACCAGTACACGCAGGAGGCGGGCTTGCGCCAGCTCGAGCGCGAGATCGGCCGCATCTGCCGCAAGGTCGCACGCCGCATCGCGGAAGGGAAGTCCGAGGCGGTGCGCGTCACGCCCAAGAACGTCCACGAGTACCTCGGCGCGCCGCAGCTCGTCCTCACGGGGCAGCTCGGCGAGGTGATGCGCGAGTCCGCGCAGGCCGCCTACTCCTACGCCAAGTCGCGCGCCAAGGAGCTCGAAATCCCCGAGGAGGACTTCGAGCGCTACGACATGCACATCCACATCCCCGAGGGCGCCATCCCGAAGGACGGCCCGTCGGCCGGCATCACGCTGGCGACCGCGATGGTCTCGTCGCTCTCGCAGCGCGCCATCCGCAAGGACGTGGCGATGACGGGCGAGATAACGCTGCGCGGGAACGTGCTGCCGGTCGGCGGCGTCAAGGAGAAGGTTCTGGCGGCGCGCCGCGCGCGCGTTACGCGAGTCATCCTCCCGCACCTCAACCGCCGCGACATGGATGAGATTCCGAAGGAGCTGTTCGGCGAGATGACCTTCATCTTCGTCGAGAACGTCCGCGACGTCTTCCGCGAGGCGCTCAAGGAGAAGGCGCCGCCCGCGGCCGCGCCCGTCCAGCGCCCGCCGCGCCTGCCGCAGGCGGCCGCGCCGAGAGTTTAGGGGCGGTTAATTTGACCGACCCGGTGGGGCGGTCTGCCCGCCGCCGTCTCGGGCTCCAGTAAAGCCTGAGACGGCGGCGGGCAGATTGCTTTTTAGCCTTCGTTTAGCGCGGTTCCGGGCGGGCGTGGGGCGCAACCCGCGGGGCGGTCGGGGCATCTTAATTTTCCCCACGGCGAAGCGAAAGAATACAGGAAACTCGGGTCGTTTCGCCTTTTATTTGCATAGAGATGCGGGCCTAAGGGTTGCTTATTTGAAGGGGGCTGTGATAACCTTCCGGACGGTTTCTGAGGGTTCTGCACTCCACCACGGAGGCCCATCGCCGCAGAGCCGTTTCCGTCGTCGAAGGGTTATCTTTTAGGAACTTTAGTGGATGCCGCTCGTGCGACCCCTCGCCCCCGGTCGCCATCGTGGATTCGCTTTACCTTCGCAGAGGAGATCAACGATTGAAGAACACGAGCCTCCCCCGACGCCTGATTAACGCCGCGCTGCTCTCGGCGCTGCTACTTCCCTCGGTCTCGCTCCGGGCGCAAGTTTCCCAGCAATCATATCTCCGCAACACGCCGAGTGAGATCGAGCGCGAAGACCCGCGTGTCTCGAAGATCATCGAGGAGGCCGAGAAGCACTTCCGCCTCGGCGAGCTGAACCTCAAAGACCACAAGCGCCAGGCCGCCCGCGAGGCGTTCGACAAGGCCGTCGACACCGTGCTCGAATCGGGCATGGACGTGCGGTCGAACCCGCGTCTCCAGCGCTACTACCTGGAGCTGGTCGAGAACGTCTACCGCTACGAGGTGCCGCAGGGCGGCCCCGCGCCGCGCCCGGCCGCCGACGGCGCGGCCTTCGTCGCGGTCGCGCAGCAGCAGGGCGGCACGCAGCAGCCCGTCCCCGCCGAGGTCGGCTTCGTCGAGCAGAAGTTCGAGCCGTCGCCGCTCGACGACCTGCGCACGCTCAAACTCGACGAGAAGGAGTCGAACGTCTCGGACGAGGACGTGGCCAAGCTCGAAACCGAGATCAAGAACTCGCTCGACTTCGAGTTCAAGCCGCACCCGCTCGTCCAGGGCTTCATCAACTACTACCAGGGTCGCGGACGCGGGACGATGGAGTCGGGGCTGCGCCGCTCGGGCCAGTACATGGCGATGGCGCGCAAGATTTTCCGCGAGGAGGGCGTGCCCGAGGACATCGTCTGGCTGGGCCAGGTCGAGAGCGCGTGGCGGCCGACCGCCCGCTCCTGGGCCGCGGCTTCGGGGCTCTGGCAGTTCATCCCCTCGACGGGGTCGCGCTTCGGCCTGCGCCAGACCGCTTACGTCGACGAGCGCAACAGCTTCGAGAAGGCGACGCGCGCCTCGGCGCGCTACCTGAAGTGGCTCCACAACCGCTTCGGCAACTGGGAGCTGGCGATGGGCGCCTACAACACGGGCGAGGGGAACGTCGACCGCGCCATCTCGCGCGCGGGCGTCAGGGACTTCTGGTCCATCTACCCCTACATCGCGCAGGAGACGCGCAACTACGTCCCGAACATCCTCGCCGTCATCCTGATCGCGAAGAACCCCGAGAAGTACGGCTTCCGCAACGTCCAGCGGATGTCGCCGCTCGCCTACGACACGGTGAGCGTCCCTTCGGCGACGAGCCTGGGCCTGGTCGCGTCTCTGACCGACACGAGCGTGGACTACATCCGCAGCCTCAACCCTGAGCTGCGCCGCGACATGACGCCGCCGGGCGAGGCGTTCCTGCTGAGGGTCCCGCCCAAGCGCGGGCACCAGCTGGTCGCGCTCCTCAAGCGCATCCCGGTCGACCGCCGCAGCCAGATGGCGCGCGTCGTCCAGGCCGCGCCGGGCGAGAGCCTCCAGTCCGTCGCCACGCGCGCGGGCACGACCGAGGCCGCGCTCCGCCAGTGGAATGCGAACGTCGACCTCTCGAAGGGCGGCGCGCTGGTCGTCCCGGCGGGCGGGGGCGTCGTCAGGACGCTCAAGTCCTACGAGCGCCCGAACAGCACCGCGCCGGCCGGCGCCGGCCTCGTGAGCTACACGGCCAAGGGTTTTCATCTTCAGAGAGAAGCGGCGCCCGCCAGCGCCTCACGCCCCCGAAAGCTGGCACGCCTATGCTCTTCCGCACACAGTCCGCCGCCGTCTACGGCATCGACGCAGACCTCGTCGACATCGAAGTCGACCTGACGCCCGCGCGCGGCGAGTCGGACTCGCCGGCTTCGGTCACCATCGTCGGGCTGCCCGACGCGGCCGTCCGCGAGTCGCGCGAGCGCATCCGCGCCGCCGTCAACAACTCCGCGTTCTTCTTCCCCTTCCACAAGACGACCATCAACCTGGCGCCCGCCGACGTGCGCAAGGAGGGCGCGAGCTTCGACCTCCCCATCGCGCTCGGCATCCTCGGCGCCAACGGCGACCTCGGCGAGACGCAGGGGCTGGGGGACGTGCTCTCGCTCGGCGAGCTCTCGCTCGACGGCCGCCTGCGCCCGGTGCGCGGCGCGCTCCCCGTCGCGCTGCGCGCGCGCGAGGCGGGCATACGCAGTCTCATCCTGCCCGAGGAGAATGCGACCGAGGCGGCGGTCGTCTCGGGCGTGGACGTCTACGCCGCGGCCTCGCTGCGCGCGGCGGTCGAGCTGGTCGCGGCGCTGCGGGCAGGCGCCGCGCCCGCGCCGCTGCGCTTCGACGAGGCGGCGCTGCTCACGCACGAGGCTCCCTACGAAGTGGACTTCCGCGAGGTGCGCGGGCAGCACGCCGTCAAGCGCGCGCTCGAAGTCGCGTCGGCCGGGTCACACAATATTCTGCTCATCGGGCCGCCCGGCTCGGGGAAGACGATGCTGGCGAAGCGTCTGCCGACGATTCTGCCACCTCTGGAGTTCGAGGCGGCGCTTGAGCTGACGAAGATTCATTCGGTGGCGGGGCTGACGGGGCGCTCGGGGCTCGTGACGCGGCGCCCCTTTCGCTCGCCGCACCACACCATCAGCAACGCCGGCCTTGTCGGCGGCGGGACCGTGCCGCGCCCGGGCGAGGTCTCACTCGCGCACCACGGCGTGCTCTTCCTCGACGAGCTGCCCGAGTTCGACCGCTCGGTCCTGGAGGTGCTCCGCCAGCCGCTCGAAGACCGGCGCGTGACCATCAGCCGCGCGGCGATGACGACGACCTTCCCAGCCTCCTTCATGCTCGCCGCCGCGATGAACCCCTGCATGTGTGGCTATTTTGGCGACCCGACGCGCGAGTGCCGCTGCACCCCCTTGCAGATTCAGCGCTACGTCAACCGCATATCCGGGCCGCTCTTAGACCGCATAGACATCCACGTCGACGTGCCGGCCGTCCGCTTCAAGGAGCTGTCCGACCGCGGGGCGCCCGAGGGCGAAGACTCGGCCGCCGTACGCGCGCGCGTCGTCGCCGCACGCGGGCGACAGCGCGAGCGCTTTCGTGGGAGCCGCGTCTTCTCGAACGCGCAGATGCCCCCGCGCCTCATACGCCGACACTGCCGCCTCGACCCGGAGGGCGAGCGCCTGTTGGAGCAGGCCATGACCCGGCAGGGGCTCTCCGCGCGCGCCTACGACCGGATACTCAAGGTCAGCCGCACCATCGCCGACCTCGAAGGCCGCGAGGAGATACGCCCGCAGAACGTCGCCGAGGCGGTCGGCTTCCGCTCGCTCGACCGCGCGTACTGGACTTGAAAGGGCGCGCGCGGCCGTCGGCATGTGCGCGGTTCCAACTTCTGGAGGTAAAATCGGGATGTGTGCTAAAAAAGTAGCGAAAGGTGGGCAGATGGGTAAATTGATAGCCTTCGGTTGGTACGGCGGCAAGTACAGTCACCTTGATTGGCTTCTACCTTTGTTGCCGAAAACTACGCACTACTGCGAACCCTTTGGCGGCTCAGCCGCAGTGTTAATCAATCGCGAGCCTTCACCGGTCGAAACTTATAACGACGCACACGGCGAGGTCGTCAATTTCTTCCGCGTACTTCGAGAGCAGGGCGAAGCCTTAACCAAGGCTATCGGCCTGACGCCCTTCTCCCGCGAGGAATTTGAGATAGCTATCTCCGAGCCGGCCGGTGCCTTGTCTGAGTTGGAGCGGGCGCGACGCTTCTACATTCTCGCCCGCCAGGTGCGGACAGGGTTGGCCCAGAAGGCGAGTTCCGGAAGGTGGGCGCATTGCAAGTTAACCAGCCGTGCGGGGATGGCTGGCGCGGTGTCTCGCTGGCTCGGCGCGGTCGAAGACCTGCCGCTCATCGCACAAAGGTTGTTGCGTGTGCAGATCGAGCACGCGCCGGCCGTCGAAGTCATCCGTCGCTATGACGATGAGGAGACGCTCTTCTACTGTGACCCTCCCTACCCACACGAGTCTCGGACAGATGTCAACGCCTATGCCAACGAGATGACGGACGAGCACCACAGGGAGCTCGCCGAAGTGCTTAGGAACGCAAAAGGGAAGGTCGCGCTATCGGGCTACGATTGCGCGCTAATGGACGAACTTTATGGAGACTGGCGGCGCGTCGAATCTGAGGAAAAAGTCATTCACTCCGTGAAGACTACACGCAAGGAAGTTCTTTGGATTAACTACGAGCTAGAGGAAAAAGTCGAATGCCAACCAAGCGCCCCGCAAGAGTCTCACCGGCAAGCGTCCTTGCTTTAGCATACGACCGTGCTGCGGCGAGTCTGAGTAACCCTTTGTTAGACAGTCCCCAAGTTGTAGTCGATATTGAGTTCGTCTGCCGCTGCTCTAATCAGGCCGGGACGCGATTCCTGATGGCATGTCTTCTGGCGAAGCTCTCAGACCCATCGCTAGACATTCGCAAGCCATATACGGAGATCGGAGGCGCCGGTATCTACTCAGGCCGTCACTACGACGAGATGTTCGTCGCGCCGTTCGCTTTCGGGCACGAACTACCCCTCAATGCGACGAGCGCCTTTCTTACGCCCGCCTTCAGGACTAACACGGCGATGATAAAGCCGGGCGTTCAACTCATCGGCCGCCCTAGGGCGCTTTACGACATCATCGTCAGACTTATAACGGTAGTCCACAATGGCACGCTCGCGGCCGGGGACGTTTTAGCCGAGATTATCCGCTGGCTGTTGGTTATCAAGGAGGAAAGACGGCAGCGCGTCGAAACTCTCTCTGCCACCCTCAAAGCAACGGCGGGTGACTCGGCCTTACCGGCCGAAAGTATCGTCACCCTGCTACAACAGCACATGGCGCTGCCCAGAGCGTCGCGCCTACCGGTGCTAGTCGTGGCCGCAGCCTACCAAGCCGCGCAAGACCGCTTAGGCGAGTACCACTTACCACTGCGGGGCCACAACGCAGCCGACAAACAGACCGGGGCGCTGGGGGATGTTGAGATCGCCCTGAAGGATGACCGGGACGTTGTGACCGCATACGAGATGAAGGCGAAGCGCGTCACGCGTGAAGACATTGACATAGCCCTGCTGAAGCTAGCCACCTCTTCACAGAGGGTGGATAATTACATCTTCGTAACGACCGAGCGGATTGACGAGGATGTGCGTGAGTATGCTGCGGCGATGCACGCCCGGGTGGGAGTCGAATTTGTCATCCTTGACTGTCTTGGCTTCCTGCGTCACTTCCTGCACCTGTTTTACCGCGTCCGTATGCAGTTTCTCGAAGCCTATCAGGTGCTGGTGATGGACGAACCCGACAGCGCAGTCAACCCCGCGCTGAAGGAGGCATTCCTGGCGCTACGGGTCGCCACGGAGACGGGCGTTTCTCAGTCACCCGACGCGCAAGAGTAGCGCCCCTGCCCTCACTTTTGCATCAATCCACCTACTACTTAATCAAACGAGACATTTGAACGCCAGACAGTGTCCAGTGATAAGTGAGGTGCCGCTCGCTCGACCGCGCGTACTGGACTTGAGCGCGGCCCCGTCGCACGTCACAGGATGGTCTTGTAGTGCTCCCACTCGCGCCTCAACTTCGCCAGCAGGGCGGCGAAGCGTGCGTCCTGACGGAGGCCGTCCAGGTTGGAGTCCCGCTCGAACAGCGGGTAGCACGGGAACCCGCCCTCGGCCGCCTTCTCGAGCCACACGACCGCTTGCGCGGACTCGCCCATCAGCGCATAGGCGCAGGCGATGTGGTAGGCGGTGTGGTGGAAGTGCCCGAACCCCTCGCCCCTCTCCACGGCGGCCTTTATCTTCTCCTCCGCGGTGCGCCTTCGCCCGGCCGAGGCCGCCAGCACCGCCTGCACGCTGGTGAAGAGGCCGCCGCTGTCCTCCGGGTGTTCCCTCAGGAGCTGCTCCAGCATGGCCGACGCCTCTTCCTTCCTCCCGAGGTTGAAGAGCGCCCAGGCGAGCTGGTGCCCGGACAGCGACGGGTTGACCTCCTTCGGGACTGAGCGCAGCGAGGCCAGCGCCTGCTCGTAGTCCCCCCGGAAGAGGAGCGTTTCGCCGATGCGGTACTGTGCGAGGTTATTGCTCGGGTTGATAGACACCGCGCTCCGCAACTCCCGGAGCGCTTCGTCGAACGCCCCGACGTGGTTGTAAACGAGCGCGAGCTGATTCCGCGCCTCGTCCAGGCTCGGGTCCAGTGTGAGCGCGCGGCGGTACTCTCGGATCGCCTTTTCGTGTGGGAAGTTGTTGGCGGGCGTCCAGAGGAGGCGTCCGCGCGCCAGGTGCGCCACCGCCAAATCCGGGTTGATGGCGAGCGCCTTCTCCGCCGACACGAAAGCCTTCTCCGCCCACTGCCCCTCGCCCGGTGTGAACAGGAAGAGCTTCCACACGTACGCCTGCGCCAGCTCGGCGTGTGCCGCGGCGAAGGTCGGGTCGGCGGCCACGGCGCGCTCAAGCGACGCGATGGCGGCCTCGTTGTTCTCCCTGCTCTGGCGGTGGAGGTAGTACTTCCCGCGTAGGTAGTGGTCGTAGGCCTCGGGGTTGACCGGGCGCGCGCCCCCGAACCGCACCTGCTCCTGCGGCGTGAGCTTGATGCTGATCTCGCGGACGACGTCTTGCGTGACCTCGCCCTGCAACGCCAGCACGTCGCGCAGGTCTCGCTCGTAGCTGTCGGCCCACAGGTTCCGGTCCGTCGCCGCGTGGATTAGTTGGACGGCGATGCGGACGCGCTCGCCGGAGCGCACCACCGAGCCGGTCAGCACCGCGTCCACGTTCAGCTCGCGGCCGACCTCGGGCAGCGCGCGCCGCGCCCCCTCGTAACGCATCACCGACGCCCGCGACATCACGCGCAGCGCGCCGATCTTGGAGAGGTCTGTGATGAGCGCCTCGGTCATCCCGTCGGCGAAGTAGCCCTGCGAGGCATCGCCGGAGAGGTCTTCGAGCGGCAGCACCGCCAGCGACTTGATCTCCGTCGGCGGCGCCGGGCGCGGGCGGACGAAGAGTCCGTAGACCAGCCCCGCCGCGACGAGCGCCCCCGCGAGGGCGGCGAGCAGCAGGAGGCGCGCGCGCGCAGAGTCAGGGGGCAGGAACTTTGTGGTGAGCGGCCGCCGGCCGCCCGGCGCGCCCGCCCGCCCGAGGCGCCGCACCTCGGTCTCGGCCTCCACCCCGCGCCTCAGCGGCTTCAGGTCGCTCAGCAAAGCCTCCGCGGTCTGGTACCGCTCCCCGCGGTCTTTCGCCAGCGCCTGCCCGACTATGCGCCCCAGCCGGCTCGGCGCCTCGGGCGCGAGCCCCGCGAGCGGCGCCGGCTCCCGCTCGGCTATTGCGATGATGACGTCGGTCGGCGTCGCCCCCTCGAACGGCTGCCGCCCGGTCACCATCTCGTAGAGCACGACGCCCAGCGACCAGATATCCGTGCGCGCATCGACCGGGAGTCCGCGCGCGCGGCTCGTCGTCGCGGGGCGGATGCCAATCGGCGAGGCGCTCGACGCCGCCTCAAGGGCCGAGCCGATCTGGACGGCGGCGTCGAGCGCCTCGCCGATTGGCATCCGCCCCGCGACGACGAGCCGCTCGCGCAGCGTCTCGCCCTCGACGTACTCCATCACGATGCAGTGGCGGCCCTCCCCGGCGTCGACCACCCCGTGGATGGTGCAGACGTTCGGGTGCGACAGTGCCGCGACGGCGCGCGCCTCCTGCTCGAACCGGCGCAGGTGCTCCTTGTCCCGTGTGAGGTGCGCGGGCAGGAACTTGAGCGCGACCCGGCGCCCCAGCCGCGTGTCCTCGGCGAGATAGACTTCGCCCATGCCGCCCGCGCCGAGCGGGGAGACGACGCGGTAGTGGCCGACGGACTGCCCCTCCATCGTCGCGCGCCGCTCCTCGGACAGCAGCCGGGCCGCGACCTCCAGCGCCGGCGATTCGATGAAGTCTGCGGCCCGGTCTTCGTACGCGAGGAGCGACTCGACCTCGCGGCGCAGCCCCTCGTCCCCCGCGCAGGCTTCGGCGAGGAAGGCGGGCCTCTCGCCGGCCTCCTTCTCCAGTGTCGTGTGGTACAGCCGCTCGACCTCGCGCCAACGCTCGTCGCTCAAGTCCCGGCCTCCCCCCCCAGCTCCCGCAGGAGCCACACCTTCGCCAGCCGCCAGTCCCGCATCACCGTCTCCTTCGAGACCTTCAGCGCCTCGGCCACCTCCTCGACCGCCCCGCCGAGACGGCGAAGAAGTGCGCGCGGTTCTGCCAGCGCACGTTCTTCCAGTCGATCAGGCGGACGTACGCCTCGTTGACGAGGGCGGAGGTTTGCAGGGTGTGGCCGGGGCGCTCGCGCCCCATGTAGAGGTGTGCGAGCCGCCGCAGCTCCGAGTGGACGAGCGGGGCCAGCTCTTCGAGGGCGGACTGGTCGCCGTCGCCCCATGCGACCAGGAGCCGCGTGATCTCTTGCGGGGATTGCGTCCTCATCGTCAGCGTCCTCGGCGCGGGGCGACGCGAAAATTACCACAACTGCCCCGCGGCCTCCAGCCGTCGCCGGCCGGGCTAAAAAAAAATCTCGCCCCCGTTGCAGCTCCCGCCGCGCGTTCCCGCCTTAAACGGTGGGGACGACGTCGCACGGATTAAAAGTGAAAGGCCGTGCGCGCCGCCGCCGCCCCCGACCCCAGAGACAAAGCTCATGGGCACATAGCCCGCCGTAGAAAGGAACTGACGTGAAAACTAAACACAAGACCTGTCTGTGCATCGCCCTCTTAGCCCTCATGCTCGCGGCGCCTTCCGGCGCCCGCGCCGACGTCGTGGCCGACTGGAACGCCATCGCCGTGCAGGCGACGCTGACGGGCGGACGCCCGAACCCGACCGGCGTCCTCGACATCGCGATGGTACACGCCGCCGTCTACGACGCGGTCCAAGCCATCGAGAGGCGTTACGAGCCGTACTACGTGGAGATCAAGGGCGCCACCGGCTCGCCCGTGGCGGCCGCCGCCAAGGCCGCGCGCGACGTGCTCGTCAGCCGCTTCCCGGCGCAGGCCGCGTCGCTCGACGCGGCCTACCAACAGTCCCTCTCGAACCACGCCCTGTCCGAGACCGACCCCGGCGTGGCGGTCGGGGCCAAGGCCGCCGCCGGCATCATCGCGCTGCGCGCGTGCGACGGGAGCTTCCCGTCTCCCGCGCCGCCGGCCTTCTTCGGCAGCGCCGACCTCGGCGTCTGGCGCTCCGCCGCCCCGATGGTCGCGCCGTGGCTGGGCAACGTCACGCCCTTCACGCTGACGAGGCCGTCGCAGTTCCTCGCCGCGCCCCCGCCCGCGCTGACGAGCCGCGAGTACGCCAAAGAGTATAACGAGGTCAAAGCGCTGGGGGCCCTGAACGGCAGCTCGCGCACGCCGGGGCAGACCGACCAGGCGCACTTCTGGGCCGGCAACCCCGTCATCATCTGGAACCGGGCGCTGCGCGACCTGGCCGGCGCGCACGTCAACGAGGTTGCCGAGAGCAGTCGGCTCTTCGCCCTCGCCGACATGGCCATCGCCGACGCGCTGATCACCTCGTGGAACAGCAAGAACTACTACGTGTTCTGGCGGCCGGTCACGGCCATCCGGGAAGGGGACGCCGACGGCAACCCATGGACGGCCGGCGACGCGGGCTGGCAGCCACTGATCACCACCCCGCCCTACCCCGACCACACCTCGGGCGCGAACGCCTTCGCCAGCGCCGTGACCCACGCGCTCGAACACTTCTTCGGCACCGACCAGATGGCCTTCTCGCTGACGACCACCAACACGGGGCCGACCGTCGCCGACACGCGCACGTTCTCACGCTTCTCGGACGCCGCGCAGGAGGTGGTGGACGCGCGCATCTACCTCGGCATCCACTTCCGTTTCGCGGACGAGGCGGCGCGGAAGCAGGGGAAGCAGGTGGCCGGCTGGGCCTTCAAAAACTACTTGCGCCCGCTCCGCGGCGCGGAGTAGAGACGCGCGAGGCCGCGGGCGGCCTTCGAGGGGCCGCCCGCGGCGCGCTAAGTCGGGGAAGGTGTTTGGCCCGCTTTACGAGGCGAAGGTGAGATAGATGCGCGCCTTCTGGCGGAGGAAGACGAGGACGGAGGCCGTGTCGCCGCGCCGCATGGCCTCGGTGGTGTCGGTGGGCGCCTCGTACTTGTCCTTGAGACACCTGTAGGCTTCGAGCCACTCTTTGGGGTTGGCCACCGTCCCGCACGCCGAAGCGCCCCAGACGCGGTAGACGTCCGCGTAAGCCTGGACGCAGAGGCGGAACGCGGTCTTCTTCTGACACTCGGGCAGGTCGAGCAGAGTCTTGTTGACCGTCGGGAGCGCGAGCAGCAGCCGCGCCTTGTACTCGTGCCTCGCCATCTGCGGGGCGCAGACGCCGCCGCCCTCCGCTTCGAGGAACGCGGCGTCGACGCTCTTCAGCGCCTCGACGCCGGCCTTGATGGACTTGGTCTGTTCGAGCGAGAGGGCGAAGGTGCTCTCCTCCTCCTCCTCCTCGAACTCGGTGTACCTCACGCCGAAGCCGACCCCGGCGAACTGGTTCGTGACCTCGCCCCACACCCTGACCCACTCGCCCGTGTGCAGCTCTATCTCCAGACGGATCAGCTCGCGGAGCGTCGCCGGGCTCTCGGAGAGGATGAAGCAGCCGCCGGTGCTGATGTCGCTCAGCGTCCCCTCGTGGCAGCCGAGCAGCCCCTCCCAGCGGGCCTTCAGGTAGATGTTGATGCGCTCGTGCCGCCGGCGCTCGATGGGCTCCACGGCGTCGGCGTCCACGACGATGATCTCAACGTTTGCGGTGTCGGCCACGGTGGACATTGTCTGATTTAGAAACCCGGCCTTTCGTCCGCGCCCGCGGGCGGCGCCTCGTTCCTCAGCACCTGGCGCATCCCGACGTGGTGGATGAGCGTGGAGAGGTACTGCGAGAACTCGTGGAGCACGCGCTCGAACTCCTCCATCTCCTCGAAGGCGCGCTTGACGTCGTCGACGTAGCGGCCGAATTCGCCCCAGTCCTTGTACATGAGGAAGTGCATCGTCTCCTCGCGGAAGTACTCCATGTGGCGGACGAGCGAGTGCTTGAGCAGGATTCCGTTCGAGCGCTCGGCGGCGCGCACCTTCTGCCTGAGGACGTTCAGCTCGCGGTAGAGGGTGAAGGAGTTCTCGACCTTGCTCCGGTAGTCCTCGAAGAGCTGCGTCCCGGTGACACCGGGCGCGAAGGTTTGCGCGAGCGTGATGGCCGTCTGCTGGAGGCAGTTCTGCAGCAGCCCCCAAGCGCGGCTCAGGTCGGCGCGCGAGTAGGCGGGGTCCCGCTCGGCGTCGATGCCGGGGAACTCGTGGCAGAAGACCTTGGCCAGCTCGTGCCCGATGGCGAAGCGCATGCCGTCGAGCACGTCGCGCAGGTCGCGGCCGAGCCGTGCGTCGCCCGAGACGGCCTCGGTGATGTGCGAGAGGAGCGAAGCGGTCTGCGCCCTCACCTCCTCGAAGAGGAACCCGACCTTGACGGCCTGCGGCCGCGTCAGCGCCTTCTCGATGACGCCGAGGGTGTCGAGGACCCGCAGCAGCCGCGCGAAGGTCGTGCCGACCAGCTCGCGCTTGCCCGCGGGTTTCACGCGGGCGACTATCTCAGCGATGGCGGGGTGGAACCCCGCCCCGGCCGGCGCGTGCGCCTGGGTAGCCGCCGGGGGCGCTTTGGAGGCGCGCGCTGGCGCTTTGGAGGCGCGCGCTGGCGCTTTGGCGGGGCGCGCTGGCGCCTTAGCGGCGCGCGCTGGCGCCTTAGCGGCGCGCGCTGACGCTTTGGCGGCGCGTGCGGGCGCGCGGGTCGCTGGCGCGGGGTCGGGGGCCTCGGGCGTGGGCGCGGTCGCCGGGGGCGCGTCCGCGTGCGGGAGGGGATACGACCGGTAAATCTCTTCCAGGTCGATCTCGATTTCCGTCTCGTTCTCGAGGGACAGGTCTTTCACGTACGTCCGGACCTTTTGGGGCTCCTGCGCCGGGCGGCGCCGGCCCCGTGTTGCTTACACGTGTGCCCGTGGCGCGGCCCCGGGCGGGCCGCGCCACGGACGCGGGCGACGTCTCGTTGTGTGTGCGGAGGCCTACCTGGTCTCGGAGAGCGCCGCGATGTAGCAGCCGCGCGCGGTCGCCGTCAGCGGGTCGGCCGCCATCCGCACCTCGGAGATTTGGACGGGGAACTCGCCCTCGGCGCGGAGCAGCGACTCGAACTTCTGGAGGAAGCCGGCGGGGCGCGCCGTCCCGCCCGCGAGCACCACGGGCATCGGGCGGTCGACCTTCGGCAGTTGCCCCGAGCGCGAGAACTCCGCGCGCAGGCGGTCGATGAGCGTCCGCATCAGGTCCTCGTAGAAGATGTGGAGCGCGCCGGTCATCTCGTCCTTCGCCGGGCGCGAGAGGTCGAGCTTCTCCTCCTTGAAGAGCCGCACCTTGGTCGTGTTGCTCTCGCCCATCACCTCGGCCACGTTGCGGTCGATGTAGTCGCCGCCCTTCGGCACGCTGAAGGTGATCATCGGCATCGACATGAACGAGACCGAGACGTTGCACATCCCGCCGCCGAAAGAGAGGCCGATGCCGGTGAAGTTCTCGTCCTGCAACTCGGAGAAGACGACGGCCTGCCCCTCGTTGATGGACTTGGCGTTGTAGCCGAGCGACTGGAGGAACTGCTTGAGCACGGCCTCGTGGTAGACGAGGTTGCCGTTGACGCCGTCGCCCTTGCCGGGGACGCTGAAGCAGAGCACCTCGTTCTTCCTGGCGCGCGGCACCATCATCTGGATGATGCGCTGGATCATGTGCTGGCTGTTCTCCTCCTTCGGGTTGATCAGCCCCTCGCTCATCGGCCGGCGCGCGTCGGTGTCGAGGAAGCTGGCGAAGAAGTCGGAGTCGTTGCCGTAGACGTAGAGGTTCTTGCAGTTGCGCTCGTAGACCATCCCGCGCTGCCGGAGCATGTTCTCGGCCATCTCGGACACGGGCACGGGGACGAAGGCGTTGAGCTGCGAGCGGCGGCGCTCGCCGTCGGGGCCGTCGGCGACCACGATGCGGCTCGTGCCGATGTCGAGCCCGACGGGGCCGGCCTTAGCCTCCGCCGCTTCAGTCTTCGTTCCGGCCGGGGCCTGATTTTTCTCTTCCATGGTCATCTCCTCTGAGGGGGTGAAAAAATTTTTTAAGGGACGGTCTGTCGGAAAGACTGTCTGCGGGTCTGGCGTGGCGGCGGTGGAGCCGCCGCGTCAGCCTCGATGCTTGCAATGCGTGTGCCTTTCTGGAAGCGGGGTGTGTCGACTTCCAGAAATCGGGGGGACGACTTTCAGGAACCGGGGCCGGCCTCCTCGGAAGATTCCCGCGCCCCGACATCGCGAAGCAGGGCGCGCTGCGCGCTCATCCTCTCGCGGTAGAGCGAGCGCATCCGGCCCCGCAGGTCGTCGGGGTCTACGCCCTGGGCTTCGGCGCGCCGCGCGAACTCGCCCTCGGCCGTCGCGACGCCCGGCCAGACGCTCCCGCCGAGCTTCGCGGCCGTCCCCGGGTCGTAGCCGAACCCCAGCTCGGCGACTGACGCCGGCGGGACGGCGTACTTGTCCGAGAGCCCCATCGCCTCGAACGGGAAGCCGCGCGCCCAGTCGTGGTGGAACGCGATGCGGCCGTTCGAGGGGTTGATGGAGACGATGCCGTGCGCGGTGCAGTTGGCGTCCGCGATCTGGTAGCGGCTGCGCAGCACCTGCGTCAGCAGGCGCCCGGCGAGCACCTGCGCCTCGGTCAACCGCTCGCCCTCGCCCGCGTCCGTCTTCGTCTCGAAGGCGACGCCGAGGAAGCTCTCGTTGAGTCCCACGAAGGTCGCGCGCCCGTCCGACCAGACCGAGTTCCCGGCGTGGAAGGCCGCGTCCTCGTCGCGCACGACGCGGTGGATTTGGCCGAAGCGGTCGATGAGGTAGTGATACGACTTGTGCTCGCGGATGTAGCCCAGCAGGTTCTTCGAGCGGTACTCGATGGAGCCGCTGTTGTCCTTGATGAAGGGGACGAGGTCGCTCTCAGAGGTGTGGTAGACGATGCCGACGGGCGCCGTCTGCGCGTCGCCCTGGGGTTTGGGCGCGCCCGCGTCGAAGGTCAGGTAGCGGCGCGGGCGGTTGGCGGTCTCGTAGGAGTTGATGATGCGCGCGCCGTTGCTGTAGCGCTCGAAGCCGTCGCCCTGCTCGACCATCCAGACCTTCTCGGGCTGGTATGACGGCAGGCGCTCGGCGAGCCCCGTCGCCACCGAAGACTTCTCGCCCGCGTAGACGCGCTCGACCATCTTGTAGCGCCCGGCGAGGTACCGGTTGGCGCGCCCGACCGTCCACGCCGCCCCCTTGTAGCCGACGAAGCAGAGCGCCAGGCACGCGACGGCCGAGAGCGCGTAGAGCGCGCGGCGGTACTGGTAGCAGCGGTAGAGGACGCGCGCCGAGAGCGGCGCCTGCTTGTGCAGTCCCAACAGCCCGCGCTTGTCGCCCGAGTCTGAAGGCAGCAGCCGCTCGACCTCGCCGAAGATGAGCCCGTAGAGCGAAAGGCTCAGAATTTTCCCGTGAAAGGGCAGTTTTCGCAGGAAAGGCCGGCGGGCGAGCGCCTCTTCCAGCCGCGCCTGGCGCCGCGCCTGGAGCGAGAGCGTGTTGTTGAGGAAGCGCAGGCGCACCTCGGGGCGCGCGAAGAAACGCGCGTAGCTCTCGACGAGCTCGAAGTGCGCCGAGGCCGCCTCAAAGCGCGACGAGGCCGCGCCGGGGCGGGCCTCGTCGGTCATCCTGTGGTTGGGCAAGGCTGTCAACATCTCCGCGCCGAAGAGGATTCTTGCAGGGGCGTTCGAGTTACCGCAGAGGGGCGGCGTGTTACTGCAAAGGGGCGACGAGCGCGCCGGCGGCGGCGCCCTTCGCGCGCAACTGCGCGACGGTCTTCGACGCCTCGGCGCGTTCGGCGAAGCGGCCGACCTGCACCCTGTGCCAGGTGCCGCGACCGGGCAGCTCGACCGCCGCCGAGCGCGAGTCGAACCCGGCCGCCCTCAGACGCGAGACGTGCTCGTTGGCCTCGGATTGGTTGTTGTAGGAGCCGACCTGCACGGTGAACTTCGCGCCCGCGTCGTCGGGCTGTGCGGGCTGCGCCGTCTCGACCGCCTTCGGGGCGGGGGGCGCGGGCTGTTCGGCCGGAGCCGGAGCGGGCGCGGCGGCCTGCGCGGGCGGCGCGTCGGGCACGTCGTTCGGGGCGGGAGCCGCGGCGGCGGGCGTCGCCACTTCGGGCGAGTCGGCGGCGGCCGGCTTCGGCGCGGGGGCTTCGGGTTTCGGACTGGTCTGCGCGGCCCGTGCGTCGTTCTGCTTCGCGGAAAGCCCGAGCGCGGAGGCGTCGCCGTCACCCCTCACCCAGCCGAGCAGCAAGACGAGGGCGCCGCAGAGGACGGTCACTAAGAGCAGCCAGGCCGGCGCCATCCTCAACAGGCGCACGCCGACCGCGAACGGGTCGGGCGCGTTGACGTTAGGGGCCGCCGTCTTGCGTGCTGGACGCGCGGGCGCGGGCGGCGGGGCGACTTCGAGCGTCGGGGTCGGCGGCACTTCCTCGAAGAAGGGCGTCGGCTCGCACTCAAGCAGGAGCGGCGGCGCGTCCTCAAGCGAGGGCGCGGGCGCGACCTCGAAGGTGGCCGTCTCTGCGACGGCGGCGGGGGCGTATGTTTCTTCCTGGGTGGTCATAGTGTGTAGGGCGACTTCGCCTTCGGGTTCGGGACGGGCTGAGAAGAGTCGAGGGACGCACCCGTGCGTCTACACTTCAAGCTTCTGACTACAAGCCGTATGCCGCCCGGCCGGGTTGCCGGCATTCCGTCCGACGCGGCGCGCGGCTCGCAGTCGTCGGGATTTTTTCTTCGGGTCGTCCGCGCGACGCGGCGAAAGCGGCCCGCCGGTGGCGTCCGGTGACGCGGTTTGTCACACGCGGGCTGCCGCGTTTTGTCACCCCGCCGACACGTCCCCCGACACGTCCCCATGGCGGCCCGAAAGCCGAGATAACTCAACGATGATTCTGACCTACACGAAGCGGCCGGCGCGCGCCTACGTGCTCGCGGCCGCCGCACTCGGGCTGGCTGCGCTGGCCGTCTCGCTCCCCGCCTCGGCGCGACTGCTGTTGGAGGCGCGTTATCTCCTGCTCGCCTTCTGCGCGCTGACGATAGGGACGCGGTTCTACATCAAAGTCCCCTACGCCGCTAACGCCGTCCCCGCCTCGGCCGCGTTCGTGCTGCTGACGGCGCTGCTCTACGGCTTCCCGGCGGCCGCGCCGCTCGCGGCGGCCGCCGCCGTCGTCTCGGCGCTCAGGCTCGCGCGCGACGGCGCCTCGCTGCTCTACGACTCGGCGCCCGCCGCGGCCGCGACCGTCCTCGCGGGGTTCGCGTTCTCGGCCCTGACCGGCGCGGCACCGCCACACGTCTCGCCTTACACGGCGGCGCTCGCCGCGCTCTTCTTCTCCTTCGCGCAGGCCGCGGCGGAGTCGGCGCCGCTCACGGCCTACGGCCGGGGCGGGGCGGTGTCGCGCGCGTGGCCGCGCGCTTACCTCGACGCGCTCGCCTGGACGTTCACGTCATACCTTTTGACCTCGGCCGTCGCGGTGCTCGCGGCGCAGGTTCCGGCCGGGCTCGCGCTCGACGTGCTGATCGGGGTCGCCGCCGCCTGCGCGGCCGTGGACGCGCTCCGCCACGCGCACCGCGCCGGCTCGGCGACGCCGCACGCGTGGCCGCCGGGCGCGGGGCTCGCGCAGTTCACGGCGACGCACGCCTTCGGCGCGGCCTTCGAGCACGCGGCCATCGGCATGGCTATCCTTTCGGCCAAGGGCAAGCTCCTGTGGGTCAACCGCTCGCTCAGCGCCTTCCTCGGCTACACCGAGTCGGAGCTGATGCATTCGAGCCTGAAGGGGATCACGCACAAGGACGACCTCGGGCCGGCGCTCGCCGCGTTGAAGAGCATGCTCAGGCAGCGCTCCGACTTCCTCCAGACCGAGGTGCGGCACCAGCGCCGCGACGGCGAGCTGGTCTGGGCGCTCTGGAACGTCGCGCGCTTTCAGGACCCGGGCGACGACGAGACCTACCTCGTCATCCAACTCCAGGACGTCACCCAGCGCAAGCAGTCCGAGGAGCGACTGCGCCACGACGCCTTCCACGACCCGCTGACGGGGCTGCCGAACCGCGCGCTCTTCACCGACCACGTCAAGCTCACCATCGCGCGCGCCAAGCGCGTCTCGACGCGCCGCTTCGCCGTCCTCTTCCTCGACCTCGACCGCTTCAAGGTCATCAACGACTCGCTCGGCCACGTCGCGGGCGACCAACTCCTGGTCGAGGTGGCGCGGCGGCTGGAGCGTTGCCTGCGCGAGGGCGACACGGTCGCGCGCGTGGGCGGCGATGAGTTCATCATCCTGCTCGACGACCTCGCGGACGAGGCGGAGGCCGTCGCCGTCGCCGAGCGCATCCAGAGGGAGGTCGGGGCGGCCATCGTGCTGAGCGGCCGCGAGGTCTTCACGACGATGAGCATCGGCGTGGCCGCCGGGACGGGGAGCTACTCCGACCCCGAGGACATCCTGCGCGACGCCGACACGGCGATGTACCGCGCGAGGTCTTTGGGCAAGGCGCGCCACGTCGTCTTCGACCACGGCATGCACGCCTCGGCCGTCAACCTCCTCCAGATCGAGACCGACCTGCGGAGGGCTCTGGAGCAGGAGCAGTTCTACCTGCTCTACCAGCCCATCGTCTCGCTCGACAACTTCAAGCTCTGCGGTTTCGAGGCGCTGGTGCGCTGGCACCAGCCCGAGCGCGGGATCATCTCGCCGCTCGACTTCATCCCCATCGCCGAGGAGACGGGGCAGGTCATCCAGCTCGGCGAGTGGGCGCTCTTCGAGGCGTGCCGGCAGATGCGCGAGTGGCAGGAGAAGTTCCCGCAGGCGTCGCCCTTCTTCATGAGCGTCAACCTGTCGGCCAAGCAGTTCAACCACATGATGCTCATCGCGCAGGTGGACGACGTGCTGCGCCGGACGGGGCTCAACCCGCGCCAGCTCAAGCTCGAGATCACCGAGGGCGCCGTGATGGATAACATCGACGCCGCGACCGAGATGCTCCGCCAGCTCCGAGACCTCGGCGTCGGGCTCGCCATCGACGACTTCGGCACCGGCTACTCCAGCCTCTCCTACCTCCACCGCTTCCCCATCGACACGCTCAAGATCGACCGCTCGTTCGTGACGCGGATGGCGAACAACACGGAGAACGTCGAGATCGTCCGCACCATCGTCATGCTCGCGCAGAACCTCGGGATGGACGTGGTGGCCGAGGGCGTCGAGACCAAGGAGCAGCTCAAGATTCTGCGCGACCTGCGCTGCGAGTACGGGCAGGGCTACTACTTCTCGCGGCCTTCGAGCGCCTCGGACGCCGAGAAGATCATCGTCGAGACCAACGAGAACGTGCGCAAGCTCCACATGCCCGAGAAGCCGCCCGCGCCGGCGCCCGCCCCCGACATCGGCGTCAAGACCACCAGGCTGGTCCCCTCCGACTAGCCGCCGCACGGGCACCGGGACGCGAAGGACACGAACGCCATGATTGAAGTCAAAGAAAAGACGCGCTTCCTCTCCGAGTTATCCTGCGCCTTCGGGCCGACGCCGGACGCCCCGCGCAGCGGCACCATCACGAGCATCGGGCTCCGCGAGTGCTTCGTGAAGACGAAGGCCATCGTCATCGAGGGGCAAGACCTCTTCGTGAGGGTCTGGATGCCCGACAACCGCTGGCTGCGCCTGAGCGGCCGCGTGAAGTACCACATGAGCGGGGTCGGCTTCGGCGTCGTCTTCGCCGCGCCGACCCGCCCCCCGTCCGCGTCCGGGTTAGGACGACGCGGCGGGCGCCGGGTGGCGGGACTCCACGCCCCGTGCCACAATGTCTTCAAAGGCGAAACGGCGGAAATTCGGATGAGGAAGACGGAAGCAGGCGGGGCGGCGCCCGCGCCCGGGGTGCTCTCGGTCGAGGGGCTGCGCAAGACTTACGGCGCGACGGTCGCGGTCGAGGCCGTCACGTTCGACGTGCGCCCGGGCGAGATCGTCGGCCTGCTCGGGCCGAACGGGGCGGGGAAGACCACGACCATCAGCATGATTCTCGGCGTCCTGGAGCCGACCGCCGGCGCCGTCTTCATCGAGGGCATCGACGTCCGCCGCGAGCGCTCGCGCGCGCTCGGCCGCACGAACTTCGCTGCCGTCTACGCCCCGCTGCCCGGCAACCTCACCGTCGCGCAGAGCCTCCGCGTCTTCGGCATGATCTACGGCGTCGCGCGGCTTCAGGCGCGCATCGACGAGCTGCTCGCAGAGTTCGACCTCCGCCTTTTCCGCGACACGAAGTGCGGCGTGCTCTCCTCGGGCGAGCAGACGCGCGTCGCGCTCGCCAAGGCGATGCTCAACCGCCCGCACCTCCTGCTGCTCGACGAGCCGACCGCCTCGCTCGACCCTTCGTCGGCGCGCGACATACGCGCGCGGATGCGCGGCTTCGCCTCGCGCGGGGAGGGCGGCGTGCTCTGGACCTCGCATAACATGTACGAGGTCGAGGAGGTCTGCGACCGCGTGCTCTTCCTCTCGAAGGGGCGCATCCTGCTCGAAGGCGACCCGCGCGCGCTCCCGCGCGAGCACGGGCGCGCGTCGCTCGAAGAGCTTTTCATCACGGTGGCGCGCGAGCCCCTGTCGCTCGGCCTCGGCGGGGGCTTATGAAGGCGCGGCGCGCGGCGGCGGTCTTCGTCCGGCAGCTCTACCTCATGCGCGGCAGCGCGGCGCGCGTGCTGCCGCTCTTCGCGTGGGTCGCCGTCGACATCATCCTGTGGGGCTTCATCACGCGCTACCTCAACACGGTCGCCTCGCCGGGCTTCAACTTCGTCCCGGCGCTCCTCGGCGCGGTGCTGCTCTGGGACTTCTTCGCGCGCGTGATGCACGGCGTGACGACGGCCTTCCTCGAAGACGTCTGGGCGCGCAACTTCCTCAACTTCTTCGCCTCGCCGCTCAAAATCTCCGAGTACCTCGCGGGGCTGGTGCTGTCCAGCGTCGCCACGAGCGCCGTCGGGCTGGCGGTGATGCTCCTGCTGGCGGGGGCGGTGTTCGGCCTCTCGTTCGCGGCTTACGGGCTGCTGCTCGCGCCCTTCATGCTCGTGCTCTTCCTGACCGGCGTCGCGCTCGGCATCGTCGGGACGGCCGTGGTGCTCAGGTTCGGCCCCGCTTCGGAGTGGTTTGTGTGGCCGCTGCCGGCGCTCGTCTCGCCGTTCGCGGGCGTCTTCTACCCGCTCTCGACGCTGCCGGCGTGGATGCGCGGCGTGTCGCGTCTGCTCCCGCCTTCGTACGTCTTCGAGGGGATGCGCGCGGTCGTCGCGGGCGGCGCGGCCTCCTGGTCGTCGCTCGGCTGGGGCGCGCTGCTCGCGTGCGTCTACATCCTGCTCGTCTGCTGGCTCTTCGCGCGCGTACACCGACACGCCGTCCGCACCGGCCTCATCGCGCGCTACAGCGCCGAGAGCGTGAGCTGAAGCGGCGCAAGTCCCGGACGGGGCGGCGGCACGCCTCGGCGGGCGCGTGTGCTAGAATCCGGGCGGCCGGCCGCGCCGTGGCGGAACACGGGCGCGCGGCCGCCGGAATACCTTGATTTCAGGCGGTTAGGGCAACGACGCGCGCCGCGCCCCGCATCACAGTCGCGTATAGACCCGGCGGACAGGGCCTCCAGACGTACGCGGCGGGCCGCACGCGGACCGGGGAAGCTTTTCAAACTCGACAAAAGGCGGGCGCGTCACAGTGACGTTCAAAGCGGAGAGTTGTGAGTTGAGGACGGGCGACCTTCTGCTGGGCCGGACGCTCGGAGACGTGACGACACCCGAGTTCGAGAAAGAGAGAGCGAGTGACCTCGAGCTGACGCGCGCCGCGTCGTCGGGCGACATGCCGGCGTTCGAGGAGCTGTACTCGCGGCACTCGCGGCGCGTCTACAGCCTGTGCCTGCGGATGACGGCGAACACGGCCGAGGCCGAGGACCTCGCGCAGGAGGTCTTCATCCAGCTCTACCGCA